>JAUYAB010000107.1 GCA_030693705.1 Ignavibacteria bacterium | reverse complement strand
GCAGCGTCTAACTGGGTGATGGTTGAAGTTCTAAAAGTAGTAAACGAGCAAAAAATTAATATTGCAGATTTTTCAATCACTCCGCAAAATCTTGGCGGATTAATAAATCTCATTCAACAAGGAATCATCAGCGGGAAAATTGCAAAAGATGTTTTTGCGATAATGTTGGAGACGAAACAGACTGCGGAAGAAATTGTAAAAGAAAAAAATCTTATTCAAATTTCCGATACTTCTGAAATTGAGAAGATTATTCAACAAATATTTGATGCAAACGAAAATCAAGTAAAAGAGTTTCTTAATGGGAAGGAAAAAGTGTTTGGATTCTTTGTGGGGCAAACGATGAAAGCAACAAAGGGAAAAGCGAATCCGCAAGTAGTTAATGATCTGTTAAAGAAAAAATTTGAATCACTAAAACAATAAAGAAAACAACGAATGACCCCACAACCTGAAAATGAATCTCCCAAAACGGGAATACAAAAATTTAGATCGATTATGGATAAAATTATTCATCCGTTTGGGAAGAAAGTGAGAAAAGCTCCGGAGACTTTTGTTGAGAAAACGATAGAGTTTTTCCGTTCACTTTTCTCCGCGGCAATTGCGGCGCTTTTTATCATTACCTTTTTTATTCAGAACACACGTATCCCGACCGGTTCAATGGAAGACACGATTCTTGTGGGCGATTTTATTCTTGTAAATAAATTTGTTTACGGACCAAGTTCACCAAAATATATTCCATTTACAGAAATTGAAATCCCTTACTTCACAATGCCGTTCTTAAAATTTAAAGATCCGCATCATGGAGATATTGTTGTATTTGAATATCCGGGAAACAAAGAGCAATTGCGTGCCGATGAACGAATTCCCGGATTACCGATTCCCGAAGAACAAATTGCCATGAATGTAAATTATGTAAAACGTTGTATCGGTTTACCAGGCGATACGATTGAAGTTCGTGATAAAGTTGTTTTTGTAAGCGGGAAAGAATTTTGGATACCGCCATACATAAAATATTTGTCACCGTATCCACTGCCGAAAGATAGAGTGAACACGGCAATATTTCCAAAAGGAAAACCCTGGAATGAAGATAATTATGGACCACTCGTGATTCCTAAAAAAGGAATGACGATTCCTCTGAATATTCAAAATGTTGAAGAATGGCGAACGATTATTGATAGAGAATTTGCGCAAAGAGTAATTGAAGTGAGTGGTGAAACCATAACCTTAAAAGGAAAACCAATTACTTCTTATACATTCCAAAAAGATTATTACTTTATGATGGGTGATAACAGAGATGATTCTGCCGACTCACGTTTTTGGGGATTTGTTTCCCGTGATATGGTTGTTGGCGAAGCGTTTATGTCCTTATTCTCCTGGGATAGAGACATTCCTTTCTCTGAACTGTTCCGTCTGTTAGGTTCTGTTAGAACAGATAGAATATTAAAACTGATCCATTAAAAATTTTCCTTTAACATTCATCGGAACGGTCTTGACCATTCCGAGAAGTCTAGGCTTACTGAAAATAAAAAAGCCACTCCGATTAACCGGAGTGGCTTTTTTTATGAATACCTAAATGAATAGGTTTTTATAATGTGTATCTAACACCGAGCTGCATTCTCCAACGGGAAGCAATGTCGCTATCAGTATAGACAGAATTGTTAGTAGGTTTAGAGAAGCTATAAACAGGAGTATTAGCAACACCATTGTTGGTAACCAAACCTTGTAGAGCAACAATGTTATAAGTACCAAGACCGGCGGTTTGCACTCTTCCCCAACTGGTGTTAAGTAAATTCGCTACGTTTAGGATATCAAGTGAAAACTGAAAAGTTCCCATTCCTAAAAAGTCAGGTACATCCTGAGTGATTCTTAAATCAAGATATTCTTGCCATTTTTCACGGGCGCCATTTCTTTCGGAAATTTTACCACGGTTTTTGCCGAGATAATTATCATTCTGAATAAATGCATTAAGATCGTCTGCGGTTGTACCGGCTTTTGTAGCAGCTACAAATTTACCGCCGGAAATTGTTCCAACGAGAATATCACTTGCATCTTTAGGAATGTAGAAAAGGTCGTTATATCTAAACCCATCATTGTTCAAATCACCATTTACAACAAACGAAAATGGGTTACCGCTTTGCCCGTTATAAAATAGTGAGATGGTTGTTGGGGCATTCTGGAAGAATTCAGCAGCGTAAGAAACAGATGCAAATACTCTGTGTTTAACTTCCCATTGTGAAGTGGTTAACGCAGGATTATTTGGGTCCATATCAATCGGGCTGTAATTCATCTGAGAAGCTGCTTGCGAGGAACTTAAACTGTTTTTATCTTTTGCCTGTCCGAATGTATAAGCAGTATTTACAGAAACTCCACGGGCAACATTTCTTTGAAGTTGGAACATCAAATTGTATTGATAGCCGGCGCTTGTATTATATAACTCTAATAAGTCATAAAAATTTCCACCACCACTATTTGTACCACCGTATTTAGGACGGCCATCGGCAATATTACTTGTCGAAGCAACTAAATTAGCTTTACGGTACAACATTTCATTAATACTCTTAGAGTATAAGAATTCGGCAGTTCCAACAAAACCGCAAATTAATTCTTGGTCTACGCCAAGATTAAATCTCATAACTTGAGGTAATTTCAAATTAGGATCTACGATATCAATTTCAGACTGTAATTTTGGATTACCTAAAGCGCCATTTGTAACTCTTGGATCTCCGGAGATGTACTGATTCGTTGGGTCCGAAATAAATGGAAGATAGACTTTTTGTTTTGTTGCACTAGTTGCGGCATTGACTTCAGCGGTAAACATACCAGTGTTGCCGAAGTTGTTCGACATCCAAACATAAGGAATCCGACCTGTAAAAATTCCGATACCACCGCGAACTTGAGTTGTTCTTTCGCCGGTGACATCCCAGTTAAATCCGATTCTTGGCGACCAAAGCATATTTCCTGATGGTATTTTATCGGTATTATATTGAGGGAAATATTTTGGAACCGAATCATTTTTAGCAGGAGTCGTTGGGAACGTAGGAATGTCCACACGAATACCTGCGGTAATTTTTAATGTCGGCAATACTGCCCATTCATCCTGTGCATAGAAACCATATTGAGCTACACTAAATTCAGCAGCAGGAACTGCACCCGGGTCGCTTTGATTTCCAAATCGAGAATAAACTCTCTGGTAATAAGATACGCTATCTTTTGCAAAATCATCCAGACTGTTATATTCATAGTAACCAAAAGCTGAACGCGCAAATAAATTAGTGAAAGAGAAAAATTCATTATGAGTTCCAACTGTAAAAGTATGGTCACCCATATATAAACTGAAGTTATCGCTAATCTCGAAGATATCCTGATCTAATTTATTTGCTGATGAAAATCTATCAGGTCCGGCATACATTGAGAAAGTTTTGTTTATTTCTTTTATTAAAACTTCGGGAGCGTCAGCAGATTTTCCTTTTCTTTTGTCTCTAATTGTTGTATAACCAACGACCAATTCGTTTGACATCGTATTCCCGAAGGTACTATTTAATTGGGCAACCATAGAATTAGTCATATTGCTCATCAAATAAGGTTGAGTATCAAAAAGAAGGTTGCTGGTAGTTCTGTAGTTATACAATTTATCAGAACCGGCGTCTACAAAATTATTACGCACCGTTAGTTTATGATTTTCCGCTAAGTTGTAATCAAAACGAACAAATAATTTTGAACTTGGCTGTTCAAAAGTGGGTAAATTGAAACCTCCGGCGTTAAATCCTTTTGCAGCAAGAGCTGCAGCAAAAGCGCCGCCTAAAGAGTCAATTGAAACGCCCGCTAACCTTGAACCTACCGACAAGTTTGGTTGTGGATAATTATAAATTGTTTTTTCTCCATTTACAAAGAAGAATAATTGATCTTGAATGATTGGACCACCGGCTCTAAAACCAAATTGGTAATCCTTAAATTCATCCATTTTTTTTGTTCTCTTGCCGTCTTTATTTATATACTGTCCGGACATGTTTTGATTTCTTCCAAAACCATAAACAGATCCGTGATATTGGTTGGTTCCGCTGCGGGTAATCGCGTTGATGCCGCCACCTGTAAAACCACTTTGTCTTACATCGTAAGGAGCAATAACAACTTGAAATTCACTAATAGCGTCTAAACTGATAGGATTCGTTCCCGATTGTCCACCAGGTGTTCCCGTTGAACCAAGACCGAAAAGGTCATTATACTGTGTTCCGTCAATCTGGATGTTATTATATTTTGAAGAACGTCCCGCTGCCCCTAAACTACTACCTGAAAATAGAGGTGATAATTTAGAGAAAGACTGAAAATCTCTTGAAGTAGTAGGAATTTCTTGCATCGATTTTTCAGAAACGTTTTGTGCTGAACCGGTTCGTGCTTGACTCATTATCGCGCTCTTTTCTGCAGTAACGGTAAGTTCGCTAAGAGTAACTGAAGATTCCGGTAATTTAAAATTAACCATTAAATTCTGGGCTAACTCAAGATAAACATTTTCTTTTACCTGAGTTTGATACCCAACGAAAGAGACGGTGATTTTGTACGGACCGCCGGTTTTCAATCCGGTCAAATTGTATTTACCGTCCATACGAGTTGATGTGCCATAAACAGTTCCCGTTGGAATATGCACTGCCATAACTGAAGCAGAAGGAAGAGTTTCCCCATCCATAGCAGAAACTTTCCCATTTATACTAGCGGTTGTTATTCCCTGCGCAAGTGATAATTGGGTCATTCCAAAGAACACGCTGAACAAAAGCATCTGTAAGAGTAGCTTTTTCATAATTTAGAATACCTCTATTTAGTTAGTAAAATTTGAACGTCTAAATTTCACTCTTTTAAACCATTTATTCAAATTAAATTTTTGTTAACAAAAAAAAAGATTTTTTTTGATCTCTGTAAAAGTAGTATCTTCAGGTTGTATTAATTGGAAAGGCTAAATGAAAATTCTCTCTCTCGATTATAAAAAATATTCTCTGCAAAACGGTTTGGAAGTTATTCTTTATCAAGATAAATCGCTCCCAATTGCGGTTGTAAATCTTTGGTACAATGTAGGTTCAAGCCGCGATCCAATGAATAAAACCGGACTTGCGCATCTCTTCGAACATATGATGTTTCAAGGTTCTAAGCATGTTAAAAAAGGAGAACATTTTAAATTTATCCAGGACAACGGCGGAACGCTAAACGCCTCCACAAGCTTTGATGTAACAAATTATTTTGAAAAAATTCCCTCCGACTTTCTTGAAACGGCGCTTTGGCTTGAATCCGACAGAATGGGATTTTTTCTTGAGGCTTTGACTGACGAGACTCTTGCTAATCAAATTGAAGTTGTTAAAAATGAACGACTCGAAAGATATGATAATCAGCCGTACGGACTTACGTGGCAGAAATTATTTGGTTTGTTGTATAACGAATCCCATCCTTACCACGCACCCACTATCGGGCTTATGGATCATATTTTATCGTACAATCAAAAAGATGTGAGTGATTTTTGTAATACCTACTATCAACCGCGCAACGCATCATTGGTTATTGCCGGTGATTTTGAAATCGACAGCGCCAAAGATTTAGTTGAAAAATATTTTAGCGGAATAAATTCATCAGCCAAAGTTGATCCACTTAATGTAGAAGAGAGTGAGTTGCATGAATCGAAAAGTGAAGTTGTCTTTGATTCCGTTAGCCTTGAAAAAATTCTGCTTGTCTGGAAAACCGAAAAAATATTTCATGAAAATAATTTTGCGCTCGATATTTTGTCGGACATATTAACCGGTTCAAAAAACGGGAGACTCCACAACATTTTGGTGCTTAAACAAGAGCTTGCGCTGCAAGTTTCCGCCTTTCAATACTCCGGTTCATATGGCGGGTTCTTTTGTATAACCGCTACCGCTAAACCCGGCAAATCGTTAGATGAAATCAAAAAAATAATTTTTGAAGAATTAACGAACCTTTTTACAAACAACATCACAATTGAAGAATTGATTCGCTCGAAGAATGGAATAAAAGCCAATTTTATTTATGGAATGCAAAGTCTGGATTCCGTAGCAAATCATTTAAACCATTACAATTTTTATTTGGGCGAACCAAATTACTTTTCGCATGAGTTAAGCCTCTATGAAAAAGTAGAAAGAGAATCGGTGAAAAATTGCGCTAAGTATTTTAATAAACCTTTTATTGATCTTCGTTTTGTTCCCAAAGAAAAGGAAGGAAAAGTATGATGACTTTAGACAGAACTACTCCTCCCCAAATTGTTGAACAAGCAAAATTTCATCTTCCTGAAATTGAAGAAATAATTTCAGACAGCGGGATGAAAGGTTTGTTCATCCAAAAAACTAAACTGCCGATGGTTCAGTTCACGTTGATCATTTCAACAGGATGTGTGCTTGATGACGAAGGGAAAAGCGGACTTGCGAATCTTACTGCAATTTTAATCGATGAAGGCGCCGGCGGGTTGACGGCGCTTGAACTCAACAACCAATTTGAGATGCTCGGTTCGTCAATTCAGATTTCCATTAATCATGAATTCATGTACTTCACGATAGTTTCGCTTGAAGAAAAATTCAGTGAAACATTAACGCTGCTTAGCAAAATACTTAACCAGCCCCACTTTGAAGAGACAGAATTTCTGCGCGAACGAAGCAAGGTTCTCGCTCAACTACTACAAATAAAGGATGAACCTGATACGATTGCCGATAAAATTTTTGAAGAAAAAATTTTCGGGTTTGAAAATAAACTCGGAAACTTTAACCTTGGTAAAGAAGAAGATGTTCAGAAATTAACAAACGAAGACGTGAGAAATTTTTATAACTCTCAAATATCTTCCGATAGAGCGGGATTTATTTGTGCAGGCTCACTTGATCCTAAAACGCTTAAAAACTTGGTGAATCAATTTGTTGATAATTTTGGGAAGACAAAAACTTCAGAGACTCAACTCTTCGTTCATCCGAATAAAAAGCGCCGGTTCTATTTCGTTCATAAACCGGAGGCTCAACAAACTGAAATACGGATTGGGAATCTTTCTGACAAAAGAAGCGACGGTGATTTTTATGCCAAGACTGTTATGAACACCATTTTAGGCGGTCAATTTAATTCACGCATCAACTTTAAACTTCGGGAAACAAAAGGATTTACCTACGGAGCCAATTCGCTTTTTTCATATCGAAAAGAAAGAGGATATTTTCTTCTTACGACTTCTGTACAGTCGGAACATACGATTGAGGCGGTGCAAGATACATTTTATGAGTTGAATCGGATAAAAGAATCGATTACCGCTGATGAACTTGAAGCAGCGAAACTTTCGATCATAAGAAGATTTCCGAGCAACTTTGAGACCTATTACCAGTTGGCTGCCGGATTGAACACGCTATACATTTACGATCTACAACCATCTTATTTTGATGAATATATTTCAAACATTCGATCCGTTACGATCGATGATGCGTTGAACGCTGCGAAGAATAATATTCTTGATGATGAGACGGTCGTGGTGTTAGTTGGAAATAAGGAGCAGTTTATCAATCAAATAAATGAATTTAATTTTGATGAAGTTGAAGAATTAAACGAGAGCGGGAATCCGGTTATTGCCCTTTAATCAGCAGCACGGCTTTAGTTGCCGGTATAAATCTAACCCCTCTTTTTTTTATTTTCGCAATTTTGTCGATCGAAGTTAAAAAATAATTTGCCGGAAGGATCGTTAATTTGACTTCTCCTTTCCTTAAAACACTCACCTCTGCAAAGAAATGTTTTTCACACTCGTCATGCTTTAGTTCGGAAAGATTTGTAAATGAATTTGAAGAAAAAAGATTGTACTTCTTCTTCGAAAATTCCTTCCTCACTTTTTCGTAAGCATTAGAATTTAAGAGAGTTGATTGTTGATTTACAAAGAAAAAAGTATTCTTAGGATAATAACGCAGTAATGAGTTTATCGCTAATTTGTTCCTAACAATCGGAAAATTTTCGGCTAAAGTGAATTCAGAGTTGGGACTTGAGGCTGTTAATTCAACAATATATTCTTTACGGAAATCCAAAATAGTTTTTGTGAACTCCGCACTTCCTTTTTCCGGTTGAAGGAGAAACGCAAAGCTTTCAGGAGTTGTTAATAATTTATTTAAATCATCCGCTGAAAGATTTTCATAATCGGTGAGCACAAAAGCAAGACTTCCGTTATCACGGTGAAGAGAAGTGTCCTGAATTAATTCAGCATAAAATTTTTCTTTACCTCCGGAAGAAATTTCTAAAATGGATTTTTTATTCAAAACCATTTCAGTGGAATTAATCTCTACATCCTTTCCACGGAAGTTGTCGAAAACACTATTCAGCAAAACCGGAACCGGAACATCGTAAGGAAGAGTTAAGCGATAAGAAAATAATAGCGAGTCTTCTTTTTTTTTAGGAGATTTTATTTTTTTCAGATGCGCACTTCCCAAATAAAATTCATCAACGCTTTTTTTAAACAGTTGATTAATTTCATTAGCGGAAATCTCCACCGAGCTGTATGTTATTTCTTTTGGTGCAAAAAAGGAGAGAATGATATTTAAAAGTAAAAGAAAGATCGCAAGTGCAAATAGAAGAAGAAATGCGACACGAAATTTTCCCGATTCGTGTTTGGAGTTAAAGGAAGAATCTGCAGAGATCATTTATGAGTAAAGTCCGGTTTCCGTTTTTGTAAAAATGCAGAGGTTCCTTCTTTAAAATCTTCCGTCCCTGTCGTTAAAGCGAAGAGGCTTGCTTCAAAAAATTCGCCTTGACTTTGCGGCAATTCTTTAACTGATTGCATTGCCTTCAAAGCGAGTCTTACTGCTTGAGCCGGTTTTGCTGCAATTTTTTCGGCTAATTCTTTTGCCTTAGTCATCAATTCAGTTAAAGGATAAACATGATTTACTAATCCAAGTTGCAGAGCGGTGTTTGCATCAATGAAATCAGCGGTAAGAATATATTCCAAAGCTTTTGAAAAATTGATCAGTCTTGTCAATCTCTGCGTACCGCCGTAACCGGGAATGATTCCTAAATTTATTTCCGGCTGCCCGAACTTTGCATTTTCGGAAGCTAATCTGATATGACAAGCTAACGAAAGTTCACACCCGCCGCCGAGCGCAAAACCATTTACCGCAGCAATAACGGGCTTGGAAAGATGTTCGATGAAAGAAAATATCTTTTGTCCTTTTTCAGCAAAATCTTTTGCCGCTAATGGAGAGAGTTGATTTAACTCTGAAATATCTGCACCGGCAACGAAAGCTTTTTCTCCACTTCCGGTTATTATCACTGCGTGAATTTCCGCATTATGTTCTATAGAAAGAAAAGCATCGTACAGTTCGTTCAATGTTTCATTGTTCAATGCGTTTAATTTTTCGGGACGATTGACGGTTACTATTGCGACGTTGTTTCCCATTTCAACTAAAAGATTTTTGTAGTTCATACTTTCCTCTAAAAACTGACGTATAAAGGTAAACGTACTTTCATATCGATTGAAAGATACTGGTTGTTTTGAAGATAATTATAAGAAGCGAGCATCTCAACCAAAAACATTGAAGCGCCAACCCCAACACTGAAGCCAACTTTTGAACCTTCCTCTAAAAAATTATTTTTACCGGAAGAAACTTTGAATTGATGTAGCTTTTGAAAAACCGTTAAGTTGGCAGATACTTCTATGCTTGGAAGAATCAGTACAACATTCTGTAGAATCGGTGAAAAGTAATATCGAGCGCCGAATGCAAGAGGTAACAAACTTGTTGAGAATTGAGAATAATTTGAGACCTGATAAAAACTTTGCGCTCCCGGAAATTGTTCAAAGCCGACCTTCCCGAAAAGAAAAAGGGGAAGATACTCATTGTTGGTGTAAGCAATTTCAACATTAAATCCGTAACCGAGCATGGTGGTGTTGTTAAAATCAAAAGCGGGAATGCGGGGTCCGACTCCAATAGCGAGAAATGTTCCGCGCGCTTTATCCGAGGCATAAAGCGATGACGAAAAACAGATAAGACTAACGATTACTATGACAAAATATTTTTTCATTGCGTAGAATTATTTCTAAATCAAATATAAGAAAAGAAATATTCTTTTAACTTTCCTTTCTCATAAAGATGATAGGAAGAAGCGAGAAGAAAAAATACACCGGGAAAATGAACACAACAAGTTTCTTATTTATTTCGAAAAAACCATCCCACGCTGTGTATGTTTTTGCCAAGAATAATTGCAGTAGAGTTTCCGATTGACTTCCGAACAGTAATAGAGCCATCCAAATCGTGATAAAAAAATAAAGAGTGAAAGCCAAAGGATTGCTTTTCTTATTCACAAAAAGTGAAATTGACAAAAGCAGAATAACCAAACTTATACTTGAGATAACATTAAAAGAAATTTTGAGAAGAATAAAAAATTCCGGTAAAAAGAAGAGCACCAGCAGCAAGAAGTTCGGTAGAACTTTTAACTTGAATGAGGATTCTATTGTTTTTAACAAAGTGAAAAGAATAAAGAATTGCGGGAAATTCCACACAAAGTAAATCGGGAAATCAACGATTGATGACAAACCCAGTTCATAGAAATAATCGGGATCACCTAATTCAATTTTTTTTAGTAGAAACAGAGCTGCAAGAATTACAAACGGCGGAATCAAAACGTAAAAAAATATTCTTATCAATTTCTTAAAGGAAATTGATAGTAATGTCTGTTTAATTACCTCAAGTCCTTGATAGAAAAAGAGAAAGAGACCGGCAAGCAAAATAATTCCGTAAAATCTGAATCCGATGAAGAAAAAATAGTTGGGGAGATTGAAAAAGCGGAGAGCAAAATTCAAACCTGGCAGAAGAAGTAGTAAAAGAAAATAAATTGAAACCGGTATTTTTTTCAAGTTAGTCCTTATCCTCAATTTGGTAATATTGTATTTGCTTTTCTATCGAAACACCAACTACACGTTTGTAAATTGTTTTACCGCCACGCTTACTGTATTCATCAACAAACCATTTATCCACAGAGAATACTTCCTCCGTTAACGTTCAGGATTTCACCGTTGATATGACGGGCTAAATCCGAAGCAAGAAAGAGAACCGGTCCGGCGATGTCTTCCGGTTTAGCAATACGCTGCACGGGAATTATATTTTCAACTTCTTTTTTATAATCTTCATCAAAGAAAACTCCGGCAACCATATCCGTATCAACCCAGCCGGGCGCAACGCAATTCGTTGTAATATTGTATTTGCCAAGTTCTGCGGCGAGCGATTTGGTGTACGAAATGATTCCTCCTTTTGAAGCCGCATAGTGTGAATAAAAAGGTTCGCCCCGCTGTCCTGCGGTTGATGAAATGTTTATAATTCTCCCGAACTTATTTTTCTTCATCGAAGGAATGATTTCCCTAGTGACAATAAAAGTTGAGGTTAAATTAATTTGGATGGTTTCGTTCCAATCGGTGAGTGACATTTTATCCGCTTCACCGAACTTCCAGATACCGGCGTTGTTTACCAAAATATCGATTCTGTCAAATTTATTCAAGACAGATTTCACTTTTTCAACGATGTCATCTTCAGAACTTAAATCAAGTTGAACTGAAACGGGTTTATTGGATTCAAATGTATCAACCAAATTTATCGCGGCGGTTTCATTTTCTTTAAAAGAAAAAACAACAATCGCTCCGGCTTGATGGAACAACTTTACGCAAGCCGCGCCAATTCCGCGTGAACCACCGGTAATAAAAACTATTTTGTTCTGTAATGAAATCATGTTAGTAGTTCACCTTAAATAAGAATAAACCTTTTGCCGGAACTGCTTCTCCGGCTTTTGTTCTATCTCTTGCTTCAATAATTTTTACAAGCTCTTCGATCGATTTTTGTTCTTTGTGGAAATCCAAAAGAGTGCCGACTATGGTTCGCACCATTCCGTGTAGAAATCTTGTAGCCTCAATTCTGAAGATCGAAAAATCTTTTTCTTTTCTCCATTGCGCGTTCATAATATTGCAGATTTTATTTTCTGTTTCGGCTTCATGCTTGGTGAAAGAAGTATAATCTCTCTCTCCAATCAACATTTTGGAGAGCGCGTTTAGATACTGAACATTGAGCGGGGAATAGTAAAAGTGAGTATAATTCTTGAAAAACGGAGTTTTATTTTTAGAAATGAAATAGAGATACGCCCGGCTTTTTGCATCATATCTGGAATGAAACGCAGCATCAACTTCTTCAATTTTTGTAACTGCCATATCGTATGGAATCGTATTGTTAAGTGAATAACGGAATCGGTAAAGATCAAGTTTTTGTTCGCACGAAAAGTTTGCGACTTGTCCAAGTGCATGAACACCGCTATCGGTTCTTCCGCTTCCGTTAAGCACAATCGGTTCGCGAATTAACGTCTCAATTGCATCTTTAAGCGTTTGTTGTACAGAAGGTTGATTTTTCTGTATTTGCCAGCCGCAGTAATTCGAACCGTCGTACTGAATATGTAATTTATAGTTTGGCAATGCTTTTAATAATGTGATTAATCTTTCTGCAATTCTCTAACCAAATATAGGGAGAAAAAAAATTTCAACATTGATTACCGTTCATACAGTCGGAGGATTTTCGCGGCGGATATTGTTGTCTGATTCTTAACCGTTTACCAGACTATTCTTCCATCTATCAAAAATGGTTTAATCAATGGGGATTACATTTTTAGTTTACTTCCGCCTAAAAAGAAAATTATTAATTTAACCGGTTGAAAGCCTATGTATCTTATCATTTTACTTTTTGTTTTTACTTCGCTCATCTCGGCGGAAACTAAAAACATCGAAAAGAAACTGCATCTAAAAAAAGTAAGTGCCAACGTGATGATTGACGGCGTCATCGATCCGGTTTGGAATTCAGCAGATTCAACTGCGAATTTTTTCCAGCTTTCACCCTACTTTGCAAAAGAACCTTCAAAACGAACGGTCTCGAAAGTGTTAACTACCGACGATGCAATTTATTGTTTGATGATCAATTATGACAACCGCTCAAATATTCAAACGAACTCCGGAGTTTTAGATCAGTACAGTTCCAGCGATGTTGTTTCTTTTATGATCGATACATTTAACGATAAAAAAACCGCCTACAAATTTGCGGTTACCGCTTCCGGTTCAAAATTGGATTGCAGGCTTTTGGACGATGGAAGAAACCGGGATTATAATTGGGACGGCATCTGGTTCGCGGACTCAAAAGTTTATGACTGGGGCTTTGTGGTTGAAATGAAAATTCCTTACAAGTCGATTCAATATAATGATGATGAAACTTGGGGATTGGATTTCGACCGCTGGATTCCGGCGCAGAGTGAAGACCTTTATTGGTGCGAATATGAACAAAATGAGGGACAAAGAATATCAAAATTCGGGCAGCTTGTTTTTGATGATTTCAAACCAAGCGTAAAAGGATTAAATCTTGAACTTTATCCGCTCGCTATTTCTAAAATTACTTATCTCCCGGATGGTAAATATAAAAATGATCCGAATGCCGGACTTGATATTCTTTACAATCCTTCTCCTAAGTTAACTTACCAACTAACGGTGAATCCCGATTTTGCTCAGATCGAAGCTGATCCGTTTCAATTTAATATTTCGCGTTACGAAACATATTTTAGCGAACGCCGCCCGTTCTTTACGCAGGGGAACGAAATTTTTATGCCTTCGGGAAAATCAAATAGTTCCGGTTTTTATAGTCCAATGGAATTATTTTATTCAAGAAGAATCGGTAAAAAATTAGCAGGCGGAAAAGAAGTTCCTTTAACTTTCGGAACAAAAGCATTCGGAAGAATTAACGATTGGGAGTATGGCGGATTTCTTGCAATGACCGGAGAAACTGAATACACCGACAACGATGGACTTAATCAAAAAGAAGAACGCGCTTATTTTGGTTCGGCTCGTTTTAAAAAACAGATACTCGATAACTCGAATATTGGAGTACTCTTTGTCGGCAAAAATTCAATTGGAAAAAATTCCGGCGTACTTGATGTCGACGGAGCATTCCGAGAATCGGATTGGCAGCTTGCATATCAAGTCGCTCGATCATTCAAAAATTCCGAAGGTGACTTTGCCGCTTCTGCCGGATTTACCAAACAAACTACTCATTGGATGACGTTAATGCGTACTCGTTATGTAGGAAATAAATTTGATATTAGTGATGTTGGGTTTGTACCGTGGAAGGGAACTGCAACCTACGTTGGAATAACGGGACCGGTTTGGTTTTATGATGAAGGATACGTTGCTCAAGTACAGCTTTACGGCGGTGGCGCTTTTACGTATGAAAAAGTCGATGCCTACACTGATTATTCTGGGATTCTAGGAATTAACATGCAATTTCGAGATAACTGGGGCTACGAGATCGACTATTCGTTTGGAAACCAGAAAGACTCTGACGTAAAATATTTTGCTTCGGAATTAACTTTTAGTTCTTGGTTTAATATTTCTCCGAAATGGGATGGCAATCTATACGGAGGATATACCAAGACTTACAATTTTTCCCGTAATTATCTGGCATTCTATTCTTGGGCGGGAACTTATTTCCAATGGAAACCGCTTTCTATTATGGACATCGGAACATCGTACGATATGTTCATCGAAGGAAACCCGGAAGGAAATGTTGAAGAAATTACTTATAACGCGAGACCGTTTGTTACCATCACTCCGATAAACGATTTAAGAGTACGTGTTTATTTAGATAATGTTTTTGTTAAATCATCAGATAAACTTGAGCAGGTGATCTTCGGATTTTTATTCTCATACAATTTTTCTCCAAAAAGCTGGATCTATTTTGCCATGAACGATATTCGTGATAGGAGTCAGCAGTTTGATGCTTCAGGTAATACGTTACCGCTTCAGATGCACGTGGTAGATCGGGTTGGAGTATTCAAAATAAAATATCTCTATTACTTTTAAACGATTTAGAACTACCTTGCTCAATGCATCATTTTACCAGTATAGCTGGCTGTGTTGCCAATACATTTCCAGTTCGCATCGATATAAAATAGACACCACTGGAATATTTCGATGCAGACCAGATCAGCCGATGATTCCCTATCGACATTTCGCGGTTAAGTAGAGTTTCAATCTTTTTCCCATTCGTGTCAAAGACGGAAATATCGACTACAGTAGTATTTGGAATGGAAAAGGAAATAGTGGTTCCCGGGTTAAATGGATTGGGATAAACGGGGTAAAGAGTATAATCTTTGGGAGAGAACGAACCTTCGTTTTTAACTTCATCCGGTTGATAGCATTGACTCTGATATGGTGAGTGAAGCAAGATTTGACCACTCCCTCCTTCAACTATTGTGAAAACTACAGCGCCATAATAATGAGATGTATTATATAGCGCATCTATACCCAAAAGATTAGCTGTATAGGTACCGGTAAACAACCCAGTGATGGTAACAGAAAAATCAAATGTACAGTTACAGAAATAGCGGTTAGTCGATGTATCCACCTCCCCGATCCTTATGGTAAAATCTGTTTTGTCATATTCCATCACGATGTGTGATCCGCAGTTTTTCTCCACACGTTGGTGATAGATGGTAACTGAATCTCCATTTACAATAGTATAAATAGTGTCTTTTTGCTGCGCATTAAGCCCAGTGCCTAGAAGAAATAACCAAACTAAGAAAACACATTTTGTATTTTTCATACAACCTCCATAAATAAATTATCATAAGAAATATAATTGATCGTCATTTAAGCAGAATCATTTTTCTATTTTGAATAAATCCGTTGGTTTTCAATTGATAAAAATATATACCTGAAACGAAATTTTCACCATTAAAACTTACTCGATGAACTCCCGCTTCCATTTCTTCGTTAACAAGATTGGCAACTTCATTCCCAAGAATGTCAAAGATTTTTAAAGTTATAAAACCGCCGACTGCCAACTGCCAACTGATGACTGTACCCGGATTAAACGGGTTCGGATAGTTCTGTTCCAACACGAATTTGTTAAGCTGAATCGTGTTTTCTTTTATTCCCGTAAAAGTAAAATCAAAGGTGAAAAATTCATTTGCATCGATATTGCCATCACCATTTCCGGTTGGAATTTGAGAAACAAGCGTTCCATTGTCGGCAGTTCCGTATTGCCCAACTGCCAAATATATTTTTGCCGGAATGTTCCCAAATTCCTGTTGGAGATTTATCGTTCCTTCTAAAAAATTATTTGCGCTTATCTTTGTCGTTCCGCTTTGATCGTACCAACTGCAATAATTGTTTGTGCTTTCATTTGCGATATATGCCGACCAGTTTCCAATGCTTCCTTGCTTTGCCCAGGGCGCTGCTTTCAAAGTTATCGGATCGTCAGAAAGAAAAATGAAAACATCTTTCCCTTGTTTTTTTGCTGATTCCGTTGCAACATAAAGTTCGGTACCGTTCCAATCGAGATAGAGTTTTGTATTGCTATTTTGAGCAACAATTTTTGCGGTTGCATCAAGCGAACCGTCAATCACAAAAGTTGAAGGAGTTTGTGTGGTATCATCAAGAAGTATTTTATAATCTTTCCCGTTGTTATTGTCCCAGGTGTTATCATTATAATGGATTACAAAATCAATTTGAGTTACAGTTTGCAGCGTATTATTAAATGATCCAATTTTAATTTGAATTATTCCGGCTGAGTCGGTTGATACAAAAGGAGATTCAACTGATTGCCCCGCAGTAAATAATGTTGTGCCCGATGGCCAGTAAGCGTTTATTGGTTCCTTAAATCCATTTACACCCCAATGTAATTTTGCTCCTTGGTTTACACCTCGAAGAGTTATTGTGATCGTGTCTTCTTGCTTTGGTTTTTCCGGCAGCCATGTAAGTGAAGAATTTCCCGGATTCGTTCCTTGTCCATCTCCAATCCACACATGTTTTATCGGGCTTTTGGCAACGTTGTTATTACTGTCTACTGCTTCGATGTAATAATCGACTAAATAATTTTTAAATCCTTTAATCTCAGCAGAAAATTCTTTTGCTTTTACAATTGGTGAAGGAGTAGTTTTTGAAGTAATTGATTTCCCCGTCATCGCAATCTCCTGCCACGCAGAAACTTCATCGCCACCCGCATACGTTTCATTTTGAATTGAGGCTGAGGGATTAACTCCGTCATTATCTGTTCTGAATTTTAATGTTACCGATTTTAACCCGCTCACATCATAAACATAACTCCATATTTGAAAATCAGATGGTTGGGAGATCAGCCACTCGGTTCCACCGGGATTGTAAGGTTCGCGTTGAGGTGAAAAAATTGTTGGCGGTGTAAGATCGCTGCCGGAGATTGAAGCCCCTAAAACTGTTTGCACGGCAAGATTAGCCGCACGAGTTGGATGAGAATCCCAAATACCATCTATCGATCCGTCCCAATACCAGTAGTCACTGGCTTCGCCGACAAGTAAATATTTCCAGGCTTGAATGGTTGAAGCATTATTCGGATCAATTTTATTTATCATCTCAACATAATTTTTTGCCGCAGTAATAACTCCCCAACTATTTCTATCAGGGCTATAACCATCGCTTCCGGGATCACCGAGCCATTTTTTAAATTCGGGATCGCCATTATCCGCGCCGCTCCAACTGCCGTCTTCAACATAAATAATATCATCTTGATTTGGAGGATACATTTGCAAATAATCTTGAATGGTTGTGCAGACAAAACGCTGCGGATTAGTCTTTAGCCAATCAACAAAATTTTGAAAGTTAGAACCATAATAAGCAGAACTTCCGCCTCCGTAATTGTCTCCATCATGATGGAGCACAAGAAAAATCGGATGATCCGGATCGTTGTTACTGCTTTCAAATTGACTCATCACGTTTTCATAATTCAAAGCGCCGAAACCGCCGCGTCCATCTTCATTTCCCAAATATCTATCGGCTGGAATCGCGATCATCTTTTTCTTCTCGCCGGTTTCCGGATTAATATTTTCAACATAATGAGGCTGTCTAGCCCACTTTGCCGATACTTTTGTCGGCGCCCAAACACCATTCAATTGTATCCAGTCATTCGGATTATCATCTTGAATATCGGCTTTGTTCGGTTCATAAACATTTCCACCTTTGTCAAAAGGATATCCATTTACCGCTCTTTCAAAATGGATGTTATCTACCAGAGCCCATTCAATTCCTTCATCAACTAAAGCTGGAATCATTCTATTTGAAAAAGCATTTTCCGGCGGGAAAATTCCTTTGGAATATGAACCGGGGAAATTTTGAGAAAAAATTTCTTTGTGTAGTTGAATTTGCTTGCGTATGTCTTGATAGTCGATCAATCCCATTAGCGGATGAAAATAACCGAAACCAACCATATCAATCCGCGGATTGCCGAGAGAAGTTTTTTGATTCTTAATGCTGTTCCAATTGCTTTTCCAATTACTAAAATTGCCGTTCCCGTTTGCTTCAAGATTATTTAAGTTTTCAATTAGAGAACCGGTAAAGCTAACTTGAGCTCCAAAATTTTGAAGCCCGGCAGAAATTCCTTTTTGTACTGCGTCCTTCGGCCATGAATTATAAGGTCCAAGTCTTTCATTATGGATATCAAATACCGAATAAGGATATCTTCCTTGCGCTTGTGTTGCAACAATCGATTCATAAGGCCAGTAGATCGGTTGGTGCATGTGCCAGAGAAATGCGATATAGATCGGCGGATTGTTTTTTTCTTTTTTATCAGCTTGACCGAAAAGGAGAAATTGGAAGATTAACGCGGAGAGTAATATTTTTTTCATATTTGTATTGTTAAATTCTATTTTTTGTTATTTTTACTTCACCAAAATATAATTACTAATTCCAATAATCAAATAATGCTCGAGGGATAAATGCTTTCGGTTGTAAAACAAGAAGACTTGACCCATGAAATTTCAATTGATAATAATGAAATAAGTGAACTTAGAACTCTTAAATTGCCAGAAGATTGGTGGCACACCACAATCTCTCATGATTTGGAAAAATCTAAGCACATATTAAAACTCATTAAATTTAACCATATAAAAAAAGGGAAAACCAATTCACCGTTATTTCCAAAGATCGATTATTGGGATGTGAAGAATGGAGACTACAGAGTCAAGGATCCCCACATAACACCTTATAAGATGAGTCCGGAATATAAAAAAGCGCTCACTTTCGGCTTATTCAGTTTTACACTGGTTTTAACTATTGCGACGGTAGTTTTGATTCTTTCTCTAATTGCAAAAGTATAGAGATTGGATTTGCTTGCAAGAATGAAGTTACGTAAGCTGATCTTTTTAATTTTATTTTATTTTGTTGGACTTCTCTCCCCGGCATATTCCCAAACAAGATTTGAGTTTCTTCCCGATGGTTTGAACTTTCTTCCGCTTCGTGCGAATAGTCAGGAAGCAAAAATCGGTGTTCTCTACTATCCCGAAAACGCAAACCTAAAAGTTGATATCGGCAATACGATGGATTTGCTTTCATTTCAATTCTCGGAAAGCAAAAGTAAATTAAATTTCGGTATCGAATTTATGGCGTATGCGTCCGTAATTGGTTATGAGCAGCTTCGTTTACAAATTGATGCGATTGATGGTTTCTTCGGCGGGAATGCTACTTACACACAACCGTTTGATGATAACTTTCTTTCATTTCGATTTAGGTTTATACATAACAGCGCCCATTTAGTTGATGGCAATTATTGGATTCATCCTTATCCGCGAGATTGGACAAAACCCGGAGGACCAATCGCTTTTACCCGCGATTTTGGTGAACTGATTGCAGCAAATACGATCAACGTTAATAATTACTCTTTGCGCTATTATGGCGGTGGTGCTTTTTCAGCTCGAATTCGTCCCGCAACATTAAAACGATTTTCAGCATTAGCCGGATTTGAAATTCACAGCGATAAATTAATACAGAAATTATTTGACAAGCCTGTAAATATTTTTCTGGCCCATAATATCAATTATGCCGGGTTGCCCGATTATTCTTTTACAAATCAATCTCAACTCGGTATTAAATTCGGCAATTGGGAATCGAAAGGGATTCTTTTTTACTTCTCATTCTATTCCGGCAATAATATGTTCAGTGAATATTTTGATGAAAAGATCAATAAAGTCGGATTCGGTTTCGCTGTTGATTTCCCTTAGAATAGTTGACTCAAACTTCGTCTCGAATCAAACCACCAATCAAATATACAATTGTAGGGACTTGCCATGGCAAGTCCCTACAATGGCAAATCCCTACCGCTCATCAATTTTTTAAGATAGATTAAACTAAAACCGTTATTTTTACATCGGTGTTTTACATTTAAAATTCGTAACTGAAAGAACTGTGGATGCAAAAAGTAATTGAAGTTCAAAATCTTACAAAGAAATTTAAAGATTTAACCGCCGTAAATAATTTGGATTTGAATGTTTATCGCGGCGATATTTTTGGTTTTCTTGGACCGAACGGAGCGGGGAAGAGTACTACCATCAGAATGTTGATGACATTGATCAATCCAACTTCCGGGACGATAAAAATTTTTGACAAACCACTCAAGCAAAAGAGAAATGAAATTCTAAAGAAAGTCGGTGCGATCGTTGAGAAGCCCGATTTCTACGGCTATTTATCAGCGTATAAAAATTTAGAAATTCTCGGGCAAATTTCCGGCTGCGATACTTCAAACAAAAGAATTATGGAAATTCTTGAAACGGTTGGACTTGAAACACGCGCCAAGAGTAAAGTAAAAACTTTTTCTCACGGAATGAAACAACGGCTCGGTTTAGCACAGGCTCTGCTTCACGATCCCGATTTAATTATTCTCGATGAACCAACCACCGGACTTGATCCGCAAGGAATGAAAGAGATCCGCGAACTTATCATCCATCTTGCAAAAGAAAAGCAAAAAACTATTTTTCTCTCTTCCCATATTTTAGCGGAAGTTGAACTTGTTGCAAATCGAATGATAATTATCAACAAAGGAACCACAGTTGTAGAAGGAACAGTTCAAGATTTGCTTAACGCCACCAATCTGAAGGTTACTTTTGAACTGGATGAAATTGAAAGAGCAAAAAAGATTCTTGCAGAAACACAATGGCAGAAAAAAATAGAATCGTTCGGTGACTACCAGATTCTTTTTCTTCTTGAAAAAAATGAAATAGCGCCGCTGAATAAGTTTTTAGTCGAACAAGGGATTCTGATCAACTCAATTGTTCCCAAACGCTCGCTTGAAGAATATTTTTTACACTTGACTGAAAAGGGAGCCTGATGTACACACTCGTTAAAATTGAACTCTATAAAATCTTTCGTAAATGGAGAACTTACATCGGTTTTGCGGCTATCGGAGTTATGGTTCCCATCATTCAAATTGCGATGTACTTTGAAGGCGCACATTACCTTGAATTTATGACCCGTAGTTTTAAGGACAGTTTTGTGTTTGTCGGTAATCTGCTTAACGGCTATTTGATCGCATACATTATTCTTGGAAGTTTAACCATTCACATTCCCTTTTTAATTGCACTGGTAGCAGGCGATTTACTTGCAGGTGAAGCGACTGCCGGAACATATCGTATGTTAATCACTCGTCCCGTCTCACGTATGAAATTAGTATTCGCAAAATTTATTGCCGGATTGATTTACACAAATCTTCTTGTACTCTTTTTGGCTGTAATTAGTCTGGGATTGGGACTCATTATTTTCGGAGTTGGTGAATTGATCGTTATAAAAGATGCGATAATAATTTTTGCACAAAATGATATTCTCTGGCGTTTTATTTTCGCCTACGCTTCGGCAGCATTAAGTATGAGTGTTGTTCTTGCGCTAGGTTTTCTCTTTTCTTCTCTTGTAGAAAACGCAATTGGACCAATTGTATCAACAATGACGGTTATAATCATCTTCACCATTTTTTCAGCGATCAACATAGATTTTTTTAGAACGGTAAAACCCTATTTGTTCACAAATTATATGTCAACCTGGCGCCTGGTGTTTGATGATCCGATCGATTATAATGAAATAATAAAAAATTGTTTGATACTCGCCGGACATATCATAGGATTTTTCGGAATCACTCTTTTCATCTTTAAAAGAAAAGATATTCTTTCATAAACTATTTTAATTTTTTGGAGTTCGAATGAAATATTTATTAGCGCTTTTATTTTTTGTTCAAATGGGATTTGCCCAGACTAAAGATGGCAGTGAAGTTATTGAAAAAGTAAAAAAGAAATTCTCGGAAGTAAAAGACTATCAAGTTGATGTTAAAATAGTTGTTGACGTTAATTTCTTGAAGGTTCCGCCGACAGAAGCGAAAATATTCTTTAAACAACCTGATAAAGTGAAGATCAAGTCGCAGGGCTTTGCTATGCTGCCGAAACAAGGTTTGAATTTTACTCCTCATTCACTATTTGAGAAAGCATACACAAGCTTTTATGAAAGAGACGAACTTCTTGAAGGAGTGAAATGCGCAGTCGTTAAAGTTATTCCTCTCGGCGAAGTGAACGAGGTTATTCTTTCGACGATTTGGATTGATAAACAAAAATTCGTGATTAAAAAAGTTGAATCTACTACAAAGATGAACGGCACATTTACAATCGATCTTGATTACGAACCGGGTACTCATTATTCGCTTCCATCGCGAATGGTTTTTAGCTTTGACATCAGTAAGATGAACATTCCCAACATGGGAGGCGACATGCAAGACCCCGACGAACCAAAGCATAAAAAAACTAAAGTTACCAAAGGAACGGTGCAAGTGGTTTATTCAAACTATAAAGTAAATCAAGGAATTGACGACTCAATTTTTGATGAAAAGAAGGAGAAGAAATGAAAAAATTATTTATAGTTATGGTATGCGCTGCGGCAGTGAATTTTTCACAAGACCTTTCCAAAACAACTACGCTTGAACCGGTATGGACAAAACTCGCATCGGATCAAAAATTTCCCGAAGGTCCGGCATGGGATGGAGTTGGGGCTCTTTATTCTTCAAGCTGCTACGGCAAATGGATAACAAAAATAACCGACGGTAAACCGGAAGTATTTTTAAATCAATCTGAAGAACCGTTTACAATAAATCAAACAAACGGTTTAACAATTGGCAGCGATGGCAATATTTACGCTTGTGATTACGGAATCGGAGCTATTTTAAAAATTTCTCCAGAAGGAAAGAGTGAAGTTTATGCTTCCGGTTTTGCAAAAAAGAAATTCAACCGCCCGAACGATTTAGCCTTTGATAATAAAGGAAATCTCTACTTCACCGATCCGAAAAGCTATAACAAAGACACACTTGACGGAAGAGTTTTTATGGTGAAGAACGATACCCGTGAAGTTGTTCTTGTTGCGCAAAACTTAGCTTTCCCGAACGGAATTGCTTTCTCGAAAGATTTTAAAACAGTATTTGTTTGTGAATCAGCTAAAAGCAGAATTGTGAAATATGCTGTTACGAAAGATGGTCTACTTGAAAAACAAACTACCTTTGTAGAATTACCCGGCGGAGATCCGGATGGAATTGCCTTTGACAAAAATGGAAATTTATATGCAGCTCATTTTGGCGGTGGAGCAATTTATGTAATCGATCCAACCGGGGAAATCATATACAAAATTAAAACTCCCGGATTAAAACCAAGCAATATAGAATTTGGCGGAAGCGATTATAAAACATTGTTCTTAACCGAAGACGAAACCAATTCGGTTTATGAAACAAAAATGAGAGTTGAAGGATTAAAGCTAATAAGGTAAATAGATTTTTAAGGATCGGCTTCGACCAGTCGCAACATCATGAATAATTTGGAATGATTGAATGGCTGCATGAATGAATGAATGAAAAACATTCATTCATTCAACCTCATTCAGTCATTCTTCCAGCTTTTATAGACAAATATTCTTCCCATTCTACAAAGAATATTTTTGAAAATCCTCTACTTCTTTAATGGTTTTCCAATCTCCCTCATTCTCTTTAACTTTAAACTAAAAAAAAATATTTATATGAAACTTGCACTCTTCCAGATTGATCCTATTATCGGGGATATTAAAGGAAATAAAGAAAAAATAATTAACGGATACCGCAAAGCCGTTGAAGATAAAGCTGATCTGGTGATCTTTCCGGAGCTTGCGCTGCTTGGTTATCCTTCACTTGATCTTGTTGAAAAAAAAGAATTCCGTGATGCAGTGAATTCTGCCGCACACGAAATTGCTGCGCAGACAAATTCCGTTGGACTACTCTTCGGTTCTCTTACCGAAGAAGATGATGTTGTAGGAACAAATCTTTTTAATTCCGCACTGCTTTGTTATGAAGGCAAAATCCAATTCGTGCAGCATAAAACGCTGATACCCAATTACGATGTATTTGAAGAGATGCGTTACTTTGAATCTGCCCGCGATGTATTTGTGCATGAGTTCAAAGGAGAAAAACTCGGAATCTCTATTTGCGAAGATATCTGGAACGATAAAGACTATTGGAAAAAGCGCCTTTACTCCCATGATCCCGTTGAACGATTGATTGATAAGAAAGCAACATTTTTAATTAACATTTCGGCGAGTCCTTATTCTTATGGAAAAAGACTCGCTCGGTTGGAAATGCTTTCGACTCTTACCAAAAAAGATAAAATCGGTTTAGCATATGTTTGCAATGTTGGCGCGCAGACTGATTTGATCTTCGACGGCGCTTCCATGTGTTTTGATAACGGTGGAAATTTAATTCAACTCGGCAAAAACTTTGCTGAAGATTATCTTGTTTACGATACTAAAGAGATGTACGAACCAATCGCAAAAGTTGAAAGAAGTTTTGAAGAAGAAATTCATGATGCCGTTATTTACGGCGTAAAAGAATATTGCAGAAAACTAAACTTCAAGAAAGTATTGGTAGGATTAAGCGGTGGGCTTGATTCCGCGATTGTTACTTACTTTGCGGTTCAAGCGATTGGAAAAGATAATGTGCATGTGGTTATGCTTCCGTCAAAATATTCTTCAAAGGGAAGTATAAAAGATTCTGAGAAACTTATTGCAAATCTCGGCATCTCATCAAACAAAATATCTATTCAGCCTGTGGTAGATAAGGCTTTGGAAATGCTTCACCCGGTTTTCGGAGATATGGAACAAGACATTACCGAGGAAAATCTGCAGTCTCGAACCCGCGGAATACTTCTTATGGCTCTTTCAAATAAATTCGGGTATCTGCTTCTTTCCACAGGAAATAAGTCTGAGATGGCTGTTGGTTATGCTACATTGTATGGCGATATGTGCGGCGGGCTTGCGGTTATTGCAGATGTTTATAAATCCGATCTTTACCGGGTTGCAAAATTTATAAATCGAAATGAAGAAATTATTCCCGATGAAATATTAACGAAAGCTCCTTCGGCTGAATTAAGACCGGATCAAACAGATCAGGATTCACTTCCGCCATATGAGTTGTTGGATCAAATTTTACGAATGTACTTAGAAGAAAATAAAGAGATTGACGAAATAAGTAATGTTTTGGGAGACCGCGAGGTTGTAACAAAAGTTTTGCATTTGGTCGATCGTAATGAATTTAAACGCAAGCAGGCAGCTCCCGCTTTGCGTGTATCAAACAAAGCTTTCGGGTACGGCAGACGTTTCCCGATAGTACAAGGATGGAGAAAGTAAATAGTGGAAAGTAACAAGTATAAAGTGGAAAGTGAATGGTCATTGGTCAAAGGTCATTGGTCAAATATTAAAAATCAAAAGTCAAAAGTCAAAGGTATCAAGTCAAGATTGTTTCTATTGCTGATTGCCTACTGCCTACTGCCGATTGCTTCTTTCGCGCAGTTTGGCGGACAGCAAGCGCACATTAAAACTTCATTGGCAAGCAAGGATACAATCCATCCCGGCAGTGAAATAATAGTAAATGTAAAAGTTTCTGTCAGTCCAAATTGGCATATCAACTCAAATAAGCCGAACGAAGATTTTCTTATCCCCTCAAAGTTAACTGCCTTATCACCTGAGAAAATCACTTTTAGAAGTGTTGTATATCCCAAAGGAAAAGAGATAAAATTTGATTTCAGTGAGAAACTTCTTTCGGTTTATGAAAATGAAGTTGAATTAACCGCGGCTCTAAAAATTCCCGTAGAGATCTCAGAAGGAAAACACAAAGTTGTAATTACGTTGGAATATCAAGCATGCAATAATCAAACTTGTATGCCTCCAAATAACTCAACCGACACATTAACAATTTTAGTAAGCGGTAAAGCTGTCGCATCAGTTGGCGATAGTTCCGGTACTCAAATCAAAACCGAACTTACTTCGTTTGAAAATCCCAATGGAACCGATACACAAAATGATGATTCAATTTTCTCAACACTTGAAAAAAGCAGTTTACTTCTTAGCTTGATTTTTGTTTTTCTTGGCGGACTCGCGCTTAATCTTACTCCTTGCGTCTATCCACTTATTCCAATTACCGTTGGGTATTTCGGAGGACAAGCAGAAGGAAAGACGAGTAAACTTGTTATGATGGGTTTGCTTTATGTGCTGGGTATGGCGCTTACTTATTCCGTAATAGGAGTGGTTACGGCGTTAAGCGGGGCGGTCTTTGGAGCGCTGCTGCAAAATACTTTTGTTATTATTGCTATTGCGCTCATCTTTATTATCCTTTCGTTAAGCATGTTCGGCGTATATGAGTTTCAATTGCCTAACTGGCTGGTGATGAAAGCGGGCGGCGCTAAGGGAGGATTGTTCGGCGCTTTCTTCATGGGCTTAACTATGGGCATTGTAGCTGCGCCTTGCATTGGTCCTTTTGTCCTTGGATTAGTTACTTATGTTGCCGCTAAAGCAGATGTCTTTACGGGATTTCTTCTTTTCTTTGTGCTTGCGCTGGGTCTTGGACTTCCGTACTTCCTGCTTGCAATCTTTTCAGGTAAGATAAAACAAATGCCTAAAGCCGGGGAATGGATGGAAGCGGTTAAACATATTTTCGGATGGCTGTTGCTTGGGATGGCTGCTTATTTTGTTTCTCCGATATTGCCGAAAGAAGTTGCCCATTATCTCCTTCCTGTATTCGGAATAATCGCCGCGCTTTATCTTTTGTTTGTTGATAAACTCGCAAACAAGTTGATGGGATTCAGAATTTTCAAAACACTTTTTGCGCTTGTCATTTTTGCTCTTTCAGTTTTTGCTTTAATTCCTTCGGAAAAGAAATCGATCGAATGGCAGAAGTTTTCTGAAGAAAAGATCGTATCGGCAAAAACGGAAGGTAAACCGGTTATCATAGATTTTTATGCCGATTGGTGTATCCCTTGTAAAGAACTTGATGCCGTTACTTTTTCTAACGCAAAAGTGATAGAAGAATCGAAAAGATTTACGGGATTAAAAGCCGATATGACGAAATCTGTTTCTCCTGAAGTTGATGCTTTGCGGACTAAGTTTAAGATCATCGGAGTTCCTACAATTATACTTGTTGATTCAAAAGGGGATGAAGTTCATCGCTTTACTGGATTTATAAAAGCGGATGTTTTTTTAGAGAGTCTTAAAGAAGTAAAGTAGAATTGAATGGAGGACTTTGAGACTGTGAGACTTTGGGACGGCGAGACTTTGGGACGGCGAGACTTTGGGACGGCGAGATTCTGAGTAAGAGTGAAATATTGAATTAAAGAATTATTATTAAATCATGTTACGCAAAAATGTTATTTGGTGTTAAATTCTGTAACGAATCCCGACTTTTATAATAATATGTGAACAAATCATGCGAAAGGTAACTTATTAACTCACCTTACGCATAATTAAGTTATCCATAGCCACGACTTTTAAGTCGTGGAATAAATTGAACCTCAAAACTCCGGGCTTTATCCCAAAAACGACTGTTTTCTGTGGCTAAAGCCAATGCATTTGGTGTTTATTAGTCCACGAGCTAATTCGCCGTGGCGAATCGTGGCTATTCAATTATAGCTTTTGCGAAAGGTAACTTATTAGCGCACCTTATGCAAGAAATGAAGATTATTCATAATCTTAATCTGCTTTAAATACTTAAAAAAAAGTAATCCGCCAAGGCGGATAAGAAAAAGATTAGGATTAAGATGGTTTTCCTTTAAAAACTACGTAACGTGAGCCTCCAATAATAGGAATTAAAAATAACACAAATGAACAGAGAGGGCATTAGCATATTTTCTTCGCGCAACTTCGTGTCTTCTTCGAGTAACTTCGTGTAAGAAAATCCTTACACGAAGAACCGCGAAGGTTTGCACGAAGGAACACGAAGTAGGTTCATTAGCAGTTATTAATTGTTATCCGATCAAAAAATAAAAGGTATAGTATGAAACAAATAATTCCTATGTTGTTGGCGCTTCTTCTTTTTTCGTGCAAGGATTCAAGTATAAACGATCAAATCCCAAATGGCAGCAGTATAATCTTTGAAATTGAATATGTGAATTATGCATGGGGGATAAGTTATCATGGAATAATGATTGATAATGAAGGGAAAGAGTATTCGTACGATCCTGCAAAAGACACCATTCCCTTCTTATACCACGCTGACGGATTCTATACGGATCAAGAGCTTCAAGCCAAATACGGACATGTTAAAACCTATATTAAAACCATTCGTAGCGATAGTCTTAACTGGAGCCACAATCTTGCTAACCAGGTAACAATAACAAATTATTCCGATACAACTCGTGTTGGTGTGGATGCAGGGAGTGAAACCTATTCCGCTTATATTTTTCGTCCGCAGATCAATAAATATCAGCAAATAATTCTAAAGGTAGACGGCGATTATTCATTTTATAACAAGTCGCAGAGCGCAATTACGTTAGCTGCATGGTTAAAACAACATTAGCGGGCAGTGTTATTTTTTATTCTGATGAGGGGAAAACAGGTTTTAGAAGTTTATTATCAGAAGAGAAATGAATTTGTGGCGAACGTTGCGGTTCGTGGCGTTCTTTGCGAGAAAAAAAGAGAATCAGTTTCTCGCAACGTTCGCAAAGAAAGAGTTTATCCCGTGAAGCGGGACAACGAACGCAGAGGCAAAAATTGTAGTAATTTATGCAAGTATAGAAGAATGAAAATTGAAAAGTTTTGGTTAGCGGCTTCGTCGCGCTAAGTTTGAATGAAAACATTCATTCATTCATCTTCTTTTAAGGGGAAGAAAAAATAGTTTTGTTTTTAAAAGACATTATTTTATTTTTGTTCCCAACAACCGCGTTTAAACGAAAGGTTTAAAGGCGGGGGTTAAAAACAAATGGTTTTCATTCAACATTACGGAGGTTCTGTTTAATGTACATACACCTAAAAATTACCAACTGTAAAAACAAGTACAGTTAAGTAGAGAACTAATTGCTTAAGCCGAAACACCCGCAAAAATGCGCTTACAGTAAGGGGCAGTTAGTTCTTAACCCAAGCCAAATAAATCAAAATAAATTTTTCAAAATAACTGAAATTGCAATTAGATGTTTCCTTCGTGGAACTTCGAGCCTTCTTCGAGAAACTTCGTGTAATAAAATCCTTTCACGAACCTGTCTGCCTTTGGCAGAGAACCACGAAGTCATACACGAAGGGACACGAAGTCTTGCACGAAGGGACGCGAAGAAAAAACCATTATCAGTAAGTTACAAGGAAAGGGAACTTACATTTACTCCTTGCTATCTTAGTTTGGAAGGAAGGAAACTAAGATTTGTTCTTAGCTATCTTAGTTTGGAAGGAAGGAAACTAAGATTTGTTCTTAGCTATCTTAGTTTTGCAAGAAGGAAACTAAGATTTGCTCTTAACTATCTAAGATTTGCAAGAAGGAAACTAAGATTTGCTCTTAGCTATCTAAGATTTGCAAGAAGGAAACAAGCATTTGCTCTTAGCTATCTTAGTTTGCTATGAATCAAAATGAGATAAAAAGGAACAAAAGTTTGAATTTGATGAAAAAACTAGGCATTAGTAAAAAATTGATGCCTTTTAACAATAATCTATCACAAATAAAAGGAGCGCTATATAGCGTATAGAGATAAAACGAAATCATCAATTGTTGAAAAAGCCGAAAGCCGGCTTAACGGCATGCAAGTGATTGACGAAAAGCGGGCAACTCCGGTTAATTACGGAAATTCTGAAAAACCACTTACCGTAACCGAGATGAATGCCCAAATTGCCCTTGTTGAGTTAAAAAGATCGGACTATAACAAGGCGCTAAAAGCTGCTGATGAAGTGAGTAACGCTTTTGACGCGGAAGAAAAGAAACTTAGTGAGATGTGTACCAAAGTACTTTCCGGGGCTGTTAGTATATTTGGTGAAGACACCGACCAATACGAACAGCTTGGCGGCATACGAAAGTCCGACCGGAAGAAACCGGTAAGGAAACCGAAAGCAAAATAATTGCCCTGGAACAAACGGCGACTCTCCCGAAAAAGGATGGTGGACGCAATTCCCACGTCTATCATTCTTGGGGGAGGAAAAAGGGAAGGACATGAAAGGTTTTAAAAATTAATTATCTACCTCTTGCATATATACATTCATTAATTAAATTAACTGTGTAGTATAATAATAGGCGGATTGTATCCGTTCATCGATTTGGAGTCAATATGAGATTCATCATTGGAGTTGCAATTTTAATAACTATCTTTTTGCAAGAAAGTTCAGGACAAATTCTACGAACAACGCTAAAGCAAGGCGAATTTGAAATGGGTGTGGCATACAAGCAGTTTGAACGAAAACAACTACCAGGCTTTGTTGATGGGACTATGTGGAGCATGGGCGTCATCTATACTTGTTACGGTGTGTCAAATTGGTTGTCCACTTCAATCGAGGGAATAGTGTGGCCAAACAGTCCAACACACGCGGATGATCAACGGGAATTGACGACCTATTCCTTGGGATTCGGTCTCAACGCCAAAGTCTATCAGATACATGACTACCAATTCTTGGTAGATTTTTTATATAGTGAGTCATTTGACTTTGACCAATCAAGTATTGGAAACAATCAACAGAACAAGAATCTTCTTATAGCACTCAGAGTTGCATGGCCAATTAATGTTTTCAATCAACCGATGATCATCTGGCTTGGCCCATCATATGCCTATGATGAGTATGTTGGCTACCCACGGCGCGTAAGACATCTAAGCAAGTCAATAAGAAACTTCGGGGTGTCTCTTGGTTGTGATGTTCTGCTCTTTGAACACATTTCTGTTCTTCCGCATATTGTATTTGCGAATTTCATTCAGCCAAGAGTAGGTCTCGGTTACAGATTTTAGGAGTTAGGCTCTGAAGCCACCATCTGCAATCCGCCAAGGGGGGATAAATAAATAATGAGTTCACCAAAAGGTGGGCACACACGAGAAAAACAAATATCGCTAACAACGTGGTGTAATTGATTTGCGTTGCAAGTAATAAGATCAGAATAAAATATGGAACACCTACGGTGTTCTCGTTAGGTAGGGGGTTTGTTTCTACAAATATATAACTCCTAACGGAGTTAGGAAAACTTTGTGCTTATAAAACATTGTAGACGTTTAATCTTTGTAGATAAGAATCAAACCCGAAGAACCGATCCTCGTAGAGCTTGCCCGGCTCAGTCGGGGATCAATAAAAAGAGTATCAAAAGGGGAATAATTAAATAATTAATTCGGCAGTGCGGGATTTTAATTATTTGACACGCTAAGACTGAAAAATGTAAAATAATTTACGATTTTGCGGTATGCAAACTGAAGAAATTATTATTACGCCAATCGGGTATGTCCGTTCAGAACAAGTTTACCGTTATGAGACTCCAAGGCAGGGAGTTTTGGCTAAGGGAAACATATCCACAATCGAACTTCTCCCAAATAAAAATTTTGAGCAAGCGGTAAAAAATCTAAACGGCTTTGACCGGATATGGGTTCTCTACAACTTTCATCTAAATACAAATCCGCCTAACGGCAGGGCAAGTTGGAAGCCGCTTGTAACACCGCCGCGACATACGAGAGAGAAGATTGGAGTGTTTGCCACACGCGCTCCTTACAGACCAAATCAAATTGGGATGAGCTGCGTAAAACTTGAAAAAGTAGAAGGATTGAAAATCTTTATTTCCGAATCCGATATTCTTGATGGTTCTCCCGTGATCGATATTAAACCATATCTTCCTTATTCGGATTCCTTTCCTAACGCCGCTACCGGCTGGGTTAAAAGCGGATTAGAAAATATTTATGAAGTTTCTTTTTCAAAAAAAGCAACTGTGCAAACCGATTGGCTAAAGAGTAATTCGAAAATTAATTTGGTAAATTTTGCGCGGTTGCAGTTGGAGTTTAATCCTGCCGATTCAACACGCAAGCGAATAGTTCAACAAGAAAATAAAGCTACTTCCGACATGAAAAAATTTGTATTAGCTTACCGCACATGGAGAATTTTATACAGCGTTAATGAAACCGGTAAAAAAATTTCGGTTAAAGAAATCCGTTCGGGATATACAAAAGAAGAAATGCTTAACTTTGCTATGGATAAATATGGAGATAAACAACTTCATAAAATGTTCAATGATGAATTTAATCTTCAATAACTCTGGAATTATATAAGTGAAAACAAAAAACAATTTGTGCTTACCGCTATTTACTTTTGTGTTTTTTTTCTTTCTTCCGCAACTTATACATGCGCAGCCGTGGGAAGAGGATAATCATATTTTTAATCCAACCGGAATTCCCTCATTATCTTTTTCACAACCGCGGTTTTATGATCTGGACGGTGACGGCGATCTCGATATGATCCTGGGAAGCACAGTGCAGACTCCTCTTTATTTTAAGAATACCGGAAATAAGACGAATCCGAAGTTTACATTAGATAAATCTCTTTTTGCGAACGTTAACTCGCTTAGCGCTGAGATGGGTGTTTGTGTTGATATTGATGCCGATGGTGACCTTGATTTTATTACCGGCGGTTATACCGGGCTTCATTTATATGAGAACGTCGGGAGTAGTTCTCAACCTGATTTTATTGAATCAATAAATGTTTTTGCTCAGCTTAGTGTTGGCGAAAATCCTATTCCAACTTTAGCAGATGTGGACGGAGACGGTGATCTCGATTTAGCAGTTGGTTTAAGCGAAGACGGAGGAGTGAAGTATTACAAAAATTCCGGTTTAAAAGATTCACCTGAATTTTTAGAAAGCAACGGAGTTCGATGGTTTGACGTTGGTCTTTATGCCTATCCTTATTTTGTTGATTTGGACAAAGACGGTGATACCGATCTGCTTGTAGGCAGAGACGGTTTTGGAATTAAGTACTACGAGAATATTGGCGATTCGCTTACCCATAATTGGAGCGACAAAAGTACATTATTCCAAACTTTAGGAACAACCACTTATTGGAATTCCGGCGTATTAGTTGATCTTTCAGGCGATGGAAAAATTGATCTTGCATTTGGAACTGCTTCCGGACAAATTTTTTATTATACGAACACCGGAACAAACGCTTCTCCAACATGGAAAGAAAACACTACAGTCTTCGGAGGAACCATTGATATTGGCGGAGCAAGTTCGCCTCTTCTCTATGATTACGATACTGACGGCGATCTTGATATGTTCACCGGAACTCAAATAGGGGACATTAAATATTTTGAAAATGTTGGAACGGTGACAAATCCGGCATGGAGAGAAAACTCTGTATTTTTAACGAACGTTAAACATTCAATTTATTCTGCAGCAGCAGTGGGTGATTTGAACAAGGACGGCAAACTCGATTTAATTGTCGGTGACTTTACCGGTAAACTTTATTTGCACATGCAAACCGCATCCGGTTTTCCCGCTGTTACAACTGCGATGAATATTGTAGTGGATGGATTTGCGGTTCCGCGTTTAATTGATTTCGACAAGGACAACGATCTTGATTTGATCGTTGGAAGAGATAACGGTACGATCTCTTTTTATGAAAATATCGGTACGGCAGAATCGGCTGATTGGCTTGAACTTCAAAATTTCTTTGGAAGCATAGATGTTGGAGGAGATGCCGTTCCATCCCTTGTTGATTATGATGAAGATGGAGATTATGATTTAGTTGTCGGCAACATTTCCGGTGAAGTAAAGTTTTTTAATAATAATACTTTTGATTGGCAAGAAGATACTTCCGTTACAAGCACTATCATTGTTGATCAAAATGCTGCACCTGCCTGTGCTGATCTTGATGGAGATGGAGATTTCGATCTGGTACTGGGAAATTATGAAGGAACTTTTAGCTATTACAAAAATCAAAATCCAACAGCAGTTAAGAAGGAAGATCTTACTCCACAGAATTACGGGTTATCACAAAATTATCCGAATCCTTTTAATCCAAGCACAGTTATCAGTTATCAGTTGGCAGTAAACAGTTTTGTTACGCTAAAAGTGTATGATTTAATCGGGAACGAAGTAGCAACTTTAGTGAATGAAGAGAAGATTGCAGGAACACATAAGGTTGAATTTCAGTCGGCAGTCGGCAATAAGCAGTTGGCAAGTGGAGTTTATTTTTATCAACTTCGTTCCTCCTACGGCGGAGGGAATTTTGTACAGACTAGGAAATTTGTTTTACTTAAATAGTTTCAGCTAATCCAAATCACAATAAATTAGTGAAGCCGATTCTTTCGAGTCGGCTTTTTTTCTTAATTTTGTACCGCTTTGAATCCCCATAAAATTATTAACAATGAAAGAGATTGATCGTGGAACTAACGTGTAAAATATTAAAAGAGTCGAAAACCGTTGCTGTTGTTGGTATCTCAAATAAAATGGAAAGAGACAGCGGCAGAATTGCGGAATTGCTAAAACGAAGAGGCTACGATGTAGTCGGCGTTCATCCGACTTTAAAGGAAGTTTTCGGCATCCCCGTTTATGCTTCGTTAAAAGATATTCCGCATAAAATAGATTTAGTTGATGTCTTTTTAAGTTCGGATAAAGTCCCGATGATCATGGATGATGTTTTGGCTATCAAACCAAAATATTTGTGGTTTCAACTTGGAGTAATAAATGATGAAGCTGCTGCATTAGCTGAGCAGAACGGCATTCCTACTGTGCAAAACCGGTGCGTAGCGATAGAACTTAACATATGTTAATTAGGAATTACGATCCGTCGAAGGCGGAAGGAATTAGGAATGGGGGAGAGAAGTGAAATTCTTTGTTTTAGTTTTTATACTTCTCGTTTCTGAAATTTTTTGTCAGGATGTAATTCCTAAACAGAATTTGTTTTTCAAACCGTTTCGAGTTGATTCAATTGCCATCAAGGGAAATGCTATTACCGAACCGGAAATCATTTTAACTGAATTGACTTTTTCAAAAGGTGAGGTTGTCGATTCAGTAAAACTTAGATACAATCGTGAACGTATTTACAGTTTGGGAATTTTTACAAATGTTAAACTCTATCCCCAATCGAATGAAGATAAAACAACACTTATCATAGAAGTAAATGAGAGTTGGTATATCTGGCCCATTCCTTTTTTAGCTTTACGTGATAGAGACTGGAAAAAAGCAACGTACGGACTCGATGTACTGATAATGAATTTTAGAGGGAAGAATGAAAAACTTCGAACTTCTTTCAGTCTCGGGTACGATCCTTCGTTTACGCTGCAATACTCAAAGCCGTATTGGTTCCGCAAAGAAGCCATTTATTTTGATGCTTCATTTGTTTATGTGAATCAAAACAATAAAAGTAGAATAGCCGAATATTTGTATGGAGAAAAATTTAAACAAAAATTTATCGGTGGAAGTCTTACTCTGGGAAAGCGGTTTAATCTTTTTAATAAAGCGGATGTTTACGGAGGCTTCTCTTATGTCGCAACTCCCAAATATATTCCCGGTGTAAATGCTGCGAGTTCACGTATTGATAGATTACCATTCCTGGGATTTCGTTACTATTATGATTCGCGCGATCTTGCACAATTCCCAAAAGACGGAACTTATTTTAACGCCGATATTTTGAAAAAGGGTTTTGGTGAAGGTGGAATAGATTATAATATTTTCTCGGTTGATTTTCGTGAGTACAGAACAATTTATAAAAGCCTTTCTTCAAAATGGAGAATTACAACCCGGCAGACTTTTGGCAAACTGATCCCTTTTTATGATAATAGTTTTCTCGGTTATAGTGAAAGAGTCCGCGGGCACTTTACCGACATCTCGGAAGGGCACAATATGTACCTGACCCAGCTTGAATTTAAATATCCCCTCTTAACGGAAATAAATATCCATTTGAATCTGCCGTTGATTCCCGAAGCGCTTTTAAGTTATCGTGTAGAAATTTACGCGCAAACTTTTGTTGAAGCGGGAGTAACCCAGATGAGAGGAAAATTCATTAACTTATCGCGTGGTTTTTCCGGGTATGGATTCGGACTGACAACGTTAGTACTCCCTTACAATATTGCGCGTTTAGAATTTGCACTTAATGAACTAGGAAAATCAGAAGTAATATTTGACCTTGGCATATCTTTCTAACATAGAATTATATTATTCTCATCCCGATTCCTTTTCCGGTAATTCGGTAAAAGTAATTGGTGAAGAATTCTCTCATCTCACGCGCGTTATGCGTCATAAAATTGATGATGACATTTATGTTACTGACGGCTGTGGGAAAATTTATACTTGTAGAATTACTGATGTTGATAAAACTTTTTTGTCAGCGGAAATTCTGTCGGTTGAAACGTATGAGAATAAATTTCAGAATATTTTCTTCTGCATTCCAAAATTGAAAAGTCCGGAGCGGTTTGAATTTGCACTTGAAAAATGTGTGGAGTTGGGAATAACGAACTTAATTATTTTTGAATCGATGCGAACGGTTGCAAAATCAAATAAAGCAGAGAGATGGGAAAAGATTCTTCTCTCCGCTATGAAACAATCGCTGCGAAGTTATTTACCTAAAATCCATTCTTTAACAAATTTCAAAAGCATTTTGGAATTAGACGGAACTAAAATTCTCTTTGAACAAAACGCGGAAAAGAAATTAAGTGAGTTGAAATTGGCAGAAGATAAAAAATATTATTTTATTTTTGGACCGGAGGGCGGTCTTGACAAAAAGGAAATTGAATCAGCCGGAACAGATAATCTTTTTCAACTTACGGAAAACCGGCTGAGATCGGAGACGGCGATTGTTTTTGCCGCTGCGAAAATTACTGCCAATTTTTTATGAGCGATGAAATAAGAGATAAAGAAAAAGAAATTGATCTGTCAATTCCTTTGTGGAAAGCGAACATTTACAGTTTCCCAATTTTCATCCTCTCACTACTTGTAACTATCCTCCCATACTCATTTCTCTGGGGAACGGAGAAAGTCTATTCCGAGTTCAGTAGCACTTCCAATTTTCTTCTTCTAATTTTAATTTTTTTCTTCGGGATAGTTTTACATGAACTTATTCATGCAATCTCCTGGGTTGTGTTTGCGAAAATCCCATTCAGTAAAATCAAATTCGGATTCAATGTTAGATCACTTTCACCTTATGCCCATTGCGGTGAAGCGGTTACCGCTAAAGTTTATAGAATGGCTTTGCTCACTCCGGCAATTATTTTAGGATTAATTCCAATTTTTATTTCATTTGTTTCCGGAAGCGTTTGGTTTTTTGTAACGGGATTACTTTTTACGGTAACCGCATGCGGAGATTTTTTAATCTTCTGGCTGATACGAAAAGTGAAGAATGAACAATTAGTTGCTGATCATCCGGAAAGAGCGGGGTGTAAAGTAGTAGTAAAATCCGGATATTAAAACCTTCGAGGTCTGAGGATCTAATTTAGTACTGAGACCTCGAAGGTTTAGTTTTTTAAGTTCGTTGCAAGCTGGCATTGAATATCGAATATTGAACAAGGAATGATGAACATGGAAGTTTTCGTTCTTATATTTTAAACAACACTCATCTCAACAAACGTTTTTATCAGTCGCTCAAAATTTCCTTTTACACGGTTGGCGGTTTCGGTTACTTCTTCGTGCGAGAGTTTTTGGTCTGAGATTCCCGCAGCAAAATTTGTGATACAAGAAATTCCTGCGCATTTCATTCCTTTTGAAACAGCGTAAACAGCTTCGTGCACGGTTGACATACCGACTGCATCTGTTCCAAACTTATGCATCATCTCAATTTCTGCCGGTGTTTCGTATGATGGACCTTTGGAATACCAGTATGATCCTTCCTTTAAAGTAATTTTTTCTTCAAGCGCTGCGTTTTTAATAGTTGTGTTTAGTTGTTGCGAAGGACAATCGAGGAAAGCAGTCTTTGCATCAAAGTTGGAAATTCCCATCACTTCCGATAATTCTTTTTTAAGGAAAATTGAATTGAATGAAGTTAGCAGCATCAGATCGCCGGGTGAAAAATTTCGGTTAATTCCTCCGGCTGCATTCGTTAACAAAATATTTTTACATCCAAGTTCAGCGCAAAGATGAACGGGGAGGAGGCATTGATAAAGATCGTACCCTTCGTAAAAATGAATTCTTCCCTGGAATAAAATTACTTTCTTTCCGCCGTATTCAGCAAAATGAATTTTCCCTTGATGTCCGGTAACAGTTGAAGCAGGATAGTTTGGCAATTCTGAAGTTGGAATAGAAACTTTTAGATCAAGTGAAGAAGCAAAATCACCCAGACCGCTGCCGAGAATGATCGCCATCTCAGGTTGAAAGGGAGCGATCTTTTTTAACGCGGTTGTAGTTTCAGAAAAAATGGAGTTGAGGTTGATCATTATAAATTCCTATTTCAAAAATTTGGTAAACCAGTTCTAAATAACTTAGCACAGTGAACGAATGGTTGCATGACTGTATGGTTGAATGTAATGCATAAGAATCTTTGTTGTTCCGCTAATTGATCATTCATCCATTCACTTCTTAGCGTGGCGTAGCCGGCAACCAAAACTTTTTCGATCGTCAATTTCCATATTTGTACAAGTCTCTACATTTTTCACCTTTGCGCTCGTTGCGACTCCGTTGCGTGCGTTGCGAGAGATTTTTTTCTCGCAAAGTTCGCCAAGAATCGCAAAGCTCGCTACGAACTCTTTCCTCTTATTCAATTTAACTTCATAAATCAAATATCGTTGATCCTTGTTCGTAAATCATGTCCCCAAAACAAGAATTTAACTGAGGATACTCTTCAGTCATTCATTCATTCTTTCCTATTTCAATAAAATACCGGCTAACGTAGCCGTCATTAATGTTGCAAGAGTTCCACCAAGCACTGCACGCAAACCTAATGCTGCAATATCTTTTTTTCGTTCGGGAGCTAACGGACTAATCCCGCCGATCTGAATTGCGATGGAAGAAAAATTTGCAAATCCACATAGCGCATAAGTTGCCATAATAATTCCTTTATCGGACATTGCGTGAGCTTTAATAATCGTTGTCAAATCGAGGTAAGCGACAAACTCATTTAACACAACTTTTGTTCCGATCAAACTTCCGAAGTTTAATGCGTCCTGCCATGGAACGCCGATTCCATAAGCAAGATATTGAAGCAGCAATCCGAAAATTAATTGCAGTGAAAGCGGTTTGCCGAAATTTACCATAAGCATTTGGTTAAGACCGATAACATCACCCAAACTTGTTAAAATAAAATTGAACATCGCGATTAAAGCTATAAACGCGAGCAGCATTCCAGCCACGTTTAATGCAAGTTGTAAGCCGTCGGAGGCGCCGGTAGCGGCAGCTTCAATAATATTAGATGCATTCTTATCAACTTTTAATCGCACAGTTCCTTTTGTTACCGGGTCGCCAACTTCAGGGAAAAGAATTTTTGCAACAACCAGCGAAGCTGGCGCCGCCATACAACTTGCAGCTAAAAGTTGAACGGCAAAACGAAGTTGCGCCTGGTAGAGCGGAATGTTGTTAGCGTCGGCAAATGATTGCCCCAGCATTTGGATGTATCCCGCCATAACTCCACCGGCAATTGTCGCCATTCCACCGATCATTATCGTAAGCAATTCTGAGTTCGTCATCTTTGCAATGTATGGACGAATTAACAACGGCGCTTCTGTTTGTCCGACAAAAATATTTGCAGTGTTTGAAAGAGATTCCGCACCGCTTGTTCCTAATAACTTTGACATAACCCAAGCCATTCCTTTTACAACTAATTGCAAAATTCCAAGATAGTAAAGCACCGAAGTTAGCGCCGAAACAAAAATGATCGTAGGCAAAACCTGGAAAGCGAAAAAGAAACCGATAGATTCGGCTCCGCTGTTTATTGCAAGTTTACCGAAAACGAACTTTGATCCTTCCATAGTAAAACCAAGCAGAGCTACTATTGCCGAGCCAAGCCAATTTATAATATCTTTTATCCAGCCTAAGGGAAAAAACCAACTGCGAAGAGTTTCGGAGTGAAGAATAAAAATTGCAAACAAAACTTGTATTGAAATACCGGTAACAACTAATTTCCAATTAATCTTTTTCTTGTTATTTGAAAAAAGAAAAGCAATACCAAGCAAAAGGGCAATTCCAAATGTTCCCCGGAGTAATGAAATTACAAAATCCATAAAGTCCTTTAATTATACTTGTGGAATGAAATGACATTTTCTGCACCGCGCTTCATAAATATCTGAAGCGCCGACAACTACACGTTCCGCAGAAATAATTTTACGCTGGGTCTTATCTGCCGGATTACCGCAGACCATACAAATTGCAAGAGTCTTTGTTATGTATTCTGCGATGGCAAGCAATTGCGGCATCGGTTCAAAAGGAATACCGCGGTAATCCTGGTCTAAACCCGCTACAAGCACACGCTTTCCATCATTTGCAAGTTGATTACAAACATCAACAATTTCTTTTGAAAAAAACTGCGCTTCATCTATCCCGATAACTTGTGCATCTTTAGATAGTTCTAAAATTTCTTGTGGAGTTTCAACGATAATTGAAGGAAGAGATTGTTCGCTGTGGGAAACAATTTTCTCAGCAGAATACCGCGTATCAATTTTCGGTTTGAAAACGATGACGTTTTGCTTTGCAATTTTTGCGCGGCGAAGTCTTCTGATAAGTTCTTCGGTTTTTCCGCTGAACATACAACCGGCAATAACTTCTATCCAGCCGGTTTCTTTCGGAAGAGAATGAGGATTGAATTCGTGCATATTATCCGGATATTTTTGTTTTTAAGTCGGTCTCTTCAAACGCAAAAGGGAGTAAATCTTTTGTACGAAGAATTTTAATTTCTTTTTTTTGATTTGTTAAAACGATGTCGATATCTTTGCAAATATCGGAAATGATTTGCCGGCAGGCGCCGCATGGTGAGCAGAAATCAACGGTATCCGCGGCAATTGCAAGCGCTTTAAATTTTCGTTCTCCTTCGGAAACAGCTTTGAAGATCGCCGTCCGTTCAGCGCACATTGTAAGGCTGTAGGAACTGCTCTCAATGTTACAGCCTGTATAAATTTTACCGTCTTCGGTTAGCAATGCCGCACCAACGTGGAAGTTGGAGTAAGTCGGCATCGCGTTTTTTTTAGCTTCGATTGCTTTTTCAACTAAGAATGTATAATCCATTGTCACTCAACTTTGTTGTTCAAAAATAAGAAATTTATTAGAAAGGTAAAGAAATCATTTCCACTTTACTTTGAAAAATTTCGCGTTGAGGAAATTAACAACGATGAAACATTCATAGAGTATTTGAAAAAAAAATATTTCACCGAATGAAAACTTATAGCTGAATTTCCTTTGAAATGAATAGACGATAAGGTAATCACAAAAGATTTTTGTAAGAAAAATGAACCCGGCTTCCGGAAAGAATGGAAGAATAAAGAGAGAATCAACCGCAAGAATATTAGTCAAATGCCAGATTGCGAGAAACAATTTATGTTGCCATAAATAATGAAAAGAAGTTGCGGTGTGTCTCCGTTTTTGCAGAAAGTAATCGGCAAAACTTTTCTGCGGATTTGAAAAAACTAAACTCGCATCGGCAGCTATAATCCCAATTTTACAATTATTATTAACGGCCTCACGAATCAGTAAATCATCATCACCGCCCAGTGTTTGTAATGTCTTACTGAATCCCCCAAGTTGATTGAATATTTCTTTTCTAATTCCTAAACTTCTTGATGCCGCAGAGTAGGGAAGGTTAAACCAAGCAGCGGAAGAAGTAAGTAATGTTGTCCTCAGATTTTCAAAACAGAAAAAACGATTTGCAAAAGTTTTCTTTAAATGGAAAGGAGCAAATCCGAAAAGGAGTTCATAACCTGCTGAAAATTTTTCGGAGAAAGCATTTAGCCAGTTGTTTTGTGGGGCGCAATCCGCATCGGTAAAAAGAAGAAAAGGAAATCTGGCTTGTGATATTCCTAAATCCAGCGCTCCTTTTTTTGCCGGGAGAATTTTATTTTCAGCTTTTAGTAAATGAAAGTTGAGAAAGCGGCTCGCGTACTTTTCAGCTTCGGTAAAAGTGTCGTCGGTGGAATTATCATCCACAAAAATTATTTCAAACTTTTCTTTCGGATAATTTTGATTTTCGAGTGCACTGAAGAGGTTTTCAAGATTGGCTTGTTCGTTTTTAGCGGCAATCACTATTGAAATCCCAAGCTTGTCGGGCTTTTCGATTGTTTTTTTTACGCGCAGTGAACGCCACATTGCGGTATAAACCAGAATTGTGAACACCGAAAAGAAGAGAATCGAGAAAATGGCGGTTTCGAACAAAATTTTCCTTTTTTTATTTTTTTATTTTTTCACTTATAAAATATTGAATTCAAATAGAAAATAACCTAAGTTTGTTTGTAAATTTTATTAATAATTAATTACAAGGGAGCTTATGTTAAACATTTATGAAAAACTTCAGCAGAACATTGTAACTTGGCGTTCGGAGTTAAGCGAAATAGCCAAAGCAAACGGAGAGAAAAAAGTTTCCGAAGTAACTGTTGCTCAGTTGCTCGGCGGTATGCGCGGAGTAAAAGGTGTTATGTGCGATACTTCTTCAGTTCCACAAGATAAGGGATTAATTATTCGAGGAATTCCTTTAGCAGATTTAGTTGAAAAATCTCCTGAAGAAACTTTCTATTTACTTTTAACCGGTGATCTTCCTGATGCGGCTGAATTGGAAGATTTCTCATCCAGGTTAAGATTACGGAAAAACATTCCAAGTTACATCTGGGATGTTCTCAAAGCTCTTCCAAAAGATACTCATCCAATGGTAATGCTTAATACGGCAATTCTTGTTCTACAGCGCGAATCTGTTTTTGCAAAAATGTATGCACAAGGAATAAAAAAAGATGAATATTGGAAATATACTCTTGAAGACGCTTTAGATATAGTTGCTAAATTACCCGGGCTTGCAGCAGCAGTCTATAGATTAAGTTTCGAAAAAGGTCCGCTGCTTCAACCCAACCCTGAACAAGATTTAGCCGGCGATTTTGTTCATCTTATGGGGATGGATTCATCTTCCCATGATTTTTATGAATTGATAAAGTTATATATGACAAGCCATTCAGATCATGAAGGTGGAAATGTTTCCGCATTTGCAACGTTAACAGTTAATTCTGCTTTGTCGGATTTATATTATTCGATGTCTGCCGGATTTAATGGTCTTGCCGGTCCTTTGCACGGTTTGGCTAATCAAGAAGTTGTAAAATGGATTTTGGAAACCACTGAACTTTTTGGTGGAAAACCTACACGTGAACAAATTGCACAGTATGCGCATGAAACACTTGCATCCGGAAAAGTTATTCCTGGATACGGGCATGCAGTTCTCCGCGTAGTTGATCCTCGATTTATCGCATTCATGGAATTCGGAAAAAAATATTGCGCAGATGAACCGCTCTTCCAAACCGTAGAGCATATTTTTGAAACGGTTCCGGGAATTTTGCAGAATATAGCAAAGATCAAAGATCCATGGCCCAATATTGATGCAATTTCCGGTTCGATTATTTATCACTACGGAATAAAAGAGTTTTCTTATTATACCGTACTCTTTGCTATGGCAAGGGGAATTGGCGTAGCTGCTCAAGCTGTAGTTAACCGCGCGATGCAGTACCCGATTGTTCGTCCAAAATCTGTAACAACCGGCTGGTTGAAGGACTATTTGTCCAAAAACTAAATTGTTAAAAAAATCCCGGCAAAGTTCCGGGATTTTTTTTTATTTCTTTTGAATTCACTTCTTTACCCCCTATATTTGAATACAAAAAGTAGATATGTCATCAAAGAAAAAAGTTAAATACATTTTTGTTACCGGCGGTGTAGTCTCTTCGCTCGGAAAAGGAATCACCGCTTCATCATTAGGACTTCTTTTAAAACTGCGCGGTTATAAAGTTACCATCCAAAAATTCGATCCATATATAAACGTTGACCCCGGAACGATGAATCCGTTCCAGCATGGCGAAGTTTATGTTACCGAAGACGGCGCCGAAACTGATCTGGATCTTGGGCATTATGAACGTTTCCTCGACGTTAATATGACGAAGGCAAACAATACTACCACCGGACAAGTTTATAATGAAGTGATTACAAAAGAACGCCGTGGTGAATTTCTCGGCGCTACAGTTCAGGTTATTCCTCATATTACCGATGAAATAAAAACGAGGATGAAGAAATTAAGTGAACTTGATGAATATGATTTCATTATCACTGAAATCGGCGGTACGGTTGGCGATATTGAAAGTTTGCCGTTCTTGGAATCAATGCGGCAGTTAATGCTTCAACTTGGAAGAAAGAATACGATTTCGCTTCATGTTACGCTTGTTCCTTATATTAAATCAGCCGGTGAAGTTAAAACAAAACCAACCCAGCACAGCGTTAAAAATTTATTGTCGTTAGGAATTCAACCTGATATTTTAATTTGCCGTTCAGAGAAAAAAATTGCTAAAGATATCCGGGATAAAATTGCACTTTTTTGCAATGTGGAATCGCGCAGCGTTATTTCTGCTTACGATTGTACTTCCATTTATGAAGTGCCATTAGTTTTTTATAAAGAAAAAGTTGATCAGATCGTTTTAAAACATTTAAACATTCCCGAACGAAAAATTAAACTTGAAGAATGGGAAAACTTTTTCGAGAAGGTTAAAAACCCAACCAAAACGGTTGATATTGCTGTCTGCGGAAAATATATTGAGATGCAGGATGCTTATAAAAGCATCATCGAAAGTTTTATTCACGCCGGAGCCGAGAACGATGCGCGAGTAAAGTTACATTGGATCAGTGCGGAGGATTTAGAAACCGAAAAACCGAAATCACTTTTAAAAGGAATGCATGGTATTTTAATTCCGGGCGGTTTTGGCGAACGCGGAGTTGAAGGAAAAATTAATGCGATAACCTTTGCGCGTGAAAACAATATTCCATTCTTTGGTATTTGTCTCGGTTTGCAGTGTGCCGTAATCGAATTTGCGAGAAATGTCTGTGGAATAACGAAAGCGCACAGTTCCGAATTCCACAAAACTCGTTTTAACGTTATCGATATTATGCCCGACCAAAAAAATATAAAAAATATCGGCGGTACAATGCGTCTTGGCGCCTATCCTTGCATCATTGAAAAAAATACAAAAGCATTTCAAGCTTATAAATCGGAATATATTACCGAACGTCACCGGCACCGATTCGAAGTTAATAATAAATTTAGAACAACTCTTCAGGGCAAAGGATTAGTCTTCAGCGGATTATCACCGGATAGGGAGCTTGTAGAAATGATAGAATTATCGGATCATCCCTGGTTTATAGGCTGCCAATTTCATCCGGAATTAAAATCACGCGCTACAAAAGCTCATCCTCTTTTCCGTGATTTTGTAAAAGCCGCGATCACTTTTAAAGAAGCGAAGGTGTAGCATCGATTTGGTATTGAACCCGGCTCATCGAAAAAAAATTCTTTTTCTTTTATTCGCCCTTCTTCTTTTTTCGGAAAGTGAGTTTGCCGGAGATCTCGGCACAAGAGCAAAGTTAAACGAGGGAATTCAATCCGTTTATAATTTTGAATTTGACAAAGCTGATTTGATTTTCACATCCATCTTAAAAAAGAATCCGAACGATCTTTTTGCAAATCATTTTTCTGCAACGCTTTCTTTTTGGAAATACTTCGGCTCAAATAAGCAGAAATATTTGAGTGAATTTTTGCAGCAGTCTGATCTAACGATAGCCAAAGCGGAAGAGAATTTGGCCGATAATCCCAAAAATAAAGAGACGTTATTTATTTTAGGCGCCGCTTACAGTTATCGTGCAATTGCTTACGGCAAAGCTGAAAAATTCCTTGACATGATCTGGGCGAGCAAAAAATCAAACAGTTATTTAGAAAATGTTCTGGAAATTGATTCTGCTTACTACGATGCGTATCTCGGTATTGGTTTAATCAAATTTGCTTTGAGCCAGGTTCCAAGCGGATTTAAGTGGGCTTTGAGTTTAATCGGGTTTGACGGAGATTCGGAGAAAGGATTATCTTATCTAAAGATCTGTGCAGAGAAGGGAAACTATTCGCGGGTTGAATCGGAATATTATTTATCGCAGCTCTACGCAGAGTTTTATTTTGATTATGACAAATCGAAAAAACATTTAGCGAAACTAAATCAACAATTCCCAGGCAATCTATTATTCGACTACTCACTCGCAGTAATAGAAGTGAAAAACCGGAACTTGAATTCAGCAGAAAATATTTTACTTCCGCTTGTAAAAAGAAAAACACATGAATTTGAACAGCTTCTGGCGCTTTCCAAATTTCTTCTTGCGGATGTTTATTTCTATGGAAATAATTTTGAAAAAGCTAAAGATTATTATTCTAAATTTCTGAATGAGACCAAGGAGAAAAATTATTCCGGTATTGCAAATTACCGTTTAGCCATTTGCAAAGAATTTTTAGGCGAAGAAGCGGCACCTTTTTATAAAGCTGCGGAACATGGAAACGAAATGCTGGATGACGATTACTACGCAAAGAAGAAAAGTGAAATTTATTTAAAGAGAAATATCACCGGGATAGAAAAGTCACTTATTTTTTCTTCAAATCTTCTCGAGCAAAAAAAATATGGAATGGCGGTTGACTCGCTGACTGAAATATTGACCGACAATCATTCTGCTTCTTTCCGTGCTCAAATTTATTTAATTCTTGCTGAAGCCCTGTATTACCAAAATGATTTTGATTCAGCTCTTGTTTTTGCTCAAAAAGCTATAGGAGAAAAAAGCCAAAACGAGAAATGGGTAACGCCATTTGCCTATTATTTTGCATCCGCTTCATTCCAGAAAAAGAAAGATATGGAAAAAGCCAGGTACTATTTTGCAAAGGCAGATGATTTTTCGGAATACTTTTATGAAAACAAATTAAAGAGTATGTTGAAGAATCTTAGCCGGTCTGTAAAAAATTAATAATTTTTGTCAACTTTGACGATCTTGCATTGACAATATTTCATTAAATAACTAATTTTGCCAATCAATTTTTATAAAATGAATATCGCAGTTTTTGTTTCCGGAAAAGGTTCGAATTTAGAAGCTATCCTTGCTTCGGCGGAATTAAAAGGATTATGCGATGTTTCGATGGTTTGCAGCGATAAACTTGATTGTCCGGCATTTGAAATAGCAAAAAGATACAAAATTCCGTTTTTATCGGTTTGTGAATCGGAAAAAGACGGTTTTGTAACTTTTAACAAATTACATCAAATTTTTACTGAAAAAGAGATCGGATTAATTGTTTTAGCCGGTTTCTTAAAATTAATGCCAAAAGAATTTGTTCGCGCTTTCCCCAATAAAATTATTAATATTCATCCGGCTCTTCTTCCAAGTTTTGGAGGAAAAGGAATGTATGGGATTCGTGTTCATGAAGCAGTCTTCAGATCATCGGCAAAAGTTTCAGGCGCTACCGTCCATTTTGTAAACGAAATTTATGATGAAGGATTGATAATCGATCAGGCAGCAGTTTCAATCGAGGATGTTGAATCACCTGAGGAAATTGCACAGCGTGTTTTACAGCTTGAACATGTTCTCCTTCCATCGGTAATCGTGAAGTTTGCACAAAGAAAAATTGAAATAAAAAATAATAGAGTTTACTTAACGAAAAAAAGTTAGATACCATTTTGAAAAAATATGCCCTGATTAGTGTTTCTGATAAAACCAATATTGTTGAATTCGCAAAAGACTTAATCTCCCTCAATTATGAAATTCTTGGAACAGGTGGAACTGCAAAACTTCTAAAACAAAGTAATGTGCCTTGCACAGAAATTAGCGATTACACAGGCTTTCCAGAAATATTTGAAGGAAGAGTAAAAACGCTTCAGCCAAAAATATTCGGTGGAATTTTGCAGCGAAGAAATTTACCGGAAGATCAAAAAGAAGCTGAAGCTAACGGAATTTTGCCAATCGATATCGTTTGCGTAAATCTTTACCCATTTGAAAAAGTTGCAAAAAATCCGAACGCCAGCGAAGAAGAATTAATTGAAAATATTGATATTGGCGGACCAAGTCTTATTCGCGCAGCGGCTAAAAATCATAAGTTTGTTTCGGTACTTACGCATCCTTCGCAGTATGAAAATTTCTTAACCGAATTGAAAGCCGGTTTGGTTTCGGAAGAGACAAGAAAACGGTTGGCTGTTTCAGCTTATTCTCACACTGCTCAGTACGATACTTTTATTTCCAACACACTTGAAAATCGTTTTGGATTTGATTCTTCATCTTTACGTTTACACTTGACAAAGACGACAACACTTCGTTATGGAGAAAATCCACACCAACAAGCTGCGCTTTACGGAAGCTTCTTCGACTATTTTGAAATTATGCACGGGAAAGAACTTTCGTACAATAACATTCTGGACATAACCGCCGCAGTCGAACTACTTCAAGAACTTGAAGTAAAATCATGCGTTATCGTAAAGCATAACAATCCTTCCGGTGCGGCAACTGCAACAACACTTTTTAAAGCTTATCAAAACGCATTAAAGTGCGATCCGGTGGCTGCGTTTGGTGGAATTGTAGCTCTGAACGAAAAGGTTGATGCAGAGTTAGCGCTGAAGTTGAACGAAATCTTTTTAGAAGTAATTATTGCTCCCGAATTTGCAGAAGAAGCGTTGCCTATCTTGTTTAAGAAAAAAGATAGAAGAATCTTAAAGCAAATAAAAAGAATATCCGAAGAGGGAGATGCAATAAAAGCGGTTCCCGGTGGTGTGTTGGTGCAAAATAAAGATTATCTTTCGGATGATTTTTCAAATTTAAAAACAGTTACGGAAAATAGTCCGACTGAAAAACAATTGGAAGATCTCAAATTTGCTTGGGCGGTTGCAAAAAATGCAAAATCAAATGCTATCATTTTTGCAAAAGATAAAATGACTCTCGGCATTGGCGCCGGACAAGTTTCTCGAATTGATGCTGTAAAAGTTGCCGTTATGAAAGCGGCAGAGTTCGGTCTTTCTTTAGAAAATGCAGTTGTCGCTTCAGACGCATTTTTCCCGTTTGCAGATAACATTGAAGAAATTGTGAAGCACGGAATCACCGCGGTAATTGAACCCGGCGGCTCTGTTCGTGATGAAGAAGTTATAAACGCGGCTAATAAATATTCGCTATCGATGGTTTTTACCGGTAAGCGGCACTTTAAACATTAAGAGGTTTTATGGGAATTTTAGATTTATTCGGTGCTGATATTGCAATGGATTTAGGTACTGCTAACACACTGATCTATGTTAAAGGAAAAGGTATTGTGCTCAACGAACCTTCGATTGTTGCCTTCGACCGCAACACGAAAAAAATTATTGCACTTGGTAACAGGGCAAAAGAAATGCAGGGGAAGGAACATAAAGGAATTCGTGTTACCCGCCCGATGAGAGATGGAGTTATTGCTGATTTTGAAATTGCTGAGGGGATGATCCGCGCTTTTATTCGTCAGGTAAGTTCAAGTTTTATAAATGCAAGACGCGTGGTTGTTGCGGTTCCAAGTGGAATTACAGAAGTCGAGAAGCGTGCTGTTCGTGATAGCGCCGAACATGCGGGAGCGAAAGAAGTTCATTTAATAGCGGAACCTATGGCAGCCGCAATCGGCATCGGGATTGATGTTGATGCACCGATCGGATGTATGATTATTGACATCGGCGGTGGAACAACTGAAATTGCGGTTATCGCTCTATCCGGAATTGTAAATGAAGAATCAATCCGCATTGCCGGTGATGAAATGAATAATGCGATCATGCAATTCTTCAAAAAAAATCATAATATTTTGATAGGAGAAAAAACAGCCGAAGCAATTAAATGTGAAGTTGGTTCGGCTATGCCTTTAAAAGAAGAATTAACCATTCAAGTTAAAGGACGGGATCTTGTTGGCGGTATTCCAAAAACTACAGAAGTTTCCTCAGTTGAAATTCGTGAAGCTTTAACCGAAGCAGTTGTGCAGATCGTTGACGCGACAAAACTTTCTCTTGAAAGAACTCCGCCGGAACTTTCCGCCGATATTTTGGATAGAGGAGTAATGCTTACCGGAGGTGGAGCTTTATTAAAAGGTTTAGACGAACGTATTAGAATGGAAACAAATCTTCCCGTTCACGTTGCCGAAGACCCGCTTACTGCAGTAGCTCGCGGCGCCGGAAAGGTAATTGAAAATTTAAATCATTATTCAAGAGTACTAATTCGGAATAGAAGATATTAAGCGTGCGTATCTTACAAAATATTTGGAATCAGTTCAAGGAATATCTCGTTTTAGTTTTTCTGTTGCTCATTAGTGTATTATTAATTTCACGCAGTGACCACCCTTCCGTTAAAAATTTAAAAACCACAACATTTGGAACGTTTGCATTCGTTACCTCATTCTTTTCAGACGTGATTCCATCTACCGGATTAAAAAGTGAAAATACAAAACTCCGCAAGCAAAATGCCGAGTTGATGCTCGAAGTCAATAAACTCCGTGAATATGGAATTGAGAATGTCGAGTTAAAAAATTTACTTTCCATGAAGGACACCATTGCTTATCAACTGATTCCAGCCGCGGTTATTTTAAAATCTTTTTCAACGGATCAAACCACATTCACTTTGGATAAGGGAAAAGAGGAAGGCATCAAAGCCGGAATGGCGGTAATTACCGGTGAAGGTTTAGTTGGCGTGATAGATCAAAGTTCTGAAGATTTTTCTCTCGTGAAGACTTTAAAACATTTAAATTTTCGAGTCGTAGTTAAAGATCAGCGAAGCAGATTCCAGGGTATTCTTCATTGGACGGGAAGTCAACTTATCATTTCAAATCTTCCCAAAACTTCTGAAATAAAATTGGGAGACAGAATAATCACTTCCGAACTTAGTTCATTTATCGGGCAGCCCTTTCCCATTGGTATAGTGAAAAAAATTATTAATCCCGATGAAGGATATTTTAACAATGTTCTAATCAAACCATTTGTTGAGATTGAAAAAGTTGAGAATGTTTTTATTGTTGCTGCGATCCCGCACAAAATAAAAAATTCGGTTGAGCTGAATTTTTATAATAGCGGGGACAAATGAAATTCGATAAAATTCTTCCTTTCATTTATTTCATTCCCGTATTGCTCATTCAGGTGGTGATCGTTCCTTATTTCGAATTGAGCGGAATTGTTCCCGATCTTATTTTGATTTTGATCGTCTTTTATACCCTGAAGTTTGGGCAGTTATATGGAATCATCTTAGCCTTTATTCTTGGGGGAATAACCGATTTCTCCACCGGAAGTATTCTCGGAAGTTCTATGTTCACAAAGACGCTTTCAGCATTTATAGCGGGATATTTTTTCAACGAAAATCAAACCGTAAGCATCATAAAATCGCCGCTCTTTCTTGGAATCATTTTTCTTTCAAGTCTGGTAAACGCAATTTCATTTTCGCTGATCTCAAACTTCGATATCAGCTTAAATATTTTCTCATTAATTTTTGAAGAGGGAATGATTCCTGCCATCTATACTACTATAATCGCCAGCATCGTTATGATTTTTTTTCCTAAGCGGAGTTACATCTAATGTCCGCACATATTTCTTTCTTCGACAGGAAGAAAATCTTTTATGGAATTATTATCGCGGTAGTCTCGGTCTACATTTTCAAACTTTTCCAAATGCAAATCTTAGCGCATGACAAATTTGATGCACAAGCTTCGGGCAACTCAATAAAAGCGATTGAACAAATTGCCTTACGCGGAGTTTTTTATGACCGCAATATGAAGCTGCTTGTTGAAAATACTCCGGCGTACACCGTTCGTATTACTCCAGCAGAATATGATACTTCTTTTAACAGAAAGATTGAAACTATTCTTGATCTTGAATCCGGGTTCGTTTCAAATATGCTTTATAAGAATCGGATTTACTCAAAGTTTATTCCGTTGCGCGTTAAACGTGGAGCTGATTTTTCTGCTATCGCATGGATTGAAGAGAATAGGGAACATCTTAGCGGCGTAGATTATGTAATCGAAATGCAGCGCGGTTATCCCTACGGTGCGATGGGTTCACATGCATTTGGTTATTCGAAAGAAATTTCTCCGGCTCAATTAAAAAAAGAAGAAGAGTATTATCAGCCTGGTGATTTGATCGGTTCTATTGGTCTTGAAAAAAAATATGAAAAAGATTTACGCGGCGAGAAAGGTTATAACTATATATTAGTTGATTCAAGACGACGTGAGGTTGGAAAATATAAGGATGGAAAGAATGACCTTCCCTCGCAAAAAGGAAAGGATCTGGTTTTATCGATTGACGGAGAATTGCAAAAAATTGCCGAAGAAGAATTAGCCGGAAGAGCCGGAGCTGTTGCCGCAATTGAACCGGGAACCGGTGAAGTAATGGTATTGGCAAGTTCACCTCAGTTTGATTTGAACCAATTTTCGTATGTTACTCCAAAAGATTATTTACGCCAACTTTTAAACGATCCATTAAAGCCGCAATTTAATAGAGCCTCGATGGCAGCGCATCCGCCCGGTTCGACTTTTAAATTGTTATGCGCGGTCGCCGCACTTGATCTCGGAGTGATTACTCCATCAACAACGCTTTATTGTGGAGGTAGTTTCAATTATGGTAGATCTTTTAAATGCCACGGCGCTCATGGAGCCGTGAATGTTGTTACTGCAATAGAAAAATCTTGCAACGTTTTTTTCTATCAATTGATTTTCAAAATTGGCTTGGATCGCTTGAAGGAATATGCCACTCGTTTTGGACTTGGACAAAAACTGGGAATTGATATCAACGAAGAGGTGAGAGGATTAATTCCAAATTCAGCTTATTACGAAAAAATTTATGGTAAGAATTGGCCTCGCGGAATTTTGGTTAGTCTTGGGATTGGTCAAGGTGAAGTGAATGTTACTCCGTTACAATTAGCTAATTATTGCGGATTGATTGCAAGCAATGGAAAATCTTTTGTGCCGCATCTTGTAAAAGGTTATTTGGATGAAAATAAAAAATTTCATTCTTATAAATACAAAGAAGTAAACGTCGGTGTAAAACAGGAAGTTTTTAATATTGTAAAAGAAGGGATGTTCCGCGTGGTCAATGGAGCCGGAACGGGAACAAGCATTCGGATAAGTGATATTCAAATTGCCGGTAAAACCGGGACGGCACAGAATCCACATGGGAAAGATCATGCGCTATTTGTTGCTTTTGCCCCGTACGAAAATCCTAAAATTGCCGTGGCTGTTTTGGTGGAGAACGCAGGCTTTGGCGCTACATGGGCGGCTCCGATAGCAAAAAAAATAATCGAAACTTACGTGAGAAGAAGTATGCCCAAAACAGCCGTTGCGGCCGATAAGAAAAATATCGAACCTCAAACAGGAGCAGAGCCTTTTGCAGATTAGTTACAAATTAAACGACCGCTTCGATATGACAATATTCTTGTCTGCTTCACTACTTGTGATCATCGGACTGTTGGCTATCTATAGTTCAACTCAAAATACGGTCACACAAAAAGGAAATTTTGATAAACAATTGATCAGTTGGGGTATTTCACTTTTCGTCTTTTTTTTGATTTACTCCCTACCGGTACAAACATTAAAACTTGCTGCTCTTCCATCCTATTTCTTGTCGATGCTTTTACTTTTGGTGGTTTTGGTTATCGGGAGGAAAATTGGTGGTGCAAGAAGTTGGATCGCATTCGGTGGGTTCAGTTTTCAACCGGCGGAATTTGCAAAACTCTCAACAATACTTTTTCTCTCTAATTTTCTTTCGCGTTCTGAAACTGACCTTGATAACTTAAAAGATATTTTTATTGCATTAACTATTGGGATGTCGCCAATCGTTTTAATTATGCTCGAACCTGATCTTGGAAGTTCATTCGTTTTCATCGGATTGATTTTGTCCCTTTTATTTTGGAAGGGGATAAGTCTTTTTGGATTGGCAGTGGCGCTAAGTCCCGCTATCGTTGCTGTTGCTTCTCTTTTTGGACTAATTTATTTTGTGGTTGCCATCGCTCTTGTAGTTGTTATTCTTTTTTATTTCAAGAAAGATATTTTTCTCAGCGGGTCGATCTTAGCGTTAAATATTGCTTCCGGATTTTTTGTAGACAACTTCTATAATATTTTAAGTCCTCATCAACAAACAAGAATTCGTGCGTTCATCGATCCGAACGCTGATCCTCTCGGTTCCGGTTACAATGCCATTCAAGCAAAGGTTGCAATCGGCTCCGGCGGTTTTTTCGGAAAAGGATTTCTGCATGGCAACCAAACACAGCTTCAATTTATCCCGGAACAATGGACAGACTTTATCTTTTGTGTAATCGGTGAAGAGTTCGGATTTTTTGGAAGCATTATCGTTATCGTTTTATTTCTTGTTTTATTTTTAAGGATTTTACGTTTAGCTTCATTTGCAAAAAATGAATTTCTAAGCCTGGTCATCATCGGGATTCTAACGGTTTTCTTTGTCCATTTTTTAGTTAATGTTGGAATGGCGATCGGGATTTTACCGGTGATCGGCATTCCATTACCGTTTGTAAGTTACGGCGGAAGTTCGCTGTTGATCAATATGGCGATGCTTGGAATTATTTTAAATATTTATCGATCGAGAAAAGAATCTACTTAATTAGGAATTGAGAATTCCGCCGAATGCGGATAAATAGGAATTAGGAATTATGAAAAGCATCGACAAGTTTTATTCGGCGGTTAATAACGGCAAACATATTTGTGTTGGCTTAGATACCGACATCGAAAAAATTCCGGAGCAGTTAAAACATTCAGACGATCCGATATTTCTTTTTAATAAAGAAATAATCGATGCAACTCACAAGGATGCTGGCGCCTACAAACTTAACTTTGCTTTTTATGAAGCCAACGGAATTGAAGGATTAAAGTCGCTTAAAAAAACTATTGAATATATCGATGAGGATATTTTTATTATCGCTGATGCGAAAAGAGGGGATATCGGTTCAACTTCCGCGATGTATGCCAAATCGGTGTATGATTATTTTAAGTGCGATTCCGTTACGCTTCATCCTTACATGGGATATGATTCTGTTCAGCCATTTTTAGAATATAAAGATAAACTCAATTTTATTCTGGCTTTAACTTCCAACAAAAGTGCAAACGATTTTGAAACTCTCCCTTTGGCTTCCAATGAGTGGCTCTACCAAAAGGTAATTAAAAAAGTTAATGATTGGAATGGACAATTTTCTAATTGTGGTATCGTATTTGGTGCAACACAAATAAACCAACTTCAAGAAAATATTTCGTTGATAAAAGATCTTCCTATCCTTTTACCCGGAGTTGGGGCACAAGGTGGCAGTTTGGAAGAAGTTATTAAGTTATTCAATCAAAATCAGCTTACTTCATATCTGATAAATGCGAGCAGAAGCATCATTTACGCATCAAACGGGAAAGACTTCGCGGAAAAAGCTTCGGAAGAGTTAATAAGATTGAATGCGGAAATTGCAAACCTTTCTTCAACAAAATATTAAAGCGGAAGAAACTTTATTGAAAGAAATTACTATTTATACTGATGGTTCGGCAAAAAATAATCCCGGTCCGGGCGGTTACGGAGTGGTTTTATTATTTAAGGGACAACGGAAGGAACTCTCCGCCGGTTATAGAAAAACTACGAACAATAGAATGGAATTGTTAGCCGTTATTGTTGGGTTAAGCGCTTTAAAAGAAAAGTGTAAAGTAAAAATTTATTCCGATTCTAAGTACGTTATCGAACCAATTCAAAAAGGTTGGCTTGTTTCATGGAAGGCAAAAAATTGGACACGCAGTAAAAAAGAAAAAGTAAAAAATCCCGATCTCTGGATTCTGCTCGACCAACTTTTGCAAAAACATGAAATTGAATTTTGCTGGGTAAAAGGACACGATGGAAACAGAGAGAATGAACGATGTGATTTTCTTGCCGTCTCTGCTTCCGATAAAGGAAATTTACTGATTGATGAGGGTTATGAATCATCATTGCATCAGAATTTTTTTTAATATCTGAGATTGCTATCGGGAAAAGAATGCGTGAAGGGTGTGTTAATAAGCATTGCTAATTGATTAAACCTTTCCTAAGTTTTAATAAGAAGTTTTGTTATTTCTGAAAAATATTTTTCGAAAGGAAAGATCATGAAAAAGCTCTCGTACATTATTTACCTGTTACTCTTTTTTGTCGGATGTAAAACGACAGAAGATACTCCAACAGGCCCAACAACCGACCCAGCAGCATCAAGCCTTAAATCCCAACAAGCGTATGAATCATTGGAAATTGTTTTTACCCAGTTGGCTAACGGTAATTTCAATCATGCTTCTGATTTTGATGCTCTAAACTTCAAGACTGCAAATGACCTTTATAAATCAGCAATTGAACTTAATCCTGATAACAAGGATGCTCACCTTGGAGCTGCTCTTACTGAGATATTATGCGTTTATTCAGATACTGCGGTCAACCGGATGGTTAAACAGTGGGAAAGTTTTGGAAACTCAAATTCGAATGTATTTTCAAAAACATCACCGTTAAAAAATGCCGGGTTGCTTTCATCAACTTCACAAATGGTAGTTCCCGTTAATGAGATGGCGAAAAATCTTTTAAAGATTTATACCGTTGCAAAAGTTGATCCTCCGTTAATTAGTGACATGCAGAGAATTGTTCGCGATGCTTTTCTGCCGCGGATTAATTATGCAATTGAGCAACTCGGTTTTGTCGAAAGTTCAGACACGTTTAAATTCAGAGTAAGTGGAAAGATGCAAGGAGATTCGAAACTTTCGGACGTCTATCTTTATCCCACAGAGATTTTGATGAGCGATGCATTACTTCAGGGAGTTAAGTCTATGTTAGAAGGAATGCTTGTCTATAAATTTGAGTTAGCAGATTACAAACAAGCTTCACTCGTTGCTGCTCTCCAACAGAACAGCACTTCTTTCTTCTATCTTGCTAGTGATGGAACAACTCATTCTCAAAATGCAAAAGCTTCCATCAATAGTATGATTGATAAATTGCTTCTTGGTATAACAAAGCTTGAATCAATTTCGGGTCACAAAACTGATGCTGTAATTAAATTAGGAAATGACGGTTTACGACAATCAGATCTGGATACCGCAAAAAAATATTTGAACAAGATGAAAACGTCAATGTCTTCGGCTATTACCGTGCATTTAGATAATGTTGGCACGGACGAAACTCCGATGGACATTCAAGTTTTCTTGGGTAATTTCTTTGATAATCCAGTTGCTAATCCTAAAGCTTCATTTTTACCGGCATACACAGTAACCGCAAGCGGAACGGAAGATATTCAATTTAAATTTAACGCAAACAATTATGCAGAATTTAATTTCCCCGATCCAACATTTGGCGGAATGTTCCCCGGTATGACAAATGATAATATGAAAAAACTGATGCAGATTGATAAAGAATTTGGCTTTAGAATTTACTTTAATACTTGGTGGAATTATTCTATTCCGAATTTTTCGTATACGGTTAAAATTGTTACTGATACAAAAACCTATAGCAAAACAACAGATGAATGGGGAATGGCAAAATTTGTCATTACGGATCAGAATAATGTCCCTTATAAAGTATGGATTAATGGTGGATCATCTCAAAATGACAAGGAACTTACCGCAAGACCTTCCGCTCAATTGATGATCAAGGCGAAATCTGAAATGGATCATAGCTTCAGAGCTACCAGTGAACCTGATAGTATTAATGCTTATTCTGAATTTAGCCAGATAAGATTGGAATGGAATATTTACGAATTATACTGGGTTATGAAAGGAACCGGTGCAACTTCAACACCAACCGATTACCAAACTGTTAATTACCAAAATATGTTTTGGGATAGTAACGTTACGAATGGAATAACCTATCGATACCAACTACGGAATTCAAATAATCCTGAAGATTATAATATGGGTTATGGAGATAATTGGGAGCCTTTGGTTTTTAAGGATATTAAATACTCAAATATTGTTACCATTACGAAACAGTGATAAAATCTGTTATTGTTCTTTCATTTTTGGCTGTGCAAATTGTTTTTGCACAGCCGTTTTATTTTAAAGATGATTCACTTTCCACTTTTTCATTTTCTACTTCCTATTTTGATTTAATAAGAACAAAAAATTCCACCTCTAACAGCGCAATCTCATTTCAAAAAAGCAAAATGCAATTTGAAACTTCTATCGATGAAGATAAACTTTTCTTTTCTCTTGAAACCGAAAAGAATATTGCACTTACCGATAACTCTATCAGTAAAGTACAATTTAAAACCGGCCAGCAAATAAATCGGCTAACCGTTGATAATGAATTTTCTTTTTCACCTTTTTTTACAGAACAGTTTGTACGGCTGAATCAGATTAAAAGCGTTTCCACTATTGATTATGGCGGAAGTTTCGGGTTTAGAAATAGTTCTCACTGGTTTGAGAAATTCCGGATTGGTTATTATGCTTACTCTTTTCCCCTGTTACTTGATTTAAGATATGAGGACTCAAGGATTGATATAAATAATATGAGTTGGCTTTCGAAGATATTTTATTCAATTGGCTTTCGTCCGGAAGACAAGACACACATCGCTTTTCAATATGAAAAATATTTAAGCTTGAAGAACAAAAATGAGAATCCCGTCTTTGCTGTTGAAGACCAAACACATGGCTCACTTGCAAACTTTACGGCAGCAAATTCTTCTACAACTGTTCCTTTTGAAATTAATTATAGTCATGGTGAAGGGGAAAGTTTTTTTGATTTTATCTTCTCACAAAATTCATTCGGTAGTACTTCATTTACAGATGCACTTTATAATGGGGTAGCGATAAAAAGTTTTGAGGTGAAAGAATATTATTGGCTGCCTGAATTTTCCATTGCGTATGATTTCGTAAAAGGTTCGTTGGTGGGGAATATCCAATCGTGGCCATTTACCTCTGTGCTAACATCGCTGGTTGCAAACAGAATCAATTACCGGTTAGCGGGACACGTTTACTTTTTCACTTTCAAAACAAAAAAGAAACTTGTATTCTCAAATTTTTCGGTTGAACCCGGAGTTTCAGTTTATCAAATACTACCGGAGTTAACTTTAGATAATTGGCAGCCATCTTATTTAGTTTTTGGAGTGAAGGATTTTACTCGAAATATTCTTCCGGTACGAAAGGCGGTTATTGGTAAACTTGCCATCGCCGCTTCTTATAGATTGAACTCCTACGCTCTTTTAATTGAGTGCGGGCAGTTTATTCCTATAAAAGTTATAAAAAAAGAACTGCCGCCTGCCGGTGAAACTCCGGGCATTATTCTTGCGCAACCCAATCCAAGCAAAACCGACGGCGGAAGATGGATCTCTTTAAGTCTGCGTAAATCCTTCTAATCTTTCTCGAAATCAAGAATTGTTTTGTTATTTATTGTAAAGCAATTATTTCCTCAATCATTTTTAATCAAAAAAATATTCTTTTGACTGGCACAAAATGTGTTAAACATAAGTGTTTTTGAAAATTAAGAAATGAAACTTGGGACTTAACGGGGAGATAAGCCCTGGGTTTCATTCTTTTTTTTGTACTCCACACCAGCCGAATTTAACCTCTAATTTAATTATTCTAAAAAATATGACTGCATCTACACCTATTTCACAAGATACAAATCTCGCTTGCTTCCATTGTGGTGAAACTTCTCCTTCAGACGCCATCCACATCGATGAAAAGATTTTCTGCTGCGAAGGGTATAAAATCGTTTACGAAATATTGAGTGAGTCGATGGTATACTGTTCATTTTACGCGGATCAAATCTCGGAATCCCTTATGTTAGTCCGAAAATGGTTTCACCACAAGTTCCAACAGAAATTGATTACTGCTCTCCTTCCGGGAAATTGAGCAGTAAGTAAAAATTTATGCTCTATCAGTTAAAAATATTATTACTATTTTTGGCAAAAGTAAATTGTTGAAAATTTTTTAAGGTAATTATGGCTCAGAAAAAAATATTGTGGGTGGATGATGAAATCGATCTTCTTAGATCGCATATTATTTTCTTAACTGAAAAAGGATATGATGTTTTTACCAACACGAATGGAGAAGACGCATTAGTAACTTTAAAAGAAAGAGAAATTGATCTTATTTTTCTTGATGAAATGATGCCCGGCATGGGAGGCTTGCAGCTTCTCAGTAAGATAAAAGAATCGCATCCTCACATTCCGGTTGTGATGGTAACAAAAAGTGAAGCGGAATCGCTTATGGATGAAGCGATCGGCGGAAAGATAAAAGATTATTTGACAAAGCCTGTCAATCCAAGCCAGGTTCTTCTCGTGTGTAAAAAAATATTGGAAGGGAAGAGGATTTCTACCGAAACGGCGACAAAAGATTACTTGCAAGATTTTAATCAAATATCAATGCTTCTGCAAGATCGGCTCTCTTATGATGATTGGATTGAGTTGTACTTGAAGTTGGTCTATTGGGATTTAGAACTCGCTGCACACAAAGAAAACAATTTGATGCAATCGCTCAACGATCAAAAAAAGGAAGCAAATAAAGAATTCTCCAAATATGTTGAACGGCATTATAAATCATGGATTAATTCTTCTTCCAAAGAAGATCGTCCTAAATTAACTGTTGAGATTGTGAAGGATTATGTCTTCCCACTTGTAAGCGAAGCAAAGGGACCGATCTTCTTTTTCGTTCTTGATTGTTTGAGATTTGATCAATGGATGATAATGGAAAAGCATCTGCGGGACTATTTTAAAATCTCGAAGGAATATTATTACTCCATTCTTCCCACCGCAACTTCATACGCTAGAAATGCACTCTTTGCCGGGCTTTATCCGTCTGAAATTGAAAAAAATTATCCCGATCTCTGGACAGGAAATGATGATGATGAACGCAGCATGAACAAATACGAAAAAGAATTGCTGCAATTACAAATAAACAGGAATAGAATAAAACTACAAACCGACTTAAAATACCTGAAGATTATTGATCCGGAGGTTGGAAGAAATTTTGAGCAAAATATTTTATCATATCAAAACAGTCATTTCACGGCAGTTGTAGTTAATTTTTTAGATATGGTTGCTCACGGAAGATCTGATTCAGACTTACTGAAAGAGATCGCTCCTGACGAAGCGGCGTATCGTTCTTTAACAGATAGTTGGTTCACGCATTCTTCTCTTTTATCAACGTTCCAATCAATCTCCAAAATGAAGAACGCAAAAATTGTTATAACAACAGATCACGGAAGCATTCGTTCACTCCGTGGCGCTAAAGTTTTGGGTGACAGAGAAACTTCGACTAATCTCCGGTTTAAATTCGGGCGCAATTTAAAAGTCGATGATAAACATGCAATCTTTGTGAGAGACCCGCTTGAATATAAATTACCCCGGAGAGGTGTTTCGATTAGTTATATCATCGCAAAAGAAGATTACTATTTCGTTTATCCGACAGATTATCATAAATATTTAAGTCATTACAAAGACACCTTCCAACATGGCGGTGTTTCTTTGGAAGAAATGATCCTTCCGATAATTACGCTCGAAACAAAGTAATGGTTTTCCCATTCGTTCAAAATATTTTTTCTGAAGAAGAAACAGCGAATCTTGCGAAGGAATTTTCATCGCTGCTGCAAAAAGGAGATTGTATTTCTCTCGTTGGTAATTTAGGTTCCGGGAAAACATTTTTTACTAAAGTACTTTGCAAAGAATTCATGATTGACGATGCAAACAGTCCCACATTTGCGCTCCTAAATGTTTATGTTGGTAAAGAAAAGTTTTTCCATTTTGATTTTTACCGGGTGCGATCTCAGCAAGAATTGCTCGACATTGGAATTTATGATTATCTTAATGATGAAGAAGCAATCACAATAATCGAATGGGCTGATCTTTATCCGGCTGTTCTTCCAAAGAATCGCTATGAAATTACCATTGTTATTAAGGATGATTTTTCCCGAACCTTTAGAATTGAAAAGTTATGATGAAAGAAAAACCTATATTGGCGATTGAAACAAGTGGAGAACAATGTAGCGTCTGCGTTTATTGGAATTCCGAAAAGTGTGTGGAAACAAGTTCCCGGATAAAACTCAGTCATTCAAAAAAGATTTTCTCACTTGTTGAGAACATCCTTTCGACTGCAGAAATTTCTTTAAATGATTTAAGCTCGATCGCTGTATCGATAGGTCCAGGGTCGTTCACAGGGTTAAGGATTGGATTAGCGGCTGCCAAAGGAATGGCGCTTGGTTCGTCACTACCAATTATTCCGGTTCCAACATTCGAGGCAATCGCTCTTGAGGCATTAAACTACACAAAAATAGCGGAAAACTTTTTTATTGCTAATAAGGTGAATAAAGAAGAAATATATTTTGCAGGTTTTCTTAATAATGGAAATATCTATAAATTTGTGCGGGAATTGGGAATCGTTTCGCGCTTTGAGTTAGAAAGTAATTTCCAAAATGAGGTGATTTTTGGTAATGCTGGAAATGGTCTATTGTGTTTTCCATCTGCAAAATCTATTGCATTATGGGCTCGGCAGTTCAGCAGTTCCGAACCTACAAATATTGATTTATTAGAACCTTTATACATAAAGGATTTTTTAGTGAAAGGATCGAATTGAAAATGAAAAAGATTTTTTTAGTAGCGTTATTATTTCTTCCTTTTGGTTTTTTATCTGCGCAATACTCGGGTTCACGAATTCAAGCAAGTATTTCTCAATATAATTTTGGCGAAGTAACTGAAGGAGTGATTGTAAAGTTTGCATTTCAAGTTAAAAACGTTGGAGACCAGGTTCTCAGAATTACCAACATCATGACAAGCTGCGGATGTACCGCGGCGGCATCACAAAAAGATGAAATTCAACCTGGAGAAAGCACCTCAATAAATGTTGAATTTAATACCGAAGGGAAAGCAGGACTCCAAAACAAAGTGATCTCACTTGCTTCAAATGATGCTGCAAACCCTAATATAAAGTTGGAAATTACCGGGAAAGTTTTATCCAAAGCAACGAAGCCGGAAACGGTTAAGGTTGAAGGACCTAGAATTCAATTTGAAACAACGATACATGATTTTGGGAAAATAAAAGAGGGAAGTGTTGTTGAATATACTTTTAAATATAAGAACGTTGGTTCCTCGGTTTTGGAAATTAATCATGTTAGAACTTCCTGCGGATGTACTGCTGCGGTAATAAATGGAAAATCTCTAAAGCCGAATGAAGAAGGAGCGTTAAAAGTAGAATTCGATTCATCAAATAGAGAAGGAGTTGTGACAAAGACGATTACTCTAAGTTCAAATGATTCGTCAGAACCGCAAAAAACTCTTACGATTGTCTCATTCATTGAAAAAGGGAAAGAATAAAACTATGTCGTGGTTTAAAAGATCTAAGAAGAATTTCTCCGATGACACACAAAAAATGGATTTGCCTGATGGGATGTGGATGAAATGTCCGGAATGTGACGAGATCATTCATAAAAAACAACTTGAAAGCAATTTGTGGACGTGTGTTAAATGTTCTTACCATTTTCGAATCGGGAGTGAAGAATATATCAAAGTAATTCTCGACGAAGGGTCATTCAAAGAAATCAATAAAAAGATGCGTTCCGCCGATCCGCTTGAATTCTCCGATACAAAAAAGTATTCGCTACGGGTTAACGATGCTATCAAAAAGACCGAACTTTACGATGCAATCCGCACTGGAACAGGAACAATAAACGGAAAAGAAATCTCTTTTGGATGCATGGATTTTAAGTTCATTGGCGGGAGCATGGGGTCAGTAGTTGGAGAAAAAATAGCCAGACTTATTGACAAGTCGATAAAGTCGAAAATTCCTTTAGTTTTGATTTCTTCCAGTGGTGGCGCAAGAATGATGGAAGGAGTCTTAAGTCTTATGCAAATGGCAAAAACAAGTGCTCGGTTGGCGAAACTTGCAGACTTAGGAATTCCGTATATTTCCATTTTAACAGACCCCACAACCGGTGGAATTACAGCAAGTTACGCCATGTTAGGTGATGTGAATATTGCTGAACCTAAAGCGTTAATTGGATTTGCCGGTCCACGTGTAATTAAACAGACAATTGGAAAAGATTTACCAAAAGGATTTCAAACTGCCGAGTTTTTACAGGAGCATGGATTTATTGATAGAGTTGTGTCACGTAAGGAATTGAAGAATACACTATTCACGTTATTGGAGTTCCTAAATTAATTGGTGAGGAGCGGAGCCGCGCTACTTACTTAATAATAAAAGATACTTTTTGCCCACTGTTTCTCACAACGTCTCATCCATGATATGTCAACAGTTCCGACTGATCTACTTTATTTCCCTAATAATTTGTTTTACAAATCGGATTTCCTCCTCTAAAAATTAAAAAGTAATAAGAAAATTTGAATGAAATGGAGAAGATTTGTTTTTCTGTATGAGTATTTCAAGTAAGCATTTATTTAAAAAGTAACATTATTATGTAATGTCTTACATATATTATTTGACTTACATATAATATTATTCTAACTTTGCATTGTCAGTATTTTTAAATTAGGAAATATAAAAATGGAACATGGATTTGTAACATCAAAAGGGCAGATCGTAATTCCCGCTAAACTTAGAAGGAAATATAAAATTAAAACCGGCACTATGGTTTATTTTTGGGAAAAGGATGATAGAATAGAAATGGAGCCAATAACTTCTGAAACAATACGAAATAATATTGGAATTTTAGGCACAAAGGGGAAACTTCTTAGAGCTTTAATGGAAGAAAAGAAAGAGGAGTGTGAATTATGAAGAGTTATGTTCTGGATACATACTCCCTTATCGCTTATTTTGAAGGTGAGAAAGGAGCTTCTCAAGTAGCAGATATTATTGAACTATCCTTGCATCACGAAACAGAGTTATTTTTATGTGTTATTAATTGGGGTGAGATGTATTATATCGCTTTACGCGAAGGTGGAGAAGAGCGGGCAGAATTGTATAAAAGTATTATTCAGAGATACCCAATACAAATTGTTGAAGCAAATAAGGAATTAACTCTTGCAGCCGCGCGTTTTAAAGCTTTTCATAAAATGTCTTATGCAGATGCTTTTGCAGCCGTTTTGGCAAAGACGAAAAAGGCAATTTTGGTAACGGGAGATAAGGAGTTTAAATCTGTTGAGAAAGAAATAAAAATTAATTGGATATAAAGGGGGAACAAAAATTCTTTTGAGAAAAATTATATTTATTGTTCTTTATCAAGGTGGCCAATTCATTTTTCTTCCGCCGAGCAAGTGCATGTGTAAATGATAAACTTCCTGCCCGCCGTCATTCCCGGAATTAAATACTAAACGGAAACCTTTCTCAGCGATTCCTTCTTGTTTTGCAATTGCATTTGCTGCGTCGATCATTTCACCTAAAAGTGCACCATGTTCTTTGCCATTCAAATCGGTTACTTTTGCAATTTCAATTTTGGGAACGATAAGAATATGCGTTGGCGCTGCAGGATTAATATCACGGAATGCGAGCACGGTTTCGTTTTCGTAAACGATAGCTGCCGGAATTTCTTTTCTAATAATTTTTGAAAAAATTGTTTCTCCCATTATTCCTTTCCTTTCTCAATATTATATTTCTTCATTTTATTGTAAAGGTGACTGCGCTGAATGTTTAACGTATCGGCGGTCTTACTAATATTCCAATGATTAGCGTCAAGTTGTTTCATAATAAAAGCCCGCTCAGCTTTTCCTTTAAAATCTTGAAATGAATTTGAAAGATCAACCATTTCACCTATGTCTTGTTTTTCATAAGGAACGAGAAACTCAATATCTTTTTTCGAGATTTCTTTTTTATCGATAATAATAATGATTCGTTCAACTATATTTCGCAGCTCTCTGATGTTTCCCGCCCACCGAAAACTTTGTAGGACGGTTAGCGCATCTTCTGAAAATGAAGGGATTACTTTTTTGTGTTTCTGAGAAATATCCTGTGCAAAGTGTTTTACAAGCATCGGAATATCTTCGAGCCGATCACGAAGCGGCGGGACGATAATAGGAATTACATTCAAGCGATGGAGCAAGTCTTCGCGAAAATTCCCTTTTTCAATTTCTTCCGCTAAATTTTTGTTCGTGGCGGAAATAATCCGCACATCAACTTCAATTGATTTAGCTCCACCCACGCGCTGAATTTTTCCGTCTTCAATTGCACGCAACACTTTTGCCTGCGCCTGCAAACTCATATCACCGATCTCGTCCAAAAAGATTGTCCCTTTATTTGCAAGTTCAAACTTGCCGATCCGCTGCTGCATTGCGCCGGTAAAGGAGCCTTTCTCGTGGCCAAATAATTCGGATTCAATAAGTTCATTTGGAATGGCGGCACAATTTACTTCGATAAAAGGTTTCTCTTTTCGCAGACTTTTTTTATGAATTGCGCGAGCGACTAACTCCTTTCCCGTTCCGTTTTCACCGGTTATTAAAACACGAACATCCGTTTGAGAAACTTTTTCAATGAGCGATAGAACATTTTTTAACGTGCGAGAGTTGCCGATAATTTCTCCCGGTTCGAGAAAAGTTTTTTTCATCTCATCATTTTCTTTTTTGAGATGAGCCTGTTCAACCGCATTGCGCACGGTTATTAAGAGCTTATCACGGTCGATAGGTTTTTCAAGAAAATCAAACGCGCCGAGTTTTGTTGCTTGAATCGCGTTTTGAATATTTCCAAAAGCGGAAATGATAATCACATTTAAGAAAGGAAAATCTTGTTTTGCTTTTGTAAGCACTTCAAAACCGTTGAGGTCTGGCATCTGGATATCAAGTAGAACAACATCAAACTGTTCTGAAAATATTTTCTGCAAGCCCTCAGTTCCGGAAGTTGCATAATCGGTGTGATAACCTTCAAAATCAAGAATGAGTTGAATGCTTTCGCAAATTTGTTTTTCGTCATCGATGATTAATACTGTGTTCATAGTTACTGCTGATATTTCTTTATAAAAATTGAGGGAAGCAGCGTTTGATCTTTCTTCAAACTTTTCCCGAATGCTTCTCCGAGTTTATTAGTTTTTAAGTCGCGGAGATCAATTTGATTTTCCGGTGTAAAATTCTCTTCAAAAACTTCTACAAAATAACCAATCGTTGTAGTTAAATCAAAGATTTGTGAAGTGTATGCGACAAAAGCGTTTCCGAAAAAGTGGGCGAGTTTATCTTTGTCTCCAAATTCATTTTTCGGCGAATCGGACAAAAAATATCTTGGCAGATTTTTGTTTTTCATTTTAAAAGTTGAGTCATCCGCTGAAAGGAGGGGATAGTTAATTCTGAAAAGAAACTGAATGGGAACATTTTTGTAGGGAACGACAGCAAAAGTTAAAGCAAGCAATGCTTCTTGAATATCTTTGCCGGTGAGGTTTAAAGCCTTTGTATAAAGAGAATCAATTGATTGAAGTTCGCCTTCACATTCCTTTAAAGAAAGAAATGAATCTGAAGCAATAAACTCTGAAATTATTTGCACTTCGGTTGAAAGTTGACTCCGTTGGGGAAAAGCAAAATCTGAACTTAATAAGATTGCGAGAATAAAAACATATTTTATCATCCTACATTTCAAATCTAATATTCATCATTACACTTGTATCACGCCGACTTTAAACTCCGGCATCTCCGGATTATTATTTACCGCAGAAAGAGAAGCGGAAATAATTTTTCGTGTTTCCGCCGGATTGATTATTTCATCAATCCAAAGACGGGCTGCAGCATAAAGCGGAAAACTTTTTTCATCATAAGATCTTTGGATATCGCTCAACAATTTTTTCTTATCAACATCAGAAAAAGTTTTATTTTCCAGCGCTGTACTTGAAGCAAGTTGTTTAAGTTTTATATCGAGAAGCACACTGCTTGCCTGTTGACCACCCATCACGGAAATTTTAGCATTGGGATAAGCAAAAATAAATCTCGGGTCGTAAGCTTTTCCGCACATTGCATAATTTCCGGCGCCGAAACTATTCCCAACGATAATCGTAATTTTCGGAACGACAGAATTAGCCACAGCATTCACCATTTTTGCGCCGTCTTTAATTATTCCGCCGTGTTCAGCCCGGCTGCCAACCATAAAACCCGTTACATCTTGAAAAAAGATAAGAGGAATTTTTCGCTGATTACAATTCATAATAAACCGTGCGGCTTTATCTGCGCTGTCGGAATAAATTACTCCGCCAACCTGCATCTCTCCGGATTCTGTTTTAACAACTGCCCGTTGATTTGCAACAATGCCCACAGCCCAGCCATCGATTCGCGCGTATGCGGTAATTAAAGTTTTCCCATAACCGGCTTTGTATTCGTCGAGTTCGGAATTATCTACGATGCGTGCGAGCAATTCGTAAGTTTCATAAATTTTTATCGGATCCTCCGGCAGAATTCCCAGAATTTCTTTTTCACTGAAGAGGGGAGGAGCGCTTTTCGTTCTATTAAAATTTGCTTTTTGTTGATGAGGAAATTTATCAACGAGACTGCGTATCTGCTTCAAACATTCTTCATCATTTTTACAAATGTAATCTGTTACTCCGGAAATATTTGATTGAACTCTCGCGCCGCCGAGTGAATCGTTATCAATCACTTCACCGATTGCGGCTCTAACCAAATGTGAACCGGCAAGAAAAACCGAACCTTCTCCTTCAACAATCAACGCTTCGTCACTCATAATGGGAAGATAAGCGCCGCCTGCAACACACGGTCCCATGATCGCGGCAATCTGTGGAATTCCCATTGTTGAAATTTTTGCGTTGTTTCGAAAAACCCTTCCGAAGTGTTCTTTGTCGGGAAAAATTTCATCTTGCAACGGAAGAAACACTCCGGCACTATCGACCAAATAGATTAACGGCAAACAGTTTTCCATCGCAATTTCCTGCGCACGGAGATTTTTTTTGCACGTTATCGGAAACCACGCACCCGCTTTTACTGTTGCATCATTCGCAACGATAATACATTCGTGTTGATGGATTTTTCCAATACCGAATATTGTTCCGGAGGAACGCGCGCCACCGTATTCTTCATACATTCCATACGCTGCAAATGTATTTAATTCAAAGAAGGAAGAATCAACATCAATTAATTTTGCAACTCGTTCGCGTGCGGTAAGTTTTCCTTTTGCTTTGTGTTTTGCGGTTGCATTTTCTCCACCGCCAAGTTTAACTTTCGCACGTTCGGCTTCTATCTTGCGAAGAAGATTTTTATAGTAATCTTCTTGTTTAAGAAAAAGTCCGTTTGTTTTTATTTCTGTTCCGATTTTTTTCATAGGAATTCCTTATACACAAATCAATAATTAGGAATTAGGAATTACGAATTAGCCAAAATTCAAAATTGTAAATCACAAACAGTAATTAAATTCCTAATTCCTAATTCATAATCTGGCAAAGCCAGAACCACATTGTTCTTGAATGAAGTATTTGTTTCATCTTTTTTTTCTCGCTAAGCTCGCCACGAACCGCCACGCTCGCGATGAATTTTCCCTTTGCGGACGTTGCGCTTTCTTTGCGAACGTTGCGAGAAATTTTCGATAAATATTCTCGCCATCCAGCACAGAATATTTTTGATAACTGTCTAATTTATAATTCGTAATTATTTTAATAGTTCTCTAGCAATAACAAGTTTTTGAATTTCAGAAGTTCCTTCACCAATGGTTAAAAGTTTTACATCGCGGTAAAATTTTTCAACGGGATAATCTTTTGTGAATCCGTAACCACCGAAAATTTGTACGGCGTCGTTTGCAACTTTTTCCGCCATCTCACTTGCAAAAAGTTTTGCCATGGCGGCTTCTTTTGTGTTTGATAATCCTTTGTCCTTAATTGAAGCGGCTTTGAACGTCATCGCCCGCGCGGCGCCAATATTGGTTGCCATCTCGGCAAGTTTAAATTGAATTCCCTGGAATTCATTAATGGTTTTGCCAAATTGTTTTCGTTCCGAAGAATAATGAAGTGCGGCATTAAGCGCTCCTTGCGCTAAACCAACGCTAAGCGCGGCAATAGAAATTCTTCCACCTTCAAGCACTTTCATCGCCTGGACAAATCCTTCTCCTTCAACATCGATTAAGTTTTCTTTAGGAACTTTACAATTATCGAATGAAAGTTGAGTTGTATCGCTTGCGCGCATCCCCAATTTATTTTCTTTTTTGCCGATGATAAATCCTTCAAAATTCTTTTCTAAAATAAAAGCAGAAATTCCTTTTTTCATTTTCGATTTATTCGTAATTGCCATTACTACATATGTTCCGGCAACAGTTCCATGAGTTGTGAAAGTTTTACTTCCATTAAGAAAATAAAAATCGTCTTTTAATTCGGCGGTTGTAATTAAACTTGCGGCATCACTGCCGGAGACTGATTCTGTAAGTCCCCAAGCGCCGATAACTTTGCCACTCGTTAGACCGGGTAAATATTTTTTCTTTTGTTCTTCATTTCCAAATTGATTGATGTGGTTTGTACAAAGTCCGTTATGAGCCGCAACGGATAGAGCGATGGAAGGATCAACTTTTGCAAGTTCTTCAATGATGAGTGCGTATTCCGTGTAACCTAAGTTTGCGCCGCCATAAATATCGGGAACGAGGATTCCCATTAATCCAAGTTCGCCGAGTTGTTCCATTATTTCAAATGGAAAAGTCTGCGATTCGTCAAATTCCATCACACGTGGTTTAATAACTTTTTCAGCAAAGTCTTTTACCGTTTGCTTAATTGCTTGCTGCTCTTCGCTAAATTGAAGAAGAAATTGATCTTGAGTTTCCATGTTCATCCTTTTGGGAGAGGTTTAGTTTGAATGTATTTAAAATTTCTTCCGCTATTGTGTAGGGAGAAATTTTTTGTTCAAATGATTTTTCGATCAGTTGTGAAAATGAAAAAACATTTTCTTGTTTCCAAAGTTCTTGAGTAAGTTTTTCTTCAACAATATCGTTTATCCGGTCTTTCGTTCGTTGAATTCTTTTCTATGTAAGAAGATCGAATTTATTAAGATGAGTTTGATGGCGTTCAATTTCCAAAGCAATTTCTTTAATTCCGAGATTATCTTGTGCAACTGCTTTTACAATTTCCGGTAAAAAAGTTTTTTCATCGTGATTTCTCAACATCAAAATAGTTCTTAACGCATTAGCCGCTTGTTCGGATGCGGGTCTATCGCATTTATTCACAACAAAAAAATCAGCTATCTCCATTAAACCGGCTTTCATCGCTTGGACGGAATCGCCCGATTCAGGAACGAGAACAACCATCGTGGTATCGGCAGCCTTAACAATATCAAGCTCCGACTGCCCAACGCCGACAGTTTCAAGAATAATATAATCATATCCGGCGGCATCTAAAATATCTGCGGTGTCGATCGCTTTTTTGCATAAACCGCCGAGACTTCCGCGCGTTGCCATGCTTCGAATAAAAATATTTTCAACTTTCCCGATGTCGGACATTCTCACTCTATCGCCTAACAATGCGCCGCCGGTAAATGGACTTGTTGGATCAACGGCAATGATAGCAACACTTTTTCCATTTTGCAGATAAAGTTTTGCCAACTGATTAGTGATCGTACTTTTGCCGGCTCCGGGTGGACCGGTTATTCCTATTCGATAAGCGTTACCTGAATGTTGGTGTACTTTTTTTAATATTTCTTCCGCTTGCGGATATTCGGATTCGACGTATGAAATAGCGCGCGCAATTAACCGCTTGTTATTTTTGAGTAATTCGTGGAAAAAAGTTTCTACATCCATTATAATTAGTGGTAGAGATTATTTTTATGAATATATTCTTTTGCGGCGTAAGTAACCATAAAATCGATCGGCAAATTATTAGCTTCTCTGTTACGGATGTAAGTGGAACTCAGCTCAACATAAGGAGTTTGAATGATCGTTGCCATCTCATAATATTTATGCTTGTATTCAATTTCTTTATCGATGATGCGTTTCATAACGATAACGTTTGTCAACTTAAAAAGTTCGTCGGGTTCTTTCCATGAATCGAAAACGATGAGGTTGTCAAAACCAATAATGAGATCGATCGAATCGTATTTCTTTTTGAGTTCACGCACCGTGTCGATCGTGTAGGAAACTTCACCACGATTCAATTCAATTTCAGAATAGTCAAATTGTTTTTGATATTGGATCGATAATTTCAAAATCTCCAGACGGTGCTTGGGATCGGAATTATGCGCCTGACGTTTGTGTGGTGAAATATAACAAGGAATAAAAATTATTTTATCAAGTTTTCGAAATTCAAGAAGGGATTGAGCCGTAATCAAATGCCCAATATGAATCGGGTCAAATGTTCCGCCGAAAATACCGACATGTTCCATTCAGAGTAGTTCCTTATATTCGATGAAGAGATGAGTGAAGCGATCGTGCATCTGCTTGCTGCAGCAGGCATAATTTTCTTTACGCGAAAGCATTTGATAAAGTTCTTTAAAATCGTTTGCCTGTTCCAATGAGAAAACATTTTTAAGTTTGTAGAGTTGGTAGTCTAATCCACATAATTTTTTAAGCGCTGACTCGCAGACAAAATTTTTCTTGTGGATAAGTTCCGGTATTTCCGGTTGATAATTGTTAGTTGCAAAGAGAGCAATTTTTTTATGAAGCGATTTTTTAATTACTAAAACATCATCATCTAACGTTAACAGATCGAGAATTTGCGAGATGTCCTGGTTGGTCAAACCTACAAAATCGGGACGAAGAAAAATAAAATTCCTGGCACCGGGTTTTCTTTTCTCGAAGATAGAAGTGAAGTCGTTCGTAAAAGTCTGCTCATCAAAATAAAATGTGTTGGCACTCAAAAAAGGAGGAGAGGTCAGTGTAATCATTTCCTTGTCTTTTTCATTCAGGCAAAGGAATAAATCTTCTTTTCCCAAAACCGATGAAAAGATTTCGTAGAGATTTTTTAGCAAAGTAACATAGAGGAAAGAAGAATCAGGCTTTGAAAAATGAGGATAAACATGGCAATCGTTTTTACTGAAAATTGGTTCTGTCAGAACGAAGAATACATTTGTTACGTTTGTCATGTTATCTAACTCCGTTCAACAATTGCATAAGTTCGTTGCGGTAAAAAGTCACTTCGTTTTCATAAACAGTTTTATTTAGACCGGTGGAATTTCTCCACTGCATTTTTCTGAAAGCCAGAGCGGTTGCAACTTTGATATAAGTTTTCCTTATCCGTTCGTCTATCCAACCTTTCTGTTCACGTTGAATTGAACTTAAAATTGTCACATGCTCAATCGGCAAAACCTCGTGTTCGGCTTCATCATACAATTCCCGGAAAATAATTCTCGCATCCGATTTAACCGCTAATTTAAATGAAACGATAAAAATTATAATCGACCCGGAGAGAAATAAAAATCCAAGTAAGGAAGTTTGAGAAAAGCTAACACTGAAGTTCCAAGCAAAGTGGATAAACATCGCTAATGCCAAGCCTACCGGGGGGAGAATAATTTTAAAGATCAATGGTTTGAACTTTGCAAATCCCAAAAGTGCGCCGAACGAAGCGGTAGCGACACAGTGCATAACCGCAGTAAATGATGTTCGAACCAATACAAGCATCAACCAATTTTCAAAAGTTTTTCCGTAGGTTAAAAAGTAAGTGAAATTTTCCGTCATTCCGAAACCCAACCCAATCGCTCCACCATAAACAATTCCGTCGGTAATGTTATCAAATTTTCGGTTTGAAATTGTAAAGAGAAGAAACACTCCTTTAGTAATTTCTTCTACAAACGGCGCAACAAAAATGGTCTCTGTTCTGTGGCGAAGTTCGGGATTGGCTATAGAAAAAGATAAAAAGAAACTGAAGAGATAACTTCCTACTAAAGCAAGAATAATCGCTCCAACGGCGCCCCATAAAAAATGTTTAAGATATAATCCCACCGGTTCGCGATCAAACCGGTCAAATTTCCAGACGAAGAAAAGATAGAAAGCGATCGGGATAAAAGCCGCTAATGCTGAAGCAAAAACAGGCATGATTATTCTTTCTCTCTAAGCCAAACGAAAATCTCTTTCAAGCCGGGCATTTTTCCGTATGATAAAATTCCAATTCTGAAAATTTTGGAAGAAATTTTTATTACCAGATAAATTGAAAGAACTAATTCAGCCAAAGTGGCAGCGATTTCTAAAGTTGAGATTGGAGCGGAGTTTAACCGCAAGATCATTACTCCCGGAGTAGTCAATGGAATGTAAGATAAAACTCTGATCAAAAGCGAATCGGGATTCTGCATCGCGGGAATCATAATCACAATCGGCGAGATAGTTATCATCGAAAGATAACTCGTTATTTGCTGAGCCTCCTGTTCGGTGGTAACAATTGAACCGACACCGACAAAAATTGCCGTGTAGAGAACAAATCCCAAAATAAAATAAACAAAAAGCAAAAATAAATTTTGGAAGGAAGCAAACATCACCAATCCTTGTCCCGCAAATGCAACACCAATCAACACCCAAACTACAATTTGCGCCATAGTTAAACCGGAAAGTCCCATGATTTTTCCTTTAAGAATATCATCGGGTTTACAACTTGAAACAATTATTTCAATTAAGCGGTTTGATTTTTCTTCTACCAAACTTCTTACAAGCATTCCACCGGAGATCATTATCACCATAAATAAGATCATAATAAAAATGAAAGAGGAGAAATATTGTTTCATAAAATCGGTTGATGATTCATTCCCTTTTTCATCGAGTTTCACTTTTTTCATTTCAACGTTATTAATTAAATGCGAAACTAAAGCTGTATCAATATTTGCTTTTTGAAATTCCTGCATACGGCGGATCTTGTTAAAGCTTTCCTCAAATCTCTGGTAGTCATTAAAGTTTGCTACACTCAAACTCCGATACTCAAATGTGATTGCTTTTTTACTATTTCCCGAAAGAAAAATGTAGCCTTCAATTTTTTTCATTACAACGTTTTTGTTGGCTTCGGCTTTTAGTGAGTCAACCGATTCGTTTTGTTTGAAAAGATTTATAATCACATATCGCGGTTGTTTATCCTCTAACTTAAATTCACTTAATTTATCAGAAAGGGAGGTGAAATAATTTTGCGTCTCATCAATAACGCCGATTGCCTGTGTGGTGGCTTCATCTTTTTCTGCAAAGACACTCGGTAAAATCGAAAATCCTAAAATGATCAGCGGAGTTAAGAAGAAAGAGATAATGATCGCTTTGGATTTTATCTTTTCCATGAATTCCCATTTTGCAATTGCCAGAGCTTTATTCATTACTTATTCCTAATTCTTTATAGCGTCGATAAAAATTTTGTTAAGCGTGGGTTCAATAATTGAAAAATGTTTTATTTCGATTTTGTCCACAAGCGATCGGAGAAAAAGGGAAGGATTGATCGAATCCTTTAACTGAATTTCAGCGTAATTCTGATACATATCGATGTGGGCAACATCGCTACTTTCGTTCAGGAAAGCAGCGTTTCCTTGATACTCAATTTTAATAGACTGTGTTCCGTACTGCCGCTTTATTTCGCTTAGATTACCGCTGCAAACTTCTTTCCCTTTGTTTATCAGAAAAATATCATTACACAACTTTTCTGCAAGATCCATCTGATGAGTTGAAAGGACGATGATTTTACCGGCATCGGCAAGCGATAAAATTGTTTCTTTAATCAACTGCTGGTTTATCGGATCAAAACCGGTAAAAGGTTCATCAAGAATTAATATTTTCGGGTCGTGAATTACCGAAGTAATAAACTGAATTTTCTGCTGGTTTCCCTTCGAGAGTTCTTCAATTTTTTTGTTTTTGGAATCCAATATATCAAGTTTGGTCAACCATTCGGTTGCAAGCCGGGTTGCTTTATGCGCGGAAACATTTTTTAATGAAGCGAGATACACAATAACATCGTGCACGGTGCTTTTCTTGTATAGCCCGCGTTCTTCAGGTAAATAACCGGTAACGTTTTGAATTGATCTATCCATCGGTTTACCATCAAAAAGCACTTCTCCCGACGTTGGTTTAATAATGTTTAGAATCACTCTAATGGTTGTTGTTTTGCCGGCGCCGTTTGGTCCTATTAACCCGAAAATTTTTCCAGGCTGAAGCGAAAAAGAAATGTTATCAATAGCGACAGTATTCGTGTACTCTTTGCGAAGGTTTTTTACTGTTAGCATAATCTTTCTTAAAATTTTAGATAAGTTGTTTCAAATATATGAACTTTGATTTGTTTGTCAAATTGCGCAAAAAAAAACCGGCGGAAGAAACCGTCGGTCTAAGGGTTCTAACTTTTTGCGTGTTAGACAATATATGTAGAAAGTAATGGAAGCTAATTATCTATATAAGATGGTTTCTTTCCTTTAGCCGCTGAAAAGAATTTGAAACAAAAATTTCTTACCGATTCGTTGTCATCCAAATAACTGTTCTGTTTTACAGCGTAGAGACTTTTTCCAGTTCCAATTTTTGTTAATGCCAGCGCAGCCATAATGCGCATCCGGTCGTTTTTGTTATTGTTCAATATTTTCATCAGCGGAATAATACCGGATTCGCATTTGTATTCACCAAGATAATATACGGCATCTAACATCACACCGTCATTACCGGTTTCAAGTCCTTTAATAAGATTTTTTTCAATTATAGCTTTTTTTGCTGCTCCTGCTACCGGGAGTTTTGGGCTATACGAAAATCCATTAAAGGATAGTAGAAAAATTAGAGAACATGCAAGTAAAGTTGTTAAACGATTCATCGTCGTCTCCTTTTATTTTATTTTTTAACATTTCAAGGCTATTGATAGAACGTTTTCAAAATTCTGTTCTGATCTATGCGATGCTTTTAAAGTCGTAATTAAGTTTATTAACAAGCCAAAATAATTTCTCGGAATAAAGTTACTTTTCCTTATTAGAGAAATAAAACTGATTGCAAAATTTTCTAACTGATTCGCTGTGATCGAAAATACCGCTCTGTTTTACTGCAAAGAGACCTTTAGCCGTGCCTATTTTGGTTAATGAGAGTGCAGCCATTATCCGTAAACCTTCACAACAATCGCTATGGAGTAATTTCATCAACGGAATTACGGCTTTATTACTTTTATATTCACCAAGGTAGTAAACTGCACTTTGCATTAGTCCTTCATTATCGCTTTCGAGCGCATTAATGAGATTGTTTTCGATGACTGCTTTTTTTGCTGCGACTGCTGCCGGAAGAGTAGGGCTATAAGAAAATATGTTAGCCAGGGGAACCAGAACCAAAAAACACGCAGCCAAGATGGTTATTCGTTTCATCTCGAACTCCTTTTAATTTATTTTTTCCGTCCGAAACTTCGTTGAAAAGTAAAGCGAAAAGAAGCAATTCTCCACAGCAGGAAAAATAAAATGATGCAGGGGATTATTTCTTTTTGAACGTAGAAATGAAAAATATTTTTTATGAAAATTTTGAAAAATTTTCTTCTGATTTTACCTCAGCTTGATGATTGGTCATCCTCTTTAAGCTGAATTTTCCTCCGAACCATTGAATTTGAATATCTTTTGAATAATCTCATCAGCATCTTTATATTTGATTTACTATTTAAAGGAATTAACCAGATGAAGAACCAAATAATATTAGAAACTAATTTAAGCGGATTGCCGGCACCGAAGCGCGGTAAAGTCCGGGATATTTATGAAGTAGGCGATAAGTTACTTATCGTCTCCAGCGACCGATTATCAGCGTTTGACGTAATTATGAACCAGGGTATTCCACAAAAGGGAATTGTGCTTAACACTATCTCTGCTTTTTGGTTTAACTTGACGAAAGATATTCTGCCAAATCATATAATTTCAACCAATGTTGATGAGTTTCCGGAGATTTGCCAACCTCATAAAGAAATTTTGCGGGGGAGATCAATGCTGGTTAAGAAAACTAAAGTTGTTCCCATCGAAGCGATTGTGAGAGGATATTTATCAGGTTCCGGATGGAACGAATATCTAAAATCAAACTCCGTATGTGGAATAAATTTACCGCAGGGTTTGGTCGAATCTGAAAAACTTCTTGAACCGATCTTCACTCCATCAACCAAAGCTGAGATCGGCGATCACGATGAAAATATTTCTTTTGAAAAAGCTAAAGAAATTGCCGGAGCTGATGTAATCGAAAAGATGAGAGCGTCAGCTATAGGAATTTTTAACAAATGTTCAGAGTTTGCTTTGCAAAAGGGAATTATCATTGCCGATACGAAAATGGAATTCGGTCTTGATGAGAACAATAATTTAATTTTAATCGATGAACTTTTAACTCCTGATTCCTCACGTTTCTGGCAAACATCAACTTATGAAAAAGGGAAGAGCCAACTGAGTTTTGATAAACAATTTGTGCGCGATTTTCTTCTTTCAATTAAATTTAATAAGCAGCCACCGGCGCCCGATCTGCCGGAAGATGTAATTGGAATGACGAGTGAGAAATATTTACAAGCTGTGAAAATCCTTACGGGAATTGAGCTTTAGTGAAACCACTACAAATAAAAACTTCACAAAATCAGCTATTGGAAGTTAAGTGGGAAGATAATTCCGTCTCGGGAATCAGTTTCCAGACTCTCAGAAAATTTTGTCCGTGTGCAACTTGTGACGAAGAACGCGAAAAACATGGAGACAACTATTTCCCGCTCTTTATGTTGGATCAGGTTACAATTGATTCAATCGTTCCCGTTGGTAGCTACGGTATTACCATAAAGTGGAAAGACGGACATGGTACGGGAATTTATGAATTCCCCTACTTGATTAATTTAACGGAAAAATGGTTGTAGCGGAAGCTTATGATCTTGCCAAATCAATTAACGGTATTACGAATTATTCTCTCACCGATCTTTCTCTACTTATTTCTGTCGGAGAATGAATTGTTGCAACAAATTTCACTCGGAGTTTTTCTAATTGCAGCCTTTACGGATTGGTATGACGGCTGGCTTGCGCGAAAATATAATTTTATAACTGCCTGGGGAAAATTTTGGGATCCCCTTGCCGATAAAATTTTAACCGCAACCGCTTTTGTAGGATTTGTTTATCTCGATGTTCTTCCTTTTTGGATGGTTCTTCTTATCCTTTTAAGAGATTTTATCATTACCGGTTTTCGCGGTTACACAGATTATATCGGAGTTGATTTTATTACAAGCTGGTATGGTAAAGTTAAAACTTTTTTCCAGATGACGTTTATTTATTACCTGCTCGTTATCTATATTTTATCGAAGAATCCATTTTTAAGCAAACATTACGGCGACATTTTTGCGGTACTTCTTAATTCTACTTTTATTTTTATTTTGATGATTATCGTTACCTTTATAACCGTTCATTCAGGTATTTTATATTTCACTGAAAATAAAAATGCGATGAAGAAATTATTAAAGAAAAAATGAAATTAACTTTTGTAGAAAAAGCATTAGGCTCAACATTATTTAGCGGATATATCCCGATTGCTTCGGGAACATTTTCCAGTGCCGTAGCGTTTGCGTTTTATTGGATCCCGGGATTTGAAAATCCGGTGGTTCTCATTCCTCTAATTCTTTTCTTTTCGGTTATAGGAATTTTTATTGGAACCAGGTTTGAAAAAGAATATGGAAAAGATCCTTCTCAATGTACAATTGATGAAACGGTTGGAATGTGGATCAGTTTACTTTTTCTTCCGAAGCAAATTGTTATAACAGGGATTGCTTTTTTTATATGGCGGTTGTTGGATATTATTAAACCCTTTCCCGCCCGGCAAGCCGAAAAATTAGATGGGGGAGTTGGTATCGTTTTGGATGATATTATTTCTGCCGTTTACACCGGCATCATTATGAATTTTATTATAATTAAGTTTTTTTAGGAAAGAAGATGAAAGCACAAATTATTGCAATTGGTGATGAACTTTTAATTGGGCAAACTCTAAACTCAAACGCTTCTTATCTTGGGAAAGTGTTAACGGATTTGGATATTGAAGTTCAGAAGCAAGTGGTCATCGGAGACGAAGAGAAAATTATTTTATCAGAATTTGCCTCAGCATGGAATAATTTTGATCTAATTGTGGTTACTGGCGGACTTGGTCCCACGCATGATGATATTACATGCGAGACGGTAGCCAAATTTTTCAAATCGGAACTTGTAAAAAATGATGAAGTTCTAAAAGATATCAAAGACAGATTTGCAAGATTAAATCGAACGATGGCTCCCATTAATGAAACTCAAGCGATGGTTCCCGAAATTGCATCTGCTATAAGAAATTATTACGGAACGGCTCCCGGATTATGGATAGAAAATGAAAATAAAATTATGATCGTTATGCCCGGCGTTCCTTACGAGATGAAGCAAATGATGACTAATTATGTTCTTCCAAAGTTATCCGAAAGAATTCTTCCTTCCGGTGTAATAACAAAAAGATTAACTTTGCTAACCACAGGCATCGCCGAATCAACTTTGTTTTCAAAATTCGGAGATATAAAAGAATTTCTACAAGGAGCTAAACTTGCTTTTTTGCCAAGTCAATTTGGTGTAAAATTACGATTGACCGTTACCGAAAAAGATGAAGAATCCGCTTTCAATAAATTGAACGAACTTGAACAAAAGATAAGGTCGTTTGCCGGGAGATTCATCTACGGAAAAGATGACGATGATTTAGCGGAAGTTGTTGGTAATCTTTTAAAAGAAAGAGGATTAACAATTTCGGTCGCCGAGTCTTGCACCGGTGGAAACATTTGCAGTATGCTTACCAACTTTAGTGGAAGCAGCAAATACCTCGAACGTGGCGCGGTGGTTTACAGCAACGCCGCTAAAGTTGAAATATTAAATGTTGATGAAGATGCAATCACTGCTTATGGCGCTGTTAGTAAAGAGGTTGCAATACAAATGGCGGATGGCATTCAATCAATTAGCGGAACAGACATTGGGCTCTCTGTTACAGGTGTTTTAGGACCAACCGGAGGTTCGGCAGAAAAGCCGGTAGGTACGGTTTTTATCGGACTATGTGATCAGAATGGATGCACCGCCCAGAAGTTTAATTTTGGAGATGATCGTATTCTCAATAAACAGCGCACTACTCAAGCAGCGCTTGATATGGTACGGAAGAATATTCTTGGCATTCCGTTAGACGCTTAAGTATTAATTAGACAGTTAGTAAAAATATTCTATGCAAAATGGTAAGAATATTTGGTTGAAATCAAATACCGAACATCGAACAAGGAATAATGAATGATGAAGTTTTGCCTTTCGATATTCTACATTCCTTGTTCATTATTCATTATTTTTTTTG
>JAUYAB010000100.1 GCA_030693705.1 Ignavibacteria bacterium | reverse complement strand
GAGCTGCAAACAACCTCATCCTGTTTCCCTCTCCTTTATAAGGAGAGGGACTAAGGGAGAGGTCAATTTTTGTGCATAGTAGTAACCGGAAGGACAACTAACTTTACTCTAAAACAAACCGGTAACATCATCGTTTACGATGATTTGTTCGTTCAGCGCTATCCCGATCTATCGGGATAGAGTTGATGACGAGATGCAACAAAAATATTTTTCACTTCCCTCCAAAACCGTGGCATTTATTTATGAAGAACTGAAACACGCAAAAACTTATAACCGCACTACCGCTAAAACCCGTTTTTTAAGCCTAAAAACGCACTGTGATAAAAAAACTGATCTAAATTAGTAGGGATATCCCTACTATTAGTAGGGGTTTCCCTACCCGCAGTAGGGATATCCCTACTGTTTTTTATCACTTTATTTCCTTTTATTGCGGGTGTAAAAATTATTGTGTTAAAACGCCCTTAATTGTTATTTTATTTCCGTGTTTTTATAAGGCAAAAAATAAATCTTGTTGTTTTTACTATAACACCTAAAAATTAGAGTAACTAATGAAACCACATAAATCCGTTTTTCTTTTTCCTTCTTCCTTCTTTCATTTGGTTATCGCATTCTTAATGCTTCTTAACCTTGGCTGTAAAAAAGCCCCAACAGAACCAAACACAACTGCTACCCTAAGCGTAGAAGACATTTCTTGCACCGAAGCTTGGGTAAAAATAACAACCGCCAATTACCAAACACCAAATACTTTAACCCTTTTTGTAAACGACAAAGCTGACCAAAATATTACGCTTGTAAGCAGCGATACGTTGCTTTACATTGATTCTCTCCTCCCCAACCAAAGCTATAAAATAAAAGCAGCCTTTGCCGCCAACAACCAACTACAAACCACCAACGAAGTAATTGCTAAGACAATGGATACCACAAGCCACAACTTTACCTGGCAAACATTTGCCTTTGGTGAACAAGGTAGCAGCACGCTTTATGATGTGGCTATAATAGATGAAAATAATATTTGGGCAGTAGGAGAAATCTACATGAACGACTCACTTGGAAAGCCTGATCCGAACGCTTATAATGCAGCGCATTGGGATGGGCAGAAATGGGAGTTGAAAAGGATTTATACTTTTAGTTCTTGTAATCCTGTTGATTATGCGCCATTAAAGGCAATCTGGGCATTTTCTGACACAAACATTGTGGTTACAAGCGGAGGGAGTATAGGTTGGTATAATGGCAAAACAAACAAACCAGATTGTAGTATTAGATCATTATTAACCGGAGCTATTAATAAAATGTGGGGAACGAGCAGCAGTGATTTGTATGCAGTAGGTAACGGTGGCAACATCGCCCACTACGATGGCAAGAGTTGGCAAAAGATAGAAAGCGGAACAACATTAAACATAAATGATATTTGGGGAGATTTTAATCAGAGAACTCAAAAGTGGGAGATTTTAACTGTGGCTTCAAATTTCTTAACCGGATTGGAGAAAGAAATTCTTCAAATAATAAATAATATCGTTACAAAAATCCCAACAAGTGCGCAAATGTGGCCTCTTAAAACCGTCTGGTTTGTTCCAAACAAACAATACTATGTTGCCGGTTCGGGAATTTATCAGAAAAGGTCATTAACGGATTATCTTTGGAAAAATGAAGCCTTGGACATAACAACCTTCAGCACTTATTCGTTAAGAGGAAATGATGTCAACGATGTAATTGGGGTTGGAGCCTACGGTGATGTTGTTCACTTTAACGGCGTAAGTTGGAAAAACGACTATACCGATCCGGTTTTTAATAACCAACCTTATCTCGCATCGGTAAGTATCAAGAACAATTTGGTTGTTACTGTTGGAATTGAAAATAGGCAAGCTGTACTTATAAAAGGAAAAAGATAGAAGTAGGTAAAAATGGATAGAGCGCCACCCAAAAGGAAATACTGAACAGCGGTGTTAGTGGCACCGCTGTCCAGAAAATACAAACAATTCGGTATTGAGTCATTTCACTCTTAGGTGAAATATGCCTTTTTGTTTGTGGTTCAAAAATAAATCAAATTTTCATCAAAATTAAAGGAAACCAAAATGAAAAAGACTTTTTTAATGATATTACTTTTCTTGTGGTCTGTTATATTAAATGCACAGTACATCTCCGGACCGGACACAGCTTCTTATAAAAGAAAGGTCATAAAAGGATCAGGTTCTCCCTACAGCACCGGTCTTTCTTATAATAATAATTCACTTTTGATCGGCAAATCTGCAGACATAAAATATAGAATATTCTATCAGTGGAGTTTTCCGGATAATAAAATTCCAGATAATTCAATAATTGATACTGTTGAAATATTCTTTACTTATAGCTCATATACTCAATATCCGTATATTGCAGTAAATTATTATAATGTTGGGGTAGATTTACTTACACCCAACATGGATACATTATGGAACAGAACCAATTATGGGAGCAATTACTTAGTTGGAAGTGGGCAAGGCAATAAATATGGATACCTTGGTACACAAACAGATACCGTCAAGTCGGTTTTTACAGCAGTTTCAAATCCAGTCTTTATCAATTCTTTTAAAAATTCATTGATTGATGATAAGTTCATTTTGGGAATTCAATCAAACATGGAGAATTATGATTATTCTTGGAATGTTAGTAATTATACAGTTACAATTAGGGTTGTTTTCTCTCCACCACAACAAAGTGTTTTTGTTGATCAGAGATTATTAAGCAATTCAAGTGTGGATTCTGTTGGAATATGGAATATAGGTCAAAATAAATTTGATAAATTTCAAGCACCGCAAACTTTTAATTGGGAATTAACCTCGACTAAAGTATTGCAAAGTTCTCAAAACTTATCAACAATCAAAAGTATCAAAATTGGGTTGGTTTGAATGATGTAACAAATCACCAACCTTTTACAATAACACCTGCTACCAGTCAGATACTATCGCAATTTGACTCGACTCAATCCGGTATTACAATTAAAAACAACTTAGAACAAACCGCCGTAACCGGAGGAACTATTGATTTTAAGGACCCTTGGCTGATTGATTATGCTGATTCTGTCTATGGTAGCAGTATGCGTAACCGTGGAATGGAAGCTCCTTTCAAATCCAGAACGGCTCCATTTTATCCGGATGTAACAACAAGCTACAGCGGCGATGTTTACAAAGGTGTCTTCTTGAATCAAGGAGCTGATTGGCAACCACCCTACTACTCCGTCCAAACACCCCAGACACAAAACATAAATTTAGGTAGTCCGCAAGGTACACGCACATTTTATTTCCAAAACTGGAGCGGAACAAATGCAACATTGCAAGATGCCAACTCGCTTACAACCGGTGTAGTATTCACTAATGCAAATGCAACTGTAAGCGCAAACTACAAAGGGCACTTATTATCCAACAACAGCATCGGTTTCTCAAGCAACAGCCAGCGTAAATTTATTTCCGACGTTAACGGAAATAAACACCTTGTTTATGAGTCTCAAGGAAGTGTTTATTATACCAAAAGTACAGATAACGGTTCAACCTGGCAACAAGATGTAAAATTAAACGAAGATGGCACCCAGGCAAAAAGTGCTGTTGCTGCAGCTTCAAGCGATGGTTATCTCTATCTTTTGTATCAATGCGATAATGATGCATATGGGAATCCTATTCCGGCTCTTATTTTATCTCAATATTATTATGGTAATTTTAGATGGCAAACAAATGTTTGTGATTTAAGCTCTTATGCATTTAATACAATGCCAACTATCTCATCTGTTAGCGGTGTTGTAATGGTAGTATATAAGCCAAGTGCTACAAGTGGGTTAGCATCAGTGGAATACTATTTGAGCAGCGGTAATATAGCTGAAACTCATGTGAGAAATATTCCCGGAACAACTCAAAGTAGCGTAAACCCCTCTCTGGCAACAACCGTACTCACACAACCTACGAAACACATGCTCGTTTATCAAGAATCATATTATGGGATTTATTATAAACAATGGACTGTTGCTACCGATTTTGGTAACCTTGTAACTTCAAATCTTTCTTCCGGTGTCGGTTACTCTCTTAACTATACACCCTCAATTGTAGACGTAACTACCGGTTCTAGACTCTGCTGGGTTGGCAGCGATTACAGCGGTACTAATAAGCGGGTTGTTTTTAGAGACCCGGAAAACTTGTATCAGTTCTGGACGTTCGGCAATTATGTTGCATCCCCCTCAATAAACAGAACAGACAATTATACTGCATATTTTATAGGGTGGAGTGATGGAAGCGGATCATCATTCAAAATTGTTGACAGCCATTTATCCTACTTATATATTAAAACTCTTACGGGTTTACAAGGGAATGCAATGCAGCTTTCCAACGGCAGCAGCGCCAACGCCATGTATGCGATGACGTTTTATAACGGCGGGCTTCCCTATCCGCTAACTCAGTCCAACTCTCTTGCCTCCTACTATTCTTTGAGTAAAGAAAACACAAACAGCAATATTGCCAGCGGAAGAGCAGGGATAGTAATGAAAGGTGACGGCGAGTTTTCCTTTATGCTGGGGGACATCGAGGTTAATAGTGAAAAAATACGCTTTAAAAAACTCAGCGATACACTCACCATCCCCTCAAAAGATGTGTTCAATACATTGGTTGAAAGCGAACCTTTTGAGTTGAATGAAAACTCAGATTTTACTTATAGTGTAGAATATGGTGTAACCGATTCGGCATTAGCCACTCAAGCTTTGCAAAACGGAGAAAACGTAAAATTCAAAGTTGAATTAATTGATGCTGCCACTAATCAGATTATCAATACATTTGATAACGTAACCTATACTAAAGACTTTTTGCAGAAGTATAATAGTCTTGCCTATCAAGTAAATACGGAAGCTATAGGTACGATGAATGTAAAACTTAGATTAGTAGCCGACCACACCGGGGAAGCAAATTATCAAATTAACAATAGCTTTGTAGAAGATGAAATAATCGCCAAAAAAGGATTTAAAGTAATCAATCTGAAAAATGAACTACAGATAAAAGATTACGCTCTTGCACAAAACTATCCAAACCCTTTTAACCCGGCAACAACTATTACTTACCAATTGCCGAAGAGCGGAAGTGTTACTTTAAAGATATTCGATATTCTCGGTAACGAAGTAAAAACACTTGTAAACGAGCAGAAAGAAATGGGCAGATACACTGTTCAGTTTGATGCTTCATCACTTGCAAGCGGTATGTACGTTTACCAATTACGCGCAAACGATTATACTTCCACCAAGAAGATGATGCTGCTCAAGTAAAAACAACCTCACCCTGTTTCCCTCTCCTTACCAAGGAGAGGGACTAAGGGAGAGGTCTATTTCGTGGTTATTAAGGATCATTCATTTACAGAAAAAAATTAATTTGACATTTTTTTATTACCGTTCAATTAAGTTCTTTTATTTTATCACATTCATAGGAGTATTTTTCATGGCATCTCAAGAAACCGGTCATGCAAAGAATGTAGCAAACTTTGAAGACCTTATTTCCTTTTGCACCGGTTACGGCGCAAGCTACAATCCAGCCAAAGATTCAATCAAACTTTCCGCGCTCCGTTCCTTACACTCCGAAGCCAACGCAAAAACAACGGCGCTTAATACAGCCCAAACCGACTGGTCAAATGCAATAGGCGCAAGAGAACTTCTTTTTAAACCGCTAAGCAAACTTATCACCCGTGTGATAAATGCTCTGGATTCAAGCGACGTTCCCGCAACTTCTGTTGAAAACGCAAAAACAATAGCAAGAAAAATCCAGGGAAAACGGGCAAACCCTAAAGACGATTCCGCTCTCACAGATCCGGCAGTTTCCGCAGAAGATACACCCAAAAATATTTCAGCTTCCCAAATGGGCTTCGATAACCGGATTGAAAACCTGGATAAACTAATCAAACTTTTATCTGCACAAACCGGGTACGCTCCAAACGAAACGGTACTAACTACTGCATTATTAACAAGTTTGCTTGCAGACATGAGAGCAGCAAACACCGCCGCAATAAATACTAATACAACTTTAAGTAATTTGAGGATAGAAAGAGATGATATTCTCTACCAACCCGAAACGGGTTTGGTTGATATTGTTGATGGTGTTAAGAAATATGTAAAAAGCGTCTTTGGCGCTTCAAGTCCGCAATTTAAACAACTTAGCGGCTTAAAATTTACCGGACAGAAGAAATAACCAAAACGAAAGAAGCCGCTTCAATTAAGAAAGCGGCTTCTCTCTTTTAGAAACAAGCATCCGTAAAAAGGAAACAAGCATCCGTAAAAAGGAAACGGGCATCCGCAAAAAGGAAACGGGCATCCGTAAAAAGGAAATGGGCATCCCGATTTAAGTTTCTTCAACCACCCAAAAGGAAACAACCTCCACTCAAAAGGAAACAACCTCCACCCAAAAGGAAACAACCTCCACCATTTAGGAAACACTCATCCGCAATTAAGAAACATGCCACCAACAAAGGGAAATACGCACAACAATTTAAGATTCTTGAATTCCGAAAATGGAAACAAGCATATAAAAATTAGAAATACTGTTTTGCACATTGCATTTTTACAATTTATGTTTCCCGGCAATCAAATGTAAAAATAAAAAGGCTGAGCAATTCCGAAAACTATCGGAATGCTTCAGCCTATAGACTTGTCGAATGAATTAGTAACTCACCTTACGCAAAAAGACGAAAATTGTAGGGCGAAACTCTGTTTCGCCTATCTGTTTTACTCCAATTCGTTATTTTATTAGTTCTCATTGGTCGTTCCCGAAAGCTTTCGGGATCGGCCTACATATTTGCGTAACATGAGTAAATAATTACAATTCCGTAGGATCGGACTGTTTGTAGAAAAAAAAAGACCTCATCCTTAGTCCCTCTCCTTTCCGCCAGAGGGCGGACAAGTCCAAGGAGAGGGAAACAGGGAGAGATAAAAAAAAGCCCCGCCAAAGGCAGGGCTCTCTTTAAGGAGTACTATTTTGTGCTAAGTAATTTATCTAATAAGGTTTGTTATTTCTTGTAATAAACCGTCGGCTGTTGTTATTACTCTTGCGTTAGCCTGGAAACCTCTTTGCGAAACGATCATCTTTGTAAATTCTTCGGAAAGATCTACGTTTGATTGTTCCAAAGCGCCGGATTGAACTGTTGTACCGGTTTCTTCACCAAGACTTCCGATCCTCGGAGTTCCTGAATTTGCATACGCTGTAAACAAGTTATCTCCTTTGCTTATCAAACCATTTAAGTTTGTAAAGGTTGCAACCATTACTTGCGCTAAGGTTCTTGAATTTCCGTTTGAAAAGATACCAACGATATTTCCGTATTGGTCGATATTCATGTTTGATAATGATGCGGAAGCTGAACCGTTTTGGCTTAACGCGGAAACAACCGAACTTGCAGATGTTTGTGTAACTCCGCCGAACGCTTGTCCGAAATTGAGATCAAGAACAACCGGGTTTGCTTTTCCATCCGGGTTAAAAGTTAATTGCGGATTATTTGGCGAAATGTTTGCCGGGTCTAAGGTACCATCAGCATCAAATGTTATTGTTCCGGTAGCAGAAACTGCTTTTCCATCATCTGTACTGGTGCTTGGAACGCCTGCCGTCCATGACCATTGATTATTTCCTAATTTTGTAAATGTTAAGGTAACTTGATGAGAATTGCCTAAGGAATCAAAAATAGAAACTGCTCCGCTTACAACGTTTGCAATACGATTTCCATCTGCCGAGATTGATAATGTTGCGCTTGCGGAATTTTGAGAAACTTCAGTCGGATCATAATTAAAATCAAGATTGCTGCCGGTTATTTGTACACGGTTATTAACTCCGTCGAATAAAGCTTTTGAGGCTGCATCCATTTTGAAGTCACCTTTTCCGTCATCAACAAAGGTAACAGGTGTGCCAAGGCTGCCTGTTTGTACAGAAACAGGAGGAACAGCGGTATCAAAAACTTCCCAGGAAACATCGTATTCATCCGGGTTGGCTGTTTTAGTAAAGGTTTGTTTATACGTAAACTTGGCACCGAATTCATTATAGATAGTGGTTTCATTAGTAAAAGGACCGGCGAGCGCAGAATTAATATTTCCCCTTTCAACAACACTTTCAGTTCTTGTTAATGCGGAACTGCTTTTAAGGTTTCCGCCCCATTTAATTAAGTTGGTAGCAACTGCCGGAAGCTTCAAATTTGTATCGATCATAATATCTTGCAAATTATTTCCGGGAGGAATAACGCCGTCTTCGCTGGCAACTTTACCTTGAACAATAGCGCCGTTCTGCGGGCTTACTAATTTTCCATCTGCGTCAAAAACGAATCCGCCTGCGCGTGAGTAAAAATTTTCACCGTTGCTTTTCAAAACAAAAAGTCCGCTGCCTTGAAGCGCTAAATCAGTGGTGATACCGGTTCTTTCAAAAGTACCCTGGCTCCAGTTTCTATCGATGGAATTGACTTTCATGCCTAAACCAACTTGATAAGTGTTTGTTCCGCCTGAAGTATCGGTAGGATTTGTGCCGGCTTTGATGAATTGATTAAATGTATCGCTAAAGGTAACACGCGAACCTTTGAATCCGATTGTGTTAACGTTAGCTATGTTGTTCCCGATAACATCCATCATTGATTGATGATTACGTAAACCGGAAACACCTGCGAAAAGAGAATTAAGTAGTGCCATAAAACCTCCTAAGGTTTATTTAAGTTAAGTTTTGACCCGGCATCAGTCAGTCAGCCGGATCTGAGCGTCCTTAAAAGGTCCCGCTCTGTTTGTTATGAATTAATTATTTTATACGAAAACCACACTGTCTATATTTGTAAAGATATTCTCGTTGGAAGAACCTAAAGCCATTGCCGTAACTACCGTTCTGTTTGGAATATTAACAATGTACGCCGTGTCTTCCATCATTACTAAAGAATCTTTTGAGCCTTTTAATTCAGCCCGCTCAACAGCGGATTGAATTTTGCTTATGTCTGCATCACCAAGTTGAATGTTTCTGTTTTCTAATCTTTTTAATGCGTGGTTAGAAAATTTTATCTTTTCAAGTTCTTGCTGAAAAACAGAATCAAAACTGATCGATGGAGATTGCGGGTTAATGCTTACCTGGTTCCCAACCTGCTCGATCGGAATAAAAGGAACTCTTATACCATTCATCTCAACCATTTTTTAAAACCTCTTTCTTATTCAGGGTTTACAATTTCTAAAATATCCGATAATAAATATTCGGAGTTATTTACCAAAAGTTTAGTCCCTTCGGTAGTAAATTTTACGCCGCTAATTTGACCATAAAGAAAATGCGTTACATCCATCTGATTTCCATTTGCGCCGTCTGCTTCAACATTAAAAGTATAATTACCGTCAGGTAATGTGTTACCTTGATTATCGGTAAAATCCCAGGAAAGTTTATTATCGCCTTTATCAGTCGATGCATCTTCAAATGTTTTTACAAGAACACCTGCTTCATTGTAAATAGAAACTTTAACCGATACCGCATCACCGGGAAGCGTATAACCAATGTTTGCAGCCTCTTGCCCGTTCTTTTGAATTGTTGTGTTGTTAAGTTTTACCTCTTTGCCGATCAATGTTGCTGACATGGTATTGTTAACCGATTCGGCAAGCATCAAATTTGCATTAATACTTTGCGTTAAAGAGGTATTGATGTTCGTGAGTTGTTCCAGCGAACTAAACTGTGCAAGCTGTGCGGAAAAAGCAGTACCATCCATCGGATTCATCGGGTCCTGATATTTCATTTGAGCCATCATCAACTTTAAGAAATCATCTTTACCGAGCTGCGATTTTCCTTTTACCGCTGTTGTATTCTGTGCTGTTGTTGTTCCTATTCCATCAACCATAATAAACTCCTATGCCAAATACTCGTATGTGTTGTAGCCTAATGTTCTCGTCGCTTCGGGAAGAACTTGTTTCTCAATTTTCGATTTGTTAGAAAAAGTGTTCGACCGTTTTTTCTGTCCATGCGCTTTCTGGTGTTTTTCATCCGACCCGGCGAGCGAAACATTAAACGAAGCAAGCTGCAAACCGTTTTGTGAAAGCGTTTGTTTAAGCGCTTCGGTGTTGGTTTGGATGATTTGTCTTACCGATTCATTTTCAACTTCAGCTTTAGCATGAATTACTTCTCCGCCAACTTCAAGCGTAAGTTTTACTTTACCGAGAGCCTCAGGTAGAAGTCTTAACACAACTTTCTGTGAAGTTCCGCTTTCGATAATCTTTGAAATCTCTTTACTCAGCTCAAAGGATTTAATGGTTTTTTCTGTTTCCGGTAACGGAAAATTTGTTGAAGCTATTTTTTCTTTCGGAGAAGAGTTTTTCATTTCATGCGCTTGATGATTAGTCGAAACGCTCTGTTGTGTCTCAGCCGGTTTAGTTTCTTCAACTTCGGATCCGGATTTTGCTGCCTCGTGTTTAACTTCTTTCGCCGTATTCACTTCGGTAGAAGAAGCTTGTTGACCTTTTGTATCAGCGCCAAATTCATTATTCGTCATTACGGTTTTAACGACCGGTTTTTCAGTTTCGTTCTGTGCAGATACTTTTTGAACTTCGTAAGAATTCTTTTTTGATTCATTTTCCGGCTTGCTTTTCACGTTCAAAAGTTCATTCAATACCGGAGCCGCGTTTGAGGTTTCGATTGCTTGTTTAACAACGGGTTTTGAAGATTGATTGAAAACTTGCTGCTCGGTTTGCTTCGTCTCATCGTTCCCTTGTTGTGCCGGCGTGTCAACCAATTTTTGCACAACCATTTCTTTTCTAACTTCTACACTAACCGGTTTATTACTAATTGAGTTCTCTGTCGTTTTGCTTATGAGTTCGTTTGAGGTATTTATTTCGCCTTGATCCGGCGTTGCATGTTTTGTTTCTGCCACAACTTGCTTGAGCAATGGAGTTGAAACTTTTTCAAGCGGATTGTCCGCCACTTTAACATCACTATCAGGTTTAGAAACTGCAGCAAGTTTTGTATTCGTAAGAGCTAAACGATTCAACAAATTTATGTCAGCGGCTTCAACTTTGTTTTGATCTCCCGAAATATTCAGCTTTTGTACATCAGCGGTATAATCTGAATTTACAAATAAATTTTGGGGGAAAGGTTGTTTTGAAAAATTAATCTTTGCATCTGCTTTTGATGAGGTAACTGATTGATTGGCAGCTAAATTCTTTATTTCATCCGTCATCACTTCTTTGGAAAAAATTATCTGCGGAGCGCGGGGAGTTGTATCAGTTTTAATAACTTCTGAGTTGTTTACGTTTTTAGCTGATGTTTGTTGTGCCTCTTTCTCGCTAACCTGCATTACAATTTTGTAGCCACTTAAATTTTTCGCAGAAGTTGTGGTTAAGGAGTTAACTTCCAATGCATGAATTAAACGTTCTGAATTTAAATTCAGTTTACTGTTTACAACCTTATTTATTTGCGATTCCGATGTTACTTTTTCACCGTCAACCGGGAACTGTTGTGAATCTGCTTTTAAATCACTTGTAACTGAAAGCTGTGCGGTTTTAATTGACTTTGCTTCTGATTTGGTTAGCTTATCATAGTTCCGGTCTATCTGTACTTCTATTTTGCTTGGCTGCGCTTCCGCTTTGCTTGCTTGTCCCTCAGATTTATTTGGCTTCGTTTCAACTTTGTTTAAAGGAATTTTGGTTTCACCCGATTGTATTTCTGTTTTACCGGATTGTACTTCAGGTTTGTTTGCTTGAACTTCAGGTGTGTTCGATTGTGCTTCAACTTTGTTCAAAGAAACTTCCGTTTTACTTGCTTTCGCTTCAAGTCCGCTTTGCTGCAATTCTACTTTCGCCGAAGGATTTTCTGCTTTCTCAGATTGCATTGCAGATTTACTCGCTTGCGCTTCAGATTTGTCCGGTTGCAATTCAGTTTTGTTTGAAGCAATTTCTGTTTTACTTGCTTTAACTTCCGTATTGTTTGTCTGTTCTTCAACTTTGTTTGAAGGTATTTCGGTTTCGCTTGGCTGTGCTACCGCTTTGCCGGATTGTACTTCCGGTTTGTCCGATTGCAATTCAGTTTTGATTGAAGCAATTTCCGTTTTGCTTGCTTTAACTTCCGTATTGTTCGTCTGCGCTTCAACTTTATTTGAAGGTATTTCGGTTTCGCTTGGCTGTGCTACCGCTTTGCCGGATTGTACTTCAGGTTTATTCGGCTGCACTTCAATTTTGGTTGAAGCAATTTCTGTTTTGCTTGCTTTAACTTCCGTATTGTTCGTCTGCGCTTCAACGTTGTTTGAAGGTATTTCGGTTTCGCTTGGCTGTGTTACCGCTTTACCGGATTGTACTTCAGGTTTGTTGGACTGTACTTCTGATTTGTTATAAATAACTTCTGTTTTACTTGCTTGAACTTCTGTTTTATTCGACTGAACTTTAATGTCACCAGATTGAATTTCAGTTTTATCTGCATTGATTGCAGTTTTGTTTAATTGCGTTTCAGCTTTACTAATTTCCACTTCAATTTTATTCATTGGCACTTCGGGAGTGCTCGAATCCGCTGCAATTTTACCCGATTGTATTTCGGCTTTATCCAATGGAATCTCTGATTTGCTTAACCGCAGTTCAGATGCGATCGATTCAGTTCCTTCCTTTAATACTTCTGCAACCGGTTGTGCTGAAGTTTCTGTGAAATTATTTGAAGATGATGCCACATTATTTGATTTCGTCTCAACTTGTGGTAACTGAATTGGAGTGGCCGTTGATTTTATTTCCGGTGTGGTTTCGGAGACTTCGCTATCGATAACCGTTAATTTTTCACCGCTTACAGGCAAAGCAGCAACATTAAATTTTGAATTCGGTGTGGTTTCGTTAGCATCAACTAACGGCTGTCCAACTTCAGATTCAGTTGCTTGCAAAATAAGTTTGTCAATTTCAGAATCGATGTTGCGTGACTGCATTACCGGTTTGCTTGGACTATTCTTAATTTGTTCCGGGTTTGATTTTACTTTTCTTGCAGCGGAACCAGCTTTTTTTAAACCTTTTTGTTTTGCGGTTTCACCCATTACACCGGCTTCGTTCGGAGTTCCTTTAACAACTTCTTTCAATGAAGTTTGATCCGGTTCATTTGTTTTTGTAGTTACATTTATTGGGTTAACAACATCCGTAATGGAACCGGTTGTTGGAAGTTGAGCCGCAATTGCAGCATCTGTATTGCTATTTCCGTTATTTGTTTCATCAATTTTTGAAATCTTAAACTGGATATTTTGGCCGGCGTTTTCAAGTTGAATTACAGCCTCGCCATCAGTCACCAATTTTTTCATCAAATCAGAAATTATACCTTCAAGGTTACTCTCTTCACCTGGAAGCGATTCGGTGGATAGCATTTCCTTTGTTGCGCTAAACTTTGTTGTTTGCGCCGCGGATAAAATTTGAGTAAGCAGATTTGAAAGGCTTTCAGATTGTACCACAAATTCTTTTGAATCCGGCGAAAGAACAGATGTCCCATCAGAAATTGCATCCGGCAATTTCTGCAATCCGTTTTCTTTTTGTAAAGATTCAACGGGAGTAGTATTCGCTAAAAGAATTGAGCTAATCAGCTCAAATATGCTTTGGTCTTTGTTGCCTTCCACACCTTTCTTGTCTTGATATTTTATTCCACTACTCATATCGGGTGATTGGAATGAAAAGATTTCCGGTGCAGAACTTACGCTTGTACTTTCAGGTAAAACTGCGCTTGCTGTTGTCGGGTCGGACTCATTAAATACTTTAATGATATCCGAAAATAAATATTTTGAGTTGCCCAGTTTATTGTTTGTATTTGCAGTTTGTATTCCTGTTTCAGATATGGATTGCATGAAAAGTGGATTAAAAAACATTATTGTGCCTTCGTAATTCTATTTGCAGTTTCCGGGTTTAATTGAGCCAATATTTCCGCAGCTTTCTTCTTTTTCATCGTATATAAAATGTCTCTGGCAATATTATCGGAGAAATTCTGAATTATTTTAGCTGCTTTTTTCGGCTCCATCAATTCGTAGAGAGCGGCGGTCTGTTTTTTCCAGCTTAAGTAAGCGCTGTCCGGTTTGATGGGTTGTGTTTTTGCGGCAAGAGATGCAGTTGAAGTTGAATCGGCTGCAATCTTCTTTTTGTCTTTTTCCAATTTTTCGGGAACCGGTTTTACATCTTTAACGATCTGTGAAATATATTTGTGGAGGCTGTCAATGATAAGCGAATCGTTTACTACGCGATGCGCAAGCGGTGCAAGATTATTCTGTTTGTTAAAAGATTTCAAACTATCAAGCAGCGTGGTTCTCAATTCTTTCACAATCGTGCTGTCAAGCGGAGTCATCTTTGTGATCTTTTTCTTCGGCAAATCTTTTACCAGCGCTAAGTTGAAATGAAAGATATCCACGAAATAAGAATTTAAAAAGACAAATGCGACGGTGATCAGGATAAATGCCTGAATAAAGGTGACGATATAAATAATTGTATTCTTCACTTCATTTCTCTTACAAATCGTTGTGTAGCTGTTTCGTTAACTTGTACCATCTCAACTCTTTTTTCTTCTTCATCGAATTGCTCACGGTAAACATCTTCGAGCGAATCGAATATTTTATGTTCTTTGCTTTTCTGTATCAGTTCCTGGATCTTCTTTTCGCGCTGTAAATAAAGGGCGCTAATCTGTAGTTGAACATTTTCTATTTTCTTTTTTAATGAAACGAGGTACGCCTGACGTTCCTTGATTTCCACTATTTTTATGTTCGTGGTGAATTTTGAACTCTGTTCTTTTTCTTCATCCGATAACTTTTGAAGAATTTTTTTGTATTTCTCTATGGATAAATCGATTTCCGCAACTTCCTTTTGCACTTTTTTTTCAAGTGACTCTTTTACTTTGCGGATCGTATCAAATTTGTAAATAAATTTTGGCATCTTTTTATAATGGTTTTTCTACAATAGAGTTCAACCGCGCTACGGTCTCTCCGTAAAAAGCTTTTTCATTCATATCCTGTTTAAGAAAACTTCTTAACGAATTTATTTTTGAAAGTGCGTGATCGATCTGCGGATTGCTTCCTCGCACGTAAGCGCCGATGTTTATCAAATCTTCCGCTTCTTTATATGTTGCTAAAATTTCACTGAACGAAGTTGCTCTTTCACGATGATCTTGAGTTACAATATCCGGCATTACACGAGAAACACTTTGCAGCGGATCGACTGCAGGATATTGTCCCCGGTTTGCTAATTTCCGTGAAAGTACTATGTGTCCGTCTAAGATTGATCGAACCGCATCAACGATGGGTTCGTTCATATCATCGCCATCAACCAGCACCGTATAAAGTCCGGTGATCGAACCGTTATCTGTTGTTCCGGCGCGTTCAAGAAGTTTTGGAAGAATTGCAAATACCGATGGCGTGTAACCTTTTGTTGTCGGAGGTTCGCCGACTGCTAAACCGATTTCTCTCTGAGCCATTGCAAACCTTGTAACTGAATCCATCATCAGCACAACATCTTTTCCTTTTTCGCGGAAATATTCTGCGATTGTTGTTCCGATAAAAGCGCCTTTCATTCTTACGAGAGCTGATTTATCGCTTGTAGCTACAATAACAACCGATCTTTTTAAACCTTCTTCGCCTAAATCTTTTTCAATAAATTCTCTTACTTCTCTTCCGCGTTCACCGATAAGCGCTATAACGTTAATGTCGGCGTTGGTATTTCGGGCGATCATTCCGAGCGTTACACTTTTGCCAACACCGGAACCGGCGAAGATTCCAACGCGCTGTCCTTTTCCAATTGTTAATAAACCGTCGATCGAGCGGACTCCGGTTTGCAGCGGCGTTATAATTCTTTTTCTTGTTAACGGATTTGGCGGTTCGCGGTAAATGCTGAATTCAGTTTCGTGAAAAATTTCTCCTTTTCCGTCAATCGGGTTTCCCAGTCCGTCTATTACACGACCTAATAGTTGTTCTCCAACTCCAATTGTAAAGTTTTTGCCCGAAGCAATAATCTCGCATGAAGGAGATATTCGGTGAACTTCACCGAGTGCAATCGAGAGAACCTTTCCATCTTTAAAACCAACGACTTCGGACTTGCATACTTCATTTCCGTCAGTATCAACAACAAAGCAAACTTCGCCGAGCGAGACGTTTGGTCCAACTGAAATGATGATAAGTCCGACCACGTCGGTTACTTTGCCGTTTACTTTTACAAGTTCGGCTTCATCGATAACTCGTTTGTATTTCCGTATGAAATTTTCTGCTATGTTCATCCGTTATTCGAATTAAAAAGTGTGAGTTCAAGTTGTTTTTTTAGTTCAGCTAACTGTGTGTTGATCCGTGACTCAACATTTCCGATTTCGGTTTCAACCAAACATCCGCCTCGTTCGATGCGTTCGTCGGGTTCAAAAGTAATTTTTGAAAAAATGTCATCGTTAAACATTCCTTCACTATTAGTTCTAAGATGCTCAAGATCTTTTTGATTAAGTTTTATGATTACCTTGTTTGCGCCAAGAACTTTTTTCAAAGCAAACTTTAAATTATCGTCGATAATAGATTTGTTTTCTATTTCACGTTTGATGATCTTTTCGGAAACCAGGAAAGCAAGGTTGAGCACCATCAATTCAAACTGCCGGTCATAGTCAACGATCTTCTTGTCGATTGTAGCAACGACTTCTTGCAGCATTTTTTTCTGCTCAAAGAGTTTGTGCTGATAATTCTGCTCCAACTCTTTTCTCATCTGATCGCGTCCGTCGGAAAATCCCAGCTCATATTTTTTCATCAATTGTGCTTCTAAGGAGTTTTCCTTGTTAGAGACATCCAACATTTCTTCATATGAAGCATTCTTTATTGTGAAGTTTAGTTTCTTCGGTTTTACATTTAATTGAAGAACGTTAGACATAAACTTCTTCCTTGTTACCGCGGAGGTTAAGTGAAATTTCACCTTCTTCTTCTAACAGTTTAACGGCATCAATTATTTTTGCCTGAGCAGACTCAACTTCTTTTAGTTTAACCATGCCCATGTATTGCAGTTCTTCTTTTAAAAGATCGGATGCGCGTTCGGACATGTTAAGGAAAAATTTATTCTTCAGTTTTTCATCAACAATTTTAAGAGAGAGCGCGAGGTCTTTTCTATCAACAACTCTAAGAATTTTTTGAATGTCTTTGTCCTGAATGTTTACGATATCATCAAACAAGAACATTAATCTTTTTACTTCAAGCGCAACGTCCGGATCCTTTTCTTCCAGCTTTTGCATGATATCTTTGCTGAGACTTACGGCAGTTCTGTTCAGTACGGAAGCGAGATTTTTTGTTCCTCCAATTTTACTAAGCGATTGTCCCATCGAAAGCCCTGCCATTTCATCAACAACTTTTTCAATTTGCTTTAGCGTTTGCGGAGAAATTTTCCCGAGTGTAGCAATTCTAAATACCACATCATGCCGAAGGTTATCGGGCAATTCCTGCAATGCTTTTGCCGTGTGTTCAGGATTAAGGTGCGCCAGTATTAACGCGATTGTTTGCGGGTGCTCTTTGCTTAAAAAATTAACAAGCTGAGAAGAGTCTGCCTTTTTCAAGACATCAAAACCTTTCAGCGTGGTAAGATTTTTAACTTTTTCAATTATTTCCATCGCTTTGCTTATGCCGAAAGATTTCTCCAACACCGCACGTGCAAATTCAATTCCACCTTCTAAAACATATTCGCGGGCGACAACCATGTTGTAATATTCTTCCATCACCATCTCAACAATTTGCGATGGAATGTTGCGCACTTTCGAAATTTCCGTTGAGATCAGTTCAATGTCGGATGGGTCGAGATGTTTAATCACTTCGGAAGCCGTGTCGACATTAAATGCGATCATCAAGAGCGCCGCTTTTTGAACGCCGGAAATATTTTTGCCTGCCCGCGGATCTTTTACCGGTAATTTTTCTTTAGAGCTCATCTTCGTGTAACCATGCGTTTATTAGTTTTGCTGCATCAATAGGATTTTTAGAAACATAGTTCGTTATTTTTTCTTGCTGAGATTTTTTCTTAAGCGCGTCATCTGAAATATCATCCTCGATATCACCTACCGGAAGAATTCTTTTTTTCAGAGAGGGAATCGCTTTGGGCTCTTCACTCTGGAAAAGTGTCTGACCTCCTCTGCCGGTATCGAATGCCAGGTTGCCTTGATTAATGGTGCCGATTATAATTTTTTCGTTTTTCAGTCTTTGCATTAATCCTTTCAAGATGAAAAGTGATGCGATAATTCCACCCAGCACAAAAAGGACGTTGATCCACTTTTCAGGATTATCAAAGAAAGAACTTTTTTCTACCTGTACATCATCAAAGGTTTTTGGTTGAAAATTAATGTTAACCACGGAAAGCTGGTCTTGTCTATTTACATCATAGCCGATAGCATTCTTAATGATCTCTTCAAGTTTTTTCATCTGAGTAGGACTTTGCGGCTCATTAACGATTTGCACTTTGTCCCCTTTTTTAACTTCTTTTTGAACATCGTTAATAACAGCGGCAACGCTCATCCGTTTAATATTTCCCGATCCTTCAACTACACGTTGAATCGTTTTACTTATTTCATAATTGGTTGTACTGTTCTGATTTGTTTGAGCGGAAGAATCGCTTAGGTTTCTTCCGTTGTTCTCTGTTTTGATAGTCTGCTCACTTACTGCTACTTGAGATTCGGGATCATACGTTTCCATCGTTTTTTCAACCTGGTCAAAATTTATTTCCGCATTAACCTGAACCATCGCGTTGCCGTATCCCAAAACATTATCGAGCATTCCTTGCGCTTTTTGCACAAGATAATTTTCAACTTGCTGCTTTATCTCGTATTGTTTGCTGCTGGAAACCGCAAGGGGATTTTCATCCGTTTCTTTTGAGAGGAGTCTTCCGCGTGTATCCAACAAAGTGATCTTGTTCGGAAGAAGCCCTTCAACACTACTCGAAACTAAATTTACAACCGCCGCAATGTTGGTTTTTGAAAGAGTAAAGTTGTTCTTTAATTTCAGAACAACAGAAGCCGTGGGGAGTTTTTCTTCATCTTTGAAAATGGATTTTGGCGGAAGAACGATAAGTACTTTTGCGGCTTCAACGCCGTCCTGTCCCATAATTGTTTTTACAAGTTCACCTTCAAGCGCTCTTTTATAATTAAGTTTTTGCATGAACTCCGACATACCCATTGTACTTTTATCGAATATTTCATATCCGATTATTCCCGAATTCGGAATTCCTTTTCCGGCAAGAGTAAGTCTGGTTTCATAAACTTTTTCCTTCGGAACTTTTATCGATTTGCCGTTATCTTCTATTACGAAAGGAATTTTTTGCGCAGTCAACTCATCAATTACTTTGGAAGCATCTTCTTCCGCCAGGTTAGAGTAAAGTGTTGTATAAACCGGCTCGTTCAAAAAGAAGATCAAAACAATGATCAGCGCAAACGTTCCAACAGTTGCTCCGCCAATGATAAGCCTCTGCTGAATTGTCAGCTTGTTGAACACCCCCATTATTTGGTCGAGAAAGTTATTATTCATATTGGTTACGCAGACATTCTGGATAATTCTTTATACATATCAATTGCTTTGTTCCGTATTTCCATTAAAAGATCAAAACTGGTTTTTGCTTTTTCGCCGGCGATCATCACTTCGTGCAGTTCAACGCCGTTACCGCCGAGAAAATCTTCGGTAAGTTGATTTGCATCGAGCTGGGATTTGTTCACTTCTCCGATGAAATCCGAAAAAACATTTTCAAATTCAACGCCGGTTTTCTTTTCAGCCGCGGCAGGTCTTAAAAGATTAGGTAAAGCGCTGCTTATTGATTCAATTTGCATATTAACCTCGTTTATCAAATATAGAACCGATTTTTACACCGGACATTTGTCCGTTTTTTTGATAGAAATGATAATCCATAACTTGTGATTTTTCTTGCGGGTAAAGAGCCGCAAAAAATTCTTTCTCAACAGTCGTAAGCTCTGCAGTATTGTTTGTTACTTGCGTACGAAGGCGGGCAGCGGAAACATTCTCTGCCGGTTTTTGTTCCTGCACCGGTTTTGATTTATAGACCGGGGAATAATTGCCGATTGCATTTGCAGAAATTTTCATATTATATCTCCAACGTATCTTTTGCCATTTGTTTTGATGAATTGAATGCGGTTAAATTTGCTTCGTAACTTCTTGTCGCTACGATCATATCGGTCATTTCGGTAATAATATTTACGTTTGAAAGTTGTACATAACCATCTTTATCTGCGTTAGGACTTTCCGGCTGATAAATTTTGTCGCCCGGAGTATCATCAATAATTTCTTTCTCAATCTGATTTGCGCCGCCGCCGGTGCTGTTAAACCCGGATGGAGCGCTTCCACTGATATGATTTCCGTTCGAAGTAAAAAGCGGAATTGTCTGAACTTGATCGGCAGCCGCATTTGAAAAGATGCCCTGCGATTGTTTCACCTCTAAAGATTTTCTTTTGTACGGTTGATTATCTTCAGCGCTGATAGTGTTTGCGTTGGCTATATTTTCGGAAATAAGATTCATCTTTTTTCTTTGGATGCTTAATCCTTTAGCGCTTATATCAAATCCGGGGAAGTTGCCGCCAATTTTCATCTGCTTCCTTTAATAACTTCTTGAATATTTTTGTAATAGTTTCCCAGCTTTTTTGATACGAATTTGAACCTCAAAGTGTTTTCAGCAAGCTCTGCCATTTCTTTATCAACATCTACATTGTTCTCGCCCGGATTAACCTCGCTGTTGTTGTCAAATACTTTTTCAAAATTGTTTTCCCGGCTTGAACTAACTTGAGCGCCAAAGTGTCCGTTTTCGGTTCCTTTTAAAGAGGTCGACATTGTTTCCGAAAGAACATTTTTAAAAACGATGTCTTCACGGCGATAGTTTGCAGTTCCGCTGTTTGCAATGTTTTTGCTTATCACCTTATTCTTCTCAACGCAGAAGTCGGCGAAAGTTTCAAGTTGTTTTATTACAGATACGGGCATTGTTTTCTCTTGATTTTTGAAATCAGATAAACAAAATAAATGCCATAATAATTAAGTGGTTTTTGAAGCTATTATCCCCTATTACAAATTGCCTCTGGCTAATTTTAACCAATAGTAAGTTATTGGACAGTGAAGGGAAAGGGGGCGAGGGGAAAGGGGGCGAGGGGAAACGGGACGAAGGGGAAACGGGCGAGGGGAAAGGGGCGAGGGGAAAGGGGGGAATTACATTATATTGTTTGGGAGTAAGTATTGGAAAGAATTTTTTAAGGAAAGTTGCATGACAAAAAATTTTCTATTTAACCTTAGTTCCCTTTCTACTTGAAATAAATGGCTGATTTACACCTTCTTAAGTTTAGCTGAGAAGCGAAGAAAAAAACTCTTATTTATATAAAAACGAGTTACGTTACTCGGAATAATCGAGCACGATGGTCTTTGTTTGTCCGCAAGAGCAGAGAAACTTAATTTCTTTAATGGTATCCTCCTGATCTTTTTTAAGGATCACCTTAACACTATCGCGTCCGTCTTCTTCTACCGATATTTTAGTTTTCCCGATGATATTGGCTTTTGCAGATTTAATCACATTGCCGCTTTTGATTCCGGCATCAAAACTAATCTCTCTAAAAACGGGTTCTTTAAAATTGTCTTTCATCTTATCATCACCTTGTTTATTTCATCAGCAATTTTTTCAAGCGGGGAAATGATATCTGCACAGCCGTAATCAACAACCGCTTTAGGCATACCGTACACAATACAACTTTCCGCATTTTGAGCGATACAATATCCGCCCAAATTTTTTAACATTTTAATTCCTTCCAGTCCGTCTTTTCCCATGCCGGTCATAATAATGCCAAGAGTATGTTTTCCGTAAGCATTTATCACCGATTCCATCATAACATCAACCGATGGACGATGCAAGGTAGTGTTGGGAAATTCGGAAATGTCAATAACAATTTGTCCCATACTATTTTTTTTCACTCCAAGATGAAATCCTCCGGGCGCAAAATATACTACATTGTTCCGGACAGGTTCGTTTGCTTCAGCTTCTTTTACTTCAACTTCACTCATACCATTTAATCTGTCAGCCAAAGATTTGGTAAACTTCGGCGGCATATGCTGAACTATGAACATTGGAACATTAATCTTTTTTGAAAGCTTTGGTATAACTTTTTGTAACGAAAGCGGACCGCCGGTAGAAACTCCAAGAACGATGGCTCTAAAACCCATCTTCGGAATAACCTTATTTATAGTTACGGTAGTTGAGGCGGGAGAAGCGTCATCGTTTTTAATTCTTCTTAAACGAATGAGCCCTTCTTTTAATAGTTTATGTCTAACAATTTCTTTTATTTTTCTAATTAGGTCCTCTTTCACCTTAATGATATTAACATTAACGTAAGAGAGTTCTTTGGGAATAAAATCAACTGCACCATACTCTAAAGCTTTTAGGGTAGCTTCAGCCCCTTCACTTGTTAAAGAACTAACCATTAAAACAGAGGTAGGACAGTCTTTCATGATTTTTTTTAACGCTGTCAGTCCATCCATTTTCGGCATTTCGATATCAAGCGTAATAATGTCCGGCTTTAACGTTTTAGCCAAATTATATCCTTCTTCGCCATCCCGTGCAGTGGCAATAACTTCAATATCTTTATCGCTTTCAACCATAATAGAAATGGATTTGCGCATAAAGGCTGAGTCATCAACGATGAGCACTTTTATTTTAGACATCTACTAAACCGGAGTGCTTGTTGACGAGCTCATTGATATCGAGGATCATTACAATCGTTCCGTCTCCCATAATTGTTGAGCCTGCAATTCCTTCGATTGTGCCGAGATAACTTCCCAACGATTTAATAACTACTTCTTTTTGTCCGACGAGTCGATCGACTTTAAGTCCAAACCGTTTTTCAGCTACACCGACAACTACAATATACTGCCAGTCTGAATCTTTTGTACGACCGTTACTATGAAAAACCAATTCGTTCACATCGATAAGCGAAATAACGCTATCGCGAATCCTGATAACTTCATTCTGATTGATGGTGTTAATGTCTTTAACATTCACACGCACAACTTCAACAACCGAGCTGAGCGGAACGACGAGCTGGTCATTATGAACTTTAACTATCATCCCTTGAATAATTGCAAGCGTCAGCGGAAGTTTGATCGTAATTTTTGTTCCTTTGCCAACGGTCGATTCAACATTAATAATTCCGCGAAGTTTTGCAACATTCGTTTTAACCACATCCATACCAACGCCTCTGCCGGAGATGTTGGTAACTTTTTCCGCGGTTGAAAATCCCGGTAGAAAGATTAGGTTGAACATTTCTTGTTTTGAAAGTTCTTTTGCTTTTTCTTTTGAAAGCATTCCTTTGCTTACGGCTTTTTCTTTAATTGCTTCGGGATCAATTCCTTTTCCGTCGTCTTCAATTGAAATGATAATGTTGTTGCCGTCTTGTTCGGCTGATAAATTAATATTTCCCGTTTCACTTTTTCCGGCGGCTTTTCTAATCTCAGGCAATTCTATTCCATGATCCACCGAATTGCGGATAAGATGAATCAGCGGGTCGTTAATTTCTTCGATCAGTGTCTTATCAAGCTCGGTATCTTCACCGAACATATTAAGATTTATTAGTTTTTTCGCTTCTTTGGATAAGTCACGAACAACGCGCGGATAGCGGTTAAAGACTTTACCGATCTTAACCATTCTTGTTTTCATTACAACAAGTTGAAGTTCGTTCGTCATAATATCAATAAGTTTAACTGCTTCCGAAAGATCGCGAGAAAGTTTGGTTCCGCTATATTCCAATAACGCTTCGGAGTTTACTTGGGTTAATCGGTTTCTTCCAAGAACTAATTCCGATACAATATTAAGAAGCTCATCAAGCCGTTTAATATCAACGCGGATTGTATCTTCGCTTTTTTTAATTGCGGCATTGGCTAAGGCGGCTTGACTACCGGATTGTACCGCCGGTTTGGATTCCGGTTCTACCGTTTTATTTGGAGCGGCAGTTTCTAATTCTGCTATGTCCTTTGGTGTTTCATCAGCTTTTTCAACAACCAATTCTTCCGCCGGATGCTCATCGTCATCATCTTGAAGTTCGGCAATCAGCTTAAGTTCTTCTGCTGAAAATTCATAATTGCTCTCTTCTTCAGGTTTCTTCTCAGCAGAAATAGATTCAGCTTTTTCCTTTTCCATCTGCTGAAGAATTTGCACAAGAACGTTGATCGTTGCCTCCACCGGAACCTCCGCTTTTTGTTCTCCGGCAATATCGGCAACAAGCGCTTTGATATTGTCAAACGCCATTAAGATCCCATCCATAATTCTTGAATTTAATTTCACTTCTCCTTTGCGAAGTTTATTCAGAATATCTTCGCACTTGTGGGTAACTTTGGTAAGATTATCCAGACCCAAAAATCCCGAAGTTCCTTTAATGGTATGGAAGGAGCGAAAAACCTGGTTAAGCAGATCTGCATCGTCGGCTCTTTTTTCGAGCTGCATGAGATCGGTATCGAGATTTTCAAGAATCTCTTTCGTCTCAACGATAAAACTTTCAACGATCTCTTTCATTTCAGGATCGTTGAGCATCGAATAGTTTGATTGATTATTCATATTATGAAAACAGCTTATCTATTTCGTCTTGTGAAGTTCTGTTATGATGATCTTTAACTAACTCATCGGCAGCGTCTTGCTGATCTACCGATTTTGAATATCTTGCATTCGGATCGAAAGTGGTGTTTTGCGGAACTTGAATAACGGACGAGTCAAGCACGCTTACATTGGTAACTTCAAAATCTATTACTAAAGAAGTTAATCTTTCCTGAACCGATTCAATAAGATGATTAACCGAAGCAAGCTGCTGAGCGGTAATATCTTGAACTTGAAGAGACAATGTTATGTTGTAAACATTCGTTCTTGTTTTTTCCAAGAGCTCGGTAAGCGGAGCCAGAATTGGATTTACATAATTAATCTTTTCGTAACGTTCGAACAAAGCATCAACTTTCTCATTTCCACCGACTAATGTTTTTATTACGGACAGAATTTCTACTTTTTCTTTCTCAATTTTTATCAGCGAGCTTATCGCCGTTTCGGCAGTGGAAATATCGTTGGAAATTATATCGATAATATCCAATATCTCTGTAGTTGCCAGTTCAGTTGCGCTGGTAACATTCGAAATTTGATTTGTAGCTTTTGGAATTTTGCTCGTGCTTTCTGAAATGGAAGAGTTTATGTTTTCTAACAGGGGAACGGTGTCTCTCATAAAGTCAACTAAACCTTGAATAACCGGAATTAGTTTTTCTCCGTACCGAAATACGGTTTTCAGGTCATCTAATTTTTCAAACAGTTCTGATAAGTTTGTTGCGCTTTTCATTTGGTCCTCCTTTTTAAGAAGCTATTGCTAAAATTTGTTCGATTTTTTCTTTTAATATATGGGGCGTAAAAGGTTTAACGATGTAGTTATTCACTTTTGCTTTCAAGGCTTCAATAATATCTTCTTTTATTCCGCGGGTTGTTACCATAAGCACGGGGATGTGCGCAACTTTCGGATCCGAACGAATCGCTTTGATTAATTCCAGCCCCGAAAAAACCGGCATATTCCAATCGGTAATAATAAAGTTGATAGTGGTATCAACCGCTAATTTGTCCAGCGCTTCTTTTCCGTCTCCGGCTTCAACAAAATTACCATACCCAAGGTTGCGGAGTGAATTAATCACAATCCGTCTCATAGTCATCGAATCATCAACAATTAAAAATTTTAAGTCCATACAAAACTCCTAGTTTAAATATTTTGAAACTTCATAGAGAATTCTCTTTGGATCGAACGGTTTAACCAAATAAGAATTAGCGCCGAATTTCATACCTTTTTCAACCTCATCATTTCCGGCTAATGAAGTTAAAATGATGATCGGAATATCTTTTAACTCATCGTTGCTTCGCACTGCTTTGATCAGTTCAAAACCGTCAACATTCGGCATGTTGAGATCGGTAATAAGCAGTTGTATTTTTTTAGTAGGCAGTTTCTCCAAAGCTTCCATCCCGTCGCAAACCGGAAGGATTTCAAATCCCTTGAGAGTTAAAGCGAAAGAGACAAATTTTCTTATAGATGGAGAATCGTCTGCGACCATAATTACTTTCTTCATCTGTTTCTACTCCTTTTGATAACCGATAGTTTTAGGAAAACTAACCAGTTTGAATGCTTTTGAAATGTTGTGCAGCGTTTCAGAATAACCGATAAACAAGAATCCGCCTTTGTTAAGAGAATTGTAGAGGTTTGCAATAACTTTTATTTTCGATTGTTGATCAAAATAGATCAACACGTTGGCGCAAAAGATAACATCAAAGTTTATCATGGCTTTCATGCTGATATCATCATACAGATTCATCACTTTAAAGGTAACGAGTTTTTTAATCGAATCGTCAACCTCCAAACCACCATCAACTTTTTTGAAATATTTTTTTAAATAATAGCCAGTGGTATTGCGGGTTGAATAATCTTTATAAATTCCTTTTTTTGCGGTTTCAACAACTGCATTGCTTATGTCTGTTCCAACAATCTCAATTTCCAAAGCCGGAAATTTCGGTTTGAGCAGATCAATAATTGAAATAGCAACGGAGTACGCTTCCTCGCCGGAAGATGATGCCGCGCTCCAAATTCTTATCTTATTTTTTCCCAACTTTCCTTTTGCCTGGATAATAGGAGGAAGAATTGTTGTTACCAGGGCATCAAGCTGGGGCTGGTTTCTAAAGAAAAATGTTTCGTTAATAGTAATAGCTTCGTAGAGATATTTTTTTTCATCTCTGCCTGCTACCGAAAAACGAAGATGATCGAAGTACTCATCAAACGAAGAAAAACCGAGATGCGTAACTCTTTTCTGTAATCTACTTTCCAGTAAATACTTTTTATTTTCCTGGAAAAGAATCCCGCAATTATCGTAGATGTATTTCCGCCAATCCTCGAACGATTTGTTCGTCAGCGGCTGGATGGCAGGCGCGGGTTTGATCAAACGCGCAGTTGACGGAAGGTTAGCCTTTGGGTATTGAGACATATTCAGCATTGCTTAATCCGTTTTCTGGAAATAATTTTGAGAAAGAATTTCGTTTGCCCTCTCACTTACCATTTCTTCCGGGTCTTCTGCCAATCTCGTTATCAACTCTTCTGCTTTCGGATGAACAACAATCTCTAAGAAATCGAGCATGCGTAATCTATTCCACATATTATTGTCTTCGAGGATCGTATCTGAAAATAAGAGCGCAGTTTCAATATCAAAAGAAAAGAGGAGTTCGATGGAAAGCATTCTAATTTCTTCATCCGGATTTTCGAGACATCGCGTGAAAGAGTCGGAGAGATTGCGCGATTCAATTTCCGAAAGAATACTTCCCCCGGTGCCATTATACATTTCAAAAAGTTCTTTTACTAAGGCGACAAGATTTTTCAGATTTTCCGGTTTTTGGTTTAGCAACTCAGGAATGTGTTGAAAAATTACGAGCGGTGATAGGAAAAATTTCTCTCTTAAAATCTCATCAACTTCAAAATCTTCACCGTAAATTTTTAAGCAAGCAAGAAGAATTTCTTTATCATCAAAAACCGAAATTAAGTGAGCGGCAATTTTTTTATACTCTGCATCAGCTTCATTCAGCGTATTCAAAATTGAATTCCTCATCTTTTCATCAAACGGAATATCAAAATTGTATTTGATCTTTAAGAGTAAGATGGATTTTAGCAAAGGCCAAACCAAAGGGCTTCCGGTTTCTGCAACTTCGGAGAGCAGGAAGAAAAAAGTTTCTTCATCGCCGATAGTTCCAAGACTTTCGATAATAGAAAATTTTAAAAATTCATTTTCTGCTTTGTACTTTGACATAACAAAGTGAAGCGCTTCAGGCGTTTCAATTTTGCCGAGCGCTTCAATAATGGTTGGCTGAAACAGTTCGTTTTTCTCGAAGAGTTCAATAAGTTGATTCAACGACTCAGCCGCTTTGTTATTGCCCAGAGCCTCAATACATGCAAGAAGCACGTTTTCATTTTCGTTGGTTTGCATTAATTCCAGTATTGCCGGGGAAGAGTCGGGGCTTCCGATCAAACCAAGAACATCTACCGCAAATTTTTTGTCGTCATCATCACCGATGGAAATATAATCAATCAACGCTTGAACTGCATTTGTGCCGATCCTCAACAATATTTCTCCCGCAAGGTTGCGCGTTTCAATTTCTTTGGAGGAAATAAACGCGGCAATTTTAGCCGGGATTCGAGCATCCGTGCACTGAGTTAAAAAATTCACTGCCGCATTTTTAACCCCTTTGTCGGGATCAGTGATTGAGAAGCAGACTGCTTCAATCACTTCATCTGAAAGTTTAAGACATGAAAGTGATTCAAGCGTTTCGATTCTTACTTCTGCTTCTTCGGCTTTAAGTAATTCTAATACTTTTGAATTTGGAGATTTTGTTCCGCTCATCTGATAAACCTGTTTTCATTTAGTTTTTGTAAAAATAGTATCACAGCGATTCGGAAGTTCTGCGATAAAATTTGCACCGATATTTGTTCTCAAAATTAATGCCGGGTATCTAAGTTGATTTTTTAAGCAAAAAACAATTCTCTGCGAGTTATAACTGAACAATAATAACCAAGTGTTAATTAGTGTTCAGAAAGTGAATAAGTCATCTTATGCATAAGTGAAAGCAGTTTCTTGATCTTGCTCATAATCTTGTGCTTACTCTTTTTTTTTGCATTAACGGTCTATAAACGAGTAAGAGTAAGATCACGATCAAGAATATTGATTTTTTCGGCAACAAGTACGTAACGTGAGTTAGTGATACCCGTTGCCGTTCCCGTTACCATTTCCATTTGACTTAGAAAGGAGAGCAATTTTTTGCTCTTCATATCCTAAAGATTTACCGCGCGCGTGTTGGTTAATTTTGAATTCGCCAACCAATTCTTCAATTACGGATGTTAAATTATTCAGATCTTCGGCAGCCCGGGCAATCTGCTGGATTCCCAAAGTACTTTCTTTAGTCACACTGTTAATCGCTTCAATACTTTTACTGATCTGTTCGCTTGTGGCGGATTGTTCTTCGCTTGCCGCTGCAACCTGTGTGATAATATCAACCACTTTATCTGCACCCAAAATAATATTACGTAACGATTCGCCTGCTTTGTCAGCCAAAGCTTTTCCAAGGTCGGCTTCTTCTTTTCCTTTTTTCATTGCAACTACAGCTTCGGTAGTATCTTTTTGAATTTGTTTAATCATCACGGCAATTTCTTTGGTAGCTTTCGTAGTTCTCTCGGCTAATTTTCTAACTTCATCGGCAACAACCGCAAAGCCTCTTCCCTGTTCACCGGCGCGTGCGGCTTCAATGGCTGCGTTAAGAGCAAGTAAATTTGTTTGATCTGCAATGTCATTAATAACCTGAACGATTTCACCAATTTGATCACTGCTGTTGCCTAAAGTTTGAACTGTTTGGGAAGATTGTTGAACTACAGCGGCAATTCGAACCATTCCCTTAATGGTTTCTTCAACAACTTTTCCACCTTCTTTGGCGATGTTACCCGCGTTATTCGAGGCTTCCGAGGCAAGTGAAGAATTTCGGCTTGTTTCCATAATTGTCTTTGTCATTTGTTCCACAGCTCCGGCAACTTCCGTTACCTGCGAACTTTGTTCTTGAGCGCCGGCAGCCATTTCTTCAGTTGAAGAAGAAATTTGCATGGAAGCTTGCGCTAAATTTTCTGTGCTTTGGGCAAGTTTGCTGATTAAACCGTTTAAAGAATCATTAACCTTATTTACGTTATTCTTGATTAGCTCGTAATCACCAAAATAATTTCCGGTAACCCGTTTGGTGAAATCTGCTTTTGCCATGTCTTCCAAAACCGCCGAGGCTTCTTCAATTGGGGCGCGAATAGCGTTAAGTATCGAATTAACTCCTTCGAGTAATCTTTTCCAGCCGCCCGAAAGTTTGCTTACATCTCCTCGCCGGCTTAAGTTGCCTTCGCGGTTTGCTTCGACCAACAAATCCGCTTCTTTAAGTAGATTTTCGATTGTATCTACTTCTTTATTAAATGCAATTGCAAGGGCATCTTTATCGGAAGCGAGTTTTACTTTGTGAATATTTCCGGCAGAAATTTGTTCGGCAGCGTAAATTTTTTCTTTTTGTGCTGTTTGTAGCTCTACGAATAATTCGGTAAGCTCTCCCACTTCGTCTTTTGATTTGTTATCAATTTCAATTTCGTAATTTCCGAGAGAAAATTCTTTTACTATTTCTTTTAATTTATTAATTGGTTTTGATACCGCGGGCGCAAGGTAGAACATATTAAATAGATAGAAGATGGTTCCGAGAATTGCACCGAGAATGGTGATAAAAGTTGCTTCCGAAACGGTTTCTTTCACTTTTGTGTTCAGTTCTTCTGATTTTTTCGTCAATCCTTCGTTAATTCTATCGAATTTTGCAACAAGTTTTTGCCCGACTTCTTCGCCGGAGGAAGTAGCAATATCCGCCGCCATCTCATAACTCTGAGAAGCGGATGCGCTTAAAATTCCGTCGGCAACAACGCTTTTGTATTCGTTCCAAATTGCTCTTACTTCTCCTAAATCGTTTTTGATATTTCCGTCCAAATTTGAATTAAGAAGAGAATCTAATGTTTTTTCAATCTTTTGTTTACGCCGGTTGAATGTTTTTATATTCTCGCCGAATTTAGAGCCGAATGCCGGCATCGAAGTTTGCAGTAATACAAATTGTATTTTTTGAAATGAGGAATAAAGATTTGAAACCTGTTGCTGGGGAACAACATATTCTTTCAATAATTGATCTTTTACGTCAGATATTTTTTGTAGATAGAGATAACCGACTAAGGCAATTATCGTTGATATTGCGGCTAAAAAAGTATAACCTCCTTGTATCTTTCTTACAAACTTCAGGTTTTTAAACCAATCCATGTTTTACTCCGAAATAAATTAAATTTTGATTGGATCGATCCCACTTTACACAGCGACCGTTCCGGATTTCATTAAGTTAGTTTTACTATTACTGTTTGCAACCAATTCATAATCTTTGAAGAGACAACGAATTAATTTTCTGCAAACATTCATCTCATTTTAAATGTGATAGGTAAAGAGAGTTTTACCTTAACAGGAACATCACTGTTTTTGCCGGGAGAGAATTTTGATTCCTTCACAGCTTTAACGGCGGCTTCATCACAGCCTCCGCCAAGCCCTTTGATTACTTTGACATCATCTACTTGCCCCTTTTCATCAACATAAATTAAAAGGTAAAGTTTACCGGATAAGCCGGCTTTTTTTGCTATTTCAGGGTAGACGATCCGCTTGATAACAGCTTCAAGTCCGCCAACAGGTGCAGGCATAACTTCTGCAAAAGCAGCGTATGGATCTTCCTGCGGTTTCTCCAATATATTTGTCCGGGGTAAAACAAATTGAGATATTATTACAACCAAAACAAAAATGAACGGCATCAGGATTGTGGTTTTCGTCTTCATTATTCTTTTTTCTTTTTGTTTTTTAAATTAAATGAATACTAATTTTTATTGTTTAATTTCATTAAGCGCCTCCAAAGTGAAACGCCGGTGAAGTATTAATAACTATTAGCACTATTATCGAATTTTTTTTAAAATTCTTTACAATCGTTAATATTTTTTATCCATCCAACAAAAATTTTACTTTTGTATTGCCGCGACTCGCCAAGGCGAACCGTGGCAACACATTAAACCAAATTAATTTTAGCGAGGAACCACAACACCATTTGAACGAACCGCCAAGGCGCTTTTAACAACACGAGTTCTCTTGTTTCCATTTGAGGATGATCCGTCTATCTTAAAACGTGAAGCCAACTCTTGAAGGTTCACCGTCAATCTATTTAAGTCTTCTGCCGCACGGGCTATTTGTTGAATACCCGAAGCGCTTTCATTCGTTACACTGCTTATCGCTTCGATGTTCTTACTTATCTGTTCTGCCGCACTTGATTGTTCTTCACTTGCTGCAGCTACCTGCGTGGACATATCCACTACTTGTTCAACGCCAAGAATTATTTCTTTTAACGATTGACCTGCTTTATCCGCAAGAGCCTTCCCTTTTTCTACTTCTTCCGTTCCTTTGTTCATTGATTCTACGGCGCCACCAGTATCTTTCTGAATTTGTTTGATCATCACCGCAATTTCTTTTGTTGCTTTGGTCGTTCTTTCCGCTAACTTTCTTACTTCATCCGCGACTACCGCGAAACCTTTTCCTTGTTCACCGGCACGGGCAGCTTCTATAGCAGCGTTTAAGGCGAGAAGGTTTGTCTGGTCTGCAATATCATTTATCACTTGAACTATTTCACCAATTTGATCGCTTCCTCTGCCTAACGCATGAACTGTTTCTGCTGATTTCTTTACTACTTCGGCAATCCGGTTCATACCTTCGATTGTCTGTTCTACAACTCTTCCGCCTTCTTTTGCTGTTACACCGGCGCTCTTTGCCGCTTCGGCTGATTTGGAAGAATTTTGTGAAGTCTCAAGAATTGTTTTGGTCATTTCTTCAACTGCACCGGCTATTTCTGTGGTTTGACTGCTTTGTTCTTGCGCTCCGGCTGCCATTTCTTCGCTGCTTGAAGATATCTCGGCGCTTGCACTTGCGGTCGCTTCTACGGCAGCAATTACATTCTGCACGATGTCTTTAATATTTTGAACGGATTTGTTAAAGCCATGGAAGAGTTTGCCAATATCATCATTCTCTTTTTCCGGAACAACTTCAACGGTTAAATCACCATCGGCAAATTTGTCCATCTCTACCAACAGTGCATTTGTACCTCTTGCCAAATAATTTCGAGCTTCTTTGATATCAGTAATATCGGTAACAAACTCTACGGCTCCGATAATATCGCCGCTTTTATTTTTAATTGGGGCGCCGGTATACTGGATTGGTAATGTTTTCCCATTCGGGTTTGCAATAGTTTCTTCAGTGGCAACAATATTTTTATTCATTGCTTGGGCACACGCACATTTATCGGTTCTGCAATCTCCGGTTTTAAAGTTATCATAACATTTTTGCATGGTAAGTTCTTGTTGAGTTTTTCCAAGTATAGCCGCCCCGGTTTTGTTCATGTATTGGATACCGAATTCTTTATTAATTACCATAACAGGCGCTGCGAGGTTATCCAGATATTGAATCTGCATTTCAATTTTTTCAACCATGTTATTAAAGGCTGTCGCTAAATCCCCAAATTCATCCTTGGAATCAATTTTAACAACCACATTTTTATCTCCGGCTGCGAATTTGTTTGCAGCATCAGAAAGGTTTTTAACAGGATTGGAGATTAAACGAGAAAGAAATACACTAACAGAAATGCCAAGTACTATAGCAATTAAAATGATTAGCATGAAGGTGTCTTTAACATAATCTAGTGCAGCATAAGATTTATCGGCAGCAGCGTCAGCTTCTTTCCCAACAAATTCGGAAAAATTATTTATACCGGTGCGCACTTTTTCAACAGTGGGTAAAATATTCTCTTGATAATATTTCCCTTGTACTTCTTTAGAGATGTTGCTTTCCTGTAAGGATTTAATATGTTCCGCATGTTTATGGAGTTCCATGTGAGAGTCATTTATTGCGTCGTAAAGCACCTTTTCCTGCCCATTTTCCGGTTTGAATTCTGCATACCATTTTCCAAATGAACATTTAGCCGGATCTAATTGACCATCAAACTTATGTTCAAAAAGAATAGACCGCTGCAATTTTTCAACATACGAAACATGATCTGAAATTTTTTCTGCCAGAAAGGTGTCTATTTTTATATCTTCGATGGCTTTTGCCTCCTCGTTTTTTGCACCATTGAGCGAAAAGTATGTAAAAATTGAGGCAAGCATGAATAAGACCAGTACCGAGGCAAAGCTAAGCAAAATCTTATTTCTTGTTTTTAGATTTTTAAACCAGTACATCTTGTTTCTCCTATAAAGATTATTTTTTTTACGTATTAAGTGTCTTCTGTCTCTATAACTGCACTTAATTTAACATCTTCCTCCTTTGATAAAATCTTCTCGAGGTCTATAAGAATCAACAATCTGTCTTCCAGTTTGCCAACGGCTTTAATGTATTCTGAATTGATCCCCATTGCCAATTCCGGTGGTGCTTCCGTTACATTTTTAGGAATCCGTAACACTTCATTTACCGAGTCTACTATAAATCCCACCGTTTTACCGCTTACTTCCATAACGATAATCCGGGTGTTTTTGTCTGGTTCTTTGGGTGGCATTCCAAACTTCAGCCGTAAATCGATAACCGGGATTACTCTTCCTCTTAGATTAATCACTCCGTTTACAAAATCCGGTGCGTTTGGTACTTTAGTAACCTGAGACATTCTATTTATTTCTTGTACATAAAGAATATCTACCCCAAATTCTTCGCTTCCTATAAAAAAACTTACGAGTTGCAGCAACTCTTCAGCTTCTTTTTTCTGATTTTCAAAACTTGTCATTTCTAATCTCCTAGACATTAATTAATAAAATTAAAATTGCTAAAACGCATTGTTAGACATATTCATTATCGTGCCAATTAGTATTTTCTTTAGTTATTTGCGATTTTAGAGGCATTTAAAGAGTTTACGATTGAGTAAGAGTTGAAGAATATTGCATCACTGGCGGATAATAGCCAATCCGAGGAGTTAAGAGGCAGAGAGAGTCGGCAACAAGAAGTTTGCAAGATTACGTGATTGCAACTTGCTTTTCACGTACAACTTGTTCCGATTAGTATTCCTTCACGGCACTTTGTGAATAGATTTTTTTTCCTCAAAGTTCTCCCCGAAAAAAAGAGCAGGCAAAATACAAACGTGCGAAGTTGCATGTAAGCAAAAGTGTTACGAACTTTACAGCAGTTGTTTTTGAATTAATGCAGCAAACGAAAAATAATATTTTTTTTTAGGTGAGTCTTATGGAAAATGCGTTGAGACCAAAAGTAATTAAAAAATGGTATATGCTCGTTTTAGTAGGAACGATAAGCATACTGCTTTTGATTGCCGGGTATCTCTTTTATTCATCCGAAGAAAAATCCATCCGCAAAGACAAGTACTTAGAAGTTCAAGCTGTTGCCGAATTAAAGATCAGTGAGATTGAACAATGGCTAAAAGAAAGAATAGGCGATGCAAACATTGCAACGCAAGCAACGTTCTTTACTAGACAAATTGAACAATGGTTTGGAAATAAGAAAGACCTTTCGCTTAAAAAAGAAATATTGAAACGATTAGCCCGGTTTAAAAGAAATCATGGGTATGAAGATATTATGCTTGTCTCCCCGCAAGGAGAATTTCTGCTCTCCGTCAATCCTCCAGAGATTACTTTTGATACCCTTACATCATCCAGCATCCGGAAAGCTTGTAAAAAACAGAAAATAACATTTACAGATTTTTATTACTGCACCATACATAATAAAATTCACTTTGATATAATTGCTCCGATTGTTGACGAAAAAAATATTCCAATTGCAGCCTTACTGTTCCGTGTTGACCCGGATGATTATTTGTATCCTTTATTACAAACATGGCCCGTGCCAAGCAAAACAGCCGAGACTATACTCCTACGCAAAAACGGTGACAATGTTCTCTTCCTCAATGATTCACGGCATCTGAAAAATACTGCCTTGAAACTCAAAATACCCTTAACCCAAATAGAGGTTCCTGCAGTAAAAGCGGTTTTAGGTTATAAAGGAATTGCGGAAGGAAAAGACTACCGCGGTGTGCAGGTTCTCTCGGATATTCAACCGGTTCCAGGAATGCCCTGGTTTATGGTTGCCAAAGTTGATAAAAGTGAAATTTACTCCGAACTAACCTTCAAGGCTGTTTTCATCGGGATATGTACATTTGTTTTAATCCTTTTATCCGGCGCAGGTCTGGCGTGGATTTATTATTCCCACCAAAGAAATATTTACAGAGAACTTTTTGGTAAAGAAAAAGAATTGAGTGAAACTCAAGAAGAATTTAAAACTACACTTCTTCATCAGCTTAGATTTTCAAATGCACTAAATGAAATTGCAAACGTTATAGTTTCAGAGGAAGACAGCGCCGCTATCATAGAAAAAACTACCGAGGTTTTAGGTGAAACGCTGGATGTTGACCGTTGTTTAATTTATGATGTTAATTTTTTCAAAAATCAATTAACCGCTTACAGCGAAAGGTTAAATCCAGGTTGTTCAGATATCACTCCCACTAAAGGTGTTTACCCGATTGATATTTTCATTAGTGGTATTACGGAGATGAAAGAAACCAGGCATTATGTAACAAGCCACTTTGATAAGATACATCCCGCTCTATTAAAAGACAATTCAGATAAAATATTACACGGAACGATGGAGATTAAAAGCGCGCTCTGGTATCCTTTCGCTTTTTATCCCGATGGATACCATCTCCTGGTTCTTAACGAAACGCACAATAAAAGAGAATGGAAAAGCGAAGAAATTGATTTCCTTAATTCAGTTAGCAAACAAGTAAGCATAGCTTTAGAAAAGATTCGCATGCTTGCAGAAAGAAGAGATGCAGTTGATCAAATTAAAGCCAACGAACTTAAATTTCGTACCGTTGCAGATTTTACTTATGATTGGGAATACTGGGAAGGAGTTGAAAACAATTTCATTTATATGTCTCCTTCATGTGAAAGAGTTACCGGGTATACACAAAATGAATTTATTTCAAACACTTCATTATTGGAAAAAATTGTAATCCCCGAAGATGCTGAACTAATGATGAAACACCGCCAAAAAGAGTATTTACACGAGCACAGAAATGAAGTTAACGAATTAGAATTTAGAATTAGAAAAAAAGATGGTATTATTATACATCTCCACCATATCTGTAGACCCATCTTTGATTCACAGAAAAATTTTCTTGGAAAACGGGTATGCAATAGAGATATCACTGAAGGTAAGCGATGGGAGAAAGCTTTGCAGGAAAGTGAGAACAAGTACCGAAGTTTGGTGGAGAACCAGCCGCTTGGTGTGGTCATCCACCTCCCTTCCGGAGAGATTGTTTATTCGAATATGGCTACATGCAAGATTCTCAGGGCTCGTTCAGTAGATGAGTTCGTTGGGCGAAATGTTTTTGACTTTGTCTATCCCGATTTTATTCAAAGTGTGACCACCCGCTTTCAAAGATCACTTGAAACTAATGAACCTCAACCCTCTACCGAGGAAAAACTCATTCGCATAGACGGCAGTATCGTAGATGTCGAGATTAATGGTACACCCATTATGTATATGGAAGAACCTGCAATAATGGTCATTATTGCCGATATAACCGGGCGAAAGCATGCTGAGGAAGCGTTGCGGGAAAGTGAAGAGAGGTATCGTTTAATTGCCGAAAATACGGCTGATACAATTGCCGTTTTCGATATGAACCTTAATTACACTTATATAAGCCCATCAGTAATTAAACTACTTGGGTATACTCCGGATGAATTAATAGCCCTGGGACTTGAAAAAGTTATGGCTCCTAATTCATGGCAGTTGATTCAACAAACATTTATGGAAGAAATGGAGTATGATGCGTCCGGCAAGGCAGACCCAAACAGAAGCAGAATTTTTGTAACAGAACAATATCGTAAAGACGGCACAAAAATTTGGGTGGAAGGAATAACTTCTTTTGTAAAGGATAAGTTTGGTAAGCCAATAAATATCCTGGCGATTTCGAGAAACATAACCGAGCGCAGACAGGTTGAAGAAGAATTGCTTAAAAGTGAGGAGCGGTTTCGCAACTTATATGAAAATGCTCCAATAGGTTTTTATAGAACAACGCCGGACGGAAAAATATTACTGGCAAATCGAGCCTTAGTTAAAATGTTAGGCTATTCATCTTTCAAAGAACTTGCGGATAGAAATCTTGCAAAAGATGGTTTCGAGCCTTCTTATGAGCGAAAACATTTTATCTATCAAATCGAGAATGAGGGTGAGATTATCAATTTAGAAGCAAAATGGATTTGTCGCAATGGCAATGTAATTGTAGCCAGAGAGAGCGCTAAGGCAATTCGCGATTCGGATGGAAAAATACTTTATTATGATGGTACTGTTGAAGATATAACCGAGCGTAAACGGGCAGAAGAGGCGCTGCGCCAAAGCGAAGAGAGGTACCGGACCTTATATGAAGACAATCCTTCCATGTACTTCACGGTTGATCCTGCCGGCACCGTGCTGTCTGTTAACCAGTATGGATGTGAACAACTCGGCTACACAGCCCCTGAATTGGTCGGACAATCTGTGCTGAAGGTGTTTCATGACGAAGACAAAGAATCTGCATTACAGTATGTAGCGCATTGTGTGAAGAATTTAGGACAGGTATTTCATTGGGAATTACGCAAGGTGTGCCCAACAGGAAGCGTGATGTGGGTAAAGGAATCCGCGCGGGCTATACAAGAGACTGATGGGCAGATTGTCATCTACATTGTTTGTGAGAACATCAACGAACGCAAACACACGGAAGAAGAAATTATTTCTCAAAAAAATAGATTTGCACAATTGTTCGAGAACTCACCGATTGCAATTGCTTTGTTAGATGATAAAGACAAATTTATTCATATCAATAAATCGTTCTCAGCGCTGTTCGGTTACGCTTTCGAAGAAATTGGAGATCGGGCGATCAATGACTTAATAGTTTCTCCTGAATTCAAAGAGGAAGCAAAGACGTGTTCAGATGAAGCCCATAGCGGCACCCAGATAAGCAAAGATAGTTACCGTAGAAGAAAGGATGGTACTCTTGTTTATGTTCACATCCTTGCCGTACCTGTAATAGTGAATAACAAGATAGTTGGTCTTTATGGTATGTATGTGGATTTATCAGAGCGAAAGAAAGCTGAAGAAGAACTCATCAACGCTAAAGAAAAAGCTGAAGAGATGAGCCGATTGAAATCCAATTTCCTTGCAAACATGAGCCACGAATTAAGAACGCCGCTAAACGGAATTTTGGGTTACGCAACAATTCTTTCTTCATCAATTGAAAACCCTGAATTTGCCGACATGTCTCAAACCATCTATACTTCCGGAAAACGCCTGAGTGAAACCCTAAATTTAATTTTAGATTTATCAAAAGCTGAAACGGAAAAAATTGAAATCGTTGGGCAAAACATCAATGTGGTTTCTGAGGTTAAGTCAATCGTCAATTCATTCACCGCTGATGCGGCTAAAAAGGATTTACAATTAGAGCCAATCGTTGGCTGCGAAGTAAGTTTTGCACTGCTCGATGAAAATCTTTTTAAAAGAGCAATAAGTAATCTGATTGCAAACGCTATTAAATTTACCGAAAACGGAAAGATAACCGTTGAAGTTGGGAAAGAACTCACTCAACAAAACGATTTGATCTTCATAAAAGTAAAGGATACCGGCATTGGAATTCCCGAAGATAAAATTGATCTTATATGGGAAGAATTTCGTCAAGTCAGCGAAGGAATGGGGCGGAGTTTTGAAGGAACCGGTTTAGGTTTAACCCTTTCAAAAAGAATTATCGAACTGATGAACGGCTCAATTACCGTTGAAAGTAAAGTAGGTGTCGGTTCAACTTTCACCGTTAAATTCCCTTCGTTAGATTATACTTTAAAATTGGATGAAGTTCTTCCTCCCAAGCAAGAGACCTTTCAAACTCTCAAGGAAAGTAAAAAGGGAAAGGCTGCCCCTAAAGTGGCGCTGTATGTTGAAGATGATTTCATCAACCAGAATGTAGTACAATTATATTTGAAAGAAGTCTGTAAAGTTGAAACCGCGAAAGATGGAAGTACCGCGCTTAAATTGGCAACTGAAAAGGAGTACGATCTCTTTTTGATGGACATTAATCTCGGTGTAGGCATGGATGGAATGGCGGTAACAAAAGAACTGCGAAAAATGAAGCAATATTCTTCAACTCCTATTGTGGCTGTTACTGCCTACGCAATGGAAAACGATAAAAAAGAATTCCTTTCGGGCGGATGTTCTCATTATATTTCCAAGCCGTTTGATAAAAATGAACTGATCCAATTGATATCAACAATTGTAGCTTCGGGGAAATATTAATTGAATAATTTGTATGGAAACTATTAAAAGCGGAATTCCGGCTAAGTTCATTAATCCGATACTTATCGCGGTGTCTGTTTTAATTTATTTGCTTCTATTAAGATTCTTCTTCCCGATTTTTAATGTAACGGTATTCGTTTTGTGTTTTGTTCCTGTGGCTTTCGCCGGTTGGATTTCCGGTAAAAATGCCGGGGTTTTTACTGCATTCGTTATTCTAATTCTTAATTATTTATTGGCTCCTGCTTCACCTTCAGCAAGCTTAAACTTGTTGGTCCAATCTCTTCCCATTGATATTGCTGTCGTTGGGATTGGAGGATTGACCGGATGGTTTGGAAATCGTTTCCGAAATAATAAAATGATTTCGGAAGAGCTTACAAAAGAAAATATTACGTTAGCTAAAAAAATCCGGGAACAAGCATTAAGTGAAGAAAAACTGAAAGTTACCTGGGAACGCTACAATTCAATGATTGAAAATATTAATGAGGTAATTTTTCAGCTTGATGAAAACAACCGTTGGACTTTCTTAAATCCAGCCTGGACAAACCTAACCGGTTTTTCCGTAGAAGAAAGTTTGGGAACTGAACCGGCAAACTATCTTCACCCGGATGAAAAAGAGAAGAGTATGCTTTTCTTTTCTCAAATTATCAAAAAAGATAAACCGGATTCCATATTGATCAGCCGCTTTTTAACAAAACAAAAAACTTACAAATGGGTTGAGGTGCATTGCAAAAGAGCTTTGGGAGAAGATATGAAAACAACCGGCGTTTTCGGAACATTGAAAGATTACACTGAAATTAAACAGACCGAAGAAGCGCTTAAATTAAATGCAAGATTCGAAAAACTAATCGCCACCATATCAACCGCTTTTATTAATATTCCGTTAACCAAAATCGATCAGGGTATTTCAGCCGCATTAAAAGTGATCGGAATGTTTTTTAATGTTGAGAGAAGTTATCTCTTTTTCTGTTCGGAAGATGAGCATACCTATATAAAATCGCACGAATGGATTGGGAATGGAGTCACCCGTTCAATTATCAAATCTCAAAAAATGGGATCAGCTTCATTACGCTATTTGGAAGAAAAATTAACTTCTTTCGAAACGGTTTACATCCCCGACGTTGAGCAACTGCCGGACGACATGGTATTGTTAAAAAAAATTCTGCAGCGATCCAAAATAAAATCAGTTGTAATTCTTCCCTTGATCTATTCTAACGAACTTATCGGCTTCCTTGGATTTGATGCGATTCTGAATAAGCGGGAGTTTTCAAAGGAAAGTTTGCAATTGCTGAAAGTAATCGCAGATATTTTTGCAAATGCTTATCAAAATAAAAAAAGAGAAGAAAAAATAGTCTCATTAAATCAAGAGTTGGAAAGCAGAGTTGTCCAGCGAACTTCACAACTCGAAAAAGCAAATGAAAAATTGATGAATGAGATACTCGAACGGACAAAAATCCAAACTGCCCTTGAAGAAAGTGAAATCCGTTATCGTACATTATTTGAGAGTAATCCTTATCCAATGTGGGTTTACGAAAAAGACTCATTGAACTTTTTAACTGTAAATGATATGGCTATGAGAATTTATGGTTATTCCAAGGATGAATTTTTAGCCATGAATGTAAAAGATATTTATCCGCAAAGTGAAATTCCCGCCGCTTTGGAATATTTGTCAAAACCACAGCCAAAGGTGCATGTCGCCGGCATCTGGAAACATGTAACAAAAGACGGATCATTAATTGACACAGAACTTATTTCGCATTCTATTACTTTTGGTGAAAAAGATGCGCGGTTAGTGCTTGCCCTTGATGTTACCGAAAGAATAAAAGCGGAAAAACTGCTTCAGGACTCTCTTGCAGAAAAAGAGATAATGATCAAAGAGATTCATCACCGCGTAAAAAATAACCTCCAGATCATTTCAAGTCTGCTCACTTTGCAAGCTGAATTCATAAAGGATGAACCATCCCGCGGATATTTTAACGACAGCCAGAACCGGGTAAAATCAATGGCGATCATCCATGAAAAATTGTATCAAACCCGCGACTTCGCCAATATTGACATTAAAGACTACGTGAGCAATTTGACGCTCTCTCTTTTTAAAGCATACAACATCAACACAAAATTAATTGAGGTTGATGTAGAGATCAGCAACATTTTGTTAGATGTTGATACTGCAATTCCCTGCGGACTTATAATCAACGAATTAGTTTCGAATTCTTTAAAATATGCTTTTTCAGATGGACGTAAAGGTAAAATGATTATAAAACTCCTGCCGGTTGAAGACGACAAATTGCAATTAATTGTAAGCGATAACGGTATCGGGCTGCCGGAAGATTTAGAATCGAGAGAAACACAATCCCTTGGATTAACACTCGTAAATATCTTAGCCAAACAATTAAACGGTAATCTTGAAATGATAAATAATAACGGCGCTGCTTTTATTTTAACGTTTCTTAAACCATTTACGACAAGGAATTAACTTATGGAAGATACATATTCAAAGCGGATGAAAATCACTCTACATTTCACCGCTCAAAGAACAAAGAGTTTCGGTCATGTTTAATTTGTATGTTAATTTGAACTTATAAATTATTAAATTATTACGGTTGTTTTAAAATTCTTCTTATAAAGTTGAGGAAAGAGAAAAAATAATCAACTTTGTATATTACTTACGTTCATACAAAAAACATTCTGGATGAACATGATTGATCCGCGAGCATTTAGATTAACGATTGAAACACGTTGTTGGAATGTCATCATTCAGAAATGCATCTTTGGTTCTAACTAAACTTTATGTAGTCTCCGGGTCAGCTAAGCGCTTTTCATTGCGGCTTAATATTGAAACTAAACCGGAAAAATTGTATAACGAATTTTAATTGAGGGGGTTGGAGCTATTGTTGGAAAAGAAAAATATTCTGATTGTGGAAGATGAAAGCATCATCGCAATTGATTTGCAGACATGCTTAACATCTTCCGGTTATAATGTCGTCGATATTGTCTCAACGGAGAAGGAAGTCTTTGCAGTGGTAGAAGAAAAATCACCGGATCTCATCCTTCTCGATATTCTGTTGAAAGACGGTAACGATGGGGTTGTCATTGCAAAAAAAATTAGAGCGGAATACAATATCCCGGTAATTTTTCTTAGCGCTTATGCAGATAAAAAAACCTTGGCGAGGGCAAAACTTGCCGAACCCTACGGGTATATCTTAAAACCATTCGAAGTAAAAGAACTTCATTCAACCATTGAAGTTGCTTTGCACAAACATTCGATTGAAAAGAAATTAGAAGAGAACGAGCGATGGCTTTTTACTACGCTTAGAAGCATCGGAGATGCGGTTATCACTACAGATGTAAATGGCAAGATCACATTCTCGAATAAAATTGCCGAGGAACTTTCCGGTTTATCTGAAAAGGAACTGATAGGCAAAAATATTTCCAAGACATTAAAATTAATAAATGAAGAAACGCGTGAAGAAGTTCCAAATCCGGTTCTTCATGTGCTCAAGACAAAATCATCTTCTAATTTGCAATCAAAAGTTTCTCTTGTTGCGCGATCAGGAAATGAAATTCCAATTGATGACAGCGCCGCCCCGATAATTGATGAGAAGGGAAAGATCACCGGTGTTGTGCTTGTTTTCCGTAATGTATCCAAACAAAGAAAAACCGAACTTGATCTAAGCGAAGTACAAAACCAGCTTGAAGAGTTGGTGGAAAAAAGAACAAAAGAATTAACCGAGGTAAATCTTCAGCTCGAAAAGGAAATTTCCGAACATCTTCTAACGGAAGAAGCGCTTAAACTTAGCGCTGAACGATTCCGCAACATCTTTGAAGAATCTCCCATCGGAATTATTTTTTTCGGACCCGATGGCTCCTTCGTTCATATGAACAAAGCTTCATTTAAAATTTTCGGACTTTCAACCGTATTGGAACTTGACGGCTATAATCTTCTTTATAATTCCTTTTTATCCGATGCGGATAGAGAAAAACTTTTAAGAAATGAATCCATCAGAATTGAACAGCTTTTTGATTTCGATTTTTTCAAAAGAGATAGACTTTACCGCGTTATCAAAACAGGTGAAGTCTTTGTTGATTTACTTATCTCTCCCCTCCTTTTGGAAGAATCTTCAGATGTGGTTGGTTACCTGGTTCACATCCAGGATATTTCCGATAGAAAAAACGCTGAAGCCGCTTTAAATCTTCATCAGGAAAAACTTGAAGAACTTATTCTTGAAAGAACCAGCGAACTTGCAGATACCAACAGACATTTGGAAATAGAAATATCAGAAAGAAAAAGAAGTGAAAATTCATTAAGAGAAAGCGAAAGAAAACTTTCAACGCTTATTAATAATCTTTCGGGCATTGCTTATCGCTGTAAGAATGATGCCCAACGAACAATGAGTTATCTTAGCGACGGCTGTTTAGCGCTTACCGGATATGGAATTGATAGTTTAATCGGGAACCAGCAAATTTCATTCAACTCATTAATTCACCCTGATGACAAAGAAAATGTAGTATCCCGAATTAACGATTGTGTTGTTAAGAACCAACCTTACCAGACTGAGTATCGGCTTATAACAAAGCGCGGCGAAGAGAAGTGGGTGCTGGACAAAGGTTTTGGAGTTACTTCTACAAATCCGGATGAAAATTATCTCGAAGGATTTATCATCGATATTACCCAAAGAATTTGGGCTGAAGAAGCAATAAAAAAGTATTCTGAAGAACTACAGGAACTTAATAACAGCAAGGATAAATTCTTCTCAATAATTGCCCATGATCTTAAGAGCCCGTTCCAGGGACTGCTGGGCTGTTCTAATTTTCTTTTAAATGAGTTTGACTCGCTCGATAACGAGGACAAACTAAAACTTGCCCGGGATATTAATGGGGCTTCCAACAATCTTTATAAATTAATTGAAAATTTACTCCACTGGTCGAGAATGCAAAGAAGCAATATCGAGTTCCAGGCGGAACGGATTAATCTTTTCGACGAAGTTAATTATGTTTTCAAAATTTTGGAGAGATCGGCGAGCAATAAAAACATTCAGCTTATAAATGAGGCTGATAAGTCTCTCCATATTAATGCCGATCTAAATATGCTGAACTCCGTATTTCAGAATCTCATTTCAAATGCAATTAAATTTACTCCTGAAGGTGGAGACATAACCGTTTCATCAGTGAAGCGCGGAGATTTTGTTGAAGTTTCAATTGCTGATTCAGGGGTCGGAATCAAACCGGAAGATATTTCTAAACTTTTCAGGATAGATTCTCATTTTTCAACTAAAGGAACTAATAACGAAGAAGGCACCGGACTCGGTTTAATCTTGTGCAAAGAGATGATCGAGAAACACCAATGCAAAATATGGGTTGAGAGCGAATACGGGAAAGGCGCGAACTTTAAATTTACTATTCCGAATTTTCCAGAGCTTCACTAACACAGTGTAACCTCTAAATCAGACTGAGAAATCGTTCATAAAATGAAATCAATTCTTTCCGAAAGACCTAAAATTCTTATTGTTGAAGATGAAAGCATTGTCGCTTTACATATTCGAAACAGTTTACAACATTTAGGATACGACATCTTTGGTGTTGTCTCCAGCGGTGAGGAAGCTTTAAAAGTTACCGAACACGCAAAACCTGATTTAACACTGATGGATATTCAGCTAAACGGAAGCATGGATGGTGTTGAGACCGCCGAAATTCTTTTTAGGAAGCATCAAATTCCCGTCATTTATCTTACCGCCTTTGCCGATGGTCCCACACTTGACCGCGCAAAAACAAGTGAGCCGTTCGGCTATCTTGTAAAACCGTTTGAGGAAAAGGATTTACGCGGCGCACTTGAAATGGCGCTCTACAAAAATAAAATTGAAAATAAATTACGTGAAAGCGAAGAACGTTATCACTCACTTTTTTACCAATCGCTCTCGCTTGTTTTTATTCACGATCTAAAGGGAAATTTTACCGATGTCAATCAGACTTTTGTTGACTTGTTCGGTTACCGGCAGAACGAACTGGAGAAGATGAATCTTTCCGATCTTTTTCCCGCAGAACAACTTGAAGAGTATTTTAAAACCATCGAGCTGCTTAATAGTAATTCCGAGCCGGATCAAATTCATGAGCTGTGCGGGAAGAAGAAGAACGGCGATTCGGTTTATATTGAAACCGTTTCATCATTAATATCTAAAGGCGGCGCAACAATTGCCGTTCAGGGGATTGCAAGAGATGTTACCGAAAGAAAAGCGTTCGAGCAAAAACTAATTAAGGCAAAAGAGGATGCTGAAAAATCGGACAAATTAAAGACCGAATTTCTTGCACAAATTTCTCACGAAATACGTACCCCGGTAAACAACATTGTTACTTTCACTTCTTTGTTAAAGGAAGAGATTGAAGAAAATCTTCCCGCGGGACTTGAATCGGCGTTCAAGATAATTGATTCAAGTGCGCAAAGATTAATTCGAACGATAGACTTAATTCTTAACATCTCTCAAATAGCATCCGGCAATTTTGAAACAAAGTTTGAAGAGATCGATTTGAATAAGAACCTTCTTGATGATCTGATTCTTGAATTCTATGCTAAAGCAAAAAACAAAAAACTTGAACTTTCTTTAAAGAATTCAACAGACGAAACATTCATCCGTGGAGATTACTATTCCATCAAACAAATTTTTGCAAACCTAATTGATAATGCGATAAAATATACTTCTGCCGGAAATGTAAATATTCATCTCTACAAAAGTGATCTAAATAAAATTTGCGTAGATGTGATTGATTCCGGCATCGGAATTTCTGAAGAATATTTACCCTGCGTCTTTGAGGCATTCTCGCAGGAAGATACCGGTTACTCAAGAAAATTTGAAGGAAACGGACTTGGGTTGGCGCTCGTAAAAAAATACGTTGAACTGAACAAAGCTTCAATCTCAGTTTTTAGCGAAAAAGGAAAGGGAAGCAAATTTACTGTTCAGTTCGACCAGGTAAAAAATTAAATTTAGCGCAACAAAACCATCTTCTTTGTTTCAGTAAAACCCTCCGTCTTTAATCGATAAAAATATACTCCGCTGGCTAAACGACTCTTTGCACTGCTGAACTGAACCGTGTGACTTCCCGCCTCTTGCACTTCATTCACTAACGTTTCAACCTCATTACCAAGAACATCAAATATTTTCAAAGACACAAATCCGGCTGATGCAGTTTGATAATTAATCATCGTACCGGGATTAAAAGGATTCGGGTAATTCTGCGAAAGTGAGAAGTTGAAAGGCGCATTTAATTCTTTTCCATCGACAGAAGTTAAATCATCGTAAGTAACAATGCTGATATCATCCAAATACCATCCGTCTTTCTGTACATAACCATCTGAAAGAAGACTGAAACGAATCTTAATTTGTTTTCCGGTAAATGTTTTTAAATCAATTTCCTCTTTCACCCAATCTTTCTGAGCGCCGTCGTACAAAAGAGAATTGGTTGGAAATTGTCTTCCCTGCCCTTCGGCGGTGTTGGCATACTTGCCTCCAACCGGAATCCATGTTTTTCCAAGGTCTGAAGAAATTTCAACTTTTCCGCAATCCCAATCATTCTCCAAATCAAACTTTGTCCAAAATGTCAACTTCGGATTGGATATACCGAGAAGGGTGATAGAATCCCTCAACGTCATCACAACGGTAGCATTACTTTCATAATTTCCTTTGGGGCTATCGGTAAATGAATTCGGGATTGAATTATAAGAAGATGGCGTTACATCCCATTTTTGCGTTACGTTTGAAGTGATGTTCCATTTTGTTGAAGGAGATAACGAACTATCTCTGAAAACTATATTCGCAACTCCAACAGTGAAAGAAACAGTATCTTCAGCCATCGGTATATTATCTAACATTGTGGACAATACAATTTGAACGTTTTCTCCATTCTTTAAAGTAGGATTTAGAACAAACACAGGTTCAATCGAAAAACTCTCTCTTGACTTTAAGTTCGCTTTAGTAGAAGGTTCTGAAAGAACCACGACTTTCAATGGATCGGCAGTCAACGAAAATTTAACATTTGCTGCTTCGCTCAATCCTTTATTTTTTTGAACGGCAGTTAGGTGAACCGTATCCCCGGGCATAACAATTTCTCTATCGAACGAATAACTTGCAAGCGAAACATACCCGCCGGCAACCCATGCGTAATATAAATTCGGAAAAAGATTTTCTTCTGCAAGAGGAAAAATTCTGTTTTCGGAGGGCCAGAATCCATCGGTTTCGTTTCCCACCTCAGGTGTCATCGCTAATATTTTTCCAATCAATGAAGTATCGCCGTCATACATAAAATCGTCGCTATTTCCGCGGGTAGAATATCCCACCGTACTCAGGTCTGTGCCGGTAGTATAATGATTAAGTTCTGTCATATCGCCGGCAAATTCCCGGAAGATTAAAGAATCAGGAGTTTCTCTTTCCAAAGCTCCATACGGATAAATTAATTGATTAGAGTAAGTATGATAATTCAAAGCGTTTTTTATTTTTCGTCCTAATACAAAATTTGCGATGTTTTCCGTTTCCGGTTCTGAGAAAGGTGATACTCCTCTGTACGTTTCATCTGCGGAGTTTAAACTTGACCCGCCGTTAGGAGCGTTCCAATAATAGGATGGTCCAAAGTTTCTGTTTAAATCAACACCGTAAGAAGCCCCATTGTTTCTTCTGTTTTTGCGCCACATTCCGCCACCGTTGGGATTTTGGGTTTGGTTATAAACATAACCGTCGGGATTAATAATCGGAATAAAATAAAGTTCGCGGTTATTAACAAGATATGTTGCTTCTGGATCGGTTCCGTAATTTTCTAACAGATAATACATAAAATAAAGCATCTGCATCATGCTTTCCGGTTCACGCGCATGGATCAATGCAGTATAAAGCACTTCTGGTTCATCTTCGTCAACGTCCGGGTTATCTGAAATTTTAACATAATAAACGGAACGTTCTTCTATTGTTTTTCCGATTTCACTCTTTGCCGTAATTAAATTTGGATAAAGTAATTTCATGGTATCAAGTTTTTGTACAACCTCGTCGTAAGTGTAGTAACCTCCCATCGAACCAAAACCAAAATTTGTTACACCAAATTGGTTTTTACTTTTCTCGATCGCAGAACTTTTCTGGAATGCATTCATCCTCTCTCTTTTTTCATAATAAGATTTCCAGTCATCGATTAAAACTTCGTACCGAAAATTTAACATCGTCAACTGGTTAAACTCCGCATCATTTAAAAAGGTAAGGATCGCATTATCTCTTGTTTGATACGAATGATCAACACTTATATTAAATGATTGAAGAGTACGAATGTCTTCTTTATTATTTAAATAGATTTTTACTTGCTTGTATGATTGTCCGATCGAACCGGCGGTAAGAATGATGACGAACATTAAAACTTTGTACATTTGTCTGCTTTCTTAAAAAGGTAAAGAGTTACTGTTAAGTTAGATATTGAATCAGTAAAATGAAACATCATACCGCACAAGCTTCTTATTTTCATAAAAGAACTTAGCGCTGAAAAACTTGTCATCGGCAAACCATTCCATAAAAATCTGATCGCCGTCCCACAAATTTAGTTGTGTCAATTTTTCATCGGGAATCCATTCCAGCTTTCCTTCGTCGGAGTCGATAAGTTCACCGGAAAAATTTTCTGCTACGAAGATAAAAACGTACCAGTCGTGCACCCCATCAAATAAAGGAAAGGTGATGAACCCTTTCAGCTTAGGATCGACAATTGTTAAACCTGATTCTTCTTTTATCTCCCTGATAACACACTCTTCCGGCGTTTCACTTCGCTCAAATTTGCCGCCAAGTCCATTCCACTTTCCTTCGTGCACGTCATTTTCCTTTTTTATTCGATGAAGCATTAATGTGGTATTTGCTTTCCGATTTTTAACATAACATAGAGTTGCCAATTTCATATCTATTTTCTCTTCTGTAAATAAGTAAAAATTATTGCTCTTTCTAAAGTAACAAAAAAATAATTTTTGTAAGTTTCAGATGGAAAAAATAATCAAACAGAATTTGAGGATCGAATGGAAAAAGTAAGTTTTCATTTAAGTAACGAATTATCAAAAAAGATTGAAGCACGGCTTTCACTTTGGCAGAAGCAAAATATTCCGTCGCGGTTATGGAATTGCGATCCTGCAATTTGGAAAGAAAATCCCGCTGAACAAAAAGAGTTGGCAGACCGGCTTGGCTGGCTGAATAAACCCTATAAAATGTTAGACAAATATGATGAACTGAATCAATTTGCCGATGGAATCAAAAATAACTACACCAACATTTTATTGCTGGGAATGGGCGGAAGCAGTTTAGCTCCCGAAGTTTTTTCAAAAACTTTCGGATCAAAACCGGGTTATCCAAAACTTGAAATTGTTGACAATACTCATCCGCTAAATGTTAAGCGCATTGCGGAAATTTACGATTTATCCAAAACACTTTTCATCGTTGCAAGCAAATCCGGCGGAACGATAGAAACGATGTCATTCTTCTATTTCTTTTATAATGAAGTAAGTAAGTTTAATCTTAATCCTGGAGAACAATTTGTTGCGCTAACCGATCCAAACACCTGGCTTGAAAATTTTGCAACCGAAAAGAAGTTCAGAAAAATCTTTACAACCCCTGGTGATGTTGGAGGAAGATATTCCGCGTTAACCTACTTTGGCATGCTTCCGGCGGCGTTAATGGGGATTGATGTAGAGAGATTTTTAATTAATGCAAAAGAAATTGCAGATGAATGCCAATCCTATGTTGAAGCCCAAAAAAATCCCGGCTTTGCGCTTGGCGCCGCGCTTGGAGAATTGTACGAGAATGGACAAGATAAAATAACTTTCTTCGTCTCATCAAGTTTTTCTTCTTTTCCTCAATGGGCTGAACAATTAGTCGCTGAAAGCACAGGTAAAGATGGGAAAGGAATTTTGCCAATTTGCGATGAAGAAATTTCACCGGTTGATTTTTATAAAGATGACCGCGTTTATATTTTTATCAAACTTATTAGTGATGACAACTTAAACCTTGACAGGTTTGCTTCAGATTTAATAGCCGCGCAAAAACCGGTACTCGTTTTTGAGCTCGACGATGTCTATCAATTGGCAAAAGAATTTTATCGATGGGAAATTGCTACGGCTCTTTCAAGTGTGGTATTAAAGATTCATCCTTTCGATCAACCCGATGTACAATTTGCCAAAATATTAGCGGGCGAAAGTTTGAAAGCATATAAAGCAAACGGGAAACTTCCCGAAACTCCGGCGGCAATTACGGAAGGAGCAATTTCGTTAATCGATAATAAAAGTCAATTCGCGAAAACCGATTCGATCAAATCCGCTTTAAATAAATTTCTCGCCCAAACTGATGAACACGATTACGTCTCACTAATGTCTTTTACGGAATATGGAAGCGAAGTGAACAACGCACTGCAAACGCTACGAAATAAAATCGCTGCTAAATATGCCCTTGCAACTACTATTGGATTTGGACCTCGTTTTCTCCACTCAACCGGACAGTTGCACAAAGGTGGCAAGAATAACGGATTATTCATCCAAATTACAAACGAAATTAAAAATGATGTTGTCGTTCCGCAGCAAGGATATTCGTTTGGAGTACTAATAACTGCCCAGGCTCAAGGTGATTTTAATGCTCTGGCAAATAAAAACAGAAGAGTTATTTCGTTGCATATTACCGGCGATTTGGTTGAAGCGATTAATTCAATTTCTTTATAACTTTTGGTAAAATGAAAAATCCAAAGCTGTTCGAAATAAATATTAGACTGCTTGTCAGACGATATGATACTGATGGAAGCAGAGCGACACTTTCAGACATTCCCTCTTCTTATTGGGAAAATCTTGCCGGGAGTGGCATTAAAATTGTCTGGTTGATGGGCATCTGGCAAACAACCGACATCCTGATCGACCGTTGTTGTTTTGAAGAATATTTTATTCAATCATACAACCGAAGTTTAAAAGATTGGCAGAGAAAAGATGTGATCGGATCGCCTTACGCAATCGATACGTATGAAGTCAATCGGGAACTTGGAACAAAAAAAGATTTACTTCAACTAAAAAAAACTCTGAACGATTTAAACATCAAACTGTTGCTTGATTTTGTTCCAAACCACTTTAGCGCCGAAACCATCTTGTTAAAAACTCATCCGGATATTTTTTTAGAAACAATAGAAGAAATTCTTTCTTCCGATCGACATACGTTTTATAGACCTATCCAGCAGCCTCATCGGATTTTTGCTCACGGTCGCGATCCTTTTTTCCCGGCATGGACAGACACGATCCAGTTAAATTTTTTTAATTTGAAAACGCGGGAGTTTTTAACCGGCACTTTGCTCAATATAGCTGAATTGTGTGACGGCGTTCGCTGTGATATGGCTATGCTTACGCTAAATAATGTTTTTGGAAATACCTGGCGTGGAGTTATCGATGAAAATCTTTTTCCAAAACCGCATGATGAGTTTTGGCAGTCGGCAATAACTGAAATAAAAAAAGCACATCCCGATTTTCTCTTTCTTGCCGAAGCCTACTGGAACTTAGAGTGGGATTTGCAGCAATTAGGTTTTGATTTCACTTACGATAAAAAATTGTTAGACCGCTTAAAAGATGGAACTCCAAAAAATATTCGAGACCACTTGCGTGCGGATATGTCGTTTCAGTTAAAATCAGCAAGATTCATAGAAAACCATGATGAAGACCGGGCGATCCACTCTCTCGGATTGGAAAAATCTTTAGCTGCCGCCGCAATCATTTCTACAATTCCGGGAATGCGTTTCTTTTTCGACGGACAATCTGACGGAAAGAAAATAAAATTGCCGGTTCAACTTGGGCGAGAACCCAAAGAAAGTAAGAACAAAATAGTTTCTCTTTTTTACGATAAATTATTTCAGCTTACAAGGAACGAAATCTTTTCGTTGGGTGAATGGGAATTAAAAGAAGTTTTACCCGGCTGGGAAAAAGACCGCTCATATGAAAATTTGTTATCCTGGCTTTGGACTTACAATTCATTTCGCTGTCTTGTGGTAATAAATTATGGTAATGTTCCATCTCAAGGAAGGATAAAGATTCACGCAGCAAATTCGGAAGAACTTATTGTTTTAACCGATCTGTGGAACGGAGAAGAGTATATTAGATCTTTAAATGAAGTTTTTTACACGGGATTATTTGTAGAATTGCACCCCTACCAATTCCATCTTTTGTTATTCTAAATTGGTATTTGCATACTTATCCCCTAAAGTTATTTACGTTAACTCCTATTATTTTCCGAATGGTTCTGATTTAATGTTTTCTAAGAGTTTAATCAAACCAAGCAAAATAAAACCCAGCAACGAGAGAACAACATCGTTAATATCTATCGTAAACGTTTTAGTGTTTTTTACGAGATACCCGACATATTTTGATATAAATATCGTTGTAAAAAAGAGCGAAAACCCGAACAATCCCGCCCTTAGTGGGTAAAAAACATACCTCAGAAGAAACGGATTTTTAAAATTTACCGAAATTTCTGAGTGAACCTTTTCTTGAACCGAACTAATATTTTCCATCACGGGCCCCGTGGGTTTTGTTAATAACTAATTACCTTACCTGTAAAAATATCAACGGGCTAAATATAATATCTTGAGAGGCATCACACAAGACATCTTTATCACATTTTGTGGTTTTAAGTGAAAATATTTATTTGAACCATTCCGGGTTTATTTGGCAAGAATTGTAATGAGACTTGTATCGTCTTCAAATTTTTGATTTGTAAATGAACTGATTTGACTTTTTAATACTCCAAGCGGATCTTCTGTATTAGATAACTCGCGCACCAACTTCACTAAACCTTCGGCTTCCAATGGTTGGCCGTTTTGATTTCGGGATTCGATTATACCGTCGGTAAAGAGAACGAGCATGTCGTTTTCTCCCATGGAAATTTCTTTATCTTCAAAAAATCCATTCGATGAGAATCCTAAAAGCATTCCCTTAGATTGAATCAAACCGGCAGTTCCTTCTTTCGCGTTTTTATAAACTACAGGCAAATCTCCCGCCCCGGAATATTTGGCAACTTTGGTTCGATTGTTTATAATGACGATCGAAAGTGTGGTAAAGACTTCCGAAATTTTCGCATCTTGATAAACCAATTGATTTACCTTGCTTAAAATAATGCTGGGAGTGTATTCGCTTGCGTTTTGTAATGCAACCCTAATCGAACTTCGTACATAACCGGCGTAAGCAATTGCAAAATACCATGCGCCCCATTTTTTCCCCATCACATCTCCAAGCACAACCGCAAAGTTTTCGTTATCTAGCGGAAAATAATCAATAAAATCTCCGCCGGGTATTCCGGAAAAAGCCTGGTGCCAATGGCGTATATCGAAGCCGGGAAAAGAAGGAAATCCATCGGGAACGACTTTCACCTTCATCGAATCGGCAGCATCCTGCAACTCTGAAACTACTTTTTGTCTCGCTTTGCCCAAACTTTTAATAGTAGCATTAACCTTTGCAACTACCACGCGGGGACCGGCAGTTTTTAAAACATAATCCGCAATACCAAGATCATAACCGCGAAGAATATCGTCTTCGGCTCCTTTTGAAGTTAAAAAGATAAACGGTATTGATCTCAAGTCTTGATCTCCCATAACCATAGAACGAAATTGAAATCCATCTATCTTCGGCATCATAATGTCTGAGATGATCACATCGGGAATTATTGATTTTGCAAGCTTAAATCCTTCTTCGGCTCCGGTTGCAATCTCGCATAAAAATCCCGACTTATTTAAATTATACTGAAAAAGTTTTGCAAGGGAAATGTCGTCGTCAACTAAAACGATTTTGGGAACGGTTTCAGAAATGGTTTCCTGGATATTTTTTTTTGCGCCGTAAGCTTTATAAATCTCAGCCCGCCTAAGAAGCGCTTGTACTTTTAATAATAGTTCAGGAACGACAAAAGGTTTGGTAATAATGTCGTCTCCGCCAACGGCAAGGGCTTTTTCTTTGTCTTCGAAACTTGTTTTTGCGGTAACAAAAATAAAAGGAAGGACTCTATACTTTTCATTCTCTCGAACTTTCCCGCAAAACGTGTATCCATCCATCCCCTCCATACTTACATCACATAATACCAGATCAATTTTGTTTTCTTCGAGCGCTTTAAACCCGAGTGAAGTATCCGAAGCCTCGACTACTCGATAATCTTTCTGCTTAAGATGAAATCCAAGCAGTTTTCTTATCGTAACATCATCATCGACAATAAGAATTGTTTTCGAATCTTCGGTAATCATTATTGTTAAATTTTCTTTCCGTAACTTTGGATCGCTTCAAGCTTAGATGGATAAGCTTCAAACACACGGTACATTCTTGTTAACTCGAACATAGAATGGACAGCCGGTTGAAATCCTACCAATTTAAGATCCCCGCCCAACGAAGTTATTTTTTTCAGTGAAACGACAAGCGCACCAAGAAAAGTTGAATCGATAAATTCACATTCGGAAAGATCAACAACCATCTTCCGTGAACCACCTTCAATTTCCTGGGTGAGAATTTTTTTAAATTCTTCTGCTTCTTTTAAAGTTGCGCGTGAAAGATTTACAACTTCAACAACAATTTCTTCGAAGGTCTCTTTAATAAAGTCCATATTTCTCCTTTTTTCTTACTGCAATTTAGTTTTTATTCAAATTCTTTGCTATCAATTTTATAGCGTTCCATCAACCGGTAAATTGTGGCTCTACCGAGTTGTAATTTTCTAGCCGCTTCAAGAATATTTCCTTTTGTAATTTTCAGGGCATGGCGCACCGCTTCTTCTTTAATTTTCTCAAAAGGAACGATTACATCTTCGGTAAAATATCCGGTCGAAGTTCCATAGGTTCTACTCTGATCAAACACTTTTATGTGAGCCGGAAAATCTTCCACGTCAATGGTGTCGGTATCTGAAACGATGATGCAGCGCTCAATCGTGTTTTCCATTTCGCGAACATTTCCGGGCCAATCATAATCATAAATCAATTTTAACGCTCGTTTAGAAAAACCTTTTGTTTCCTTCCCTAATTTTTTTTTGCAGAGGTTAAAAAAATAATCGGCCAGCACGAGCAAGTCTCCTTTACGCTGCCGTAACGGTGGAATGTTTATCGGGAATGAATTTAAACGATAGTAAAGATCTTCTCTAAATTCCTTATTCTCAACTGCTTTTCGCAAATCTCTATTTGTTGCGGAGATAATTCGTACATCGGTTTTTAAAAGATCATTTCCTCCAACACGCTCAAATTCTCTTTGCTGAATCACACGCAATAACTTTGCTTGAAGCATCATTTCAAGTTCGCCGACTTCATCTAAGAAGATCGTTCCTTCGTTTGCAATTTCAAACTTACCGAGTTTCCGTTGGTGTGCGCCGGTAAATGAGCCTTTTTCGTGTCCGAATAATTCACTCTCCAAAAGTTCGCGAGGAATTGAAGCGCAGTTAACAACAATAAACGGTTTCGACTTCCGAATTCCATTGTAGTGGATTGCTTTGGCTATTAATTCTTTACCTGTTCCGCTCTCTCCATGAATCAAAACAGTGATATCGTTATTAAGAACTTTGCTAACAAGCTTGAAAACGTCTTGCATTTTGCCGTCAGCAGAAATGATATTTTCAAATTTAAATTCGCGGTGAACATTTTCGCGTAAGTTTTGAACCTCGCGGGTTAAGTCATAATTCTTAATTGCATTTTTAATTGCCGGTTCAAGGCGCTGCGTATCAATTGGTTTAGGGAAATAATCGTACGCACCATTCCGGAGCGCTTCCAATGCGGTCTCAATCCTTCCTTGAGCGGAGAGGATAATGACGGGAAGGTTTTCATCGTACTGTTTTATTTTTTTTAATGTTTCTATGCCGTTCAACCCGGGAAGCATTATATCGAGTAAAATTAAATCAGGTTTAGCCGAAAGTTTTTTAAGCGCCTGTTCACCATCAGTAAAAATTTCAACGGCATAATCCCACTTGTCATGTACCCAATACGAAAGCAATTTTGCAATTGCAGGCTCGTCGTCAACAATGTAGATTAATTTTTTCAATGCGTTATCCTTGATAATTTAGTAACGGTAATTTGATGATTAACGTAGTTCCTTTGTTTTCTTCACTCTGCAAAGTAATCAAACCTTTATGATGATCAACAATTTGTTTAACCAATGCGAGCCCCAAACCGGTTCCGGGAATTTCAGTTCCAGGTCTGCTTACTCTATAAAATTTTTGAAAAATAAACGGCAAGTCTTGCGCGGGAATTCCAACGCCTGTATCGCTAATTATTACTTCATATTCTTTAAAAAGATTTTGCGCTAACACGGTAACACGCCCCTCTTCAACATTAAACTTAACCGCGTTTGCCAAAAGATTTTCAAAAAGCTGCGTTATTCTCTCTTCATCAGCTAAAACCAAAACCACTTCCGGCGGTATATCAACAGAGAGAGTAATTCGTTTTGCTTTTGCGTTCGGGCGGATTTTTTCAACACAGTTTCTTAGAATTTCATTAATGTCAAATTCTGTTTTGTTAAGTACAATCTTCCCCCCTTCAATTCTGGAAATATCGAGCACATCATTAATTAAATTAGCGAGCCGCTTCGCTTCTTCCAAAATAATTTTATTGAATTCTTTTTTCATTTCTTCGGGCATCGAGGTATCTGAATCAATGGTTTCTGAGAACCCGATAATTGACGCTAACGGTGTACGCAGTTCGTGAGAAATGTTTGAGACGAATTCATTCTTTAGTCTGTTCAATTCTTCGAGCACCGAAATTCTCTGCTTAGCGCGATCGCGTTCAACGGAGATAATCCGTCTGGCTTCAACTAATTTATGGGATAAATCTTTTACTTTATCTTCCAACGAATTCCGCGAAGTGATGTTCCTGCCGATTGCTATTACGCCGATAATTTTTTTGTAATCATCAAAAATTGTTCTCGCATTCAACTCAAAAATTATACTTTTGCCATACTTGCTTAAGAATCTGGTCTCAAAAGTTTGAACGGAAGAAGATGCCAGCAATTTCTGAAAAGCTTTTATGAACGAACTTTTAGTCGACTCATCAATGAAGGAAAGAATGTGCTTCCCTTTCATTTCATCCGTTAAGTATTCAAGCGCCAACGCTCCGTTTGCATTTACAAGAACAAAATTTCCGCTGCTATCCAGAATAAAAATCAAGTCTTCCGCAGTCTCGAATAGAACTTTTAATTGTTTTTCAGATTCTTCGAGCAATGCTTTTTGTTGAAGTTCCTCATAAACTTCAAACATTATTCCATCAAAATACTTTAGTTTATCCTCCTCGTAATAAGGAACCGCGCGAAAACGGAGGAAGAATTTTTCGTTTTCGTTTTTTATCACGGTAAAATCCACAATAGAGGGAAGTCCCTTTTTTAGTCTACGGAAAAACTCTTTTACTTCACTAAAATGGGCAACTTCAATTTTTTTAAATAATAATTTCGGGCTGCTGATAATTTCTTCGGAAGAATAGCCGAAGTATTTTTGTACAGAGGGAGAAAGAAAAATTATATTTTGATATTCTTTATCTGAACGGATGAAGATCGCGGAAAAATTCTCCGGTATATTTTGAAATTCGTTTTGCATCAATAGTTGGGTTCTAACATTAATCTGAAATTTCTAAGACTCTTTAATTCTAAAATACAAATTTTATTTGAAGTTATTGATTCATTCTAATTCGTTAACGAGTAATTTTTCGAGAAGAAAACCATTCCTTTATTCTTGGGCTATAAAAATAAGTAAAATATAAGGCACGAGATTGTTGTTTTTTAAAAAAAAAATAACAAAATTTACACGCGGTTTTCATAGAACCTATGTAAAGGAGATATGAAGGACCATGAAAAATAATTATTATCCATAATTTACAGGAGTTCTCTGATGAAAAAAGTACTTTCTTTGGTTGTTGTTCTCGTTTTGTTCGCCGGATTCACCAATGGGCAATCTAAAATAACATTGGGTGTTGGTGGAACATTAGCCTTACCTATGGGAACCTTTGCTGATGCATCTTCAATGGGTTTTGGTGGATTAGTTCGTGGTGAAATGGGATTTGGCACTATTGTCGGCACTGCTTCCTTAGGCTATTTAATGTTTCCTGGAAAAGATATTAGTGAAGAAGTTTATCCTGGTGTCAATGCAACCTATTCTTCTTCTTTCTCAGCAATTCCAATTCTTGTTGGTGCGAAATATTCTTTTGCTCCCGGACTCTATGGTTCTGTTGAAGCGGGATTAAATATGCTTTCATGGACAGCAAAATATGATGTACCTGCAATTACTGTTGGGAGTTATACTGTTCCTGCTTCATCAGGTGAAACGACAGGATCCGAAACTAAATTCGGATTTGCAGTAGGTGTTGGATATCAAGTTTCAAGTTTTGATATTTCTCTTAAATATCAAAACTTAGGAACTCCAGAGGGTGGAGATGCTCTTAATTTCGTAGGCGTAAACGTATTATATAACTTCGGTTTATAATATTTTTTCGTAACAGAAAAATGTTAAGGCTGTCAAGAAATTGACAGCTTTTTTTTTGCATATAACTTTCAGTTGAGATATTTCAACTGTAACGCAATAGATAAATATTGCGGAGTAGTTTGAGTAAAAGTATTTCCCAATTCAGAAATGAGTGCGAACGCAAAACCTTTCTCCCCTTTTTCAACAAAATTTATTCCGGCTGAAAACGAAAAAACCGCTCCATAACTCCACAAGTTCACATCGCTAAAAGTTCTATCGTTTATTACCAGCGGACCAAATCCCTCTTCAAAATATATTTTCTTGAACATCTGCTGTTGAAATAGCATCTGCACTGAAACACCTCTTAACGATGGATAATATTTGTTTTGCCGGTTTTCCGGAATGAGCTTATTAAAATCATTCAAGAGACTTAACTGCAATCTCAATTCAACGGGAGTGGAAGATTCGATACTCACATCAGAGAAAAGTGATAGTGAAGAAGAAAATATTTGCGGGGAATTCCCGCTCATCGTTCCAACACCCAGAGACGTACCAACCGTTTTCAATCTTAGTTGCGCCTGGTTGTTAAAGACGAAGATTACAATAAAGATGCAAAAAAAGATTATCGTTTTATTTCTCATACAGCTTTTCTAATTTTAAGTTGTTCTTTAAGTTAAAAGCAAAATATTTAATTTATTCGAAAGGAAAAAGATGGAAACTCAACTCTTTCAATACAAAGCGTTTGTTACTGCTGTTTACGACGGCGATACTTGTACCGTTGATATCGATCTTGGATTGCACACATGGATAAAAAGTGAAAAGATCAGATTGAGCAGAATTAACGCACCGGAACTGCGCGGGAAAGAGAGACCGCAAGGATTGCTGTCTCGCGATTTCCTCCGCGGTTTGATCTTGAACAAAGAAATTACTCTGCGCACCATAAAAGATGTTCGCGAAAAATATGGAAGATATCTCGGCGAGATTTGGATAACGGATCCGAAAGGGAAATCGATGAACGTGAATGATGAACTTGTGAAGAACGGATTTGCCGAGTATAAGGAATATTAAGAAAACTCTGAATTGGACAAGCAGACCTAAAGAGTCGGCGGTCGGCAGTAAGCAACAACCATGCTTTAAATAACTATCGGCGCAGGAAATGCAAACTATGTTTCATTCAGCCAATCATTCTTCATTCATCCTTGCAATAAAGATATGTTGTCTGGAAAATATTTTTGCCGTTGCGAAAGGGATTTTGCTGCTACTTAAATTGCTCTTTCTTCAAATGCTCAATAATAATTTCAATGAGTTGTTTTTTTCGGTAAGGTTTTGCCAGATATCCGTCAAATCCTTCTTTCAAAAATTGTTCTTTGTCGGCAAAAAGAGCGTAACCGGTTATGGCAATGATCGGCACTTTTTCGTATCCATCGATTTTTCTAATTTCTTTTGCCGCGGTGCGTCCATCAATCGCTCCCTCCAAACTGATATCCATAAGGACTAAATCGTACTTTTCTTTTTTCGCTTTTTGAATCGCTTCAATTGCATTAACTGCATCCTCAACAACGTACAATCCTTCTAAGAATTTAGAAATAATTGTTCTGTTTTCCAGATTATCTTCAACTGAAAGTATTTTCATTTTTGTTTTATCCTTGATAAGTTTAGTGCTTCTTGAATTAATCTCATAATTGAAAACTAAACAAATAAAAAACAAAAAACCATTAAGAATAAAGATGAAATAATGTTTATTGTTTTACCTTATTAAATAAATAATTTCTCACTTATTAGAATGATAAAAACTCATTTCTGATTCTCTTCTTTAGCGCCTTAGAAGCAGCCTTGACGAAACATTTTTGTGGTCTGATTTTTGCGAGTTCTACCCGGATAGATAAATACTCTTCAACTTAATTCTTTTACCGTTTTGATATGAAAAAATTAAAGATCATTCTTTTTATCCCACTGCTTTCAATTCTTTTCTTCTCTTTAAATATTCATCCACAAGGTTTTCTTAAAACATCAGGGATAAAAATAGTTGACGGCAGCGGAAATAATTTTTTACTGCGCGGAATCGGATTAGGCGGCTGGCTTGTTCCCGAAGGTTATATGCTGCAAACTTCTTCTTTTGCAAATGCTGCGTGGCAGTTTAGACACAAGATCGAAACATTGATTGGTGTTGAGAAAACAGATGAATTTTTCAAATTGTATCGCTCAAATTTTGTAACAAGAAAAGATGTTCAGCAAATTGCCGCTTGGGGTTTTAATTCAATAAGACTTCCGATGCACTTTAACTTACTCACTCCGCAAGATTCTTCTTTTATTTATTCCGAAGAAGGATTTGCAATTATCGACAGCCTTTTGCAATGGTGCGAGGAAAGTAAAATTTATTTGATCCTCGATCTGCACGCTGCGCCCGGCGGACAAAGCAAAGACAATATTGCAGATTACAATCCCGCATATCTTCCGCTTTGGGAAGATCCAATCGCTCAGCAACGCACGGTTTCTCTCTGGAAAACGATTGCCGCCCGTTATGCAAACAAGCAATGGATCGGTGGTTACGATCTTATAAATGAAACTGCCTATAATTTTAATACCGGGAATAATCAACCCTTAAGAGATCTTTTTGTTAAGATCACCAACGAAATACGCACCGTTGATAAAAACCATATAATTTTTATTGAAGGCAATTGGTATGCAACAAGTTTCGATAATTTAAGTCCCGCTTGGGATGTCAACATGGTGTACAGTTTCCATAAATATTGGAATGGAACGGATAACAATTCAATCGACTATCTCATCGATTTAAGAAATAGTACCCAGCGTCCTCTTTGGCTTGGAGAATCGGGAGAAAATTCTAATCAATGGTTTACCGATGCAATCAAGTTAATGGAGTCTTACAACATCGGCTGGGCGTGGTGGACTTTGAAAAAAGTTGAAGGCAACAACAGTATGATGTTCGTAAACAAACCGGCGGAGTATGACTATCTTCTAAAATATTGGAGCGGGCAGGCAACCAAGCCAACTGTTGATTATGCTGTAAATGCATTAACAAAATTTGCCAAGAATCTTAACATCGATAGCTGCAAAACAAACAGCGGTGTAATTGACGCAATGTTCAGACAGGTGAAAACTACCGAGACACTTCCCTTTAAATCGCTTACGATACCCGGAATTATTTATGCCGCTGATTATAACATTGGTCAGAATGGTTATGCATACAAGGACATCGACTACCAAAATGCAGATAACAAGAGTACCTGGAATAGCGGCGGACAATACCGCAATGACGGTGTTGATATTGAAAAATGTTCCGACGTTCTTACAAACGGATATGATGTCGGCTGGACAAATACCGGCGAATACTTGAACTATACGGTAAACGTTGAGCAAACCGGAACGTATAACTTAGCGCTTCGTGTAGCCGCAAATGCGAGCGGTGGAAAAGTCTTGATGCGCTGGGATGGTAATAATATCGGTACGTTCATAGATGTTCCGGCGACCGGCGGATGGACAAAATGGATGAGCCTTCCGATAAATAATATTCCACTCACTTCCGGTAAACATACTTTTTCTCTAAACTTTTACTTCGGCGGATTTAACGTCAACTATGTAAAGTTTGATCTTGTTGCTACTGATGTAAAAAATGAAGTCTCGGCTCCGCTCGACTTTTCGTTGATGCAAAATTATCCGAATCCGTTTAATCCGGAAACGGTGATTAGTTATCAGTTGTCAGTAAACAGTCACGTAACATTAAAAGTATATGATATGCTTGGAAATGAAGTTGCAACATTAGTAAACGAAGAACAAGCTGCCGGAAATTATTCCATCAATTTTAATACAACACACAACAATCAACTAACTACCAACTCACTCCCAAGCGGTGTATATTTCTATCAACTTCGCGCCGGTAGTTTTGTTGAAATAAAGAAAATGGTTTTGCTTCGGTAACATTTCAGCACAATATTTTGGTGTTATTCTTTGTAATTTGGATTATGAATTCGATACAATATGAAAAATCATAATCCATCTTACTTCCTCTTTTTCTCTTTGCTTTTTTGCTTTTTTATTCAAGAGAAAAGTAGTCCGCAGTCGCTGTATATCAATGAGATAATGGCTTCCAACGCTGCGGTAATTGCCGATCCCGATTACAAAGCATATTCCGATTGGATAGAACTTTTTAACGCAAGCGAGACCCAAATCAACTTAAAAGATTACAGCATTACCGATGATCTTTCATCACCATACAAGTATATATTCCAAACCGATTTAATAATTCAGCCGAAAAATTATTTACTCGTTTGGGCAGATGATAAAAATATTGGCGCACACGCAAATTTCAAGTTGAGCGCTTCCGGTCAGCAAATTTGTTTGTTTAATCCTTTGGGCGAGTTGGTGGATTCAATTACTTTTTCCACACAGCAAACCGATATTTCTTTTGGACGATTTCCTGATGCAACCAGCGAGTGGTTCAAATTTTCTCCATCTTCTCCTGGATCTCAAAATCTTTTTTCATCTATTTATAATAAACTTGGAGAGCCCGTCGTATCGCATCAAAGCGGCTTTTACGCTTTCCCGATCACTCTCTCGATTACCCCGTCAGAATTTAATTCTGTAATTTATTACACAACAGTTGGAACTGCTCCAACACAAAAAAGTTCAATCTTTACCGGTTCTATTCAAATAGATTCGACTTCCGTACTGCGGATCAGATCATATAAAGATGGATTTCTGCCAAGCAACATTTTAACCTATTCTTATTTTATAAATGAGCAGATAAAACTTCCTGTTTTCTCAATTATCACTGATCCGGTAAATTTTTTCAGCGACTCAATCGGCATTTATGTTGCCGGGATAAATGGAATTAAAGCATTATGCAGTGACGGACCAAAAAATTGGAATCAAGACTGGGAGCGTCCAATTGAATTAGAATTTTTTGAAAAAGATCGCTCACTCGCATTCAAAACATCAGCGGGAGTAAAAATTTACGGCGGATGCAGCCGCATCTATCCGATGAAATCACTCGCGTTTTATTTTCGACCTGAATACGGAATGGGAACTCTTAATTACCGCATGTTCCCGAATCTTTTGATAAACGAATTTGAAAATATTGTACTTCGCAGCGGAGCGCAGGATTGGTGGCGTACAATGTGCCGGGAAGAAATTGCGCAATCATTAATCGAACAAGGAATGAAAGTCGATCATCAAGCGTATCGTCCTTCAATTCTTTTTATTAATGGACAATATTGGGGGATACATAATGTTCGAGAAAAATTAGATGATAATTATCTCGCTGCTCATTTCGGTGTGGACAAAGATTCTGTTGATCTTATTCAAATAAGTAAAGCAGGAAGCGCTAACTATGGCGATATAATTGCTTACAACGAGATGATGACTTTTTTAACAAATTATAATATTGCGGCAACTGCAAATTATGAACATATAAAATCAATCGTTGATATTGACGAATATATTGATTACCAAATAGCTGAAATTTTTTCCGCAAATGGAGATTGGCCCGGCTCGAACATGAAATTGTGGCGTGAAAGATCTCCAAAAGGTAAATGGCGTTGGATGATCTACGACCTTGATTTTACATTTGGCGGAAATGCAAACGGGCAGTATTTTTCAAACACACTTGCGCTTGCAACTGCAACCGATGGTCCCGATTGGCCCAATCCACCATGGGCAACATTGATGTTGAGAAGACTTTTAGAGAACACTGAATTTAGAAATGAATTTATTCAGCGGTTCGCCGTACACATGAACACGACGTACGAACCGGTTCATGTAATTTCCGTTATCGATAGTTTGAGCGGAGTGATCGCTTCCGAAATACCAAGACACAAACAACGCTGGGAAAAATCTATTACAATGGGAAAAGACTGGTTCGTCAATGTTCAAGTGATGAGAGATTTTGCAATAAACCGTCCCGATACGATGAGGAAATTTATTTCTTCCAAATTTAGTTTGGCCGGAACTTGTTCAATTAAAATTGGGAGAAATAATACTGAGTGGGGAAAAATCTTTACACATGAAGTTGAAGTGAAGAATAACGATTCACAAAATGTATTTTTCAAAAACATTCCGCTTAAAGTTAGAGCGTTTGCAATGCCCGGTTACCGGTTCGTAAGATGGGAAGGAATTTCTGATTCAACTGCGCCTGAGTTAATAATTCTTCCTCAAAACGATTCTTATTTAACCGCAATTTTTGAACCGGCGGATTTAAGCGTAACAAGCGTTGTGATCAATGAAATCAACTATAAATCGTCTCCATCACTTGATACAGATGATTGGGTTGAACTCTATAATCCAAGCACTCAATCAATTTCACTTTCCGGTTGGAAGTTTCACGACGGTAAGATGAAAGTTTTTCTTTTCCCCGAAAATGTTTATTTGAAAGAACACAGTTATTTTCTTCTTTGTAGAGATACAACAAAGTTTAAATCATTTTATCAGAACGAACCAAATGTTTTAGGAGATTTTCAATTCGGATTAAGCAGTTCGGGCGACACAATTAAATTGATTGACGCCGGTGGAAATCTTGTGGATGAAGTTTCTTTTTCTTCTACCGGTGAATGGGATTCTCTGGCAAACGGAACTGGAAGAACGTTGTCTTTGCACAATCCCCAGCTTGACAATGCAATTCCGCAAAGTTGGCGAGCTTCATCCCTATACGGAACACCGGGAAAGTTAAACGATATTTACACAAAAACTGAAAATGAAACTTCGATTCTTCCCGATGAGTTTGCACTTTATCAGAACTATCCAAATCCGTTTAATCCATCTGCGACAATAAGATACGCGCTACCTTTTGACTCAAAAGTGGTAATAAAAATTTACAACACGTTAGGGCAGGAAGTTGCCTTGTTGAAAGATGAAATTATTTCCGCCGGAAATTATGAGGTGCAGTTTCATTCTGCAAGTCTTACGAGCGGAGTTTATTTCTACCGGTTAAGTGCGGAATCGCTTGATGGAAATCAAAAGTATTCTTCGATAAAGAAGATGATACTTCTCAAATGATCTCATATGATACCCAGACTTAGAAACATAAAATGGAACTTTTGGATTTCTGCCGCGTAAAAAAAAGATCGATGAAAAGGGATATGGATTTTTGAAAAGTCCCTACCGAGTCCCTACTTTAAAGTGCTAAATAAGCGGGACTCTCGGAAATGGAAAAATTAAAAAACCCTAAAACAATTCGTTTTAAGGGTTTTCAAGTGCACCCTGCGGGACTCGAACCCGCGACCTGATGATTAAGAGTAAACGGGAATCTTGCTATGTTTAATCCATAATCATCGTTTTTTCAGTCACTCCCTACTCAGTCCCTACCGAACATAAGGAGTTAAATCTTATGTTTATTTCTAAGACAAAAAAATCGCCGTTCTATCAATTGACTTATGATCTCAACGGTAAACGCACAACCGTCTCTACTAAAACTTCAAACATTCAAGAAGCTTATAAGTTCATGGCGAACTATCAAAGAGGAAGTGATGAGCCAAAAGTGCGGATTGATTTTATTTCTCTTTCTAAATTCCGAGATGAATATTTAGAATACATTAAAACTTCCAAATCGAAAAATTATTTCTTAACAGTTCAAAACTCATTCAAAAGACTAATAGATTTTTCTGGAGATATAAATCTTAACCGGATAGATGTACGCTTACTTGATAAATTTCTTACATCAACTTTTACACGCACTAAAAGCGGAGCCAGTCTTTACTACCGCACATTAAAAGCGGCTTTTAGCAAAGCTGTAATTTGGAATTATCTTTCAGACAATCCCTTCAAGAAAATTAAATCTCCCAAAGTGGCAAAACCATTTCCGTTTTTCATTTCTGAAATTGAATTGAAGATCATTCTTGAAAAAACACAAAAAGAATATCTCAAAGTTTTATTTACTACTGCTTTTTATACCGGGATGCGCTTAGGAGAGTTACTAAATATGAGATGGAATTGGATAGACTTTAAACAGAATATTATCACCGTTCAATGCTCAGCTACTTTCACGACTAAAAGTAAAAAAGAAAGAATTATTCCTATTAGTCCATTCCTCAGAAGTCAGTTATCAAATCAATTGCCCAAAGTTATTGATTTAGAAAATAACAGTTTTGTCTATACTCGGATAAATGGTATTAAACTCAATGAAGATTTTATAAGCAAACAATTCAAGAGGTCAGTTCGCGCTGCCGGTTTAGATGATAAAATTCACTTCCACACTTTACGCCATTCCTTCGCGTCCCTTCTGGTTCAGCGTGGAGTCTCTCTATATGTTGTTAAAGAATTACTTGGCCATGAATCTCTTGTTACTACTCAAATTTATTCTCATCTACAGCAACAAAATTTGAGAGATGCAGTGAATCTTCTGTAAATTCTTTACGAGCGCACTACATTCTTGAGAGTATGCTCATTTCCATTCTTCAACCCTTCCTCTAAAGCGCCATTCCTTCCCTTTTCAGCTGGTGCAAAAAGGAGTTTCTCTTTATTTAGTTAAAGAATTTTTTGGCCACGAAGATTTATCTACAACACAAATTTATTCCCATCTTAAGCAACAAAATTTGAGGGATTCAACTAATATTTTACTACAAGTATAATATTAACCTGAATATTTATAGCCTTGGGCGGTTAAATATTTTTGTTTGACTTTATTCATTTTAATAGTTATGGATTACCTTATATCGTAATATAATAATATAAAACTCTATTTTTAAAATCACAACCTTGATAAAGATGTAAATAGTTAGTTGTTTTTCATACTACAAGTTCAATCTACTTATCTCCCCCCCCATATTATTTTCATTCCATTTATAGTAATGATTAATTAAAATTTGACAATAATCTGTTTTATTTTAAAAAATCATAAGTGTTCTTTTAAAGCCCAACTTGGAGTCATATTACTAAACTCATTTTCAGTATCTACAATAAATGTTTTGTAATAATTTTGGGAAGTGGCTACTAATTTAATATTTTTTACGTTTTGTAATCTTGATGATATTTTTTTATCTTTTTTCTGACTTAAACTTGACGTTAATTCGTAAGTCAATGAATATTTTTTGAACATATTTATTGTTTTAACTGATGGCAAACCTTTATCATAAAATGGAACTATTATTACTTTGCATTTTTTTCTGCTATGATTGTCAGAGAACATCTCATTGTATAATTGTTCTGGATTGCCCTCGGTAGAGCCATGGTGGCTTGATTTTACTAATATAGGATCTAACAAATCATCTTTCTTCTTCAAAAGTATCTCCTCCCATCCCTTTGATGTTACATCACCTCCAAGTAATATTTTCGTTTTACCAAACCTAATAAGAAGTACAACGGATATGATATTCCCTAATTGTTCAAGTTTTTTATCGTTTTGAACCAAATTTATAAAATTATGAAATTTTGCTTGACTAAGAAATTTTTTTGAATTTTTATAACTAGGTGCTATTGCATCTATAGTAAAATCATATTTTTTACCATTCTTATCTTCAACGTTAATTGTAAAAATGTTAGAATCTTCTGCCACTGCTCTTCTTCTTGAATTTTCAACATTATTGTCTAATGAATTAAGCAATTTAGAATAGTGTTTGAATTGATTATAAGCGGATACACTGTGGTTAAGTTTTTTTGATTGCTCTTTATAAATTTCTGCAAGCTCGGCTTCTGTTATTCCGTTAAAAAGACAAACTTTTACAAAGTCATTACCATATTCCTCAACTAACTTATGTAATGATTGAAAATGATCGAAATGTGGGTGAGTAAGTAATAAAAAACCTAAATAAGGATTTTTTGAAATTTTTATACTTTGGCTGAAAATATTAGAAAAGTTATACTTAATATCGGTTTCTGCAACTTGTTTGCAACAGTCAACTATACTAAGTAATTTTCCACCTAAATTGATAATTATACTTTCACCAAAACCACTTCCCACAAACGTAAGTGACATTAATGGGTCATTAATGTTTATCTTTTTAGGATATGATTCTTTCTTCATGATTTACAAAAAAGTTGTTTTTGTAATTATTTCTTTTTTTTCTTTTGTAGAATAAATAATAATCCCTTCTCCAATCATTGGTTCTCTTCCTCCAAGATCATTCTTATCAACCATTCCATAAAATTCAGTTAGATCTTCATTAATAAATTTTATTTTGATTTTATCCCTTATTTTTTTAATAATTTCTCCGTAGTAAAACCATAATAGATCACCAGTAAATTTATTTTCCAAAATATAATTCCGTATTCTTTTCCTTTTCTTTTTAATTGTAGCTTGAGCTTCTTCAATTTCCGGTAAACAATACTCAATTAAAACAAAAGATTTTTTCTTCCTTAAAAAAGCGTTGTAAAACACATTTTTGATTATATAGTTTTTAAATAAGATGTTATTTTCATTCTTATAAACAATTGCTTCATTGTAAATTATTTTACGTACATCATCATCAATTTCATGCCATAAAACGTCCCTTTCATCACTTATTTCTTTTAGAACATTGAAGGCTTTTTCATTTTTAGCTATTAATTTTAATTTATTATGTGTTATAGTGTCATTTAAATATCCTGAATTGAAATAGTTATTTAAAGCTACATCTAAATGCTTCTTTAATATAACGTGTTTTGGTCTCGTAAAATTTAAAGTGGTGACTACTTTATCGCATAAAAATTGTGTGTAATACTTATCTCCATTAGTATAATTAAAAATTTTTGACTTGAATTTCTCAGAGAAGCTAATGGGATTATTTTTAGAAAAAATTTCCAAATACTCTTTAATTTCACTTAATAAAAAATCTCGAACAGTATGTTCGGTTATTTTATCTAATGGAGAATTTGTTGCCCTTGTTAACATCTCAAATGAAACTCTACCTGAGATCACAATCAATATTTTATTCTCTCTTAAAAACCCAACCTTTTCTTCTTCGAGATTATGAATGTTTGCCACTAGCCAGTGTAATGAATTTTTTTCAAGCTTCTCTATAGCATCAATCATAACTAGACTAAATGAATTTCTCTTAATATTTTTTGAAGTTGAAATAATTTCGTATAGTGTGTTTTTCGATAATGATTTAAGTTTTTCAGATAATTGATTTCTTAATTCATCACCATTCCATCTCATTGAAGCAATTTCTATTGGATTTGCTTTATTTAGTGTTGGGAAATTTCTATATAAATACTTAATATAATTTAGCTCGGTCGTCTTCCCCTGTGAACATGGAGAAAATATTGCTCGCGGTGAACATGAATTAAAAATACCACTCGTTTTTTCAAGTAACGTTTCAATATTATGCACTTGTGGAACAAAAAAGATTGGTTTATTGGATTGGCGAGCTTTACTAATCTCATCAACACTAATTGAACGACCATGAATAAATGCTGCACTTTTCATATTAATTAACTGATATTTTTGCTAAAATTGGTTTTATCATTGTTTCAAAACCATATTCAGATATTCTTCTTTTTATTATTTCCCAAAAAGCATCAATTACAAACGAATATTTTTCATTTAATTCCAAAACTTGGAAAATATTACTAATACATAAATGATCTAATGAAAACATCAAATCTTTATGATTCAATTGAAATCTAGCCCTACGTTTAAAATAAACCATAAATTCCCTTGTTCTAAAAACTCCATCATTATCCCTAGCTGTGAAATATACTAATAATTGCGCAAGGGGTTCCATTTCCATTTCGAAATATCTTAATAATGTTTGCAAGGGAGTTACTAAATTTATTACCTTGGCAATTAGTTCAGGTGTAATTGCACTAGTTTTGCTTTGGTATAATTCTTCAATGGTTTTTGAACAAACTGCTTGTATTAAGGAAGGTAAGCCACCAGTATAATAATATATTTTATCTACTATTTCGTCTTTGTGATCTAGAATAACGCATAGTTCATCCAACGGTTCAAGTATTAGTTTTCGTGCGGAATTTTTATCTAGATTTCCTAAACTCAAAGGTGTTAGTCTTTGGAAAAATGGGAAATTAATTTTATTCAAACTATATGATAAATCCTTAAAACCAACCAAAATAAATTTGACTCTATAATTATCAATTAGTGCTCTTAATTTTTGAAAAATTGCCCACTGCTGTTGTTCGTCTATTCTAAGTAATTTATCAACCTCGTCAAGTATAATAGTACAATATCTAAATCTTGTCTCAAGTAATTTTTGCAAAAACTCATACGGGGTGAGTGGTGTTATTTTTTTTCTAAATATCTTTTTCGATCGGTTATAATCACTTGCTAGGAGTTCCATACTATTCAGTATATATTCAAACAACACCTCTTCCGAACTCTGAAAGTTATTTAATAAATCGCAATCAACATAAGCTACAGAATAAAAAGATCTATTTGTTTTAGCTACCCCATACCAATAATTTCTGTTTTTTATATAATGTTCTTTTATTTTTTTTGCTAGGGATGTTTTTCCGATCTTTCTTGGTCCAAATATTGCAAAATTCTCACTTAAGTTCGTAACTTTTTCAAGTTCATGCTCTCTATCAAAGAACATCTTACCACTAACAGCAATTTTTATTTGATAAGGTGATAAGGTATGAATAGGCACCCTTTTTATTATTTCTTTTCTGAAAAAGTCTTTTGGATTTTTTTCGTTCAGTATTGATACAAGCTTTTTATTTGTTATCCAAACCCATTTAGACGAATTAAATTTATCAATGTTAATTATTGACTCATCATCTGTAACAAATAAAGTTATTGATTCGCTACCAATTCCTTGGTTTAATAAAAAAGTTATAAATTCTTCAGAATTTCGACTGCTATCATTATTAAAAGTAGAATCTTTGGTTATTAATACTATTTCAAAAAATAACGTTTCAAATATTCGTAATATATTTTTGATGTCAAACGCTGCAAAACAAACCCCATCAACTTCATCACGTATTTCATAGTTAAAATCAAGATTTGTTTTCAACTTATCAAAAATATTCATAAGGCTTAGCTGTCAATTTTTATTATTTTTTGACTAAGAAGTAATTTTAGAATATATATTAATCGATTTTTATTAATTCTTTTCAAGTTACTTTTATTTTGTATTTCCAGGTAACTGATTCTGTTTGCTGATTTTATTATATCTAAAAGAATAGTTAATTCCCTTTTTATGTTTTTCACACCGATTGTGGTTATTTTGGGCTTTCCTCTCGGTGGTAACCAAGTTAAATTATACGTTTTTTCCTTTCTATTGAATGAACAATCAGAGCCTTCCATTTTAAAATTATCATTTTCTTTAAATTTTAGTTTTAAAAAATGACTATTAATAAATTGTGTTGTTTTAGGAAGACTAAATCTATTCTGATGTATTAAAGCTTTTTCTAATATGTCAACATAAAGATTATTGCATTTAGTCACAATATCATGGTGGGCATCCCCTATAATATCTCCCCCTAAACTATCATTTCTTCCAAATGCCACATGGACTGTACCAAATACTTTTTCGTCAAGTTGAGGGATGCCTGAAAAATCTTTAATTAATTTATTGATTCCAATTCCAAATTCACAAATTGTATTTGAGTTTGGGAATTTTTCGTTGCCAATTATTCCATTTTTGAAAAATAATTCAATCGCCCTACTTTTTAATTCTTTATTAATAGATTCAATTCCTATTATATTTCCATTTTCTAATTGTAAAATAATTTCATCATTATCACTTATTACAAAACCTGGTATCGCCCCATTTATAACTATATATCCATTAGTTTTATTTTTTTGAGGTAGGATAAATACTTCTCCAGTTGGTAGATTTACCCATTCACCACATGATATATATCCCCCGTTGTTAACTGGATTTTGTTTTTCAATCGGAATATATAAATTATATCGTTTTCCCTTTTTAGATTTTGTTTCAATATCAATAGAATTTGCCCTTCTTAATATCTCAGCAATCTTTTCGCCTAATGCGTTTTGCTTACTGAAACTATCATTTATAAACTTGTATTGTTTGAGATTTACGCCTGGCATGGAGATAGCACGAGCTCTTTTGCATTGCTCAGTAAAATAATTCAAACATGTATACCTAAATGATGTTGTTTCTGGAGAATGGTCAGTAAAAATTATAATCCCTTCATATTTTTTTAATATGTTTTTGTCAATTCTTATATTCTTTGCTTTGTTCTCTTTTTGATGTTCTCTAGGAATAATTATTTTCGTGGAATTAATAGATTTTTTTTTAGCGACAAATAATATGCTTTGTATTTCAACTTCATGATATTCGTCTGAAATAATAAGTAGATCATCATTTTTTTTCAGTTTTAAATAACGTTTCAATAATAATTCAATTTTTTTTGTATTCGTAAAAACCATCAATACACCTACTTTTATTAAGTCAACTGAATTTCATTATCAAATTTATATAGATTTTTAATTATTAATTAATTTTCCATATTAATATATTATAAGTTATTAATATTAATAATAAATTCCCCACAATAATTTTCATTTTTTTTTATAATTTTTTGGCTTAAATCTAACTATAATTTTAGTCTTTTTCATATTTTCATTGTCTCTTCTACCATCTTCTTATTATTTGTATCAACTTTTAAAAAATATACAATTTAATTTCCTTTTTACCCCATAATCGAAAAAGACCCTTCAAAATTGTCAAACACCTCATCCACCAAATTCTTTAATAACAGTCTATTTTCAAATAATCCCCCAAATTTAAACAACTTCGACATCTTGATTCCCTATTCGGTTCGCTAATTTATAAAAGGCTCTTCCAATTTGTCCATTAAAACCCTAACATTTTCATAATTTCAACCAATCACACTAACTTGGACGCATGGACGCAATTTCATCAACTTTTTTACCGCACTTGAAAACGGTATGTTCTTACGTCCAAGCGTCCATTTTCTCCCTCACCTTTATTTTAAGGGAGAGGGTCGGGGTGAGGGTTCATGATTACAATCGTCCTTTTTGCCCCCGATTTATTTTCCACAATGTTCAATCCCTTAATCCGTCCAAACATTTTAAACCAATGAGTAAGTTTTCTTTGGGTCAGCTTTCCCGGTCCGTCCGAATCATAATCGCTATACTCTTTCTTGAAATCTTCAAACAACTCTTTTTTATCATATTCCTTTTCAAGCTCCAATCCCTCACTGTATTCGGAAAACTCAATTGAGGTTTCGTCTATTAGTTTTTTCTTTTCAAGATTTACATATTCGTAAGCGACTAACCCTCTCATCAAATACAACTGTAAACACTCAATCATAAAACAATCGAAACTATTCCAGTCCACCTCGTTCCATCCTTCGTAAAATCTCTTCCCGAATTCATCAAACGGACGGTAATTTTTATTGTAGTAATCCGAAAACTCAATTACAAACTGCCTGTCCAACGTTGAATCATCAACTCCTTTAATCGAATAATTTGTCGAGATCACTAGCTTTGGCGATTCATTTCCGCTCAAGAACATTTCATCTTTGTTTTTCCGTTCGATGGTAATGCCGTCCGTAATTATTGAAAACAAACGTTCAAATGGAAACCTCATTCCTATATCTTCAATTGCAATTATTGAAGTATCCGCTTTCACTCTTTGAAAGGCAAAATTCTTAGACGGGTTAAAATTCCTTCCATCTTCCACAACGGTATTCCTTATATGTGAAATCCCTTTTATCACCAGCCCTTTTCCGCTTCTTCCAAAAGAACCTTCGCTCAACTTTTCATCAATAAAGATCACGGCTTTTGCGTTTGACGGGTCTTTATATGCATGGAGCAGATAACCGATTCCGCTTTTCAACGCTTCATATCTTCTAACTTCTTTCCGGCAGATATTAAAGAGCAAGTCTTCAAACATTGATCTCTTTTCCGTTGTTATATAATTCCGTTTTATTATTTGTTTCCTCCAGATATGCTTTTCTAAACTCTTGTAATCTTTAAATTGAATTCTATTCTCTTCAATCTCCGCATAACCATTTTGGAAATAGAAATATCCTTTTTTATCACAATCCTTATTAAACTCAATAGTCCGGGTAATGAGGAATTCTAAAAATTGAACTGAGAATAATTGCTGAGCAGATTTGATCAGTATATCAATAAGTTCCGTTCTGGTTGTCCCTTCTAAGTCTTCCACAGCGAATGATTCTAAATAATGCATCACCGTTTCTTTAACATCAACACAGTCAATTTCTTCTACGATGTTTTGTCTAATCCTCACAAATAAATAACTGCCGTCAATCCTATATTTGCAGAACCCTTCACTTTCAAGAAGTCTCTTAAATCGTGTTCTCGATATCTTCATTACACCCCGGTCATCAAAGTACCAGAATTTTACAATCGGTTTAACCCATCCAAAATTTTCTGCAATATGAAAAAGACTCCCTAACGTCACCCTTCCATCATAGTCCTTCATAAACTCATCAAACTTTTTATTCAACTGCATTTCAGTATCATGGTAATTGGGATTCGCAAGGCTCATCCCTACAAAATATTTTCTCCCGGCATCGCCGTAAGGCACAAGAGCAAAACCGATTCTATACCACTCTTCATAACAATTTGAAGGCAAGTTTTTACTCAAACACTCAAGAGCGCTTTCTAATCTTTCCTTGTCAAAGTGCGTTACCTCTTCTTTTCTCTCGTTAATATTGACTTGCTTAACCGCTGCCTCTTCAATTTCAAAATACTTTGAAATCACTTCGACTAACTTCTCCGCTTCGATATAAAGAGGAAGTTCTTTTGGTTCATCATAATAAAAAGTATATACCCCGCCGCTTTCGTGCATAGATGGAGGAAGAACTGTCTGACAATTTTTCCATCTCACCTCAACATGCTTGCAAATGTTTTTCTCTTTTGGTTTGAACTTAAAGACAGCTTTATCCCCCCCAAACTTTTTACTTAAAATTCCTAATTCATCTTTTACTCGCAAGTAAATATGAAATCCTTCACCACTTCCACTTTGTATTACCCAAGGATATTTCTCCGGAAGTTCTAAATCGCAGATAAGCTTATCAAGAATTTCATAATCCTCTACAATATCTAAATCCAGATTTCTTAAATCATCATTCCCCAAGACAACACCGATACCTGTTGTATTACTCCAATCCATTTTTTCAATATCCTCGACAGTTTGCTTTTCATTCTGCCATTTATCCCATTGGATTTTTGGTTTCTTCCCTTGTATCGGCAAAACATTAAACCCGAATAGCTGATGATATTGCAAACCCATTTCTTTAACTGTGTTCATAATTTTTCCTATTATTTTATTTAATTAATATTTTTAACTCTTTGTTTAAAAGTCCTCTTCTTAATCTTGTCCGCCTCTGGCGGAAAGGAGAGGATTTAGGCCTGCCCGCCTCTGGCGTGGGTGAGGTTGATTCAGCGTTTCAATCGCTTCTTTCAACGAATCCATATTCAAATGACTATAAATTTCAGTTGTGGTAATCGACGAATGCCCGAGCAATTCTTTAATCGTGTAAAGCGAAACCCCTTTCTGCGCGAGGTTCGAAGCAAACGAATGTCTAAGCGAGTGGAAATGAATTGACTTATCAATCCCCGCAGACTTACAAGCCCGCTTAAATCTCTTAGAAAAATAATCTCCAGTGAATGGATCACCATTTGGTTTAGAGAAGACAAAACTATTCCCGATAGGAATAGCTTTCTTCCTCTCCCTTTGGGAGAGGATTGAGGTGAGGGCTTCATCACTAATCGGTATATACCTTTGATTCCTCCCCTTCGTTGTAAAATCCTCATCACCAACAGTAATTATTCTTGTAGCAAGATTTACATTCTTCCACCGAAGATTAACAATTTCATTCAACCGCATTCCCGTACCAAAAGCAAAAACTGCCACATCTCTAACAACATTGTCATTGCCTTCTGCCAACTGCTGACTGATCACTGCCAACTGATCACCATTAATGTATGCCGGATTCACTCTCTGTTTTTTCGGCAACTTGACTTTTAGGAAATGATTCTCGGAAATATATTTCCAATCCTTCGCTTTATTGAACGCGGCTTTCAGATTGCGGAAATAAACAACGTAACCTTTTTTAACAATGCGCTGAAGATGAATAACGAAATTCTCAATATCCTTTAATTGAATTGATGAGATAGGTTTTTGCGCTCCGAAGTACTCGACCAAATACCCTAACGAAATAGTAACAGACTTCAAATAAGAACTCGATCTGTTATTACGGATTATATTTTTATACTCCTCAACAAAAACCCGCAGCGTCACTATTTCTTTTTGTTCAGTTTGAGGCATAATTGAAAAAAGCACTTTCAACTTTTCCATATCCTCAATCGAGAATTTGCTTAACATATTTTGAATTTCATTTCCCATTGTCTTATTCCGTTTTTTATCAATCTCATCTTTCTGTTTTTTTCTTGCTCTTGCTTTCGATCCTAATTCCTAATTTTCAATTCCTAATTATTTCTACGGCGGTTCCTCATCCTCTTCATTAATTACATTCGCTTCCCTTTGGGTAGTCCCGGGATCGTTCTCTTTCAACTTTTCACTTGATACTTGCGACTTGGTAAAAATCCACTCATCCAATTCACATTTGGAAAAGAACAACATCTTGCCGGTTGGTTTATAATGGGGAATAACTTTTCGATAGGTTAACTTGTACAAATAACTTGGAGCGAATCCAAGATACGCGCACGCCTCTTTGAAGCTGAGAGGTTTATTATCTTTTTTCTTTAGAAGGTTTTCAATACTTGTTAGTTTTTGAAGTACTGAAGTTCTGGTTTGTTTTTTCTCTTGTTTCATTTTCATACCTAACTTTTTTTATTTTTGTTAGGTGAAACCTAAAACAGAAAATCCCCATTAAATCGTATTCTTAGTATATACGATTTTTCAATGTTCCAATATGGTTTACAATTCTAGATAGGATGTCCCATTTGCCCCTAAAGCTTATTTCTAATAATCGATCTATAAACTTTTCTAAAAATTCACTATTAGTGTTTCGTTCGTCTTCAATTAAATCTTTTTTCCTTGCATTATAACCTGCAGCAAATGATTTCACATCAACTGTTTCTCTAAAAAAGATTCTTCCAATTTGAGAGGCTTCAACATTAGTTGAAATAATTCCCACATCTTTCATTGCTTCAAATATTCTCACAACTTCAGAAATTTTTCCATTCATTTTTACAATTCCCGGTGTTTGCTTATCGCTTGTCTCAAGAAGTGATTTTCTATAATCAATTTCCTCCTGTATATACTCTTTAAAACTCGGTTTTAATCCCACATTCTCATCTATTTCCGGTGGATTGTTTTTCTTCTCTTTTAGCACGAATCTCAAGTACTTTATCTGCTCTTCAACAATTTCAAACTCCCCGCATTTGGCTATCACTTTCTCTCTAACGAAATTGAAACAATCTTCTCTTTTCACATTTTCTCCGTTTTAATTTTGACTTCTAAAATAATATTACTAATTTTTATACAAAAATAGAGGTTTTTGTGGGACTTTCGGTGTTGGGTCGTTGTGCTAACAAGTTCTAATAAAATTAATAAGAATATTTACTTCTTATCTGAAGAGAGATTTGATACTCTTTCTCGTCTTTTTATTGATCAAATCTTTCCTCACATAAACAAACTGGATGATAGTAATTCCTCTTCCTTTATCCTCAATGCTTTAGCTTATAACGAATCATGTATTATTTCTTCTCCTCTTTCACCTAACATTGCGGCGCTTACTAAAAGAATTAATTCCGACATTAAAACCCTTCAAAAAGTTCACTATCCCCCAATCTTTTTAATCTATCTCGTTAGTGGCTCCTTATTTGAAAAGCGAGAAGATATTTATAATTATAACGCTTCGCTTTCAAAAAATAGTTATCAAGTGATGATTCATGATGACTGGGCAATGGATGAATTATTGATTCGTTGCGCTAAACATCCCCCCTTTCAAAAAGCTTTTGATCTCCAATCTCGTTATGAAACTCTTTATGATGTCCCCCGGATTGAACAAAATGTTATTGAAGAAATTTTCTCATATATCCATTCAGACAAAAAAAATAAGATCAAAATTCCTCCGTTTGAAAAAAAATACTTAAAACTAAAACTTAAAATTGAACGTAACTTCAAAGCTGACTTCTATAATGACGTAAAAATTCTTTTTAATGCTAACTGGACAAACAAAGTAATTGTTGAAGACTTTATTAAACTCAATTTTCATCGCTACGAATCTCAACTTTATACCGTTCTTGATCTCGTTCGTAATCATTTTCTTAGCGTGAAAGAAAACTTCAAAGGAGTAAGCGATTTTCCCGTAAACAATCCGGTTTATTTTGAAATGCTTGCTCAAACAATTCTTCCACCGGATAAAAAAGTTGAACCCCGTTATCTTGCAACAGCTAAAGCAATTGTTCTTTTCTTCTTTGAATACTGCGACTTTGGCCGTAAAACCACTGATGACCCTCTATCTTTATTTAACAAATAAAACATCACGATGATTATCCCGACTAAATATGAAAACATCAAAGAAAATCCTCTTATTCTTGGTTATCATGTCATTGCACTATTAAAAGAAAATCCTCTTTCGTTTCTCGAAATTCATCACAAGCTCTTTCAATTTAAAAAAATTGAATTGGGTTATGAGAACCTCTTGGACACACTTACTTTTCTTTACCTCTCTGAAATAATCGAAATCGATAACAACATCATAAGTCTAAAAAATGATTTTCAATAAACTTTACACCACTCCGAAAGAATTATTCAAGCCGATTACTTTTCACAACGGCTTGAATATAATTTTTGCTCATAAAGATGAAAATGGTAATCCCGGTAATTCCGTTGAGATTGACTCTCAAAAATCTTCTCTTCATGCGGTTGGTAAATCTACTGTTCTCGATCTTATTTCTTTTGCTTTATTATCCGACTTCAGCGAAACATCTTCTCATCGACTTTACAACGCGTATGAGAAAAAAATACTGCACGGCATTTCTGTAGTCCTTGATTTTTCCATCGGCAATACGAACTATCAAATTAAACGTTCTTTCGATCATCCTAATAAGGACATCTATTTTGGTTCTCTCGATATGCCTCGCACACCTCATCCGTTAATAAAGCTGCGTGAACATCTTTTTAGTCTTATTTTCTACCGAAAAGATTTCCCCGATTCCCTCAACTCCTATTGGTACCAAAAGTTACTTTCATTTTTCATAAAAGTTAAAAAGCGTGATGATTTATTTTCAGATCCTATCGATTTTTCCCGAAATCTTTCTGATCTTGATTTTGTTCCCTTCCACTTTTTCCTTTTAAATATCAATAACTCCATCCCTTCGGAACATCGTGATATTTCAGAAGATATTTCCAAACTTGACCTTTCATTGAAGGATAACGAAAAACTTCTAAAAGAAAATTTCAAAACAAATGATATAGACAAAATTCGTAATATGGGTAAAAAACTCACTGCATCAATTCTCAAACTTGATACTCGTATTGCTGAATTTAAACTCACTGAAGATTATAAAGAACTGGAAATACAAGCAGATGAACTTACTAAAGAAATTAAAAAACTTTGGTTTGATAATGTTGTTGATAGAAATAAACTTTCTGAACTTCATGAATATGATAAAATCCTCCCCTCTGATGCTCATGATGATCTTGATAAAATTACTTCAATTTATAATGAAGTTAATTCCCTTCTTGCGGGCAACATTAAAAAGGATTTAGATGATGCTATTCTTTTTAGAAAGGCAATCCTTAGCTCAAGAAAAGAATTTGCCGACGAGGAAGAAGGAAGATTAAATAGTAATATCCTGCTGCGGAATCAGAAAATCGAAGCTTACGAATCCGACCGTAAAAAACTCTTTGTAGAACTATCTAACCAGAAAGCCCTAACTGATTTGACTAACGCATACACGCGGCTTACAAAACTCCAAATCGAATTGACAGACATTAACACTTCGCTTAAAAACATTGATAAAATCAGCAAATCAATTTCTGATAAACATGATGAACATGCTAAAGTACTCGATAAGGTAAATGACTACTTGGAATCTATCTTACCCGCTGTTAATCATTTCAAAGGACTCCTCTCTTCAATCTCCGGTAAATTATTCTTAGACTCTCATGAGATTAAGATTTTCGACATTACCGAAACTGATACTAAACAAAAACTAAAAATCTCTCTCCTCGAAGGGAGTATCATGGACTCAACCGGCATAAACCAGGTACGCACTCTCGTCTATGATATTGCTGTTTTGCTTAACAGTGTCTACCAAAACTTATCCTTACCACGTTTTATCGCTCATGACGGTATATTCGAGAACTTACACAAAGACCACTTCTTTGAATTTATTAAGTATATTCATGAACTGTTAGATAATAAGTACGAGTTTCAATATATTTTAACCCTTAATGATCATGATTACTTTGATGAAATCAAGGACTTTAGACAGAACAATATTGATGCAAATACAATTATTGAACTTACACCAACTCATACGTTATTCGGAATGAATTTTTAATGGAAAATATTGTTGAGAATCTTAAAACTTATTTAACCACAAATCCTACAGACTATGCTCTTTTAATTAATGGCGAATGGGGTTCGGGCAAAACATACTTCATTAAGAATAAAATATTTCCAATAGTCAACGACCTATCCCATAAACCAATTTATATATCCCTTAATGGCATTTCTGAAATTAATCAGCTTGAACAATCAATTTTATTAGAGTTAATTAAATTACCCGGCGACAACAAAATTTCTCAAACAATTTTCTCATCAGTGGGCGAGGGGATTAAAAAACTCAGCGGCTTTTTTTCAAAAGGTTATTTCAAACTCGACATAACAAAATTAAATCTTGTGAGTCTAATTCCATTAAACAATAAAATACTATTTTTCGATGACCTCGAAAGAATTAGCCCTAAAATAGGTTTAGATGAAATATTGGGTTACATAAATAGTAACTTTGTTGAACATAAGAGCGTTAAAGTTATAATTATCGGTGATTTGATGAGGGTAAAAGATCAGGACAAACTAAAAAGCATAAAAGAAAAACTGATATCTAGGGAATTTAAATTTGCATATACTTCAGTTGAAATATGGCAATTAGTTGTAGCTAAGTATTCATCAAATGCTGAATTCATTCTTTTTTTAAATGAGAATAAAAATAACATCAAAACGCTCATTGAAGCTTTTAATGTTAATAATCTTCGCATTATCTTTTTTTTCACTGAAACACTTAAAAAGATTTTCCCCCTTATTCTTAGTAAGAAAAAAAATCTAGCTGAAGAAATTATTTTATTTACATTAATAATAACATTAGAATTTAAAAAAGGATCTTTTCACGAAGATGAACCTCAAAAAAGAAAGGAGTTAATAGAAGTACAAAGCAATATTTTAGTCTTAGGGATGTTAGAAGATCAATCCGGAGAACTTCCCTCCATGCAATCTTATGCTAGAATAATTTATAAAACTTACTTGAAGCAGCTTAAATATCTTTATCATTTCTATTATTCAATCTATAGTTACATCGTCTATGGCGTGTTTAATGAGGACTATTTTAGGAATGATTTTGGTGTTAAGATTCAAGATGAATATGTTGAGGCAGTGCATAGACTAAAAGATATTTATACTTTGTCTGAAGATGATGTAAAAATTAGTTATAACAAAGTTTTAGAAGGTCTATCGCAAGGTGTTTTTAACGTTTACACTCATCAATATGTGTTTGATACGTTATATCCTTTAATTGAAAAAAATATAATTACTCTTAGCATACCGGAATTAAAATCTAAAATAGTAGCTTCGTTAGAAATAGCAAAAAAACGAAACGAATTTGATCAATACTCATTTGATTATGGCGATTTTTATTCTCGTCCTAATCAAGATTCCAAAGATATTTTTAATCAAATTAAAGAACTTCATGATTCATTCTATGCAAGTAAAAAAGAGTTAGGTGTTGCAAATATCTTCACTGAATTGGGAAAAGAGAATGCCGATTATCAAAATCTTTTTCATTCTTACGCCAACATAAATTTGTCTGAATACATTACATCAACTCAAATTTTAGAATTACTAAGTAAAACAACTAATTATAGCATTACCAAATTTGCCCGTTTTTTGGCAGAGAAATATAGATACGATGATTATGCAACAATTAAAGATATAGATTTGATTCGTGAATTAATTGCAATCACTAAAGATGGAATGGAAAACGTAAAAAATTCTCAATTACGTAAAGCTGTTTTTGAGGATTTTAATAGAATTCTAATTACGTTATACAATGCACTAAACAAACGTATTACGCCACAAAACAATATTCCAAACTCATAAAAATCAAGAAAACTTTTAATGCAAAATAATCACCAGTCTCTTGTTGAATTCATTTTCAAACTTGCAAATAAACTTCGTGGTCCTTACCGTCCTCCGCAATACCGTAAAGTAATGCTTCCTCTCACGGTTCTTCGCCGGTTGGATTTGGTTACTTCCGAAAACAAAAAAGATGTTCTTGTTCAGTGGGAAAAACTGAAAGCGCGAGGCTTAAAAGGAAACGCTCTGCACGAAGCTCTTGCCCGCTATGCAACTAAAAACAGAAAACAACCTTTATATAATATTAGCAAATACACCCTTGCTAAACTTCTCGAAGATTCCGACCACATTGCTAAAAATCTTATTGCTTACATCAATGGATTTTCACCTAAAGCAAAAGAAATATTTGGCTACTTTAAGTTTGAGGAGGAAATTGCTACACTCGAAAACAGTAATCGTCTTTATTTAATTATAAAAGACTTTTGCGATCCTCAAATTGATCTTCACCCGGATAGAGTTACTAATCTTCAAATGGGGTACATCTTTGAAGAACTCATTCGTAAATTCAATGAACAAGCTAATGAAGAAGCCGGAGACCACTTCACTCCTCGTGAAGTAATCGAGCTAATGACGCACATTATCTATACTGACGAGGACGTTATTTACAAAGAAGGTATTGCGCGTACAATTTATGATCCCGCTTGCGGAACCGGCGGAATGCTCTCTGTTTCTGAAAAATATATTCATGAAAATAACGATAAAGCCAACTTAACTTTATACGGACAAGAGTATAATAACGAATCATACGCTATTTGTACTTCCGATTTACTTATTAAGGATGAAGAAGTAAACAACATTGCTTTTGGCGATACACTCGGCGACGGAAAAACTTCCGACGGTCATAAAGACAAAACTTTCCATTACATGCTTGCCAATCCTCCTTTTGGAGTTGAATGGGAACCGGAAAAACAAACTGTCGAAGCAGAATTCAAAGATTTGGGATTCGATGGTCGCTTTGGTCCCGGCTTACCACGCAGTAACGACGGTTCTTTCTTGTTTCTCCTTCATATGATTTCTAAAATGAAGCCATACAAAAAAAAGGGAGACGATGGCTCAAAGATCGCAATCATATTTAACGGTTCTCCTCTCTTTACCGGTGATGCCGGCAGCGGTGAAAGTAATATCCGCCGCTGGATTATTGAAAAGGATTGGCTTGATGCTATTATTGCTTTGCCGGATCAGCTTTTCTATAATACTGGTATATTCACATACATTTGGTTTCTTACAAACCGTAAACCCTTGGCACGCAAAGGTAAAGTTCAGCTTATCGATGGAACCAAACATTTCAAGAAGATGGATAAGAGCCTTGGCAATAAACGGAACGAACTTTCAGCCGAACACATTGCGGAACTGACAAAACTTTATGCCGAATACCAAAACAATGCTGCTTCTTTAATTAATGTTAATGGTGAATCCAAAGAAAAAGTTTGCTCTAAAATATTTGACAACCGTGAGTTCGGTTATATAAAAGTTACTGTTGAGCGTCCGCTGCGACTTAACTTCCAAACCTCACCAGAACGCATCAATAAGCTTTGGAATGAAACTGCTTTCATTTCCCTTGCAGTATCAAAAAAGAAAAAAGATTCGGATAAAAAATCTGAAGAAATCGGAGAAGGGGAAGAACTTCAAGAAAATATTATTACTTGCTTAAGGGCTATTGACTCATCGCTTCTTTACAAAAACAAAGTTGAGTTCTTGGAAGTCTTAGATGCTTCTCTTGAACTGCCCGGACTTATCCTTAAAGCCCCCCTTAAGCAAGCTATTATAAATGCTCTATCGGTAAAAGATGAAACCGCAGATATTTGCTACGATAGTAAAGGCAACCCGGAACCCGATTCCGATTTACGCGATAATGAAAACATTTCTTTGCCAAACTCTATTCCTCTCCCTTTGCCTCTCGATTATGATAAGAAAGCTTCGCTTGATAAACTGCTTCCGTTAATTAAAAACCACTGCGAAGAATACATGAAAGCCGAAGTTCTTCCTCATGTTCCCGATGCGTGGATAGATTACTCCAAAACAAAAATTGGTTACGAAATTCCTATTAACCGACATTTTTACATTTACGAACCACCGCGCGAGTTACATGAAATTGAAAAAGATATTAAGAAGATTGAAAAAAATATCTTGGATATGATGAAGGAGATTGTTAGTTGAAATTTCTGAATGAAAGTGAATATAAATTAAATGATTGCAAATGGCTTAATAGGTTACCTGACACATGGGATTCAAAGCGATTAAAATATGTCTCGAAAGTAAAGCCAAGTAATGTTGATAAAAAAACTGAAGAGAATGAAATTCCAGTTTCCCTTTGTAACTATAATGAAGTTTATAAAAATGACTTTATTGATTCTTATTTAACATTTATGGAAGCTTCCGCATCTTCTGAAGAAATCGCTAAGTTTCAAATTATCAAAGATGATGTGATAATAACAAAAGATTCTGAAACCCCAGAAGAAATTGCCTTGCCAGCTTATGTAGTAGAAAACTTGCCAAACACTTTGTGTGGTTATCATTTATCACTTATACGAACAGATAAAAATGTTTTGTCTGGCTCTTATCTTTTTCGTCTTTTTCAATCGAAACAATTCAATGCCCAATTTACTGTTGCTGCTAATGGTATAACAAGATTTGGATTGGATACATATTCTATAAAAAATGCTGTGGTAGCTTTACCGTCTTTACCAGAGCAACAAACCATCGCAAAATTTCTTGATTACAAAACCACTCAAATAGATGAACTGATAGAAAAGAAAGAACAGCTCTTAAAACTTCTCGAAGAAAAACGCATTGCGCTAATTACCAACGCCGTAACCGGCAAACTTTCTACTTCCCCTCCTTGGAGGGGATTGAGGGGTGGGTCGCAACTTGATAAACACAACAACGTTACAATGAAACCCTCCGGCATCTCATGGCTTGGGAATATACCGAGTAATTGGTATGTATGTCAGTTAAAGTATGTTGCTAAAATATCGTACGGCATTGGGGGAGAAATCGATAAAAGCATTACTAAAGGAGTTAGATTATTGTCATTACCTAATGTTTCCAAAGAGGGCGATTTACTGTTGGATGAAGAAAATTATATAGAATTAAGTGAAGACGAAAAGGAAAGCCTTTTGTTGAAAGAAGGTGACTTACTTTTTAATTGGAGAAATGGAAGTTCAGATCATCTTGGTAAAACTGTAATCATAAATTCATCGGATGAATTTACACATGTCTCATTTTTATTGAGGATAAGATTCAAGAAGAAATTTGATTCGCGGTATTTCAAATATCTGTTGCATGGATTTAGAATGACGCGCTACTTTTCATCTTCAAAAGCTGGTGTTAACAACACTTTTAATCTTTCAGAATTATCAGAGCTTCGTATTATCGTCCCAACTAAGTACGACCAGAAAAATATTAGTGATTATCTGGATTTAGAAATCGATAGAATCCTAAAGCTGAAATCAACAATTATAAATGCAATAGAAAAACTAAAGGAATACCGCACATCATTAATAACCTCTGCGGTAACCGGCAAAATAGATTTAAGAAACTGGTCTTCCCCTACCTCCCTCTCCTTTATAAGAGCTTGTCCCGACTCGTCGGGAAGAGGGACCGAGGGTGAGGTCAAAGACGATAAATTGTCATAAGTTATGCACAACCATTGTGCATTAGAATATTCATATGCACAAATAAACGAAGATATTGTGCACAAAAAACATAGTTTGTTAAAAGTACAAAAATACATGTGTCATTTTTTTTGAGAACTTATATGAACAAACATAAAGAAATTCGATTTGAAGAAGCCATAGAAGCCCATCTTCTTTCAAATGGCTACCTAAAAGGCAATCCGCAAGAATTTTCAAATGAATTCGCTCTCTTTCCCAACGATGTTATTTCATTTATTAAACAATCACAACCAAAGTACTGGGACAAAATAAAAGAATTCCATGGTGAAAGATCGTTCGATGTTTTAGTTCAAGCGCTCGCTAAGGAAATGGATTCAAAAGGTTCTTTGTTTGTTCTCCGCAACGGCTTCAAATTCTTCGGCATAAATTTTAGGATGGCTAACTTTAAACCAAATACAAATCTAAATCCCCAAGCATGGCAAGATTATAAACAGAATATCTTAACAATTTACAGACAAGTCCATTTCAGTAATAAAAATCCGAATCTTTCACTTGATATAGTAATTGCGTTTAATGGCATCCCGGTAGCTACACTCGAACTTAAAAATCCCCTCTCCGGGCAAACCGTAATTGATGCAAAAAAGCAGTACATGAAAGATAGAGACCCGCGCGAGTTGTTATTCCAATTTAAGAAACGTTCTTTAGTTCATTTTGCTGTTGATACCGAAGAAGTTTATATGACAACAAAGCTCAACGGAGATTCAACATTCTTCCTTCCATTCAACAAAGGTTTTAACAACGGTCAAGGAAATCCTCCAACGGACATAAATTACCGTACTGCTTACTTGTGGGAAGAAATGCTAACTCCCGATAGCCTTGTTGATCTCATTGGTAGGTATCTACATTTAGAAATTTCTGAAAAGAAAGTTTATACGGAAAAAGGTGTCTTCAAAGAAAAAAAAGAATCATTAATATTCCCTCGCTTTCACCAGCTCGATTGCGTTCGTAAAATCATTACTCATTCAAAAAGTCATGGTGCCGGTCATAACTATTTAATTCAACATTCTGCCGGTAGTGGTAAATCAAATTCAATTGCATGGCTCGCTTATCGCCTCGCAAGTTTGCATAATGAAAAAGATGAAAAAATATTTCACTCTGTTATAGTAATCACCGACCGCCGCGTACTTGATAAACAATTACAAGATACCATTTATCAGTTTGAGCATAAAAAAGGTGTAGTAGAAAAAATAGATGAAGATACAAAACAGCTTGTGGAAGCTCTTTCTTCCGGTGTTCCTATAATTATTTCTACAATTCAAAAATTCCCCTTCATTAACGAAGCAATACAAAAACTTTCCGATAAAGCGAAGAAAGAAAACAAAACTGAAATTAATCTTTCAACTAAAGACAAAAGATTTGCTGTAATTATTGACGAGGCACACAGTTCTCAGAGTGGCGAAACGGCAACAGAACTTAAAAGAATATTAAATAAAGATGGAATTGAATCTGCTGTAGCTTCTCAAATGCTCGATTTCGAAGAAGAAAATCTATCGGAAGATGCTAAGAAAGAATTGATAAGAAAGATGGCAGCGCATGGTAAACAGCAGAATATTAGTTTCTTTGCTTTTACAGCTACACCCAAGTTTAGAACTAAGGCAGTATTTAATGAACCCGGAGAAAATGGAGAATCACCCTTTCATCTTTATTCAATGCGCCAAGCTATAGAAGAAGGATTTATTCATGATGTCTTAAAAAACTACACAACATATAAATCATATTTCAAACTGCTTAAATCAATTGAGGACGATCCAAATGTTCCTAAACGCAAAACAGCAAGAGCGTTGGCGCGTTTTGTTTCTTTCCATCCTCATAATCTTCGTCAAAAAGTTGAAGTTATTGTAGAACACTACCGTAAATACTCTAAATACAAAATCGGCGGACGTGCAAAAGCAATGATTGTTACTTCATCCAGATTGCACGCGGTTCGTTACAAGCAAGCTGTTGATGAGTACATCAAAGAAAAAGAGTATAAAGACATTAAAGCGTTGGTCGCTTTTTCCGGTGTTGTACAAGATGATAAACTTAAATCCGTAACCTATACAGAAGTTGCAATGAACAACGGCATACGCGAACTGGAATTACCTGATAAGTTCGAATCATACGAATATCAAGTATTGATTGTTGCGGAGAAATATCAAACCGGTTTCGATCAACCGTTGCTCCATTCAATGTATGTAGATAAAAGACTTGCTGGAGTTCAAGCAGTTCAGACGCTTTCGAGGTTAAATAGAATTGCTCCTGGTAAAATTGATACCTTTGTTTTGGATTTTGTAAATGAAAGAGACGAAATATTCGATTCATTCAAACCTTATTACGAAATAACTAAGTTCGATGAACTCACAGACCCGCAGCTTTTATACACACTCGAACACACAATTTTTGAATGGCAGATATTTTATCAAAAAGAAATAGATGATTTTTGTAATGTTTGGTTCAGCACTAAAGAAGAACTAAGGACCTCCGATCACAAAATGCTAAATGCAATTCTCGATCCGGCTGTAGAACGTTTCAAGCAAAAAACAGATGATGAAAAAGAAACTATTAAAAAGCAGTTTACGGAATTTAGAAATCTTTACAATTTTTTATCCCAGATAATTCCTTATAACGATTCTAACTTGGAAAAACTTTTCATCTATTTAAGGAATCTTCTTCGTAAACTTCCCCGTCGCGAAACACAAAGCTATGATCTCGGTGAGGATGTAGCTCTAAAGTATTACCGGTTACAAAAAATAGCCGAAGGTTCCATAAATCTGAAAGTTGGTGAGAACCCCGTAATTTATGGTCCAAACGAGGTGGGAACCGGAAGCGCAGATAAGAAAGTCTCCCTCTCTTCATTAATCACTATTCTAAATGATAGATTTGGGACTGAGTTCACCATAGCCGATCAATTATTCTTTGATCAAGTAAAAGAAACAGCGGTTGCAAACGAGGAATTACAAGCAGCGGCAAAAGTAAACTCCTTAGAAAACTTCCATGATGTATTTAACAAAATGCTCGTTAAACTTTTTGTTGAGCGCATGGATGGCAACGAAGAGATCTTCATCCGCCTAATGAACGACGATGACTTTAAATCCATCGCTTCCAAGCATCTCGTCCAAGAAGTTTATGACGGTATATTGAAGAAAATGCAACAAATAAGGCTATAAAATAGAGTGTGAAAAATGTTTAAAGTGCTCGAATTACATCTTCAAAACCATCCATTTCTTGGCGACCTGAGTCTTAATTTTACAACCAAGGATGAATATGAAAACGGTCCATATACAACAGTTATTATTGGTCCGAACGGAACTGGTAAGAGTAATATTCTAAGAATCATCACAGATATATTTCGAGAAATTGAAAACACTGTAAACGGAAGCAAAGAGCAAGAATTAGTAAAATGTAAATATCAGATGAAATACTACTTGGATGGAGACATTTATTTCTACACAAATAGTAAAAGAAAATTACTCCAATCATCGAATGGAGAATTATCACAAAGCTTAAAAAACAATCTTCCAATAGGACTAAGCGAATTAGCACTTCCCAATTTAATTATTGCTTTTTCGATTATGTTAAACGATAGATTTTTTGTACCGAAGGACTATGAAGGAAGGATTTATGAATACCTTGGCGTCAGAAGATTGAAAACCCCCAGTATTGGCGGGACACAGACTTTTACCAGAAGAATTGTTGAATTATTGTTGTATAATATTGAGAATGAAAATTTTATAAATCACCTTGAAGAAGTGCTGGAATTAATCGGTTATGATAAAGAACTAAAAATGGTTTTTTATCCACGCTATAGAGATAAAATATTTACTGGCAATTTAACAAGTGAATATCTTACTAATTTTTATTTGAACTGGAAAGAAGTCCTCAGTAAAAGAAAAAGTCCTCCTTATGGCCACTCCTTTTTTATTAACACAATAAGTAAAGACAAATATTTCATTGACATAATTGTGAATATGATAAATTCTTTAACTGAAAAATATAATCTAAATAAAAGAGGTTCAAGTATCGTTTTTTCTATTTATGATAAAAATATCATAAGCCTTTACAAAGATCATTTTCTCTACTTAAGTTCTTTGGATCTAATAACTGATTTT
>JAUYAB010000080.1 GCA_030693705.1 Ignavibacteria bacterium | reverse complement strand
CCTTGAATTTCCTTTTCCGGTTTAATCAGTAGAACAGAAATATCTTTGATTGTAAGGTCCAAACTAAATCCTCGAATTAATTATTTGAATAAAAACTTTATTAAATCTTAGTTCTTCATTTCTCTTTTGACGGTCGCAACAAAATCTACCGGTCTACCAAGTTTTTCCAAACCAAGAATTTCGCGTGCACGATCTAACGCGTCATCAATGTTACCAAATATATTCTCTTCTCCCACTAAATCGAATATTCCTGCTTGTGTCATCGCATATAACGGTTGCGTGTGAACTCCGGATAGAATTATTTTTGTCCCTTGTTTTATAGCATCTTTGTAAAAGTCCTTTATAGTCTGCATCCCCGTTGCATCTACTGCGGGTACATTTCTCATTCTTATAATTCTAACTTTCGGCGGCGCTTCAATCATTCTCATTTCTTCTTTAAATTTTGAAGCTGCACCAAAGAAGAATGGTCCGTTAATTTCAAAGACCTCAACTCCTGCCGGGATTAATTTTTTATCGACAGAATTCGGATCCGGCAACTCGTCTTCATCTTCCAATTCTCTTGTTATTACACTTACATTAGAAACTTCTGACATCCGTTTCATAAAGAGCAAAACGGCTAAGATCATTCCAATCTCAATAGCTATGGTCAAATCAAACAATACAGTTAAAGAGAAGGTAGTGATTAAAACTACAACATCGCTCTTAGGGCTTTTTAAGAGTGTCTTAAATGCATGCCACTCACTCATATTGTAAGAAACTATAACAAGAATTGCGGCTAATGTTGCCATCGGAATTAATTTTGCATAGTTACCAAAGAAGAGCATAATAAGTAAAAGAGTTATTGCATGGATAATTCCAGCAACCGGTGTTCTTCCACCATTTTTAATATTTGTAGCAGTTCGGGCAATAGCTCCGGTTGCCGGTATTCCACCAAAGAGAGGAGCAACAATATTAGCTAAACCTTGCGCGACAAGCTCCATATTACTTCGATGTTTTCCACCGATCATTCCATCCGCAACTACTGCCGAAAGAAGCGATTCAATAGCTGCAAGTATTGCAATTACGGTTGCCGGTGCTATCAAATTTCTTATCAAACTTAAATTTATTTCTACAAGATGCAGCGCCGGTAAATTAGATGGAATTTCTCCGAATTTACTTCCGATGGTATCTACAGGCAATTTGAAAACAATGACCAAAATGGTGGAAACGATTATAGCAATTAATGAGCCGGGAATTCTGTGTGTCACCTTTGTCCAGAAAATCATAATCAACAGAGAAAGTAACGCGATTCCAAAGACATAATAATTTATTGTTGAAAAAGCTCCAAAGTAGGCTATCCATTTTTCATGAAATTCAGCCGGGACTTTTAGCATCTGCAAACCGAAAAAATCTTTTATCTGAGTTGAAAAAATAAGCAGCGCAATTCCGCTTGTAAAACCAACGACTACGGGATAGGGTATAAATTTAATAAGAGAACCAAGTCTCGCAAAACCCATTATGACTAATATTATTCCAGCCATAATGGTTGCTATTGTTAAACCGGTAGTTCCATAATTTTGAATAATTCCATAAACAATTATGATAAAAGCGCCAGTAGGTCCGCCAATCTGTACGCGGCTGCCGCCAAAGACCGAGATAATAAATCCAGCGATAATAGCAGTAATAATTCCTTTTTCCGGTGTTACGCCGCTTGCGATGGCGAACGCAATAGCTAATGGTAAAGCAACAATTCCGACTATTACACCTGCGGTAGCATCGGCGATGAATTGAGTTTTGTTATAATTTTTTAAAGTTGTAAAAAGCTTCGGTTTAAGTAATGGCATTCGAGGGTTTCAACTCCAAGTTCAAATATTAATTAAATTTCGATGCTAAATATAAGAATTCTAAATAATCACTCCGAGTCTTCATCCTTTAAATCTTGTAAAAATATTGTTTTATCGATCAGCAGAATCTTCTTTGGAGACGCAAATCAATTACGACATTCAAATCTTAACTTTAACTTAAAAGACACCCTATAATTTAAAAAGCAGTTTAAAGGGAAAAAGAGAAGGAAGAGAAAATTCTGAAGAGGATGATAACTGGGGAAGGAATGATAAAGCAAGAGCCGCAATTTTTGCAGCACTACTTTAATGAATATGGCTGGGATTGCTTTTCTATCAAACTTTTTCAGAAACTATGAATCGTGTAGCTATGGTAACTAAAAAAAGTTAAACCGTGTATTTCTTCTTCATCCAATCATAAGCCGCGTTAAGCTGTTTTGTTTTTATTTCGGCAAGAATTTTCAATTCCTCGCCAAGTTCAAAAACCTTGTCCGGATGATATTGAGCGATCAACTCCAAATATTTTTTCCGGATAGAAGCTTTTGAGACCTTACCTGTTAATCCCAATACTTGCGAATAATATTTTGTTTTTTCAAAATCGGTTGCGCGTGTGGCATCAAAAGTATCTTTGGCGAAAAACGAAGCGTTTTCATATTTCTCATACCGTTCATATTTCTCATGCCGCTCATAATTTTGTCCCTTATAACTTTCATTTTGAGACTTCTCTTTTTTATCTGTTTTTTTATTGCGGTGAGTTTTTTGGCGGAAATAGGTACCAACAATTTTTTTGATAGCTAAATAAAGATCGGAAAAATTGTCTCCCATATTTAAGAGGTAATCCAGGATGCAGATGTTCACATCTCTCCAGTCGGTAGTCTTCAGTTTTTCGGCATTTTCTGCAACAAGTTTTTTAAGAGTGGAATCCGTTATATTACAACGAATTTTTTTCAGGCGCATGTCTTCCGATACCGGTGTGGCAATTTTGAATAAATGATTTAGCCAATCATCTTTATCGCCTTCATTTATCAGTGTCTGAAGAACCAAGAATTCAAGATAGACCACATCTGCAGAAATTGTTTTATTTAAATACGGTGAGTAACAGATGCATTGAACGTGTCCGAAGGTAGTAAAAGTCAGCTCGTTTAAGGTTTGGTCAACATCCAGATCGAACCATTTTTTGAAAACCGTTTCCGCAGCTTGCAAAGTAAAATTATTTTTTAACTTATAATAAGATTGGTAGCTATTCCCAAGAAAATTGGAAGAAAAATCATTTAAACCATTTTGGATTGTGCCGATTGCGCTCCATATCCGGGAATAAATTTCATCATATAAGTAGAACGCTTCCTCATACTTATTCCGCTCAAACAGATCATCTGCAATTGCTCTGATTTTTCTTATTTTCATTTACGATTGAATTTCGATTTGTTTTTGGCTTTCTATTTTTTATTGATGAGTAATCTCCATCGTTAAACGGAGGATACCAATACAATTCCACCGTGCAATATAATTAATTTCTAACGATCCATATTTACTGAAGCCATCCGACAATTAAAATAGAAAACGATAATTCAAGTGAAAACCATTCGATTCCCTTAAACTTTTTTAGATGTACGTTTTCCCTGTTTGATAAAGTTTTAAGCAGCAGCACAGACTAAGGTCTATGGTACGAATATTTTTAGCATTATGGATGAATGAATGTTTTTTCACTCATCTATGCAAACATTCAATCTTAGTGCGGCATAGCCGCCAAACATCCGTCCCGATAGCTACCGGGACGGGATTTAATCTCAGAACCAGGATAAACGATTGTTGATTTTAGAAATTATAAAAATTAAAAACGCTATTCGATAATCCCCGTCTGAGCCGGGCAGGCACGTTCGTAAATCGTGTCCTAAAAAACAAGAATTTAATCGAAGATATTATTCAATCATTAATTACATATTATTTAGGTGTTGAGTCACCAGGTTATAGTACTGGCAGTTAAATTTTTGTTTTTTATGTCAAGATATTTTGGACGCTTTGGTGCAATTCCATCATCCATCAAAACTCAACCATCAACCATGCGGTTTACCGCGCTTGGTTATTGAAATATCTTAAGCATTAAAGAAATTATGTAATCACGATGTCAGAAAAAATAGTAAACTGCAAAGAGGAGCCTAAGATTAATCGCATTTTTTGTGTTAGACACTTCTCCTTTATTAGTAAAAAAAGACTTAATGGCAAGAATTAGATAACCCGGTTTATCTTTTGTTATTTGAAGTTGTTTCATTTTGTATAAACAATATTAACCAACGAACTATGCAAAAAGGAATTACAATCAGGAAATTAAGGGTAATCACCTCCGGGATGGGAGATACACTTGGAGATGAACTGTAAGACTTATTTAAGTGCACCCGCAGGGATTCGAACCCCGAACCTTCTGATCCGTAGTCAGATGCTCTATCCAATTAAGCTACGGGTGCATTAAAGTATCATTTCATATTTCCAAACTTCCTTTTCTCCAACTTTGCGGATAAACTCCGGTCTGATGCTCTATCCAATTTATCCGCCAAAGGCGGGTTAAGCTACGGGTGCGGTTTGTTTGATTTTTTACAAGTTTTTCACTTCGATGGTATTCAAAGTTATAGAAATTTGCAGTCCAAATTTAATCGAATTTTCCCTTACGTCCAAGAGTCTTTACTTTTCTTAACTTCTTTTTACCAAATAATCCGTTAAATAATTTCTTGGCTAAAGGATGGCCATAGCATATGACCATCCTTTAACCATTCCAACAACTATTATAATTCGTATCCCTTGATTAATTCTTTATCGATTGTAAAAATATATTTTTCGTTTGGAGCAATTACAAAAATCGGACGTTTTGCCTCCTTCGCTTGCCATCGCGTAGCTCCGGTTTTGATATCAACGGATGTCAATTTTCGTTCAACACAATAAACTAATTTTTCACCAATAATGTGAGGCATGAATTGAACATTATCTTGATCATATTCCCATTCATGTTTCCAATTTAATTTTCCATCCGCGGCGTTAATAAGTCCTATTCCTTCAGTTCCCATCACGAAAATAGAGTTTTGATCATAGACCACACGAAGACATTTTTTTGCCGCTGCACCCCAAATGGTGAACAAACCATTATACTCACAAGAAGCATCTGCCTGCTCGAGTGCAGAAATATATTTACTGTATTCTTTTCCACCGTAGCTGTAATAAGTGTATTCGGCTCCATACCCGATACTTCCTATCGGCCACTCATCTATAGCATAAGTTTTTTTGTAGGGCATTTTCCCAAGATCATTTTTACTCAGATTAATTGTGAAATCATATTTCCCGCCATCCGCTTTCATTTGCAATGCATAGATATTTTCCTCATCTCCGAAATAGAGATGTTTTGAACCGGAATTATAATTGTTCCTTAATGAAAAATTCGGAGTTAAGAAACTTGGGTCTGTTTCGGTTTCAATTCGCCAAAGAAGTTTCCCCGATGCACAATCATAGGCAGCAAAACCGTAAGGTGTTTCATCCCATTTATTTTGAATTTTCATCCCAACTCCATCAAAAAATATTGCGGGAGGAACCATATCAATGGTAAACTTCTTTTCTCCCATTTTAACGTACAATACATTATCTACAACCATTCCTTCACGGGGAATTGCTTTGATAGTTCCATTATTCACCCACAATCTTTTCTTTGCTTTTAAATCGTATGCTGCAACATTTTCATTACCGACAAGATAGGCAATATTTCCATCGATGAAGGGCATCATATCGGCATAACGAACTGCTCCTCCGGCAGTAATTGAATAATCGCTCAAACGTAAATAGTCTTTAAAAAGAATTTCACCCGTTTTGGGATTTATTATTGAAATTCCATCCCCTCCTTTTTCTTTCGTATCAGGATTACACAACGAATTAATTGATAACGTGCCGAAAACAATGTTTCCATCATATTCTAAAGTCACATAATTAAAACCAATATTTTCCCAGCCAAGAGTATTTTCAACTTTTAATGTTTTCATTATACCACCAAATAAAGACTTCGCCCAATCGGCTGTGCCGTATGGAGTTGTTCCCAAAGAAGTTGTTCTGTAAACAACTTTTCCGGTTAAGGCATTTATGCGCATCAAATAAACATTAGCGCCTCCTTCTGCAACCGATGTACTTGTATAAGTCAGCAGCAAATCATTTCCTTCAACTTTTAAATATCGATGGGCATAACCGGCAAAATCTTTATCATCTTTTTGTGATTGCCAGAGAACTTTGCCTTCTCCCAAATCAATGGCAAGCATACCATTTTTTAAACCGGCAAACAGGTAATCTTTGTTAGCTACCTTCATTATTTCAAAAGTTCTGAAATCATCTGCACCGACGTTAACTTCAGTTAGTTTCCCATTCTCTTCATCGAAGAAGAAAGTGTTTTCTTCACCGAGAATGACGCATCCTTTTTCGGTCGTAAAGATTACTTCCTGATCGGCATCGAAAGAGGTTTTGCGCTTGAAAAGTTCCCGGTTGTTTGCAACATCAATTACGGCTAGAGCGCCATCTAAACATAATACTAAGTAGCGTTCATCTTTTGAGATATAACTCCACCGCCGACCTTTTTCCGGCAGATCATACTCAACTTCATAATCATCTGCAAGGAAGACTCTATTTCCAGATTTCATATCGAAGAGTCCAATTCCTTCAGAATAGAACAACACAACAAACCGGTTTTGTTTTTTCAGGACTTTCCAATTCCAAGCATCGAGCTGATATAGTTTCTGATTATATCCGAACTCCTGCCGCCATAATTCATTTCCGTTTTGAAGATCAATTCCGATATGAATACCACCAAACCGCAGTACCGTAATATCGCCAATTAAAAAAAGATTTACGAAATCTTTTTGTTCTACATCGGGATACTCTTTCTCCCAGGCTAATTTACCGGTAAGGGCATTATAGGCTTGAACTTTGTCATCTGCGCTAACCAGATAATAATTCCCGGCAATTTGATGAACTCCCTCTTTCTCGTAATCATCAATCTCAAGTGCATATTTCTTTTCTCCCTTAACTGCATCGTAGAGATAAATATTTTCAGCGCATTGTAAAAAGAGTTGGTTCCCGTTGTCGAGGAAGTAATAACTTTCAATCGGGGAATCAAGTTCAAGGCTCCATTTGGGGATTTGTTGTGCAGCAAGAATGAAACAGAAACAAAAAAAGAAAAAAAGCAGTTTTTTAGCATTCATTTGAATACTCCTTTTTTTATGTGATTTGAACTAACGTTTCAGTGTATTATTTTGAACTAGTTTTGGCTTGTCAGAATCGTTTTGCCAAGAGAACTGCATCGAGCATGAGGAAGTGTGAAGTGGATAAATCAGGCGAAGAATTTCTTCCTCAGATAAATTTAGTTTAGAATGAACAAAATTCGTGGATGAAAATTATAGAGAAAAAAATAAGTTTCAAAAAGATATTTTTTCTTTATTACTGATCACTGCCGTAGTGAATAATCTTAAGACCATATTTAGCGCGGAGTTCATCTATTGAAATCAACATCCGTTTTTCTTTTTCCTCTTTTCCGTCAAACAAATTTTCTTGTTCAAATGAACTGTAAAAATTGGTGAGTTGTACACCGATAAGTCTTACGGAAACGCGTCTCTTGTATGCATTTCTAAAAAGATCGGTAACTGTATTGAAGATAATTTTGTCGCTGTTTACAGGTTCTTTTAAAGTTTGCGCACGGGTTAAAGTGATAAAATCGGAGTAACGTAATTTTAAGGTAATCGTTTTCGTCATCCAACCTTTTTTGCGGAGCGAATTGCAGACATCTTCAACTAAATGAAAAAGAATGTTTTCAATTTCTTTATGGTCAGCGATATCTTTTTGAAACGTCTCTTCCCTTCCGATGCTCTTTCGCTCATGTTCTACTGTAAGGAATTCTGTTCCTTTCCCATGCGCGTGTTCATAAATCGCCAGACCATATTTACCAAAGAGCGTGCTGAAATAATTGCTTGAAGCATTGGTGATATCTTTAATTATCCGGAAACCACGCGCATTCAATTGCTTCGTTGTTACTCTGCCGATTCCCGGCATAGTTTCAATTGGAAGCGGTGCAAGGAATTCTTGTTCCTGTCCCGCCACAACGTAGGTAATTCCTTGCGGCTTTGCATAATCCGAGCCTATTTTGGCAACATACTTATTTGAGGCGATTCCAATTGAACAAGGCAATGAAAGTTCTTTCTTTATTTCTGTTTGAAGAAGCGATGCAAAGAGATAAGGATGCCCGTAAATTTTTTCGCAGCCGGAAAAGTCCATATAAAACTCATCAATTGAAGCTTGTTCCATTACCGGAGCGTAACGCTCCAATATATTTTTAACAGCTTTGGAATAGCGCGAATATTCTTTCCCATGTCCATGCAGATAAATACCTTTTGGGCAAAGCCGAAACGCATCACGTATCGGCATTCCGGAACGGAGTCCAAACGCTCTTGCTTCGTATGAACAAGCTGCAACTACGCCTCTCCCGTGCGGGTCACCGCCAACGATAACCGGCTTCCCTTCCAACGAAGGATCGAGAATCCGTTCGACTGAAACGAAGAACGCGTCTAGGTCAAGATGAAAGATTGTGGGCATAAAATAAATCAGTTGAAAGTATAAAGTGAAAAGTTGAAAGTTGAAAGAATATTTTTAATTCCGCGTCACGCCAAGGCATGACGCTGCACAAATAAATCCCGATAAATCGGGATGGTTCCCTTATCATCGTTTACGATGATTTTTTTGCATAGCGATACCGTTTACGGTATCGCGGTTTATTACACCGGGTTATGAAAATATGTTCTTTTTCCATAACTCCGCATCACGCCGAGGCGTGACGCTACACAAATAAATCCCGATGAATCGGGATGAAATTCTAATCATCGTTTACGATGATTTTTTCGTTCAGCGATACCGTTTACGATATCGCTGATTTATAAATGCTGATTACACATTATCTGTGGTATCATCTGTAAATGTTTCCATCGCTGCATTTGTTTTCCCGGTTTTATGATGTTCTTTCTGATTATTGATATATTTAATAATACGTGGAAGGTCTTTTTCAGCAAATGATAAAACGCCAAATCCCTCCTGCCAGGCAAAATCTTTTGTTACCTGAAGTTCCTTATTAAGAAAATAAGAAGAGCTTCCTTTCAGTTTGCCGATAATATCACTAACCGATTCAGCCGGAGGAATTGATATGGCTAAATGAATGTGATTAGTTGTTCCGTTACAATCGTGAATTTCACAATGGAACCGCTTAGCCTTGTTCAACAAAAACGGAAAAAGATATTGTTCAATTTTAGCTGAAATTAAATTTTCCCGTCTATATGTTGTCCAAATAACATGGTAAAACAATTTATGAAAAACCTTGCTCATGTCTTCCTCAATATTTCTTGTAAACTCCGCATCACGCCAAGGCATGACGCTACACAAATAAATCCCGATGAATCGGGATGAAATTCCCATCATCGTTTACGATGATTTTTTTGCTCAACGTTGCCGTTTACGGCAATGTTGATTACTTCATCTCCATTCCAAGCTGAACGGATCTGCTTAGAATCAAATAACTTTATGCTGGTTGCTTTGTTTATAATTTAACTCTGTTAGATCCGTTATAAATTCCGCGTATCCATAAATGGACTGTTCTTAACTAATAAATGTCGAAAGCGAAAACTTCCGCTCCATTGCCTATGTGCTTAACCGTTGTTCTCCATAAACTTCTTTCTGTAATCACTTCTTTTCATTAACTCAATCGTTTCTTTGTAATGGATACTAATCCTGTAATCTGACATTCTCGATATTTCATAAAATTCCTTGAGTTTTTTAACATGATCGAATTGACAATCAGGATGTGAGGAAGACCAAAAATACAAGTACTCATAATTACGATTGTCTGGTGTTGGTGTAATCCTTTTTAGAAACTCAGAATTGATAACTGCTGAGTTTGGTGAAGAGATGAATCCTTCTTGTGTCATCCAGTTTGGTACATCAGAAAGTAATTCTTTGGCTAATGCAGTTTCTATAATAAATCGCGCCCCTTTATATAAACTTTCAAGACCAACTGCTTTTGCGAGAGTATCGTTAATTGGCAGTCTCTTTTGAAAATTTTCTAATTCAAATCTTGGTTCAAAATCCAATTTATCCTTAACAATAGCCCCTCGCAGAAGTAGATTCTTTGAAAGTAGTGCCAAATATAGATTTTGAAGTTGCTTTATTGCTGCTACTGAATTTTCACCATAAAATAAAATGCTATCACTAAACATAAAAACTTTTGAATCAGGGTAACCCTGACAAAAGTTTTTTAATTCACTAAATGCAATATTATAGAAAGCATCAAGTTTAGAATAAGCCAGATTAGCATCAAGATTATAATTAGAGGATATTCCGAGCAAATCTCCATAAAAAGTAAAACTCATGTACACCTCATAATTTAGAAAAGTTAACTATCAGTAATGTTACTGATTTAGTTTATTAAAGAATACTATATGCCAGCTCAACACCATGAAAAACCAGATAGCCTAATCCTTAATACATCGAATACTAAAACCAAATTCCTTATTGTTATCGGACAAGAGAATATTACTATAAATAGTAGTCAGATACAAATAGTTTGCTTTAGTATCATTGTTCTCTGTAGAACTCCAAAAGATAGTATTGGTTCCTAAATAGTTAAAGTACCCGTTGTCGATGCGGTAGCCTGAAAACAACGCAGTGAAACCACTACTGTTTGTATCATTTACTTTTAGGGCGTTTCCATCATTATTTACAGTAGATGATAATATTTCGAATTCAGATTTTGTTGGTATATGCCAACCATTCGGACATACTCCTTGGGCTTTTTCTGTTCTTATATACTGCATCGCTTCATTCCATTGATATAAGCCACCATATATTCTGCAATTGGCTGTGTCATTATTGTAACAATGTTTTTCTATCAAACTGTTGTTGCTTGGGTTTTCAATTCCTTGAAGCATTGTTCCTATGTCAAGATTTTCTTTCAGCCAACATTGAGGACCAATTTTAACTATGTTATAAGTTTTTTCTGTGTAAATTAATTGAGACCCACATATTACCGTTTTAGTTGTAAATGACCAGCTCGTTGATGGTGATGCCATTCCAAAACCATTCGTTGCGACTACCCGCCAATGATAGATTGTAGCTTCGCTCAATCCATAAATTTGTTTACTTAAAACATTTCCAACATCACTATTATAAACCATACTTGCAAAAGAATTGTCAGTTGCGACTTGCAAAATATAACTCGTTGCTCCAGTACTTACATTCCATGTAAGCGTTGGAGGAAGTGAAATATCAGTTGCACCATCAATTGGAGATAAAAGAGTGGGCGGAACCGGTGCAACGCCAGTTGTAAAAGACCAAGTTTCCGACCAACCTTTTGTGCCAAAAGTATTTGTTGCGCTTACACGCCAATAATATTTTGTAGTGCCGCTTAAATCGGTTACTTGCTTTGAAGTTGTGGTTAAAGAATCTTCATCTACAACAAAACTTGTAAAAGAACTGTTTGTTGAAATTTGCAAAGTATAACTGCTTGCATTGCTCACCTGGTTCCAAGTTAAAACGGGAGAAAGTTTTTGGTCAACCGATCCGTTTGCGGGTAAAGATAATTGCGGTACAAGAGCAGCTTCACCAGTAGTAGTAAAGCTCCACACCTTAGACCAGTCGGAGGTTCCTGCGCTGTTTGTTGCGCTAACCCGCCAGTAATACACCGCTAAATAATTAAGGTCGGGTACTCGCTGTGTTGTTGTTGTAATATCGCTTTTATTAAACACAAAACTTGAGAATGAACTACTTGCAGAAACCTGCAACGTATAACTTTTTGACCCGCTACTTTCTTTCCATGTTAAAACAACCGGAACTGCAATATTGGAAGATGTATCTGTTGGTGATGCTAATGTTGGCGGTGCGGGAACCGTATCTGTATTAACTGGATTGCTTGCGTCTTTTTTACAAGACGCAAAGAGAAGAAGAGAAACAAGAAGAAAATAAACTACCTTTTTCATACACCGCCTTTATTTTACAGTCAAAACTTAAACATTTTTTTAATTCCGTACAATCATTCCCTGCGACGGGCATGCATAAATGGTTTACGCTACACGAATAACCCCCGATAAATCGGGATGATTTTTTTGATTAGCGATACCGTTTACGGTATCGCGGTTTATTACACCGGGTTATGAAAATATGTTCGTTTTTCTATAATTCCGCATTCCGGTAAACCGGAACGCTACACGAAAGAATCCCGATAAATCGGGATGCATTTTCCCATCATCGTTTACGATGATTTTTTTGCCCAGCGATACCGTTTACGCATATCCGCCGCTGGTGGAGTATCGCTGATTTACGGCAACGCTGATTATTCTTTATTCCTCACATAGATAAGTTTAAATTTTCCCTTTTGGTTTTCGCGCTGTTCAATTTCAAATTTATCTATTGATTTAATCAGCGGAGTAAGTTTTTGAAAGCCGTAATTTCGTGAATCGAAATTTGGTTGTTTCTTCTGCAAAAGATTTCCAACATCTCCAAGAAATGCCCATCCTTCTTCATCGGCAAGATCGGAAACAGTTGAAGCAATTAGTTTAATTACTTTGGGAGTAATTTTGTCCACTTCATTTTTCTTTGCGATTTCTCCCTTGGTTACTGTAACTTCACCGCTGTCGGCAGGTTCTTTAGTTTGATTTTTTAGAATTTCTAAATAGATAAATTTATCGCAAGCAACAATAAATGGAAGTGGAGTTTTCTTCTCCCCGATACCAAAAACTTTCATTCCCGCTTCTCTTAACCTGGTTGCAAGCCTTGTAAAATCACTATCGCTTGAGGCTAAACAAAATCCATCCACTTTTTCAGAATACAAAATATCCATCGCATCAATTATCATGGCGGAGTCAGTAGCATTTTTACCTGTGGTATAGCCATATTGCTGTATCGGTGTGATGGCGCTTTCCAGAAGAATGTTTTTCCATTTGGAAAGACTGGGTTTGGTCCAATCACCATAGATCCTTTTGATAGTGGGATTGCCGTATTTCGCAATTTCCTCCATCATTTCTTTGATATACGCCGACGGGATATTATCTCCGTCAATCAATACTGCAAGTTTTAAATCTATTTCCATTTATGTCTCCAAATAGTTTATCATTTCTAAATCATATCAAACTGCAATTACAACTTAACCATCATACTTAGCTTTAGCAATTAACAAACTGCTTTCATATTAATTTCAGACAATCTGCGTTAAATGATGCTGCATATGTCCGATATAATCGTTGATACAATAGGCAAGCGTAACCGGTTCCGATTTTGCCACCGGTTTCCAAGCAATCTCATCCAGGTTGTGTTCGATCCTATTAAATAAGAGGGTTTCATCGGGAATAGCCGCAATGACTCTGCTTAGATGCATGTTAATTTCGTACCAAAGGTTAATTAGTGAAAGCCATGGTGAGGTTTGATACTGCTGTACATTGATCCATTCATCTTGCTGGTAGCCGATGAAAATTAAATCGTTTTTAAGTTGCGCTCTAACAAACCGTTGATGATTGTTCGAAGCGGAGTCAATCAAATGTCCTATTATTTCTTTATGCGACCAGCCTCCATACTGAGGTTTCTTTCCGCTTTCCACTTCGGAAATGTCTTTTAATTTCCGGTAGGATGACTCAGTGATATTTAGTAATTTTTCACTTAATTCTGTTGCCTTTACTGATTTATTCATTTTCATTCTCCTATTTACTTAGTGAATACGGCATGTTCTTTTCTTCTACTCCCCAATTTTTATTTGGTTTATTAACCATCTTGAAAACTAACGTTCCACCGGATGTAATTTCTTCGTGAGTGAGATACGTTCGGTCTATATTCTTCCCGTTCAGAACAACTTCTTTGATATAAATATTCTTCCCTGATAAATTTTCTGCGGTGATCTTAAACTTCTTTCCATTCTCCAAATTGATTGTTGCTTTATCAACACAAGGACTTCCAATTACATATTGATTGCTTCCCGGTGCCACGGGATAAAATCCCATCATGCTGAAAATGTACCACGCAGACATTTGCCCGCAGTCGTCATTTCCGCAGAGTCCATGCGGTTCAGGTTTGTACATTGTATTTACAATCTGATGAATCCTTTCTTGTGTTTTCCATGGCACTCCCGCAAAATTATAGAGATACGGAATATGATGCGATGGTTCGTTGCCGTGAACGTAATTACCGATCATCCCAACTTTTGTAACATCTTCGCTTTCACCAAAATATTTTTCCGGCAGATTGAACGTGAAAAGAGAATCCAGCCATGTCACTAATTTTTCTTTACCTCCGATAAGGTTTATAAATCCTTTAACATCGTGAGGAACATAGAGAGAATAATTCCATGCGTTGCCTTCTATGTACCCTTGATTCGCAACGCTCAGCGGATCGAAAGGAATTTTGAATGTACCATCCGATTTTTTTGCGCGCAGGTAATGTGTTTCTCTGTCATAAATATTTTTGTAGCTGTTAGCTCGTTTCAGAAATTCGTTTGCCTCCTTTTTTTTACCAAGCATATCAGCCATTTTATAAATTGTCCAATCGTCAAAAGCATATTCCAAAGTTTTTGATGCGGAGTTGGAACTCAAATCTTCCGGGACATATCCATATTTTTTGTAAGCGCCGATTCCATCGTAAAGATCATAATTTGCACTGGTAACAACAGCTTTAAAAGCTTCGTTGCTATCGAATCCGCGGATACCTTTCATATATGCATCAACAATAACCGGAACAGCGTGATAACCGATCATACACCAATTCTCGTTCGCCCAGTGAGACCAGACCGGTAAAATTTTATGAACGCTTTGCTCGTAATGTGCAAGCATTGAATTAACAATGTCGCTTGTTCTTTTCTGTTGAATGATTGTGTATAAAGGATGAAGCGCACGGTAGGTATCCCATAATGAAAAAGTAGTATAGTCTGTAAACTTGTTTGACTTGTGAATGTTCTGATCCAATCCCCGGTATTCACCGTTAACATCGGAAAAAATATTTGGATTCAAAAAGCTGTGATACAATGCCGTATAAAAATTTATTTTTCTCTCTTCAAAAGCGTCAATTGTAATTTTTGAAAGTTCTTTGTTCCATTTTTCTTTTGCTTGTTCTTTAACTTTATCAAAGTCCCAACCGGGAATTTCCTCCTTCATATTTTGAATTGCATTTGCAGTACTAACGCCGCTCAAGGCAACTTTAACCATAATTACTTCACCGTCCGCCGTTTCAAAATTGAATGCGCATTTTACTTTATGCCCTGCCCTCTCCGGAAAATTTTCATTCTGATTGAATTTGCGCCAAAATCCGCTGTAAATAATTTGTTCATCATTCCGCAACTGGTAAGATTTAATCGGTTTGGAAAACTCCATCGAGAAATAAACATAGCGAGTTCTTGCCCAACCGTTTGTTTGCCGGAATCCGGTTATCAAATATTTATTTTCAACACGAACGGAAGACCAAACTACTTTGCCATCATAGTTATAAATTCCGCTGGTCATATCAAGAATTATATGAGCGCCTTTTGATTGCGGGAATTTATATTTGTGGAATCCAACCCGCTCTGTTGCCGTCAATTCAACATCAATTTGATAATCATCGAGCTTAACTGAATAATAACCGGGCTTTGCACTTTCATGTTGATGCGAAAAGCTTGAACGATACCCGCTTCCGGGATTATCTTTTGTTCCCGGATTCAACTTTATTTCTCCGACTGTCGGCATCAATAAAAAATCTCCCAAATCGGAATGACCGGTTCCGTTCATATGTGTGTGGCTGAAACCGACTATCGTTTTATCTGTGTATTGATATCCAGCGCAATATTTGTAAACATCGGGATTATAACCAGAGCCGTTGCTGTATAAAACTGAATCAGTTTCTGGACTCAATTGCACAAGTCCAAACGGAACAACTGCACCGGGATACGTATGTCCCATATCGTCGGTTCCAATAAAAGGATTAACATAATCGTAAGGAGATTTTTTTGTCTGTCCGAGAATAAAAATCGAACTACAAAAAAAACTGACTACAAAGAAGAATTTGTATCTCATAGTTTAACTCATCAATTCATTTATTTTTATTTTGCCCATGTTTTATGAATTGGATGAGCTTCAGTATTAAAAACCACATTGTTCAAATCAAGTGTTTCCTTCGGAGCGAAAAGAAGATATAAATATTTAAGTGTTTCCGCTAAGAAAAAACTTTCCATCGAATTTGATTTTTCTTTCGTCTCAACATTTTTTAATGCAGCGTAACCGGCATCGGTTTTACAGTATTGAATTAAATCTTCAAAAATCTTTTTTCCCATTTCAAGGTAATGTTTTTTGCCGGTAAAAAAATAGAGATAATACGCCGACTCAATTATTTCGGGACGGAGTTGGTAAGAGCCGTAACTAATTTTCATCGTTTTATAATCTATCACTTCAGGTTCTATTCCATTAAGGTTCCACATTTTATAAGAAGATTCTTGAAGTTGTTCAGCTCTTTTCTTGTCGCCGGACAAAATAAGCACCGCCGGGAAAAATGCATCGAGCGCTCCGTATTCAGTTCCGGTTCGCTTTCCGGTAAACATATTTGCCTGTCCGTACCACAATTCATTGTGGACTTTATCAGCCAAATATTTATTGACTGCCGCTAAACTCGTCTCCCACATTTGTTTGCAATCTTTGTCATCAAACAAATGCCAACATTTTAAAAGATATTCGTAATAAGAATCAATGCCACCGCTGATATGGCTTGTTGAATCCGTCCACTCACCTGTTTCAATATTTATGCTTGAACCGACAAGCCCAATTGGAGAACGCCGATTGTACAATTCAACTAAAGCTCGTTTTGCTTTGTTATAAAATATCGGATTTCCGGTGAGTTTGCTCAGCGTTCCGAATTCAATTAACAGCGTACCGATCTCAGCCGGGTTACTAACTTCTCCACGAACGCCGCCGGTTTTCAAATTAACATACATATACGGCATCCCGGTTTGTGAATTAAATGCCGGAAGTAAACGCGTCCCCAGATCATCGGCAAGGTCTAACAATTTTTTATCTCCGGATAATTGATAACTGCTCAACAAGCCACCAAGTAAACGAATAGTTATTTCAAAATTCTTAACATACATATCCCGGTCAAAAGAGAGATTTTGGATAATAAATTCTTTTGTTGAATCAGCTTCATTTTTTAATCCCATAAGATACATTACATCAAGCGCGTCAACCGGAGTCATAAGTAAAGAAGCGGAGTGCCAATCGCGAAAGCTTTTGGTTAAAGGGCGAAGTTCATCATGTCCCCATGCATATTGTTTATAAGAATTCCATGCATGAAGAAATTCTGTACGCACTTTTTCTGCAACAATTGTTTTATCAAAATCATCGGATTTTAATTTAATTTGTGAAGGTAAGAAAGAAGTGAATATCAAAAAGAAAAGAAATAAAGCAGATTTATTTTTTAACATGATATTATCCAAAATTTTTATTCGTAAATATTTTTTATGTCTGCTTAAAAATAATTAAAACAATCCGGTTTTCATTTCCTTAATTTCAAGCATCTTCATCAACTCTTTCGCGTTAACTACCGCATTCCCTTGCGGATGATTGTTCATAATTATGTAAATCTCTTTTACTTTACCGTAAATCTCTTTAACTTTTTGCATTACTTCTGTCAGTTCGCCGGGAGAATAACGATAGTTGTAACGGTCACTTTGTTGTTCGTGTGATTGTTCTTTTCCAGAGTTTGCAAGTGATCTTTTCCATCCTTCAACATTTCTTCCGTGAAAACGGAGATACGCTTTTTCGTTTGTTATCACCGGCTCAAATTGAATTGCCTTTCCAATTTCGGGCTGATCGATGGTACAAAATGTGATATCCAACTCTTTGAAAAAATCATAAGCAGCTTTGTCACTCCACGAAGAGTGACGCACTTCAACAAATTGAGTGTAGCTTGAAAATATCTCGTTTAATTGTCGAATATATTCCGCAGTTGTTCCATTAAAAGGAAATGAATATGGGAACTGCATCAAAATTCCGCCAAGACGCTCAGCGCTGAGCAATTTATCTAAATTCTCCGTAACCGCTTTTACCCTTTGTTTATCATACTTTCGCAGATGTGTAAAATCTTGATGAAGTTTTACGGTAAAAAGAAAATCATCCGTCTCTTCAATTTTTCTTAACCAGCCTTCAACTATTTTAGGTGAAAGATAAGTATAATAGGTAGCATTCACTTCAACACAATTAAAATGCGCTGCATAAAACTGAAGCCAGTCAAAATGTTTTGTTTGTTGTTTTGGATAGAAATTTGGGATCCAGTCTTTGTAGGACCATCCTGCCGTTCCGATGTGTGTTTTAGGCATGCAAATTATATTTAAATATTCATTTTCAAATTACTAAATCATGTTACGCAAAGGGTTGAATTGGTTTCTTAATCGTACTCTTATTCTTTTTCTTACCTGTCAGCCTTTGGCTGAATCTTTTTAAATTACGAAAAAACGAGTAGGATTAAGAAAACGATTACGATTAAGAATTTTTTCTCTTAACAACTGCGTAAGGTGAGTTACTAACACTAAGCTGTTAAAAAAACAACCTTCGAGATTTTGCAAATAATTTTTTGATTCAACAGCGAGAAAATCTCGAAGGTTTGCTACTGAAGAATTAGTTAGAACGGCGCTTCTTCCGGTTCCTTAACTTGAGAAGGTTTCCCTTTGGTATTGTTATACTCACTTATGGCTAAAGCAGTTAACTCTTCTTTCAGTTCCTTCGGCAGAATAACTTTTTCATAATATTTACCGTCTTTTCCCTTTTCACTCGGGCAATTAACAAATAAACCATTACTGCCGTCAACCAAAGTAAATCCTTTTATAGCTATTCCTTCTGCCGTTTGGATATCAAAAAAGGCGCTGGTTTTGCTAGTGTTGCTGTTGTATGGATTCAATTTTATAATTTTCATAATTCTGTTCCTTTATAAATTAATTTTTGTTTAATTAAAGTTGAAAACAAGACACCCGCGTTAACCGTCCGCAAAAGCCGTACGCCGATAGTCGTTCCATTAAATAAACGAACAGAAAAAAGATATTGTGCCATGGATTCCTCCTTGGTTTTGTTTTTGGAGACCCCCACCCCGCCATTGTGTTATTTATGCAGAGTGGTTGTTTTTGTCTGCGTAAGAAATTTTCCCATTCTGCTTTGGTAACGTTTGTTCATAGATAACAGAAGGGAAGTCCCGGATTATACGCCTATTTTATTACTTTTTTAATTTTTGCGAGCGTATCCATAGAATACAAATTACATATTCCTTTTTTTGCTGCTGGTAGTATTTTTAATTCGAGAATTGCTTTTTTAACTTTTGTATCGGAGACAGATAATGCCTTAGCGATGTTACCCGCAGTAAGAAATTCTGTTTGAACGGTTTTCATGTGGTGCATCCTTCTATGACTTACAAAAAATAAATTATTGAAGTATCCTTTGTAAAAGTAGCAACTTTATAAAAAAAGTCAAAATATTTTGCTAATAAATTTTCCTTACCCGCTGTTTGCCTTTTTTTTCTGAAACGATTTTAAACCCGGCTTTCTCAAACAATGAAAGTGTTCCTGTCCAAACAAAAGCGGCGGGTAATTCTTTTTCCAATTTTACAGGATAACCCTCAATAATTTTTACTCCTTGCAGTTTTAGAGTTTTAACGGAATGTTTTAGAAGTGCAGCCGCAACTCCTTTTTCTCTAAAACCTTTTTTAATAAAGAAGCACGGAATTGACCAAACTTTCTCGGAATCATCACATTTTAAACTTGGCGCTCTATCAAGTTTCAGATAATCAATTCTTTTATCGAAGGAACACCAACCGATAACTTCATCACCGGAAAAAGCAAGCGTACCGTGAGCTTTTTCCGAAGTAATAAGTTGCTTAAAACGTTTCTTCGCTTCAACTCCTTTGATGTCATTCCATTTTTCATTTTTTGCAATGCGCCAACTCATACACCAGCAACCGCCGCAAGCTCCGTTGCTGCCGAAAAGTTCTTCAATATATTTCCACGAGTCGGGAGTTACATCTACTGTTGTAATCTTCATTTCATTTCTTCTCCGTTAACGGTTATCACGAGGCTTCTCGCACCGCCATAATTGCGGTGTTCGCAAAGATAAATCCCCTGCCATGTTCCAAGATTTAATCTTCCCTTTGTGATTGGAATTGTAATCGAAAAACCAAGCAATGATGCTTTAATATGCGCCGGCATATCATCCGAACCTTCGGTTGTGTGAACATAATATGGAGCGTTCTCGGGAGCAATTTTATTAAAGTGGGATTCCATATCAATCCGTACATCAGGATCAACATTTTCATTTATGGTTAATGAAGCCGAAGTATGTTGAATGAAAACGTGCATCAGTCCAACGGAAATTTTTCTTATCTCCGGAACTTGATTGAGAATTTCATTCGTAATTAAATGAAATCCTCTTTTCTTTTGCTGAAGTCTTATTTCTTTTTGAAACCACATAGTTAAAAGCTATTAGAAATTTAATTTAGTATTGTACACTTGCCTTTATTCCCGCAAACAACCATCTGCCGGGCAGGATAATTCCGGTAAAATCTTTATAAGATTTATTAAAAAGGTTTGTCGCTTTTACAAATACATCAACATAAGCGAATGTTTTTCTAATCTGCGTGTCAACAAGAAAATTTTTATCACCGGTAATTCTGTTTTCGTAGCGAAGCATCCACGACTGTATAATATCGAAATACAATGCGTTCGTTATTCCCATTACAAGTTGATGTCTCAAATGGTCAAGGACGTAAAGCGATTGATAATTCTCTCTGCTAATCGAGCCAGCTATATTTAAATAAGTATAACCGATGGTTATTCTTTTAAGAATTCCGGCAGAAATGTCTTCGGTATTAAATTCTAAATTAGTTTCAAAGCCGCTCGTTACGGTATTTAGAATGTTGTATGAATGCCATACAGAATCAGTTACAGCCCTTCCCCAATCAATACTGTTGTTTCCATCTCTTCTGAATAAACTAAATGAGGATGTAAATTTTTCCTTCACAAAATACATCCCCGTCTCGTAATTAACACTTTCTTCATGTTGAAGAGAGGCATTTCCCTTTCGAGTTCCCTTATAGTAAAGTTCTGTGTAACTCGGAAGACGAAATGCTTTTCCGTAAGAAGCAAACACTCTCATGTCTGGGGAAATAGAGTAACCGGCACTTACACCGGGCCAAAACTTCCATCCAACATTTGCGTAATTGTAAGCAAAGAAACCTACTGTTGCATTAATATCTTTGTAAATGATTTTCTGTTCACCAAAAACTCCTTTTCGTTCACGAGAATGATCTCCCAGATTTGAACTTGCGATAACATCTCGACTATATTCTGTACCGAAGACAGTAGTTCCGAACTCAGAATGAAAGGCAGCCTGAAGTTCCGAACTGTAAATATCCGTTTTATGAACATTCCTGAAAAGTTTTGTATAGTCCGGTAAATATTCATCATCATTTCTTCGCCAATCCACTTTTGGTGTGAACTTAATATTGATAAATTCAAATTCACCGGAAAGACTAACAAATTTGGTTCGGGTGTGTTCCCACTGATTTGGACCATCGAAATAAAATCCGTTCGCTCCAAATTTTTTATCGTTATAACCGGCAAAAAAATTAAGTTTATTTTGCTGAGACAATAAGGAAGTTTTGTAAGAAAAATTGATCGCCTCAAAGTCGGTATTGTGACGATAACCCTCGCTCCCTTTTTTCGATAAAGAGAAATGATTACTCATAGAACCGAATCCATAACTTCCTGATAATGCTGCATCATAAAATCCGTGTCCGCCGCCGGTAAGCTGAACTGCGGCACTTTTTTCATTCCCTTTTTTAGTAATAATATTGATGACTCCTCCAATGGCATTCGGACCAAACGTGCTTGAACCTTCCCCTTTAAGAATTTCGATCCGCTCGATTTGATCTAACGAAACGGGAAGATTTAAATTATGATGAGCTGTCTGAGGATCAGTTATTTTTATACCATCAATCATTACTAATGTTTGTTCAAACGTTCCACCTCGTAAACTTATATCTGCTTGAACTCCTTCCGAACCTCTCTGTTTAATGTCAACTCCGGTTACATACTGAAGCAAATCTTGTATGCTGTTTACCGGTGCCGCAGCAATGTCTTCCGGCTTAATAATTTGAATATTTCGAGTTGTCTCCGATAGTTTACTTGAAGTTCTTCCGGCAGTAACTACAATTTCATCAAGGTTGTAAACTTTTTCTTGAGAAAAGAGTGAAGAATAAAGTAAGATAACTAACGGTAGAAAAATGAAATTTTTGAACATATTATTTTTTAATTATGAATTTGTCTATAATTTTTACTTCGGAACCAAGCACAGTATTTGTCTTTTCTTTGGGGAATGCACCGTAGGTTGTTACATCAACTTTATTCTTCTTTACATCGAAGACTACATATTCAAATGCGCGGACACCAACAAAATCTTTTGATGCTTGGGAGTTCTCGCCCGTACCGTAAAAATAATTTAAAGTTTGGTAATATGGGACAGCTTCCTCGTAAGTAAATTCATGTTCGGGATTCTTCGGTTCATCATACTTCGGATTAAAATAATATAGCGGCGCTCCGGAACTTCCGGCAACGATCTGGTAAATTCCATCAACAGATTCTCTCCCATAAAGGTGTTCATGTCCGCAAATGTAAGCAGTAACTTTGTATGCTTTTAATATTCGTAAAAACTCATTGCGTTGATTAAGATACCATTGCCTCGTTGAATCTAAAGGAAGTTTTAATTTTAAACCAAGATTCGGCAAACCATCTCTCAAATGTCCGCCGATAGGAAATGCCGGCTCGTGACTGGTAACAAAAATATCACTTACTCCTCTTTCCCTTGCTTCTTTTAAGTCATTCTCAAGCCAATCTAAATTTTTAATGTAATGCCAGTCCCGTTTATCATCCGTCGAGTCATTCGGTTTGCCATAATACCATCGGTCTGAGGTAACAAAAACAAAATGATGTTTCTCGTAGTCAAAGGAATAAGAAATCCCCTTCTCATCTTCCGGACCATTCAAGAAAACATCGGGAAATATTTTTCGGAAATTTTCTTCATCTTTTGGATGCTGCACTTCATGGTTTCCAACAACTACCCATATTTTCGGCCAGACCATATTGGGATTGTTGTAAATTGGAGACATCACTTCTTTCCAGTTCATAAGTTCCTTTACTGTTTGATCTGGATTAGTTTTGCTCCCGTCGACTAAATCTCCTGCGAAAAGTACAAACTTTGCGTCAGGTTGAGTTTTGACCATATGTTCTACCAGCGTAGAAAGTACTTTTTTGTTTACTCCAAGGTCACTACCCCTACTGTCGGACATAGCAATGAATTTAAGATTCTGTGCAAAGAGCATCCCGCTAACAGATAACATTAGCGAGAATAATTTAATTAGATATTTCACCGTAACTTCCTTAAATAAAAGAGATTGACTTAAATTAACTAACTCAATTGATTGTTCAAACTTTTCTTCCCCATCGTTCTATAAACTCCAACCACTAATCCAACAATTCTGAAATTAGAATCGTTCAGATCTACAATAATTGGTTGGTAGTCCTGATTTTCAGAATGAAGTTCTATGCTCCCGCTTTTCCTGTAATATCTTTTAACAACAGCCGAATCATCCAATATTGCAACGACAATTTGCCCATCAAGAAATTCATTCCCCGGTTTAACTATAACAACATCTCCGCTAAAAATATAGGCATCTTTTAGACTGTCTCCTTTCACTCTCAGTAAAAAAGAATCCATCGGCATCTTTACAATTGTCGGCAATTGGATCGTATCGATTGAATCGGGATAAATTGTCAAAGGATTACCGGCTGCAACTTCGCCTAAAATTGGTCGCGGAAAAAAGTATTTATCCCCAAGCGTCAGCTCAATACTTCTGGATCGTTTTGGATTTTTCTTTATATATCCTTTTTTCTCAATCGATTGCAGATGCTGTTGAACTGTTGCCCGGTTTTTATAACCGAATCGATCAGCAATTTCTGCTAAAGAAGGAGAAATACCCTTCTCAACTTTCTGTTCGATCAGAAAATTTAATATTTTACTCTGAATATCAGTTAATTCTTTTGACATAGATACACCTTCGTCCGGTAAATCACATTTACTAATGATATAAATACCATACAACTGTATGGTAAATATATTCCGCAGAAAGAAATAAGTCAAGTAATTTATTTTTAGTTCGGTAAGAATAGTTGCAATTGAGTGAGGAATCCATAAATCTCTTTAATAATTAATTTTCATAAAATGTTTTATAAAATTTGCTACTTATTAAAGAGATTAGAAAGAGGTTTATTTCAGAAAGATTTTCTCTAATGCTTCGATCATTTTTTCACGAAAAATGGGTTTAGAGATAAATTCGTTAAAACCGGCGGCGACAAATTTATCTTTATCTCCAGGTAAAACATAAGCCGTTACTGCAATAATCGGGAGAGATTTAAATCCCGGCATCTGGTGAATCATTTTAAGTGCGTCTAATCCGTTGTATTCCCCCTGGAGATTTATATCCATAACAATAAAATCAAAACTTTGGCTGGTAATAAGCGGAAGAGCTTCTTCGAAGCTAACGGCAAATTTAATATCGCCCAACTCTTTCATCTGTACTTTGAAAAGGATTTGCGAATCAACTTGATCTTCAATATACAAGCACGAAAGATTTTGTAAATCTAAAGTTTTTCTCTTCGGGGGAGCTTCATGAAATTCTTCAACCATAGTTCTTCTAAGATTAATTGGAGGTTCCTCTCTCGGAGGAGGAGGTGGTGGCGGCGTAACTTTCTCAAATTCCTCGTTCACCCTCGTTGCATGTCGATCAAACGGAGTTTGTATTGAAGTAGCTCTTGTTTCTCTTATCTGCGTAGTTCTTGATGGAACTTCTTGAGGGATGCTCGGTTGCTCTACTACCGTTTGTCTCCGAACTTGCGTTTTGATCTCTTCCGGTCGAGCGACTTTTTTCTTTAACGGGAAAATGAAACCCATTTCATACGGTTCATTCCCTTTACGGATAATTTCGATTTTGCAACCCAAGACTTCCAAAAGTTCGCGGATTGATAATATTGCAAACCTCGATACTCCATAAGCACGAATCAGAGAGACATCAGCATTTTGGATTAAAACAGGATCGAGTGCAAAGAGTAATTTATCTGAAATTCTGGCAAGCTCATCGCGCATCGAAAAAATAAAATCATTTTCATCGAGCTGTTCTACTGAAAAATAAAAATGTTTCTCATCACTTATTTTTGCACAAACACCCGCTAAGGTATTAAAAAACATTCGATACTTTTGCTCGTCTCCTTCAATCCAAAGCGATGATACGTTTGTAATAAGACTATAATTTTTATGACTCAACTCTTCGCTGAATTCTTCTTTCACCCTGTCAAAAAGGTCAGGGAGAGAGAAAGTAGCGATCTGCCCAGCTTCTTCATCTTTTAGAAGAGTCGAATACTCTGCTATAGAATTCATCGTCCACATCAGTTCCCGTTGATTTTCTTGAATATAATTCAGCGCTTCTTTTTGGTCTGTTGTTGGTACCTGGATACTTTCTTTTACTTCTTGAAGAAAACCGAGCATCACATTGATGGGAGTGAGAATTTCGTGAAAGATGGTTGAGAGTTGTGAAGGGTCTAATCCTTTCCCGGATTTCTTTTCAACCGATTGAATCCCGATTTCCTTCTCCTCAGACCGCGCAGGTCTGATGAGAATAGTATAGGAATCAACTATTCCGTTTGCATTTAGCGTGGGAACAGCAGTTAATTCTGCATGTTTGAAAACTTTTTGTGCATCTTTAATTTCTACAGAAAGTTTGGTTGAGGTTGATAACTTTGTTGAGAATATTTTTGAGGTTATGTTACTTCGATCGTTATCACTGAAAAGAGTTATAAGAGAATTGCCAACCAGGCTCGTCTTATTGATCCCTACATATAAAACAAGATTTTGATTTACAAATTTTATAAAACCTGAATTATCAGTTACAGCGATTAGTTCATCTGTTTCCGTAAAAACAGACTTATACATTTTGAATTCATTTTCTTTTTCTAATTCGCTCGAAATATTTCTGATAATTGTGAAGTGCGCTTCCTTTTTTTCATAGGTAAATGCATCTTTAAATATTTCCACCGTTATGGTAGAACCATCTTTTTTCTTGTGATTAAAAGGACCGGAAAATATTTTCTTTTTATCTTGAACAGGAGTATCGAGTAGGGTTTGAATATCTTCAGGGGAATATAAATCTGTAAGGTCCATCTGCAAAAATTCTTCATGCGAATAACCGTAAAGAGAGATCGCAGCATCGTTTGCTTCCAGGAAGCGGAGGTTTTCTGCATCATAAATCAAGATAGGATCGGGCAGAGATTTTATTAATACGTCAAACATTTTTCCTCTAGTTTTAATAAATGCTTCAAAATTATCAAAAGCATCAAGAAATTCTACAACCAAAAAATAAGCATTTGTTTCAACTTTGTCACTATTTAATTTCTTAATTTTTGCTTGAAGATGGTGGATATTTTTCCCTGTTCTGAATGGGATAGTTATCGATAACTCCAAGATATTCGCCGCCATAGCCTCCGAAATCTCTTCAGCTACTGCCTGAGGGAAAACCTGATGAAGTGAAACATTTTCAACTGTTGATTGCGCTAATCCAACTAACTCCCAAAAAGAAATATTAGCTTTCTCAATCTTTCCATTTTGATTAACAATACAAACCGGAAAAAGAATTGAATTTATTATTTCTGTTGTCGAAAAATTCTCTTCAGTTATGGTTGGAGGTATGTCTGAAGTTTTCTCCTTTTGAGCAATACCTAATTCTGCAATTACATTATTATCAGCATCTAGCAAAGGAATTACAATAGATTGATAATCTTCATAATTCGTGAATCCCTTTACCGGAATTCCCTTTAAAATCAATGTATTTCCGGTTGTCTTGAGAAATGATTCAATTGAATTATAGAAATCAAGATTGAATGAAGGTAAAAAATATTCCTCCGCTTTTCCTTCAATTTGGGAAATCCTTAAACCTAACTTTTCTGCAAAATTTTGATTAACCAAAAGATATTTGTTCTCAATATCCTTCAACCAGAAAAGTTCCTCAAGCTTGTTTACCAAAACTTGAAGTTTGTTTTTACCTAAATATGTAAAAGGGTAATTCGATTGTATTTCATGAATCGTACCAAGCAACTCAGGATTTGAAAAAACTTTTGTCAGTTCTTCCGTTGAAAAATTAAACTGAACTGTTTTGCCTTCATCAGTTTTTACGGGTTCACTCTTCTCAAAATGCAGGAAAAAATGATCGGCGCTCTCACCCTGATAATGATTTATCTGAATCTGTATATCGAATTCTTGTTGTGTATGAAGCCTAAATCTCCCTTTTTTTTCAATAGGAAAGATATCGTACTTCAGATTTTCTAAAATATCTTCTACATGATTTATTTCATGCCTATCAAAAACTTCTAAAAAATTTTGAACATCATCGGTGAGTGAAAATACTTCGATTGCTTTTTTGTTCCGGTAAAGAATTTCACCTTTTTGATCTATAACTAAAAAAGCACTGGCAGTGGATCCTACCAGAGTTTTGATAAGTTCAAGATGTTCAATATTTACCGAGGTCATCATTATAATTTCAGTTTAAATCATTTTGATGGATTTTTAATTGTCATCGTATTTGAATAACTCGAAAAAACAACTCCATCTGTCGCTCTAATTCTATATGCGTAGGTTTTACCTCCAACGGTAGAAGCATCGACAAATTCTGCAATATCCTTATCGGTTACAGCAATCTCTGTAAAATTCAAGAGGGCTGTGTCACTTGCTCTTTCAACACTGAAGTTAACTTCGTTATTTGAATTATCTCGCCACGTTAAATTGATTGTATTGCCTGCACCGTAATATGCCTGAAGATTCGATGGAGCATTTATTAACGCCGACTGCACATTAGCAGAAACTTCATTTGTGTAACCGGAAAAATTAACGTTGTCCGTAACTCGAATTCTATAATAATATGTAAGACCTAAAATAACATCCGTATCATCAAATTGAGTTTCATTTGCTTGAGCGGATCCGATTACAGCATAAGTTAACGAAGATGCGGATCTTCTTTCAATTAATGTCTGACTTTCGTTTGTGTTGTTATCGACCCAAACTAACCGGATAGTTTTTGAGTTAAGATTGATCGTTCTAAGATTTTGAGGAACCAGAAGATCATAACCTAAGGTTTTTGCGCTCACTTCTGCTGATGTGATTGAATCATCGTTTGATACGGCTTTTATACGGTAGATATAGTCTGTGCTGGGAACAAGTCCGTAACCTGAATCTTTGAAGGTTGTGATGTTAAATGGAAGAATTCCAATTTGTTCATAATTAGAGTAAAGAGTTTTCCGTTCAATTTTAAAATAGTTTTCGTTATCCGAATTATCTTGCCAGCTCAAAACAATTTTTCTCGATCCTAAAGCGACTGCCGATACGTTTGTTGGAGCAAGAATTGTTCCACCGGAGCCGCTGCCTGAACTGGAAACTATGTTTGATGAAGGGGATTCTCCCCTCTCATTAAATGCAACTACTTTGTAGAAATAAACTGATAACGGATCAACAGTTTCATCATTCGTGTTAAAACTTTTGGGACCAACCTCTTTAATGTTCGTATAGATTCCAGTTGCTTCGGTTTTACGGTAAATTCTAAAACCATCCACATTTAAATAATCATGTTTCCAATAAATATTAACTATTGTTGGTGATAATTTTTGCAAAGCCAATCCGGTCGGCGCTTTTGGGGGCACGATTACTTTAGCAACAAAGATATTTGTTTGAGCCGGACTGTCTGTAGATTTCCCTCCCGTATCATAAACTCGTAAAAAATATTTTATGGTTTTCCCAAGATATGTTGAATCGATCGACCATGTAATTGATGGAGAAGCAACAGTACCATCATAATTCACTAGACCCACAAATGTGCTGTCAACCCAAAGTTCAACTGCACGAACTCCAATATCGTCTTTTGCCACAAACAGAAATTCATTTATTCCCAATTGTAAGGTATCGTTCGAAACTGGATAAGAAATCGTAATAGTTGGATTTTGAGTGTCGGTTCCTGTAGTTCCTGTGCCGGTAGTTGTAGGTGAATTAACTGTATCAACACAGCCATAATAAAAAAGCGAAACTGTTGTAACGATAAATAAAAACTTTTTCATTGTTAATTTCCTGATAATTCTTTCGGCTTATCGTAGTCAATGTAATAAATTCTTGTCTCACTTGGTTTGAATTCTTTAATTTTTAAATATATCATGTGTGTAGAAGGATTGAAAAAATATTCAGGCTGAAGAGTGCCAATAATTTCAGAAGAAATCTCAATGTTGGTTACACTCAATTGCAAGTCTATCTCAAGCATAATTTCTTTTAGCAATTCGTTTCCCGGATTACTGATTGAAACAGTAACTCGAGATTCGCCGCGGGATTCAACACGCATTTCAACTTTATTTTTTTTAATCCACCAATTGTAGATTTCATTTCCGGAGGCAATCCACATATTTTTTGATTTGATGTACTTTAATAAATCCTTTAATACAGAAAGATTCTGAGGTTGACACTGGTATTCGGTATGCAATTTGAAAACGTATAATCCTCCCTCAAATAATATTCTGTCCACATCTTCTTTATAGGTATATAGCTGGAATTCCGGTTGCGTTAATCCAAAATCACGAATCACCTCATAGTCATCACGAGCCGTTTTTGTAATTGAGATAACGGTATTATCACCTTTAATAATAGCTTTGGGAACCGAACGATCCGTTAAAGAATCCGTAAGTACATATTTATATTTTGATTCAGCAATTGCTCGCAGACTGTTATCGTCAAAGAGTCCGTAGTAAGGCAGCAACCCATCAGAGTGAATTCCCTCGATCACTTCGATCTTAGAATTGGCATCTTTTACTTTTTTCACCTGCGTGTTGTAATCATCTAACTTATTTGTTGTATCATCGATTGCCGCCATATAACCAATATCTACAATAGCGCCAACATCTCCATATGCAGCAATGGTTTTAACAAGGTCTTTGTAATTAGAAACCTTTGACGGGTCAACAAAAAATGTAGCTTTGATTCCCTCTTCTTTTAATAATGGTAAAATATTTCTAACATTTTGCGGCTGGTCTCCTACCATAACGGCAAGCATGGCGGCAGCGTTGTAATTTTCAGGCCAATCTTTTACGTAAGCAAGAGGCTTATACTGAAGCCAACTTAATGCGTTATGAAAAAGTCTATCGAAATAAATATAATCTTCTTGAATACCAATGACGGAATTAATTTCAAAACCCATCCAAACAAAACGACCTTTTCCATAGGTTCCATAAGCAATTCCCCCACTCTTTTTAACTTCCTCACGGACCAATCCGTCTTGTAAACGGTAGTTATACCAAAAACTAACTTGAGTTGTTCGTGGTTCTAAAATTTCAACAGCAATAGGCCGATCCCAGGTAGCGACCTTTAATGGATAGCCGGTTGGAATATTTGCCGTAATGGGCAGGTTGCCTCTTAGAGTGTGAATTTTTGTTACTTCATCTCTCTCAACTTCTCTGATAAATCGCACACCAAAAACTTCACTAAAAAACTCCCAACCCCTCCATTTCCCATCCGCAGAAAAAGATGCGGTTCCGCTTGTTGCAAATACGCAGCCTCCCCTATCGATAAATTTCTTTATATTAATAATTTCTTCGTCACTTAAAGACTTAGAACCAGGCAGAATAAGAATTTTATATTTAAAATGTTTACCTTTTTCAATATCGTTGTCTTTTATTATATCATAACCATAACGATAGTTATTTAAAAACTTTTTCCCGGTAGTAATATTATCATTTAACCATGTGCTTCCAGGAGGAAGCATGTTTTCCGTGTATTGAGAATAGAGAATAGCAATATTGGTTCCTTCCCCCGAGATGACCTTTCTAATCCCCTTAACATCGGTAAAAGCTTCTTTGTAGCTGAACCTTCCCATAACACCTTTGAGAATTAACAGGTAAACAACTATTGAGGCAAGCATAAAAAGCGTGCCGAGAGCCATAACAATTAAAGAGTTTACTGTAAACCCTTTATTTTTTGTTACCTCCACTTAACTGCTCCCTGACTTTTCACATTCTCTTTAGCGGAAACGTAACCATCAGCAGTGTACTTCATAAATTTTTGCTCTGAAGCTTGTGTTGGTTGTGCCGGCGCCTGCTGGCGATTCTCAACTCGTTGGGGTTGATTCATTTGCTGCCCCGGCTGGGAATAGCGGGCTTGAACCGGTTGTGGACCAGCCTGTGCGCGTTGCTGAACAAAGATCGGTTCTGATTGCGGTCTATAGTTAGGTTGAGATGGAACTCTCACAGGTTCAAACATAATTTGTCCCGGCGCCTTTTGGTGTTCTTGTCCTTGGAGTTGTTCAGCTATCAATTCAGGAGTAAGTAATTCAGCTTGCAAAGTTGCCGGCTGCGCTACTTCTGCTTGTTGACCTTGCCGCTCTCTTACTTTGTATAAGATATAAGCTCCAATCGCAAGAATAAAAGTGCTTATTGTTGCCATCAGAATGATTGTTGCTAAAATAGGAATTAGTTCCATGATTTCACCTTTTGTATATAAAATTATTCAGCTAACGGTTTCAAACCGATTCGCTCAAGCTTTCCCCACTGCATTTCGAATCCTAAGAATTCTTCAACTGTGGACATTGCCTTACAAATATCAATTGTTAAAACGAAAAACATACGGTAGACGATTGCGTAAGGTATCAATCTGATTTCTTCCTTCTCTACCGCAATACAATAAAGAGCTGTTGACATATCTAATAACGCCAATCCAGCCCACCAAAAAAAGATCAAACTTGAAAAGCCATAAAATAAAGCTGCAAAAATAAAAAAGAGATTAGAAAAAATATTCATTGCTGGCCAAATTAACGCTTCGTAAACCATTGTCCAAAGGATAAAAGTATCACCAAAATTAATTGTAGGATTAATCAACAATTTTTTATGTTTTCTAATAGCTTGAAGAATTCCGCGAGTCCATCTATACCGTTGTTTTAATAGCTCATGTAATTTTTCCGGAGCTTCGGTATAAGAAATTGAACGTGGTTCATAAAAGATTTTCCAGCCGTGAGCAAGTAGTTTTAATGTTAAGTCGGCATCTTCAGCAAAAGTATCACTCGAATAATATCCTGCATCTTCAATTGCTTTTCTTCTAAATAACCCGATAGGACCCGGAATAATATTTACTAACCGCATAAAACTTTGTGCAGCACGCGCCATGTTCAAACCTTCGATATATTCAAGCGCTTGAAGATCCGTAAAGAATTTTCTTCTATTCTGAACTTTTACATTACCGGCAACTGCACCGATCGAAGGATCTACAAAGTGTCTAACTGCCGTTCTGATGCAATCTTCGGATAATTGAGAATCACCATCCATACACAAAACGATCTCGGCTTTAGAAAAACTAATCCCCGCATTTAATGCTTTTGCTTTGCCACCGTTTGGTTTATTGATGACCGATACTTTAACATCTCCAAATTTTCCTTTTTTGTAACCAACCATTTGCTTAGCCACTTCGTAGGTATTATCTGTTGAGCCGTCGTTCACAACAATGATTTCATAATTTGAATAATCAAGATTCAACAAAGAGCGAACCGATTGCGCGATTACTTTGCCTTCATTGTAAACGGGAACTATAATGGATACGAATGGATAGAAACCTTCTTTTCTATTAAATGTATAATTGTTAATATACAAGTATGCCATTACCAAAATTGAAAAATATCGAAAAAGAAGTACGATAAGAAAAATGAAAAGCGAAACTAATGTAGAATATTCAAGGAGTGAGCCGAATGATAAAATAGTATAAGGAAGTGTAAGATAAATAACTATCATTAATCCGAGAGAATAAAATCCCGTTGTATAGATCCTTTTCCTCAGCAACTTTCCTCTATCTTCCTTCACTGCTTTGGAAGTCTGAGTATTTGTTAAGGTTATTGAGGTCTTTCTTATATTTTGTTTTAAATTCATCTAAGTAATTCTTTATGTGTTAATAAGTTGACCAACTCTTATGCCACATCAAAGAGATTAGATTTATGATGAAAATGAAGGATTTGCTAAAAAGGAGTGTTTCAAATTAGGAATAAATTAAAAAGCTGTCTCAAAATTTTACAGATTTTAGAAGCTCCAGAATGCAGAAAGTGATGCAGAAACCGAATTATAACTATAATCGTATCTAAAAGTACTGCCAAATCCCAGTCGTCCATTGATGGTTAACTGTGAAATAGGGTGATAGGAACCTGAAAGATAAAATTCTCTTACCATTGAATCACCTAAAGGGATGTAACCGATCTTCCCACCTACCTCTATTTTTAATTCATCACTATTCTCAACCAGAGCTTCTGCCCAAAGACTGTGCGACTCGAAATTTTGGGGGGCGTAATACAAAGCTGTCGTAGTTCCGGTTATGTATGGTATAAATTTATACTGTGCATAATAATATTCGTATCCAAAATAAATCTGATCATAAAACTTTTTACCAATTCTGAGGAGAAGATCATTTCCTTTATTGCCATCAGATAGGGTGATATAATTGTAATACCCAACAAGTTTTAAATGATTTTTGGATTCATACTGTCCATTGAACTTTAATGTTTTGGCGCTGTAATTACGACTTACCAGATAATTTGAAAAAATAGCTAAGGCAGCGTCAGTTTCTTCAAAAGTTAATGTTGCAGTGTAGACATCTTTTTTCTCAATACGTAAGAAGAGATCATTTAGAGAGCCTTTTCTTCTTAGTCCGTAATTAATGTTATAACCGCCAAATCCGGCACCCGCCAAAATATTTTCAGTTATTCTGTAATACAAATTCCATTTAGAGCTTGTTAAATAAGCCGTGGTTAAAGGTGAAACGAAGGTTGTTCTTTGGAAATTGATTCCTGCTGAAAGACCGCCGATCAAACCGAATTCAACACGGGTTCCATAGGTTTTAATATCCAAACTTTGGTTATCTTTATAAAAGAAAAAGTATGGCGAAATACCTAAATAGTTTGGGAAAGTTGAAATAAATGATTTGAAACCTGAAGGTGGAAGCCAACTTAACCTTTTATTTAATAGGGCTATTTGTGTCGTATCAGATGTAGAATCTAATAATGCGGAATACTGTTCTTCGGCTTTCGAAAACATTCTGTTTTTGGAATAGGCATCACCGATGAGTACTTTGAGATCAAAATTATCAGATTGTTCTTCAGACAGTTTCAAATATTCTTTAAGAGCTGTGGCAGAATCAGCTCCATTGTAATAAGCATTCGCCCGTGATAGTGCCACGTCAAAATCATAATTTTGATCTAATAATTGATTATAAATTGAAATGGCTGAGGAATAATTTCCGGCACAAGCTTGAACATCTGCGTATTCTTTTTGATAGATGTTTGCATTCTCCGTCTTTGAAAGGAATTCATCATATTTTGGCAAAGCTTCCGCACACTTCCCTTCGTAATAATAATTTCTGCCATCATTTAAGATACTAAAAAGCTTATCTTGCTCATCCCGCATTTTGTTAAACTCAATGCCTGCTAAAAGCTGGGTCACTGCATCGTTAGTGGAATCAATTCCATACGCGCTGTTGGCATACATCTCAGATTTGGCAAATTCTTTTTTCTGAAGATATAAAGCGCCCAATCCAAGTAGCGCTTCCAGACTTTTGGGATTTTTCTCTAAATAGTTGTTGAAATATTTTTCTGCAACATCTAAGTCTTTTTGAGTCCAAACATTTAACTGCCCGCGAAGAAGTTGATATCCCGGATTATTTGGATCATTTTTTAGCACTTCATCTAAGTTGATATTCGATTTTTCCCAATCCTTATTCCATGCAGCATATTGAGCAATTTTAAAATTTACATCATTATGAGTTCCACCGGCAACTTCTTTAAATTTTTCAAGCGTAACTATTGCACTATCATAAAAACTTAAGTTTGAATAAGCATCCGCTAAAAACAATGCTGCTTCTTTGTCGGCGGGATTTTTTTCAAACTTAATGGCATATTCATTTTTTCTTTCATTAAATAATCGTTCTCGCTCAACCACTATAGAGTCCCAAAGTGCCGTAAATTGTTCGGATTCACCATATTTTGGTTGTAGGTATACCAATTGCTGATATGCCTCTTCATATCGTTTAGCTTTATTCAATTCGGTTACAAGAGAAAATCTTGTTTCGTGGTCAGTAGGATTTTTTTTCACCATCCGATAGTATTTATCGATGATATACTCTTGTTTTTGTTGAGCTTGTTTCTCCCACTTGCGATAGGTGGTATCAAAAAATGTGTAGGTGTAGCCTCTATCTCTTGCCAGATCATAACCTTCCATCGCTTCTTTAAAATAAGGGCGGAATGAAAGTGCGGTTTCAAAAGCTTTCAACGCTATTTTTTTCTTTCCAAGCCAAAATGTAAAAAAACCGTACCGGCTCCATAATCGGTGATCTTCCGGGTATCTGGCAACATAGATTTTTAGGATTTTTTCCCCTTTTTCTATATGTTCATTTCTGGCGAGAATCTCCGTATATCTTATTATCTCATCTGCGGAGCCATCTTCTCTCTTCAAATATTCATCGTACCAAACTTCCGCTGTCGTCCATTGTCCTAAATGTTTATAACATTTTCCAATTTCTAAATAATTTATTGGTTTTGCCGGATTAATAGCAATTTCTCTCCGATGACCTTCAATTTTTAAATAAAGTTGATCGTACCAATTTTTTGTGGCTCTGGCTAAATTTTTTGCTACTTCTTGGTTTTTGGGGGCAATTTTCCTTGCTGCGCGAAAATCATAAACAGCTTGTTCTAACTGATCTCTTTGTTCATAACATAATCCCCGGAGATTATACCCTTCAACTTCTTGTGGAAGCGCTGAAACTACTTTATTTAGTAGATCAATTGCTTCTCCATACTTTCCGATCTTCATCTGTCGGATTGCTTCACTACGTATTACTTCAATTTTTGTCTGTGAAAAAACAAACGTAGAAAGTAACAAAAGGAAAAGAATTGTGAGGGAATTCCGTTGCATTTCGAGTCTCATTACCTTGAAGGCTCGTCTTCTAAAATTTCGTGTAAAATATATTCTGCATTTTCAGCTTTTTCATTTACCTGATAAGTGCATGCAAAAATATAATTCATGAGCACTTCTTGAAATTTTGGATCCGAGTTAGGTAGATTACTTCTTATTTTAGAAACTAATTGGTTGAGCGTTTTATCATCAGCTTTGCTCATTAAGATTAAAATTTTGTTGCTTACAATACACAGTTTATCTTTTTTATCGGTGGATAAGCGAATTGCATTCTGTAGTTGATTGATCGTTAGAATTTTCTGACGTTCCGCAATCTCATCAAGTTTAATAGAAAAAAGAGTGAACGGTTGACCCGTACTTTTATATAGCGCTATCTGATTATTAAGAATTAATGTAAAATCATTTAAATCATAAATATTTGAAAAAGAGAATTTCTCCGGAATAACATCAATGTTAGTCAGCGGTTTATATTTAGAGGATTGCGCTGACGGAGGCATAAACGCCGGTTGTTCTTGCTTCTGCAATTCTACTGTATTTACAACCGGAAATGGATTTTGGAATTTTGGGGTTTGTTCAAAATCGAAATAGATACCTTTATAGGGTTCAATATAATAATCGGTAACAAATTGTCCTTCCGTATGCCCAATGTTCGGAGTAATGGTAGCTCTTCCGCCTGTGGCTTTGCCTCCTTCATCGGTTTGTTTTTGTAGATAGATCACTGCTGTTGAATGTTGAACAATTCCGTCTACGAGAATTTGTGCTAATGGTGTTGCCGGTTCAGCTACAACAAAAAGACTTGTAACATTCTTTTCTTCTATCGTTTCAATAGTCTGCAAAAAGGTATGTTCCAATGATTGGGGATTTTCAAAACCAATGAAATGCGTTAATTCATCAAATATTAATCTATTGGGTTGATATTGATCGACAACGGTTACGATATCATTTAAGTATTCAATTAAAAAATTATCCGGGTTGCCGGATTCATAAATTTCAGTTGGAGGAGCTACACGAACTACGATAACTAAATTCTGATTCATATAAGATTGTAAATCAAAGTCGATAGATGCAGCATGGATCATTAAATCTTTCGGACGCATGCTGGTGAAAAAGAGGCAAACTTCTTTATTCTTTGCGCTTTCCATTGCGTATTGAAGTCCGAGCAAAGTTTTACCGGATTTTCTTTGTCCGATTAAGAGATAAGTGCCTCCGCGATAAAAACCACCCCAGGCTTTATCAACCAGACTTATACCGGTAGGTACCAGATTTAATTTCTTTTTCATATAGATTTCTCTTTTTTCATACAAAGAGGTAACAAACGTTATGCCTGAAATATCTTTTGTTTATCAACTGTTTTTAGATAGAAACTTATGAAGCTTTGTCTCATTCAGAGAAAAATAAATTGAATTGCATCAAAATAGAACAACGCTATCGAGCTAACTCTCCGAACACAAATATCGCTGTTGCATTTGAAACTATGGTCGGTTCATTGGTAATGTAGTCTGCTTTATCATCAAAGTAGAGAACGTTCTCGCCGTTAAACTCCGCATAACTGTAATCAGATCTTTCGATTTGATAATTGTCTAAGATCGCTTTGGGCGCCGGACCCGCAGAAACCGCCCCTGGAAGGTACCCACCGTTGAGGTAAGCAATTTGTGAGTGAAATTTTTTGCTGAACTTATTTCCGATATTATATATAAAAGAAATGCCCCAGGGATTTTTTCCCAACACATAATCTCGCTGAAAGTATTTGAGGGTATCATATTCTGAATCGTGCATCAGTTTTTTCCATAGAATAGCCTGCAAAGCAATACCAAGAAAAGTGTTTGTAGTGCCCCATGAATAAACGGTTCCCTCTCCAAAGATCATCTTATTTTTATTTTCGTTAAACGCAATTAAGTTATTCTGAAGATAATTCTTAAAACGAGGATTGTGTTCTGCAATTCTAAAGTGAGCCAAAGCGTCAATGTCTCCCCAACTCCACCAATAATCTGATTTTGCACTGTCGCCATAAACAAAAGAATCGGTTAAATATTTTGTCTCTTTAGTTGATTTGTAAAGTTCTATTGCTCCAAGCGCAAGTTTTCCCCAAAAACGGGAATCCTGGTACATGCCGGATTGAACCACATCAACATTCGGAACTTGATTTCTAACTTGATAAATTTCCTTCGCAAGGGCTAACCACTTATCTGCATCTTTTTTATCGGAAAATCTGTCCCGCCAAATCCTTGAAGCTAACGAAAGTGTTGCGGAAACTAATCCAACCATATTCTTGCCAATACCGGGATAAGCGGGACGATCGTATTTTAACGAATCATTCTCAGGCAAGCGCCATGTCTGTGTATGATCGTCCATATCTTGCACTTGAGTTATAAATTTACCCTTTTTATAGTAAGCTCTAAGTATCCAATCTATTCCAACCTTTGCTTCTTCGAGTACGTCCGGTTCGTTGTTTTTATTTCTATCAAATTCAAATTTCGCTTTATCAAATTCATAACTGAACAGAAGCATATAAGTAGTATAAGCGGTAGAATTTAAAAATTTAATATAATCCCCCGCATCATGCCAACCACCTGTAACATCAATGCCGCCAATGGCTGCATCGCCAACTACTTGAGGTGAATCAGAGAGATGACATGGTTGATGGAGATATGGTTTTGTAGGTCCACATCGTTGAACTTTTAGAAAGAGCAAAAGAGAATCGGTTATTCCTTGATAAATATCTTTTGAAACTTTAAAAGTGAAATACTTTTTATCTGCAATAGCTATGTAATAAATGCCGGCTGTTGTTAATCCGGAAAAATCAATTTGATAAGTAAAAGAGTACCTTCCCCAATTCCCTCTATTCGTATCAATTTTATTTTTATAAACATTTCTTTCATTTGCAGCATCAATAATAGTAAAAAAAGAATTCGAGAGATTACTTTTCGACATGATGGTGGCGGTTTTAATATCATCTGGTAAAAAACCAACTTGATTTGCTCTAATAAAAATTCCATCACCAACCGCAGCGGTGCAGCTCATTTGCACTAAAGAAATGAAAACAAAAATTAATTGGAGAAGATTTTTTTTGATCATAAAGTTGTTTGCCATGTTGATAAAATGAACCTACAATTTTGCTATGCCGATTCCAGGTAAATCGTTTAAGGTCACACGCCCGTTAATAATTTTTGTACCCGAGAACAGGTCATTCCCGATCAGTAAAGCTCCATCAAGATCAGCCCAATCAACCATGGGAGAAAGATGCGCTGCAGCGGAAATAGCGCACGAGGTTTCCGTCATGCAGCCTAACATAACTTTCATCCCGAATGAGCGGGCAAGCAACAACATTTTGTATGCTTCGCGCATGCCAGTGCTTTTCATTAGTTTAATGTTGATTCCTGAATAAACCCCTTTTGCTTTTATCACATCCGGTAAACGTTGAACAGCTTCATCACCGATGGTTGGAAGCGGAGAATGTTCGGTAAGCCATGCGTTATCGTCAATATTTTCTTTTGGCATTGGTTGTTCGAGGAACAAAATATTTCTTTCTTTTAACCAATGAGCCATCTCTAAAGCGAGATTTTTATCTTTCCAACCTTGATTCACATCAACGGTGATCGGTTTATCTGTAACCGAACGAATAGTTTCAATCATCTCTTTATCGGTGTCTCTTCCGAGTTTTACTTTTAATATTTTATATTCTTCAGCTTCTTTAACTTTTTGACGAACAACATCTGGTTTATCGATACCGATAGTGTACGAAGTTACCGGCGTATTAGTTTTATCAAATCCCCAAATGTTGTACCAGGGTTGATGCATTAGTTTGCCTACCAGGTCATGCATGGCAATATCAACAGCGGCTTTCGCAGCTTGATTTTTCACATCAATCGAATCGACATAAGTAAGAATTTTTTCAAGCTCAAACGGATTTTCAAACTGTGATAAATTTACTTTAGCAAGAAATGCCGCTGCAGTTTCTTGAGATTCTCCAAGATACGGGGGCATTGAAGCTTCACCGTAACCTATTATTCCGTCGTATTCAACTTCCGTAAGCATAACGGGGGTCGTGGTGCGGGAGCTGGTTGCGATTGTAAAAACATGTTTCAATTCTAATGTGTAAGGGCGAAACCGCAATTGTATTTTTGATGACTTCATAGTTTTTGAAATTCCTTTTGAAAAAATATTTACCGGAAAAGATGAACCTAAAAGCGTTCCTACCGCAAACCCCGATGTTTTAATAAAATTTCTTCTGTTCTGCTGCATAACTTTCCTATTTATAATATTGATTTGACTCAATTAATTCAACGCCGTTCTTTCCAATGGAAGAAACTATTCTTTTAGCCCGTATAAAAGTTGTTAACCGGTGTTTACTGAAATTAGTTTTTGACTTATCAAAACTATTGATTCTTACTCTTCCTGAAGCGTGAATAAACTCACTATCACCAAGATAAATTGCTACATGTGTAATTCGTTCTTTGCGATTTGCCGAGCCGGAAAAGCCGAAGAATAATAAATCTCCCGGCTGCAAATTTGAAAATCCATTTTCGGTATCGATAGTCTCGCCGATAAATACTTGCTGTGAGGCGTCGCGAGGTAGAACGATGCCATTTGCAAAGTAAACAGTTTTAGTGAAGCCGCTGCAATCCAACCCTTTTGCGGAAGTTCCTCCCCATAAGTAAGGTATTCCCATAAATTTCTTTGCGGTGGAAATAATATTTTCTTCAGTACACTGTCGGTTTTTTGCCCAATCCGAAAAAAGTTCTGCTTCACTCTTTTTGATTTTGGCTGTTCGACCATCCGGAAATTCAACTAAATAAAAATCATCTTCTGTTTTTGAAAGCTTTAAAAGATTTCCGAATACTAAATCAGAGACAACCCCGCTTTTAGGAAGCGGATTTTCAAAAGCCGAACCATAATTTGGAGTGAAAATTATTTTCGCAGCATTTTTCCAATCATCAGCTTCCCCTTTCTTTACCCTTTCGATTGCGTCCCCATCAACCCAGCTTATATAGTCATCGGGTGTCTGAACTAAATACCAGCCATCGTCTGTTTTCTTATAAAGTTTAACGATCGTTCCAAGCAATGCCTGTGTTGCCATCTCAGCAGAATGTTCCGGTTTTGTACGAATATTTGCTACGGAAATATTTATAATTCCCCAATTTTTGCCTCCAAGATTTTCATCCGGTAATTTTTTCACTTCATCCTTGATAGTGAGAGGTGAAAGTTTATTCATCAAAAAAATTAGTGCGTTGGTTAAGTTGGTTTCGCCGGTTAAAACATAACTGCCGGAATCTTCCGCAACATGTACATCAAAGATTGCGGTGCGCTTGTCTGGAGCGAAAGTATTTTTTACTTCAAGAATTTGATCTTCAATATTGTTCATGACTGATTGTGCATTTATAGCGAACGAAAATATTAAAATTAGTAAAAAGCATTCAAGAATCCGTTTCATTTAAAATCCGTTTATAGTCTTACTGAAAGATAAAAATAATTTGCGTTATTTCGCCACTTCAAAAGAGTGCGAGGTAAAGAATATCACAACTTCGTGGTTACTTTACAAGAATAGAACGAGCAATGAGCTGTTCTATCAACAAATCTTATGAGAGAAGAATTCACAATACTTTAATTACTTCCGCTCAAATTGTAGCAACCGAACCTTTCAAAATTTATTATTTGATGTTATATTTGTCCAAAAATTTCAATTAATTCTGAGTTCTTATGCTTGAACAGATAAAATTATCTTGTGAAAAATTTTCGGAGAGAAATGCTTTTGTCATTGAGGGCGATAGTTTTACTTACAAAAGATTTGCAGAGATAATATCTAAAATTCGGTCTATTTTAGAGCAAGAACCTAGCAATAAAGAACAACTAATCGGTGTAATTGAATCTAATGACATCGAAACCTACTGTTCAATTTATGCATGTCTCTTCACGGGGAAAGCATTTGTTCCGCTAAATCCGGAAAATCCTTTAGAAAGAAATTTAGACATTTTACAGCAGACTGAAATAAAAACAATTCTTTCAGCTCGATCCAACGATAAAATAACAGCATTAGCAAGCGCATCCGGTGTAAATATGGTTTATGCTAAATTGTTGCCGGAAAGTGAGATTAATCTTCAGATTAATCAAGTTCCTGAAAGTACAAACGCCTACATTTTATTTACTTCAGGCAGCACCGGAGTTCCTAAAGGTGTTCCGCTAACAAGAAAAAATCTCTTCTCCTTTATGGAAGCTTTTTTTGCACTGGGATACAAAGTTGATGAGCATGATAAATTTCTTCAAATGTTCGATTTAACTTTTGATCTATCGTTAATGTGTTACATTGCGCCGTTGTGTATTGGTGCGTGTGTCTACCCGATTCCCCTCGAAGGAATAAAGTACACCCACATTTACAATGTAATGGATGATGAACAAATTACTTTTACTCTGATGGTTCCTTCCATTCTTTCGTACTTAAGACCCTATTTTGAAGAAATCAATTTTGAAAAAGTTAGGTATTCCCTCTTCTGTGGTGAAGCTCTTTACGAAGATATTTCGAAAGAATGGCAAAAGTGCATTCCAAATGCTTTAGTACAAAATGTTTATGGACCCACCGAAGCCACAATTTTTTGTCTAACCTATGATCTTAGCAGAGAACCGGACAAAATAAAAAGTGTAAACGGAATAGTCTGCATCGGAAAACCCATGATGAACATGGATGCTATTGTTGTTAATGAACATAACAATCCTCTGGTAAAAGGTGAAAAAGGAGAATTGTGTCTGACCGGTAACCAGTTAACATCCGGCTACTGGAAGAATCCAGAAAAGAATAAGGAAGCATTTTTTACACTGACGATAGATGGCAGTGAAAAAACTTTTTACCGTACCGGTGACCTTGCCCTACAAGATGAGGATGGTGATTTTATCTTTAGCGGAAGAATAGATAACCAGGTTAAGATTCAAGGATTCAGAGTAGAGTTGAGCGAAATAGAACATCATGCGCGTGCATTTGCTAAGCAAAATCAAGTTGCGGCAGTTGCTTACACAAATAAGATAGGGAACCAACAAATCCATCTTTTTGTTGAAGATTACAGTGGAAACATTGAAGAGATGGAGAATTATCTGAAGGTGAAATTGCCTCAGTACATGGTTCCCTCTTCGATTTCGACTATGAAATTATTCCCTTTGAATGTTAACGGAAAGGTTGACAAAAAAGCATTAAAACTGCTTCTATAAATCCATGGAAATATTTAAGAATCAAAATACTTAGTAATTTCGACACCGATCTGAAATTTAATTATGACATTTTAACGTAAATGAGAGACAAAATTGTTGCTTGAAAAAATAATCCGATCATTTCAAAATAATTCAGAACGAAATGCTTTTTACATTGATAACACCTATTATACCTATGAACAATTTGCTCATGCCGTTTCAAAAATTAGAAAAGAATTAGATCAACTATCCTTCGATCATCAAAAACTTGTTGGAGTAATAAGTTTTGAAGCTCAGGATTTTCACACGTATGCTTCCATTTATGGGGCTTTATTTGCAGGCATTGGATATGTGCTTATAAATCCGGCAAACCCACTTGAGAGGAATAGCTCTGAGATTCGTCAAACTGGACTTACTACTCTGTTAACCAGTAAGTTGACTGAAAGAGTTGAGGAAATTGCCAAACTGAATAACCTAAATGTAATTGTTACCACTGATTTACCTGAAGTTGAAATTAATTTTACCTTACCGAATATAAAGGAAGATGATATCGCTTACATTTTATTCACTTCAGGCAGCACAGGAATTCCGAAGGGAGTTCCTATTTTGTACGGCAATATTTCGGCATTTTTAGATGCTTTTTTTGCTCTTGGATATGAAATTGATGAATCCGATAAATTCGTTCAGATGTTTGATCTAACATTCGATTTTTCGGTCATCTGTTACCTCGCACCTATCATTGTTGGCGCATGCATATATACAATTCCATCGGTTGGGATAAAATATATAAATGTCTATACAATTTTGGAAGAACATCAAATAACTTTTGCATGCATGGTTCCCGTTACAATCTCATATCTCCGTCCCTATTTCTCAGATATCAATTTGCCGAAATTAAAGTACACATTATTCTGTGGCGAACCGCTTCTAACCGAAATTGCCGAAGAATGGTTAATGTGTGCGCCAAATGGAAAACTTATTAACGCTTATGGTCCCACAGAAGCGACAGTATTTTGTACGGTCTATGATTTTGACCCCAGAGAAGGACGAAATAAATCTTTGAATGGAATTATCTCCATTGGTAAAGAGATGAATGGGATGGAAGCAATTATTATTGATGAGAGTAAAAACATTCTTTCTCCAAATGAAAAAGGAGAGATTTGTCTAAGCGGTCCTCAAGTAACTCCGGGTTATTGGAAAGATCAAGAGAAAAATTCCACGGCATTTTTCACTATCGAAAATGAATTGCCAAAAAAAGTTTTTTATAGAACGGGTGATTTGGGAATGATTGATGAAGAAGGTGATTTTTTTTATTACGGAAGAATTGATCATCAAGTTAAAATTCAAGGGTATAGGGTTGAACTTGGAGAAATTGAATACCATGCGCGCAATTTTACTAATTTAGTAAACGTTATCGCCCTCCCATCTGAAAACCATTTGGGAACCATTCAACTCCATTTATTTTTGGAAAATTATGATGGTTATATAAAGGATTTAGAAAAATATTTAACAGCCAAAATTCCGGAGTATATGCTCCCCTCATCAATAAATAATTTACCTTCCTTCCCGTTAAACAATAACGGGAAGTTCGATCGTAAAAAAGTAAGTGCATTTTTAAAACAAGAATCCAATAATGGAAAGTAGGCTTTGCAGTTCATCAAGATAGCTGCACTACAACGTTTATATATTACCGTAGTAAAACTAAAGGAATACAAATTATCAACTCTTCAATCACGATACAGACGGCAACCCAAGCAGATATTGATTTTATAATCGAGGCAATTATTGAAGCCGACAGATGCAATACAGAACGAATTAGTTACTGCAATATTTTTAATTTATCTTTGCCCGGGTTTAAAGAAATATTGAGAAATATTCTATTAGAGGATATAGATGGACATGAATTCAGTTTGTCTTCTTTTTTAGTAGCAAAAGTAGACGGACAGAACGCCGGAGCTTGCGCTGCATGGATTGAAGCGATTGATGATACGCCAAGCTACTTACTTAAATACAGTTTGCTCGCCCAATATTTCACTGAAGATAATATCAACTTCTCTAAAAATATTGCCCCGTTAATAAAAGGATTACATATCGATAGAGAAAAATTAGCTTTACAAATTGAATCTGTTTATGTGAATCCTAATTTCAGAGGCTTAGGAATTAGCAGTTTGATTATCAATGAACACTTTAGACAGAAAAAACTTCAATATCCCGATCTGACTAAATCGCAATTAATAGTTACTGACGAAAACTACAGCGCAATTCATGTTTATAATAAATTAGGTTTTAACGTTGTAAAAATATTTAAGGTTGATAACGATAAAGTGTTATCGATTATCGCTTCAAATTGTTTGGTTCTTATGGAGAAAACCTTTAGCTGATCTTTTATCACGATAAGAGGAGTGATTCATGTTATCTGACTTAATAATTCGAAAAGCTGCGATCAAAGACATTGATTTTATTATCACTGCAATTTTTGAAGCTGAAAAAAGTTTTACCGACACTATAAGTTTTTGTAAAATTTTCTCTTTAACTGAAGAAGAATTATTCTCCATCTTTCAAAAGATTCTTGTAGAAAATATTACCGGACAAGAATTATGTTACTCCGATTATCTAATTGCTGAAATTGGTGAAGAATATGCCGCAGCTTGTGGAGCTTGGATAGAAGAAGCTAATGACGTTCCAAGCGCAATTTTAAAAGCAGATATTTTGTTCGGATTTATTCCCCACGAAAAAATAATTGAAGCGAAGCATCGTTTTCCAGCGCTGCAAAAGCTTAATATCGAGAGAGAAAAAGATACTTTGCAAATTGTTTATGCTTATGTAAAAGAAAAATTTAGGGGCAAAGGGTTGGTGGGAATGCTCATCAATGAACATATCAGAATTCAAAAGGAACTTTTTCCACATATTAAAAAAGTTCAGCTAAGACCCACAATAACAAACGCATCAGCTTTCAGAGCCTATAATAAATTAGGATTTGAGTTGGTCTATGAAAGATCGACGGATAATGCAGATGTTTTAGAATACCTTCCCGCTAGAGGGAAATTTCTAATGGAGAAAATACTCCCATAATCCACAACCACTCACTAAAATTTAAAATAGATAAACGGCATCATTGCTGCCGATTTAAATTGAACAACAATCCAAATTACTACCATTAATAAAAGTGCCTGAAAAACTATCGGCATTTTTATTACAAGATTTTGCGCCTTTTCTTCGACCGATGCCGGTAAAAAATGAACTAAATAACCAAATACTATAAGAATGAACACCGTGGTATATGCTTGCACAAATTGCGGAAAAACTTCCGGGTGAAAATAGGTAAATATTTGCTGCACCATGTTGATGGCGTATTGCAGCGAAGGAGAATGGAATAGGATTGCTGTAAGAACCAAAAGATGAAACGTAAAAAACCATTTAATAAAATGGTGAAATTTAGTCCCGGTTATTTTCAATTTATCGGTAATAGTTTTCCTGATCGATTGAGTAAACATTCCAAAGATCAAATAGAAACTGTGTAGTACTCCAAAAAAAATGAACGTCCAATTTGGTCCATGCCATAATCCTACAGCGAAGAAAGTAACAAAAATCGCAATCGCGGTTCCAATTTTCCGCAAAGATCGCAGAGATATTTGAAGTGGTTTAAACACGTACCCCAGGAGCCACGTAGACAACGACAGATGCCATCTTCTCCAATAATCCGCTACACTTATCGCTTTGAATGGTCTATTGAAGTTATCCATCAATTTATAACCTAAAAGTAACCCGACACCCAGCGCCATATCGGTATAGCCGGAAAAATCACAATACCCTTGTAACGCAGCTCCATAGACAGCAATAAGATTTTCAACTCCTGTAAACCTAAGCGGATAATCTAAAACTCTTTCATTAAAATTTAGAGAGATGTAATCTGCTATGGCATATTTTTTAATTAAGCCGCAAGAGATTAAGAAAATTGCACGACCAACATCTTCTTTTGTTATTGGATTGTCTTCTTCAATCTGCGGTAGAAATGCAGAAGCCCTATCTATCGGACCCATCAAAACATTTGGGAAAAAGAAAATGAAAAGTGAAAAATCCCTAAAACTTTTTACCGGTTCTATCATTTCCAAATATATTTCAATTACATAGCTTAATGCTTTAAACGTAAAAAATGAAATACCGATCGGGAGAAATATCTGCAGCGGTTCAATTGTTCCAAGTTTTAGATCACTAAGAATTTGCAAAAAGAAATTGGTGTATTTAAAGTACCCGAGCAACCCAAGATTTACCAGCAACGCTATAATAAAAATTATTTTTTTTTGAAAAGCCGTCTTACGTGTATAAATTAATTTGCCAAAATAGAAATTAAAACCGGAAGAGAAGACTAACAGTAAAAGATAAATACCGGCAGCTTTGTAGTAAAAGAAAAGAGAAAAGAAAAGCAGTGAATAAATGCGTAATGCTTTTTGATTGCTGAAAAGCCTTTGAACAATTAACACAAACATGAAAAAGAATAAAAAAAGACTTGAACCAAAAAGAAGCGGATCATGTTTATCGTATGTTAACAGCGTAAGGAGCTTTTGAAAATCTATCGCTTGAGGCATTTTTTCCCTATCATTATTGGTAATTAACTATCGAGAGTGATAATGATGATCACTCTCTTTTCAACTAAAGTTATAACGGATTTTTGGAGTCGATGAGTTTCTGCAAATCGCCAATATTTTTCGCTTTGAGAATTTCCAGCCCTTTAAATTTGATTCCATAGGCTTTTTCAATAGCAAGAATAATATTTATATGATTTAATGAATCCCAGCCGGGAACTTCACTTGCAACGGTTTCATCTTTAAGATCGTATTCTTTAAGTTCCAATTCTTTTAAAATAACTTCTTTTAACCTGTCTGAGATCATTTTTTTTACTCCATTAATAACTATTTTTTTCTGTAGGTATCTAATAAAACATCTGTTAGCATTTGTGCCATTCTTTTCGAGCCCATATCATTAAAATGTCCATAATCTTTTGAAGCAAGGTTCTTCTCCACCCAATCAAGCATCGAGTTCTCTCCTCCCATCGCTTCGAACCTGTTCCAGAGCGTGATTCCGGTTGCATTAACAATATTCTTTTGAGTTTCAATCATTTTATGAACATTAGGATCGGTCAGAAATCGTGATCCACGTTTAGTAGTTTTATCTCCCATCGCAACAAGTAAAATACTTGTTTGTGGAAACATGGTTTTTAGATCTTTAATTACATTTATCATCTGATTTTCATACCATGTAAAATTGATATTTCCTGCGGTCATCATGTTCGCTCCATAAGTCAGGATGATCAACTTATAACCAAAGTACTTTTGGAAATCTTTCTTTACAAAATCAGGAATGTCTCTAAATGAAATCCCGGAATTTCCTCTCCAAGGATAATTATCAATATAAACGCCATTCCCCGATTCCAAACTCACTCCGAAAAACTGAGCTTGATCAGCCATGGTTGTAGTCATCTTAAACGAAGTTGCATTTCCTCCTGCAGAAAGCGCCAATTCCTTAACGCCGCTTCCGGCTTGCAGAGTGGCTGTTTTTTCTGGACCGTTATTGAAGGAGTATTTAATTGATGATGCTTTTGCATTTGTGTAATAAACTTTTGCAGTAGTAAAAAATTTACAGCTTTTGTATGCGCCTTTGGTTTCATATTGTACCCAAGCGCTTCCCTTAGGAATAGAAACGAATCCATTTATACCAATTGGAATATCACCTTCTTTTCCAGACAAGACAGAAACTGTCTTCCAATTGTCGCTGAACGTATGCTTCGTGGTAATCCTAAACATAATATCTTGCGAAGTAATAGCCATCATACCAACGCCATTTCCTCCAAACTCACTCTGAAATTTTTCTCTAATATCGGCGGTTAAAAGATCACCCTCGTTACCCGAATCACCATAATCACCAATTCTTACTTTTTGTGACTTAGCCTGTTTCAAAGCATCAAAAAAATAATTCATCTGTGAAACATTTCCGGAGAGTGGGACGCTCTTCCCTTGAAGAGCCATGTTTTCAGCAAACTCCATATTTCGCGATTTAGCGTAAGCAATTAGTGCTTCTAATACATCTTTACTCATCGATGCAGCTAAATATTTTGGTTCAATTTTGTTTTGTCCAGGCTGACTCTTAGATATTTCCAACAAGGAATCAGGAACAACGTCCATAAATAAATCGACTTTTTTAGGCTGATAATTTAAAATTTTTAAGTCGCTTGGAATATATGACAGAATAATCGTAAAAATAATAGTGAATGAAAAAACAAGTACACTACGATTTCGCTCATCTTTAAACATCGGAAACTTTTCCTTTAATTATTACAAATCAAAACTTTGAATTTCTTTCTTATAAAATATAAAATTTATCTATTTTAATAAAGAAAGATGTTGATAAAGATCAAAAAAAAAGGTTGCTCATGTGGCAACCTTTTTTTCGTTAAGATTAACTTATTTCATGAGGATTAACTTCATCGATTTAACGAAGTTTCCGGCATTGATTCTATAAATATAGGCGCCGCTTGAAACCTTTTGACCGAATTCGTTATCGCCGTTCCATTGTACTGAGTAAGTTCCTGCATTCTTCTGCTCGCTGACAAGTGTTTTAATCTTTTGTCCGAGCATGTTATAAATCGATAACGTTACAACAGCATTCTGTGGAATTGCATATTTGATCATCGTAGTCGGATTGAATGGATTCGGATAATTTTGCGTCAATTCAAATGTCTGCGGAATAACGTTTTCCGGTGTTACATCTGTAGGTTGTGATGGGACAAAACTTTCTGGCTGTGAGTAACCGGAGATGCTTCCATCTTTTCCGATCGCTCTAACTCTCCAAAAATATTTTGTTCCTTTAGTCAAATTACTTACTTGATAATCCTTTGCGCTAATATCCGGAACCGTTGTTGCGTTCGAGAAATCTTGATTTGTTCCAAATTGGATTTCGTATTTCGCCTGATTTTGTTCTCTCGCAGGAACGAACCAATTGAGATTTATATCAGAACTAAATACGTTTACACCGCCTAAAGGTCCGCCAATTCTTGGTTGAATTGCAGCAAAACCCGGATCAGTAACGAAATTGGTTGATACCCAGGCTCCCCAATCATCATGACCTGTACCAATTCTTGATCTTACTCTCCAGTAATAAGTGTAACCGGATTGTAAAGCAACCGGGATAGCAAAAGAAGTTGCCGAATAACCTGCCGCCGTATCAGCCGCGTTGGAAGCTACCAATACTGAGAAGTTACCATAAATACTTAATTGAACCTGGAAGTTAGTTCCGGACGGAGTGTTATTTGTATACCAGAATAAAGTTTGTGTATTTGTCCAAACAATAGTTCCGTTTACCGGATAATCCAAAATAGGTGTCGGAGCAACTGTTCCAATTGGATTAACCGTGAAAGGTGTTGCAGTCTCTGCATATGTTGAAGATAATGTGGTTACAGGATTTCTGCTCCTCACTCTCCAATAATAGGAAGCTACTGCGTTTGGTAAAGTAGCATTATAAAAAAGTGTTGTTAATCCCGTCCATGATGCAACAAGATTAGTAAATCCGGCATTGGTAGCAATATCGCCATCGAAAACAAGTCCGTCTGTTGGTCCATCAAGATACCAATTCATTGCATGGTTAAATGAATAAATTGTACTTCCGGCGGTAGGCCAGGAAATAACCGGAACGGTAGGCCAACCACTTGCTAAAGGATCAACAATAAAACCTTCCGCGGCGGTCCAAGCCCCGAAACCGGTAACAGGACTGTAAGCTCGTACATGCCAATAGTATGTTGTTCCCGGGGATAAATAACCAGGGAAGGTTAAGTATTGATTTGCAGTATTACCTGCGTTCACCCAGGTTAGCGAATCTCCAACGCTATACTCAACATAAAATGTAATGCCGGTATAAGCCGAATCTAAATACCAATGCAAATCCGGTTGTACTGTATAAACGGTTGCGCCGCCAATAGGCCAGGATAACTTAACATCAGGAGTATTTATAAAATAAACTAAAAACGATCCTGAGGACCAACCGGAGATATTACCTGTAATCGTTGAAGTTGCATGTACTCTCCAATAATAATAACCAGGGTTCAATGTGGTAGTTGTAATATTCTGTGAAGTAGTTGAATCTGTAAATATTGGTAAACCGGTAAATGTTGGATTGTCAAAAACTTCTACCAAATACCTGTTCGTAAGCTGCGGTTCGTTATGATACCAATATAACGTCGGTGTAGTTGTATAAACCGTTTGAGCACCTAAAGGCCATGAAGCAACCGGGTCTCCACCAAAAGCAGTAGTAAAGGTAGCTTCCGCTGAATATGAACATACTCTTGTGGGTGTTAGTCTTTTGGCGATTACTCTCCATACATATGTTGTATTTGGTAACAATGTCGGCAATGTAACAGTTTGTAAAGCTGTTTCGGTTGCAATCTGCGTAAAACCCGCCGGATCTCCGCTTATTTTATACTGAACATCGTACACAATGTTTGCGATAGGTTGATTTAAGTGCCAATATAAAATTGGTGTAAGCGTAAATACTGTAGCATTCCCAATTGGAGTATTAGGTTGCGGCATAGCTGCAGGTAGAGTCATAAAGCTGGACGTTGATGAGTACGAAGTATTGTTAGCTTTTACTTTCCAATAATAAGTAGTTAAATTATCCAGAATTTCTGTACTGTCCAAAGTATATGAATTTGTTACCAAACCTGGTTTTGAAAGAAGCGTTGTAGCAAAATTGTCTGTGGATATATCTAAGATATAAGAAGTAGCGCCGGTAGGTGCTGTCCATCCAAAATTAGTTTGAATAGAAACTCCCGAAATTGTATTTGCCGGTGAAGTTAAAACTGGAGCTGATAAAGTTGTAAATGAAGAGTTAGAAGATGTTGTTGAACCTAAAGAATTTACAGCAGTAACTCTCCAGTAATATGGAGTTGATTCTGATAATCCAAGAACGGTTGCTGTTGAAGCTGTTAGCCCGATCTGTTGACTTACAAAAGAGCCGAATAACGGATCAGTCGATAGTTCAAAATTGTATGAATCAGTTTCAGGAACATCTGCCCAATCAAAAGTAAGATCAAGTAGTTGATCTGTAGCTGCAGGCGCCGGTGTAGCAGTAGCAAGGTTAGGAGCTGCCGGTACGCTTGAGGGTACCGTTCTAAAAGTAAACGTAGTAGAATAAGTTCCTGTGGTCGGCGCTGATTCTCTCACATGCCAATAATAGGTAGTGTATGCGGCTAAGGTCAATGGTACTAAATGTGATGTTCCAATTACTCCATCATTTGTATATGCTAATGACCCAACACCAAACCCTGGATCTGTTGCAACTTCTACTCTGTAAGTTGTAGAACCGATATCAGTCCAATTCAAGGTTGGAGTGCGTGACACATTAACCGCGCCATCAAGCGGGGTGAGCAGTGTTGGCTGCGCAAGAATACTCGGAACAACAAACAACAATGCTATTAAAGCATATTTAAATTGTTGAATTGTTTTCATTTTATTTTCCTTTTGGTTATTTAAAATTATGTTTTTAATTCTACTGTAATTTGAGATCAATTAAACTTTTAAAGAACTCTTATACCTAAGTATATTCTAACACCAATATGTTCATTATAGTTCCCCACTGAAAATACTAAAAGATTTAATAAAAGCACAGGGGAAAAATACTATAGAAATTAAATATTACCAACCAGAAAATGCTTTCTTGGTCTTTTAATTTTCGCTGTAGGAAGCTAATTACTGCTCTGAAATTAAGATGTGGATTTTTATGTGGGGAAATTAGTTATTCTTTCAACCTTTGTCAAGAGAAATCTTTGTTTAACACGCTTATTTTTTTGAGTTTGATGATGTAGATCACTAAAAAACACCATTTCCTTTAAATATTGTCTGTAAATTTTAGTCAACTCAAAGAGGCTTCGCCTATTTTTTGTTTTATAGGCTCTTAGAAAATTGCGATTGATAACATGTTAACGATAATTAAATATCGAATATTGAACAAGCTTGCCCGACTCAGTCGGGGAATAATGAATTTAAAAGTGAAAGCGATCTGTATTTCATCCGCCGCGGCGGATCATCATTCGAAATTCCTTGTTCGATATTCATTATTCGTTTTTGGTTCTGGTTCTGCCAGGTTAGGGTTTAAGTAATCTTTTCTAAAGTATTTTGGACGCAAATATTAATCTCTAATACACCTTACACTAAAACCGTACACTTTATCGAAATCATAAAAGAAGATATAATTACCGGTGCTGTAAACGTACATACTGCTTGCAAAAGGCGGAGTCCCTTCGCTCGAAGTCCAGAAATAGGAGTCATATCCTATGTAATAATAATTACCATGGTATCCACGGTATCCACCAAGTTTAACTGAGAAGCCGGTAGAGTTTGTTCCAGTACCGCTTCCGCTTCCCTCACCGACAGCTTTTAATAAATTTGAATTATCATTTACTGCCGACTGCAATTCTAACAATTCGCTTTGGGAAGGAATGCGCCATCCTTTCGGCGCTAAACCGCGCGGATCGTTTACAGCATACCAATTGTAAAGTTTTCCATATTTCTCACCGTTTTTACTATCGTTCTTGTAGTAACACCAGGCGCCTGTTTTAAGGTCGCTCCACTGCTGCTGAGATTTTACTTCCGGAATTGAATCACCGTTACGGTAATGATCTACATTAAGGTTTTCAACCATCCATTCTTGCAGCCCTATCTTTACCGATTGAATTTCATCTTGTGCATTGACGAAATTATTAAACATGAGTATAAGACTTAACACAAAAATTGGCGATAACTTTAATCCATTAATCATCTTGATCACCTTAGAAATATTTGCTTTAGTTAACATCATCCGACAAAATTATTTTTTGTTGAAAGAATTTCTGTAACATATACGCAAAAGTATATGTTCACATAAATCGATGTCTCTAACTTAGAAAATCATTGTTAAGTTTACAACAAATTAAATGGTTAGAGGAAAGAAGAAAAAAAGAAAAGATGAAAAGATTTGATATTGTTAATCGAATGAAATATTCATTCCCGATCTGTCTAATGCCGGGTAGATGGGAATGTTAGTTATCTGTGGGTTTATTTGTTACAAAGATTCCACCCGCCGGAGGCGGGTTGCAGAAATCCTGTAGGGGATTTAATATTTGTAACATAAATACAGAAAAAAACAATCCCGTTAGGGATTCAATATTTTTAATTTTAATCCCTAAAATAAAGAGTGTAAGTATAAATTAAGCGAGGGAACGCTCGCAAGCTTTCTTATAATAAATACTACGCGGAATGGACTCGACCTGTCACTACATTGCTCAAAAAAAATCGCTCATTGCTGAGGGATTTCATTCCTCCCGCCTAAGGCGGGCGTAATTCTTAACCTGGTAAACCAGAACCAAATAGATTTCTACCAACAAATCGTATATCGAAAATCGTTAATCCCCGTCTCAGCCGGGCAGGCTTGTTCCTAAATCAATTTTCTTTTATTCTCGCCATCCAGAGCAGAATATTTTTACTAACTATCTAATTACTTAAGCAGGATCATTTTCTTCGTCTGCACAAACTTTCCTACTCCACTTCGGTTGGGTAAACTTCATACTGACGTGCTGACTAATATGGAACAATTAATTCTAACTTCTCAATTTTACTGTAATGTTTTTTGTTTCGGGATACTAAGGGGAACTTAAAATATATCGAAGTAGCGGCAATTAAAGCATCGTTAGCTGACATATTATTGGTAAGAAAAGAGGTCTTAAAAATTTCATATGCTGATTCAATAATTTCATTTGAAAGAGTAAGCACTGAAAAATTTGAGAGAAATTCCTCAAGTTTAATGATCTTATTTTGATCCTTTGCTCCAGCAATTATTTCAAATTTAGATAAAATACTTATGAAAACAATCCTTTTATTCTTTTCAAAAAAAGAGTAAGCCGGTTTATATCCTCTGATAAAATCTATTAGGATGTCCGAATCAATTAGCAGCATTGCTTAATCTTACAGTTCTTTGTTTTCTTAATTCATTTATAAAACTCACGGATGAGCCTTGATAAGCATTGTTCATTATCCCAAAATACTTTGCAAGCTCAAACCCCTGGAGAATGTTTAATTTTATTTCGGTGTTATCTTTTATGTCAACACTTTCATAAAGATATATTTTTGATTTTCTGTATTTCCCTTTTACTATCATTCTTTTCCTCAATTTTTAGTGCAATTTAAGAAAGATGTTATATTAATCAAAAGTAAAAAAAATCCCTCATTGCTGAGGGATTTCCTTTTTACTTTTAACTTTCTACTTTCGACTTACTTAAGCAGTATCATCTTCTTCGTCTGCACAAACTCGCCTGCCCCTCCGCCGGTTGGGTAAACTTGTAAGCGGTAGATATACGTACCACTTGCTAAACCGTTCGCGCTAAAGGGAATATTATAGCTGCCCGCAGATTGCATTTCATTAACCAACTCTGCGACCTTTTCTCCGTTAATGCTATACACAACCAACATTACTTTGCCATCTATCGGAAGCGAATAGTTTATTGTTGTTACCGGGTTGAACGGGTTTGGATAGTTCTGTGAAAGCGCAAATTGTTTAGGTAAAGTAATTTCCGCTTCTACGATATTACTATATTCAAATGTACCGTCGTTGTCTATCATCTTTAAGCGATATTGGTATTTTCCTTCTTGCAAGTTGTTATCATTATATGTGTAGTCTTTAGGAGAGTTACTATTACCTGAAGCCTGTACAAATCCAACTTTCTCCCAATTCCTAATTCCTAATTCCTCATTCCTAATTCTCTCAATCTCAAAGCCGTAGCTGTTAATTTCTGTTGCAGTTTTCCAGGTTAGGTTTACTTCCTTTCCATGTACAGCAGAATTAAATGAAGTTAATTCAACAGGAAGTGCTGCTTCTATTTTATCTGAACTAGGGTTAATACCGCTTCCGGTATTATTATAAACAAAGTCCATGGTTAAAGTTATAGGAGTACTTGCGTTTGCAGGGTTTGTTGTAGGAACTCTTCCCCACATATAATTTCCGTCAGCATTGTTGTTCCACATGACAATACCTAACTTATTACCGGTTGCCGGAGTAAAGCCTAATGTAGCCCACGGAATTCTTAAACGAACTTCTCCTGCTGCATCAAGAAAATCAACTTGAGAAGTAGCGCCGTCGTCTCCATCTGTGCGGCTTACCCAATTCCAGTTACCACCGGAAACATTGTATATTTCAAAAGCATTTCCATTAGTAGCTGGCGCACCATAAAAGGTTGAATTGTTTTCATAAACCACATAGAAGTCGGGTTTTGGATCACCGGCTAAAAAGCCTACATTTTCAATTGCATTATCCGTCCCGTTAGTAGTTGTAGGGTCAATATCAATCGCGGCATAATACATATCTGAAGAATAATTTGTTTTACCACCGCTCCAACCCAAATAAAGATACGTCGCGTCCCAATGTGTATAAAAAGTTGAAGAGCCATCAGTGCCTAAAATTCCATTTATACCAAATGAAGTTGCATTACTAACACCTGAGGTCATCGGAACTGTATGCATGGCTAATGGATAAATAAGTGATGTTGTAATTTCATCCACTCCCATATAAGGATACACGGTATTTCTCGAATCGCCATCAATATCAACATTATAAGGACTGGAAAGTACCGTACCGACTAAATTATCATCCCCAATCGATCCACTCCCTACTAAAAGATGAAGATCTGTTGACGAGGTAAATGCAACATCAACTGATTTTGAATGTGCATCTTTGGACAAGTTGGCGGCTTGATAAGCGGATAAAGTTGTATAGGTGCTTACAACCTTGTGATTGACATTGGATTGACGCATATAAAAATCATTATAATCCGATGCTTGACTAGGAACGGCACTAATAAAATACGGGTTAGTATGTGTTGCTTCATCACTGATAAAAATATTATTTTTAATGGTTGCGGTATTACCACTTAATTGAATAGCAGAGTAATACCCCGTTGCAGCAGCAGTAGGATCTGTTAAAGCAGGCATATAAAAAGTGTTGTTATATATTGTGCCTGCTACACCACTGAAAAACAAATAAGTTAAGTTTAATATCGCAGTAGAAGGCTTTGTTTTATTCAACCCTGCAAACATATTATTGTAAATATTGTAGGTAGCAGTATTTGCTAACGAAATTACCCTATGACCAAAAGCCCCCGTTTCTTCGGTAAAGGCTTCGAGAAATTTATTGTTATAGATATTAAATGTGCCAATATTCCCAGCGGATGTCCAAACTCCATAACTAACTGTACCAGCCGCACCTGTTTGTTGGCTTCTGAATTCATTTCCAAAGATATTACCTCCATTTGTGTAGTTTATTTCGAGAAGTCTACGTTTGGCTGTAACTACGTTGTTTTTGAAAACAAAACCAGTAACTTTAGTAGTAGGAGTCCCAGAATTTGTAATTCTCATTCCCATAGAAACCACTGAACCCAAACCCGACATTGAGTTGTTTTCAATAGTTAGGTTTATTGGTGCAACATCAATAACTGTACCTTTACGTACTATAGCAACTATACAAACGGGAGAAGTCACTGAAGTAGAATTATTAATAAATATGCTATTTTTTATTACAGTATTCTCACAAGCTCCCACTACAGTTATTAATCGTGCGTTAGCTGCACTTGCACTTGCATTTGTAAGGGTTAATCTTTTAGTGGTAAACCCAGATGCATAACCATCAATAGTTATATTGCTTGTGGTAATTGTGTTTGCATCCGTCCAAGTAACCGTGGGCGTAGGATTTCCAATTACAAAATGACCCGAAGGTCCTGTATTGTCTGTTGTGCTCGTAAAAGTAATCGTTCTATTAGCATCTGCATCTGGGCGAAAAGTAATTGAATATCCAGCAGTATTTACTCCTAAACCAAAATTTACTGCTTCAGTTAAGTCGCTTGTAATATAAAAAGTACAGTTCCCTGTAATAGTACCAGCATTAAGCGCATCGCATGCAGCTTTTAATGTTGTGTAAGTTTGACCAGTACCAATATTATAATCTCCACTAAATTGTCCAAAACCCATTTGGACAAAAGCTACGATAAATAAAAGTGCAACAAGTTTTTTCATTATGCATCCATAGTTAAATTGTGAAAGAAAAACCGTACAAGAACTATCCATCATCTTTTAGAAGAGGATGGATAAAAATAAGTAATAATTATTTAAGAAGTACCATCTTCTTAGTTTGAACAAAACTGCCGGCACGTAATGTGTAGAAATATATACCACTTGTCAATTCGTAATTCCTTCCGCCGCTGGCAGATCCGAATTCGTAATTATAGCTCCCTGCTTCTTTGTACTCATTTACAAGTGCAGCTACTTCAGTACCAATTGCATTATAAACTTTTAGTGTAACATAACTGTTTGCCGGAAGTTGATAACTGATAACCGTTGACGGGTTAAACGGGTTTGGATAATTCTGGTTTAATGCAAAGGTTGTTGGTTTACCAAGATCAACTTCTACTTCTTTGCTGTATTCGTACTGCCCGTCGTTATCAATTTGTTTTAAGCGGTAAATGTATTTGCCGGTTGCAGCAGTTTTATCGGTATAGCTGTAATCCTTTGGTGAACTGCTGTTACCGCTGCCATTAACAAATCCAACTTTGTTCCAATTCCTAATTCCTAATTCCTCATTCCTAATTGATTTCTGGATTTCAAAACCATAATTATTTATTTCCGTAGCTGTATGCCAAACAAGGTTTACTGATCTGTTTTTAATGGATGCTGAAAAGGATGTTAGTTCGACAGGAAGCATGTCGCTAACTGTATACACAAAACCAGTATATTCAAATCCATTGTTCGTAGTTCCATAGTCACATTTAGCTGCTTCGAAATCAGCAGAACCAGATGTTGGTAAACCGGATATCGTAACATCAAAATTAGTATAACTACCAAATTCACCACCGGTGCCATTTTCAACCCATGATCCAGCAATAAAACTTATATATGTATAAGAAGGCCCATTGTATCTTGCTTGCGCCATAACTCCCTGCCCACTAATTGTATTTGCATAAATGTGTAAAACTACTGTCCCCGAGACATCATTTGTATGTCCTTTAATAACAACTGTAGGAAACAATAAACTTGTAAAAGCTAAAAATATTATAAGTAACACTATTTTTTTCATTTTTTCTCCCTTAAATAAAAGTAATAAGGATATATTTTATTTAAACACACTAATTCATTATAAAAACCGGGTAAAATTAATTAGCAGTGTTATTAATTGCAAGTAAAATCTTATTGTTTCTCTATTTTTTACGGTGAATAGCAGCAGGTATTGTAGTTTCATGTCTTGCAGACTCGCATTAAACGCTTTGTCTTCCCCTTCTCTTTTTATTAGACTCCCAATTTTGGTGTTTTATTGCGTTGTATCTTGTTGCAGTGCCATCTAACACACGTCAGGCAGCATTGTTTCTTTGTGCAGTGCCATCCAACAAGCTTCAGGCAGCATTGTTTCTTTGTGCAGTGCCATCCAACAAGCTTCAGGCAGCATTGTTTCTTTGTGCAGTGCCATCCAATAAGCTTCAGGCAGCATTGTTTCTTTGTGCAGTGC
>JAUYAB010000089.1 GCA_030693705.1 Ignavibacteria bacterium | reverse complement strand
CGAACAAAGGGCGGCACTGGCGCATCAGATCCCTCAAGCGGTGCTCAACATACATGCGCACTGGCTGCCGTTGCGACGAGCCATCTATGAGCGCCAAGTAGCCACGTCCTTGTTGCCCAAGACCGGGCGCAATGAGCCGTGCCCCTGTGGAAGTGGAAAGAAGTTCAAGAAGTGTTGCGGTGCTGCCGCTGATCTGCATTGAGCCCGACTGACGTGAGTCGGTGAGCGAGGTGGCGCAAACCTCGAAATTGCGCTAGAACCTCAGGCAAATTGGCGCCGTTCATGGCGAACCGCGCCGCACAGTGCTCGCCACCCGACCGAAAAAGATCGCCTCCATTAGAAGACCGCCCACGATGAGCGACCGAGATCCGCCCAAAACAAAGTTGGTGCAACGCCCAGGCGAGAGCGTGTGGGAGACGATGGCACGCGAGCTGGCCAGCAACCCGGACAGCCCCGCTTCATTGAACATCATGTCGGCAGTAGGTCGGGCAATGAAGCCGCGCACTCAGGCAGTGGACCAAGTTGTCGCAGCACTTGAAGAGCAACTGCGTGAAGATGGAGAAGCGCAACGTGCAGCACTTCAAGCCGCGATCCAATACTGGGAGCGCGAGTGCGGAGCGCAGATGGATACCTCTCTTCTGGGCGACTTCCAAAAATCCGCGCGTGAACGCATCGAGCGCAAGCGCCGTCAGCCCCCCGACATGGAAAGCATTTTGTCGAGTCGACCGGCCACGACGGATGCCGGGTACCTGCTGGGCATTCACCTCGAAGGCCTGGAAGGGACCTGGCATCGCCTTTGGGGGATCATCAGCCTGGTGTTTGGTTTCGGCGACGACGTCGAAACGGACGAGGGCGTTGCAGCGGTACGGGCCCAATTCGAGGAGCTACTGGGCCGCACAATGACGCCGCCGGAGTGGGACGCCCTGGTAGCGCATGCAAAAAATCACCACGAGACGGTTGTCAAACCGGGGCTGCAGAACCGAAACCGGTCATAGGCTCATGAAGCTACCGCCACTTCGAGTCATCATCCGCGCGTTGCTTTCTGCGTCAGCAATGCAGACACTCCCGTTCCCCGCGCAAGGCCAGAAGCCGGTCTATCAGTGCAACGGAACCTACACCGACAAACCCTGTGCCGGAGGACGAGAAGTGGACATCCTGCCGACCGAAGGCGCTCACTCGATGTCTGGCACACGCAAGCAAAGCCAGGAGGCGGCCATTCGTGACATCACACGCAACATGGACAAAGCCCGAGATAAGGGAATGCAGCAGGGCTTGACCCTCACCAGGTGCAATCAGTTGCGTCAAGAGCGCATCCGGATGGATTCTGGTCAACTGAGTGGGGATCTTGAGGGGCGCCGCCTGGCTGTTCGCCAGGAACAATTCAAACTGGGATGCAGTAGGACCTGACCGCAGACCTTGATATGGGCAACAGCGATCTGAATTCAATGGGCGAGGATGATCAACCCCGCCGCGCCGCGCGCCTGCTGGCTGTCGTTGAGGTGGACAAGTCTGAACGGGTGAACTGTCAAGAACCAGGTTGTGGGCACACCGTATACAAAGCCATCCACGTTGTCAGGGACGGGGGGCAGCTCCTGACACTGGGCTCCACCTGCTTTGAAAAGCGCTATGGAGGTTTGACCGCTCTGGGAACGGCTCAGTATGGGGGAGGCACGGGCAAGCGGCTCACACCTGAAGAACGGTTGCTGCTCACTGCAAACACCGAGGCCCTGCTTGCGCGGTTCGAGCAAGAGCAGGAAAGGTTGCACCAGGAAATGGTGTTCAAATTGGAGCGGTTGCGCGAGGCCCAGGCACGTCACACTCCCCCTGCCATAGCCCCGGCGGCACCTGTGGTTCCTGAATACGGCGCGCGCGGCTTGCCCACGCGCGCCAGATTCCCTTGGCCCTGGATGATGCCTGTCTCGTCGGTGTTTGCGATCAAGCTGCGGGATGGCTCCGGCTGGGTGCGCGTTCAGCATCGCGATGGCAGACAGTTCATCGTCCCGTGGCCCAGCTTTGAAGGCTGGGAAGAAGCCTTGCCCCCTGTGGTCGGTCGCGCGCAAATGGAGGTTGGCGGGTATGAGGTGATGGGGCGAGTAGAGGATGCCCTCGCGTTCTTGCGCGCGCATGCCAATCGTCCTGACGAAAAAATCACCGGCCTGTGGGCCGACGTGATCACCCTTTTGGGGGGAACATCCGGTTCAGCTACTACCTGATCTGTGTCCTGGCAAATGACAGCATTTGCCATTTGAATTGATACCCCCTTGCACTCTGTTGCAAGCAAGGGCGTAACTCATTTATCTGGACCCCGCATCAGCCGTCTTCGTGGTCATCCAGTGGCTGACCTTTCATAGCTCGACAAACAGCAAGCTCTATGGCGTCCAGTACCTGCGTCTGTACTCGATCCGCGTAGCGCTTGCTTCGGTTGTTGGTATGCCTCCGGCAAACCTTTCAATTACCCATACTGGTGCCGCACATGCTCGCGGCGTTTCTGGCGCGTGGCCCGGGTTTCGGTCACGTGAGGAGACAAGCTGTCGAAAAGCGTTAAAATGCATGGAATTTCAATGAAAAATTCGCCATGCCTACGACTGTCCAGTCTCCTGCTGTCTCTTTGCGAGGCGGTGCTGCGCACCTCGCAGGCGAGCTGCAAGCTGGGCACGTTTACCGGCGGGAAGATCTCGCGCGCCTGTCCACGGCAGTGGATCGGCATCTGCGTGAACTGGTGACTACCGGAAAGCTGAAGAAGCTGGCCCAAGGTCTGTACCACGCACCGAAGCAGTCCAGCTTCGGCCCACTGCCACCGGCCGATGAGCAAGTGGTACGCGGGTTCCTGCGCGACAAGGATTTCCTGGTGTTCTCTCCCTCGGCTTACAACGCCGTGGGCTTGGGCACGACCCAGCTGTACAACCGCACGCTGGTTTACAACCACAAGCGCCACGGCGTCTTCAAGCTCGGTAACCGGCAGTTCGATTTCCGGATGAAGCCGCGCTTCCCCAGGAAGCTGACCCCGGAGTTCCTGTACGTGGACCTGCTGAACAACCTGGACGAACTGGCGGAGGATCGCGATGCGATCTTGCGCCAGGCGCGCAGCAAATTGCTTTCATTTGATCCCGCCCGTTTGCAGCGTGCAGCCGACAGCTTTGGCAGCGTGGCCACGCGCAAGCGCCTGCAGGAGTGGTCGGGTGGCTGATTTTCTGCATGAGCGTCGGGATTTCGACCAACTGCTCTCGGTCGTGGCTGATGAACGCGGCCTCGATCCCATGCTGGTGGAGAAGGACTACTGGATCATGCATTGCCTCTGGGGTTTGCAGGCCCAGGGCTTCCAGTTCGAGCTGAAGGGTGGCACGTCCTTGTCGAAGGGGTTCGGTGTCATCCACCGCTTCTCCGAAGACATCGATATCCGCATTGAGCCGCCCCATGGCATGGACGTGAAGACGAGCCGCAACCAGGACAAGCCGGCGCACGTTGAATCGCGGCGTGCGTACTACAACGAGCTGGCCGCGCGCATCTCCATTCCGGGCATCGACAGCGTAGAGCGCGACACACAGTTCGACGACGACAAGATGCGCAGTGCCGGCATACGCTTGATCTACGCATCGCGTGTTCCCGCGCTAGCCGGTGTCAAGGATGGCATCCTGCTGGAACTCGGGTTCGATGACACCGCTCCGAATCGGCCGGTCATGATCTCGTCGTGGGCGCTAGATAGAGCCATGGAACGCGGAGTGGCCGTAGAGGACAATCGTGCAGTGGCCGTACCGTGCTATGCCCCTACGCACACCTTCGTCGAGAAACTGCAGACGATCTCCACCAAGTACAGGCGACTGGACGAAGCCCAAGCATTCCCCGCCAACTTCCTGCGGCACTACTACGACGTGTACTGCTTGCTGGGGCTTGAGGAAGTTCAGGCCTTCATGAGGACGCCCGCTTACCAGGCGCGCAAGGCGCAGCGGTTCCGAACCGGCGACGAACAGGCCATTGCCCGCAATCCGGCTTTCGTGCTGGCGGACGCCGAGCGGCGCCAGCGCTTTGCCCAGGAATACCGCAAGACAGCCGCGCTGTACTACCGGGGGCAGCCGGACTTCGAGGTGCTGGTGGAGAGGATCCAACAACACATTGATGTCATGTGAGGGCCCAACTTCACGCCGCAGGCGCGCAAACGCTGGGAGTCAACACCGCCGGACGTGCGTAAGCGTTTACTGTCCAATGTCTGGTGCGATCGGTGCAGCCACGAAACCACCATCACCAACTTCATCAGTGGCACCATCAAGGGTGGCGACTTGCTGCTGGTGGGCAAGTGTGCCGAGCGCCATGGCAATGTGGATGGAGTGATTGAGGGCGCATAGCCGGCGCAACCAGTGCAAGTTGGGTCAAGTGAGGCCGGTCATTTGAACTTAGCGCAGCGAGAATATTCCACGATTTTCGTTATGTTAAATATAAATTCAACATATTGACAAAATCGGAGCAACTCAAAGAGGCCTTATTGCACAAAACCGACATGGGATGACTTGACCCTGGCCCCAGACGCAGCTAAGCCATGGCGATCTCAGACACCATTGTGGGGCGCCCAAGCTGCGCGAAGCGGTTGAGCAAGGCCACCAGCACAAGCAACTCCACCACCTAACGCCCAAAGGTGCGGCCATCACCCACTCGCCTAGGCGTTTGCGGCAGTGCATCTTGATCTCCACCAAGCTGCGGCGGTGACCTGCGTGAGGGGTCCCTTTGATTTCAGTGCAAAAAGTGACGGTTCCCATCCGCCCGGAGAGCGAGCATTTGCGCGGGTCTGGTTCCTTGGCCCAGGGTAAGTCTTTGTCAGGCAATGATTTTCTGTTGGTCC
>JAUYAB010000078.1 GCA_030693705.1 Ignavibacteria bacterium | reverse complement strand
ATTTGTGTATTTTTAATAAAAACATTACAACCTTGGACGGGTTCATTATTTATTTTTGATATAACTTTGCCTTCAAGAATTAATTTTGTATTTGCGTTTTGACCGAATAAAGCAATTGACATAAAAAATATTAAAAGCACTAATTTCATAAATAGTTACTCTGCCTAACAGCGTTGCGCTTAACCCGCCGCCCATAACAAGGAAGCCAAGCAAAACACAACTGATAAATATTTAACAGCCGTTGCGTAAATTGCGTCAGCAACGCAAACGGCTGTAAGTTAATTAATTAGAACGAACACTTAGAACAAAATGCCGAACAAAAATACAATTTCAAAAATCACAAATTCGCCTAACTAAAATGGCGGTCGGGTTGAGGCGCTGGTTAGGCTTAATTTTTTATTTCTATGATTGAACCTATGTTATAAATTTTAACTAAGAAACCTATTGATGAAAAAAATAATTTATTAGTAGGTTTAATCTCACTTTTTATTGTAAAGAAACCATCAATATTACTTCTTGTTGAAGTATTTGGAACTATAGTTTTTACTTCTTTGGTGCTGTCCAAATTTCCAATAGTAACAAGAACATTTGGTAAGCTCTCATTTGTGTAGTAATCTAAAATCTTACCAGAAATAAAAATTATTTTTTGATCGGAACTAATAGAAATAGAATCAAAAGAAACATTTATTGGTAGTTGTCCTAAGCTAATACCCTCAAAAAAGTCATATTCATTTATAGAACTGAAAGTTTTTTGTACAGCAGAAGAATTAACTAATTTGATCAGAGCTGAATCCTGGGCAGAGCAAGGTAAATTAAAAAGTAAAGAAATTATTATTAAAGATATTTTCATCAAAAGATTGAGCCTAACGACGTTGCGCCTAACCCGCCGCCCCAAGCAAGGAAGTCGAGTAAAGCACAACTGATAAATATTTAGCCGAAGGTTTGTAACTTGTTCAGTACAAACCGAAGGCAAGTTAATTAATTAGAACGAACACTTAGAACAAAATGCTTAACAAAAACTTAACGCCAAAAATCTCAACTTCACCGAACTAAAACGGCGGTCGGGTTGAGGCGCTGGTTATATAGCCCATACAAGTTAAGCTGATACTGAATTTTTATATTTTTTAATACTAGTAATGGTTGACCATATTCCAAATATTATAGTGAATGCAATTCCTATGATAGCTAATGGTAACGACCAAGAATTCTGAATATCAATTTTTCGATATTCTTCATGACGAGCTAAAATTACTTGTTTTAATTCGGTAAGACTTTGTAATGTATTCAAAGTATCATTTCGATGAATAAAAATTTGGATATTATCCATTAACCTTCTTTCTTCATTTGGTAATGAAGCGAATGGTTCGGTTTCTTTGGCTTTTGCCAAAAGATCTATTGCTTTTTGATAATTAAATTGAAAGGAAGAATCTTTTTGCAAATTTTCTGTAATAAGATACACGGCAAAATTTTCTAATAATTCAATATAGCCAGCGTTTGTTAAAGCCCCTTCAGATTCTCTATCAAAATAATTGAAGCCAGTTTTAGCATAAACTTCATTAAAAAGATTATTCTTTAGTCCATTTTCAAGATATACAAAATATTTTTCATGATAACTTGTTTCAGATTGTCCAATAAAGATATCTGTGATTAAGAGTTTGGACATGAAAAAGGAAGAAATTACAGTTAATATAACTGCAACAATGAAAAAATATTTATCAAATAGTCTAACTATTTTTTTAAAGTCTATCATAATATTATTAAAATTTATGGCTATATAACGCCGCTGCGTTTAACCAGCCGCCCATAAAGCAATGCTGGTTGATTTAGTTAATTATAAAATCTGTACAAACTTACTTACCTGGACTAATTAGAACAAGACTGCCAAACGAAAAGAATAAACACTAAAATCTCTCAAAACCCGAACCGATCTCGCGGTCTGGTTGAAACGCTGGTTATACCGTTTTTATTATAATTTTAATCTAAACTCTTCAATCTTTTGTTTTATAATTTCTTCAGGGGAATCTGTTGATGCTTTTGCTAAAATCATTTTCTCAATATCTGAATCATCTAAAATTATAACCATCTTATTTTCAATCATCCATTTTTCACGTCGTGTTAAATATGAACTATTATCTTCACCATTTCTTGATACTATTATTGCAAATAAACCAGTGCCATGAACCTTTAAATAATTTGCTATTTGAAGGATTTGTTCTTTCTTAATTTTCCCAACATAATTTTTTGCATCAATAACGATAAAGTCCGCTAAATATCTCTCTCTAAGATATTTCCAAAATTCCAAAGACGAATAATTCCTCAGAATGAAATCTCGTCGGTTTATTTCAAATTTATCTGCTAATTCTGATATTGGAGTAGATAATTCGGTAGAAAATAAATAATCTAATATTTTCCCAATTAATTTTTGATAAATATACCATTCCTTTTTCCCCGGTGGAATTAAATTTAGCTCTTGAATGAATCTTTTTTCCTTGGGAATGTCTTCAACTTCAATGGAAAAAAAATATTTAAAATAACTATCATTAAGTTTTTTTATTTCATCTTTAAATGTGGTAGCAATAAAATTTCTATCCCAAACTTCAATTCCATTTTGACGGAATTTATCATAATCTTTTTGCGTTAACATTCCAGGAAAAGCTAAAACAATTTTTGCTTCTTCCTTAATTGACTCTCTATAATTGTTTAATTGGATAATTATATCATTTATTCTTGAAGAGGTGAATGTAGGAAAAGATTTAAGTTCTATTATTAGCCGTTTCCATTTGCCGCTCTCTATCAATTCAGTGACAATATCAGCTCTGTAATGCTTCTCACTTGATATTAAAGTCTCTCTATTAACATTTCTAAAAAGATTACTTTTTTCTAAAACCGAGGAAAGAAAATTAACAAACTCATATTCTTTAAATGGTTTATTTGCAGCCAACATATTACATCTTTTACAAACAAGAACCAGATTATTTTCAATTTTATCTCCACCATATGCTCTAGGAATTATATGTTCAAAAACTAAATCGTCATCCTTTTTCCCGCATATAAGACATTTCCCATCTTGTCTTTCAAGTAAAGTTCTATATTTATTTGATTTATTTATCATATTACTTAACGGTATAACGACGTCGCCGCTAACCGGCTGCCCAGAACAAGAATGCCGAATAGTTGCAACTACTTTTATTTATAAAAATGATTCTTAGAACAAACTACCCTAAAAAGTAACTTAACTTTACAAAGCCAACTTTATAATTACTAAAATGCCGCACTGAAAAACGCTGTCCGTGTTGAGCGGCGGGTTAGCTGGATGTATTTATAAATAGAAAATAAAAATTACACCCATCACAACATAATTTAGCATTGACCAAAATAAATCATAATATGTCGCTTTGCGACCAATTCTTTCACTATATATAGATTCAACACTAGAAAAGACACCAATTCTCAACCATATTGTTAAAGGCTCTTTCTTGTATATTAGAATTAACATTGTTCTCATTGTAATTAAATACAAAAAAGATATAAACGGAATTTGAACGAGCTCTAGATAATGTTCACCAACATTGAAGCACACTTGTTTAAATACAGAGTCTTGATGACTTAATAAATAAAGAATTAAAGTATAAATAAAAACTATAATTAAGAAGTGAATATTTCTCAAATTATTGTTAAATGGTGTCATCATGATTACTAAAGTAAACACAATAAATATCTCAGGCAGATACTTTGTAATTAAAAGTGACGAATTGTTTGTATGGTAAAGAACATAGTTTGGATATGCCGTTACAAGAATTACAGCAATTAAAGTAAACATGTCTACAATAGGAATACGAGTATTTTCAATAAAATAGTTTTTCATTTACAATATATTTTTATCCAGCTAACGACGTTGTTTTTAAGCCGCCGCCCAACACAGCAATGCAGCTTTGAAAAACTTTGCCGATAATTATTAATTAATTCATTTTGTTAACTACATTCAAAGAGCAACTAATTTTTATAACACAACTTTATAACCTAACAAATGCCACTACGTTTAAAGCGGTCGGTCTTGAAGAACTGGTTAGGGCGTTACGTATTATTGGAAATAATTTCTTTTGCCTTTATAAATTCATTACCAAAAACAATAATCCTATGTTGACTTTTATAAACATAATTGGAATTGACGATAATTCTGGATGGATTCCATTTGCTATTAACTTACTGATAATATTGTCTGCTTCGTCTTTACTTTCAAATGTTTCCAATGTATGTGCTTTCAAGTGTTTATCTGAATTTAAAAACTGATAAAAATATTCACAAGCATCTTCTAATTCGATAAACGATTTGATAGATGGATTATCGTTTCCTCTTTCTGAATAGAAAATGTCCCAAGTTCCATAAGGATTTGCTAATACATAAACGTCAGATTTAAATTTCCAATGATCTCCAATATGGTAGTAATCCTCATTAAAGCACTCTTCAATCAACCTCTTCCTTAAATTTTCGATTGTCATATATACTTCGCCCTAACGGCGTTGCGCCTAACCCGCCGCCCATAACAGCTACGCAAGGTTACTTACAACCGCCAACTTGTCTGCCGAAGGCAGATAATTATCTAATTGTTTACTTATTTAGAACCCTTAACACAAAAACCAAAACAAAATTACAAAACCCGGGAAAACCAATTCCCCCGAACCGCAACAGCGGTCGGGGTTGAGGCGCAGGTTAGGCAGATTATTTTTATTTTAGCCCGATAACATCTTTCCTTACAAATCGCAACCATTCGTTTTGATATTTATTATTTAAGTATTCAAATATTATTTTATTATACTGGCTTATACATTCATATGCAGGCGGTGTACATCCAAAATCATAATATTGAACCTTATACTTCGCTTCAAACTCTAAGTCCTCTTTTGAATTAGCCATTGGAGCAATGCCACCAGCTATTAATAATTTTGCTTTACCATTTTTTAAGTCCTCAACTGCTTTAGTTGAATCATAAATACAATCTGTATTTAAGAATATTGTTATGGTTTTAGGCGTTCCTTCAGCTAAATAAATTGAAGTATCTTTCATCGGATAACCTGATGCAGACACACTTATAATATATTGTCCATTTTTGTTTAGGTTATAAAATATGAAATTACCTAAGGAATCTGCCATCGTTCCCATTTGTGTATTTTTAATAAAAACATTACAACCTTGGACGGGTTCATTATTTATTTTTGATATAACTTTGCCTTCAAGAATTAATTTTGTATTTGCGTTTTGACCGAATAAAGCAATTGATATAAAAAATATTAAAAGCACTAATTTCATAAATAATTACTCTGCCTAACGGCGTTGTGCCTAAGCCGAAGCCCAACACAACAATATTTCTTTTATTAACTAACTTTTTAATTAGAACAAACTTTCATTTACAAACTAAGCTAAACAACAAAGCCGAAACGGAAGAACCAACTTTTAAACCGCACAAACGCCCATTGCGAAAACGCTTTCGGCTTGAGGCACTTGTTAGGCAATATTGTTTAATAATTATTATAATCATTTAAAATTAAAAGTTGGTAATCCAGAACAAGAATCGATTTCAGGAATTTTGAAATCATCAGTGCTAAAATAATCCTCAATTTCTTTACCAGTATTTGCATAATAAGCTATAAAGAATGGATTACGAGGATTACCATCGGGATTTTTACGCCACCCAATCCATACACTTCTACCGTGGAAAGAAGTTAATGAAATATCACTCTTTATTTTAGGTAATTCTTTAGGTTCAACATCCCAGCCTACCATAGGAGCATTTAAAATATGATCAGAATAACAATATTTATATCCAGTAGCAATAATGCCTTCAGAACATACTTCTACACCAAGCCAAGCATTCTTTTTAGAATTAATAAAAACATATATCCAAGACATATAACCTACTTTTCCAAATTCCTCTAACCTAACTGTTTTTCTACCAGGTACTTTTATCATACTCAAAGTTACATATATCAAAAAATTAGTATTATCCCATTCTTTTGCTTGTAGTTTCGCAACTCTATAACCGTATATCGCTGTTATCTCATCTAATGATTTATCAAGTATGTTCGATGGATGATATTTTGATAAATCTCTAATTGAATTAACCAAAGGTATTTTATTAGATGGAATGACAGTTCCTTTATGATAGTCTACAAATGGTTCAAAAAATATTAATATAAATAATAAGACAAATAAACTGCTAAGAGTGATTATAAAAATTTTATTAAATAATACTTTTTTAATGAAATTACTCTTAAGAATATTTATACCTTCATTCTTGTCATTAATTTCAAACAAATTATTTAATTCAGTTTGCATTTTTTTCTTCAAGTTGCTTTTTCCTCAATGTAATAAAAAATATAAGCAGACCAACGTGTAACACTATAACAGAAATAATCCATAAATCGTAGAACCATTCGATTTCTTGATATTGAACTATCTTAAAGAAAGATAAAGACCAACGAACTAGTTCCCAGCTGAGAGAGAAAAGAAAACATATTATTACAATGTTTGTAGCTTTTTTAAGTGTCATATTTAACTCCATTTTTAATTGCCTAACTATTACTTATGCCGCACAGTTTAGTTAATTAAAGAATACATTACTGCACGGCGCTGCATATATGTATTCCATTTGTTCATAAAATTCTTCAAATTCAATATATTTAAAAATAGGGGCTGCATACTATCACTCCATCCGTTTTTCAGTCTAATTTACTTGACTTTAGTCAAGCGGACTCTTTACTCCAAGCCCTTTATTTAAAACATGAGTATAAATCATCGTCGTTTTTACAGACTGATGTCCAAGCAATTCCTGTATCGTTCTTATATCATAGCCGTTTTCGAGTAAGTGTGTGGCAAAAGAATGACGAAATGTATGCGGACTCCCCGGTTTAATTATCCCTGCTTTACTGATTGCTTCTTTTACTGCTCTTTGTATTGTGCTTTCATGTATATGCCATCTAAAGATCAATCCACTCTCTTTGTCCTTAATAAATTTATCTGCGGGAAACGCGTATTGCCAACCGAATTCTTTTCCGGCATTTGGATATTTTCTCGATAAAGCATAAGGAAGGATTGTCTCACCTTTGTTTTTTAGTAAGTCACTTTTATGCTGCTTGTAAACTTCGTTCAAATGCTTTTTTAGTTCCGGAATGATTGAAGAGGGCAGTATAGTGTGTCTATCTTTCTCTCCCTTGCCATCTCTTATTAAAATTTGTTGGTAATCAAAGTCAATATCTTTTATCCGCAAATGCAGAGCTTCGTTTAAACGTAAACCGCCGCCATAGAGTAACGAAATAATTAACTTGGGGATGCCTTCTAAATATTCAAATATTTTTACTGTCTCTTTTTTAGAAAAAACGACAGGCAGGTGCTTTATTCTTTTTAAACCTTTTATATTTTCAAGCCAGCCAATTTCCTTTTTGATTACCTTTTTATAAAGGTAGAGGACAGCCTGAAGCGCTTGATTTTGCGTCGATGAAGAAACATGTTGTTCAAGGGTTAAATAATTTAAAAATTTTTCAACATCTTCTTTCCCCATTTCCGCCGGGTGCTTCTTGTTATGGAAAAGGATATAACGCTTTATCCACGAGACATACGCTTCCTCGGTCTTTCTGCTGTAATGGTTCGTTCGAAGTGTAATACTAACTTGATCTAATAACTTAACTTTGGGTAATGCTTTTTCACTCTTCTCTTTTACGGAAGATAATTGGCGAGAGGGTAACGTATCGCTTACCCCATTCGGTAATGCTTTTCTATGTAAAACTAATGATGAAATAAAGAAACCTCATCTCTCAATAAATTTTATACGTAAACCTAATAATATTATTTGCCACTATCAAAAATATAAAAAAATATTTTTTCCCCCGGCAATATCTCTTTTACCTTAAGTACAACACAAGCCGCCGCAAATAAGATAACCGCTTCGCACTTCTGGAAATTTGTCATTAGTCATTGGTCATCAGTAATACATCATAAACAGGCAAAGCCAGAACCAAAAAACTTGAGGTTGGTTCTCCTCAGAAGTCAGAATACAGAAGTCAGAAGAAATTTCATTCTAAATTCTGAATTCTATTCTAACATATTTAAAATGTTTTTGTCACGTTGCACAAAATTTGACAGCTTAGAGATTACTACTATCCATTGACCAATGACCATTGACCACTGACTAATACCCCCCTTTACTCCTGCATTGTCGGTTTACGAAATAATTAGTTAGTAAAAATCCGCCGCGGTCTTTGCGGTTCGTAGCATGCTTGGCGAGAAAAAAGAGATTTCGTTTCTCGCAAAGCCGCAAAGTTCGCTAAGAAGAAAAACTCGGCGTTCTTTGTCCCGAAAGCTATCGGGACAGAACCAAAAAGAAATAATGAATAACAAACAAAGAATGTAGAATATCGAAGAACAAAAACTTCATCATTCGTTATTCCCTGTTCGATGTTCAGATTAATGAAAATATTCTTTCCATCATGCAATCTTTCAATCTTGTAATTTTATAATCTTCCCCCATCCCCAAATTTTTCCTTGCTTTTATCAATTATTTTTCCCTTATTTTTGTGGAACAAATAAGTTCTCTTTTTTAATAACATTCTACGGAGAAATGCTATGGCAGCTCAAGAAACAGGTCATGCAAAGAATGTAGCAAACTTTGAAGACCTTATTTCCTTCTGCACCGGTTATGGTGCAAGCTACAACCCCGGTAAAACTTCGCTTAAACTTTCATCATTAACCGCCCTCCATACGTTAGCCGATACTAAAGTTGCGGCGGTAAACGCGGCGCAAACTCCCTGGTCTAACGCGGTAGCCGCAAGAGATATCCTTTTCAAACCCTTAAGCGGACTTATTACCCGCGTAGTTAATGCCCTCGAGTCAAGCGATATCCCTACGCAAGTGGTAGACAACGCAAAAACTATCGCGAGAAAAATTCAAGGAAGAAGAGCTACTCCCAAAGACACTCCGCCCCCCGCAGACCCGGAAGCGCCCGAAGAAGAAACTCCAAAAAACATCTCAGCTTCTCAAATGGGGTTCGATAACCGGATAGACAACCTTGACAAACTTATTCAACTTCTCTCGGCTCAAACCGCTTATGCCCCAAACGAAACGGACTTAACAACAGCCACTTTAACTACCCTGCTGGCTGATATGAAAGCCGCCAACAAAGTGGTAATTAACACCTATACCCCTTTAAGCAATGCCCGTATTGATAGAGATGATATTCTCTACAAAGACGAAACCGGGTTAGTTGATATAGCCGCCGGTGTAAAAAAATATGTAAAAAGCGTCTTCGGGGCTACAAGTCCCCAATTCAAACAAGTTAGCGGCTTACTTTTTTCACCGAAACCAAAAAAATAAAATAGCAAAAAGCCACCTCCGTTAAGAAGGTGGCTTCCCTATTTAAGAAATACGCCTCCCTATTTATAGAATAGCCGGGTGTATTTGTAAAACAGTCGTGTGTATTTGTAAAACACTCATGTGTATTTGTAAAACAGCCATGTGTATTTATAAAACAAGCCCCCTCATTTATAAAACAACCGTATCGATTTGTAAATGAACCATTCTGATTTATAAAACAGCCATATTGATTTGTGAATGAAGCAATATGATTTGTAAATGAGGCTATGTAATTTATAACGCACCTTATGCATAACTTGTAATTGAATTGCCCCGACATTTATGTCGGGGATCAAATCAACAAGAAGAACTGGGCTTTAGCCCAATTTTAGAAGTTATTTTGGCTAAAGCCATTTGCTTTTTTGTTTATTCTCCCACGCCCTGAAGAGGCTGTGTGAAAATCATTTAGCAAATGGCAGAACTCAACCCCAACCCCTTCTCTTGAAAAGAGAAGGGGCTAAAACATGCAAAATTCAAAGTCCCTCTCTTTTTAAGAGAGGGATTTAGGGTGAGTTCAGTGCTTTTGAATGAATACTCACGCAGCCTCTGAAGGTCATGGCAATTCAAAATACTATTCTGTGTAAGGTAATTTATAATTTAACCTTTATGATTTATAAAATGGGGTTAATTTCCTCTATTCATAGCCTATCAACTGTCACTTTTTAGAATAGAAAGAAGAGATAGCTAAAAAGCATGTTTTCTGCTTTTGCCTGGACATGCAACTTATTCTTCCGGCTCCAGCGGATTGAAGAGATTTGGTGAGATTTTAATTTGATCAATTATTTTTTTTACTTTTGTCTTCATAAAAACAATGTCGTTGTTAATTATATCCCACACAATTTTAGTATCAATACCAAAATATTCATGGATTAAGATATTTCTGAGCGCTATTATTTCAGGCCATTCTATTTCCGGGTTGAGTTTTTTGAAATGTGGGGTGAGATGATTTGCCGCTTCGCCAATAATTTCTAATTGTTTTACACAAGCATACTGCATCATGGAGTTAGATTTAAAAATATCGTAAGATACTTTGTGGATATACAATTCAATTTCAAGAATTGCATCAAAGATATGCTGTATCCGTGCGTTATCGCCAGGTTTATTTCTCATAGATCAACACTTTGTCTGCATCAATAAAAGGGCGGATATATTTGGAAACACTGTTGCCGGTAACAAGATCGACTTTTCTTTTTAAGAGGTCTTCCAACTCTAATTGCATTCGTACAAATCCTAGCCCTATCGGCTGAGAATAATCTAATTCAACCAGAATATCTATATCGCTCTGCGCGTCTTCTTCGTTGCGGGAAGCAGAACCAAATAAATATGCTCTGTTTACGGGTTTGTTTCTAAAACAACTTGCTATCTTTTCTGAAAAATCATTGCTCATGTTTTTACTTGTTTTGTTATTATCACCATGTTAAAAATAAATGAAAACATCTTTAAAAACACTATACTAATTTTGTTGGTGGGGAACAGCAGCACCCTTCTCTTTCTATGATATGATTCCCCAACAGCATAAAACGGACTTTTCGATGGGGTCTCCCCATTCTTTTGGTTAACCGGCTTTGCTTATCTCCTGGTCTTTGTACTGCAACTGATATAATCTGTAATAGATTCCTCGTTTAGCAAGCAGCTCCTGATGATTTCCGGTCTCCTTTATTTCCCCTTTATGCATTACAAGTATTTTATCTGCGTTCTGTATGGTAGAAAGCCGGTGAGCAATAACTATTGCGGTTCTCCCTACAAGAAGTTTTTCTATTGCCTGCCGGATAAGTATCTCCGTCTCCGTATCAACGCTTGACGTCGCTTCATCTAAAATTAAAATTTGGGGATTAAATGCTAGCGCCCGCGCAAAAGAGATCAATTGCTTTTGTCCTACGCTTAACGTTGCTCCCCGTTCCTTAACCTCTTCATCATATTTCTTCGGAAGCAGTTGAATAAACTTATCCGCTCCAACAAGTTCAGCGGCGCGATGAATTTGTAAATCGGTAATCTCATGGTTATTCATCCCTATATTTGATTTGATTGTTCCCGAAAAAAGATAAACATCCTGCAGTACAATAGAAATCTGTCTCCGCAGTTCGTGTTTATCAAGTTCACGAATATCAATGCCGTCAACGCGAATGCATCCGCTGTTAATATCATAGAAACGTGTGAGAATATTGATGATACTTGTCTTCCCCGCTCCTGTAGCCCCAACAATAGCCACAGTTTCACCGGGATTAACATCCAGTGAAATATTTTTTAAAACGAATTCATCCTTGTTATACGCGAAGGAAACATCTTTAAAAGAAATTGAACCTTTAACGGAAGGCAAAAACTTTGGATTCACCGGATTTTTAATAAACGTTTCATCATCAAGCAATTTAAAAACTCTTTCGGAAGAAGCCATTGCCGTCTGCATGATATTATATTTTTCGGAAAGGTCGCGTATCGGGCGGAAGAACATTTCCGTGTATTGAAGAAACGCGAAGAGGGTTCCGAGCGTAAGCACATTGTGTACAACTTCGCCGCCGCCGTACCAAATAATTAATGCAAGAGCGATAGAACTAACAAATTCCACCGAAGGATAAAAAACCGCGTAATAAAAAATCGATTCAACGTTCGCCTTTTTATGGTCGCCGTTAATGCCTGAAAACCTTTGCAGTTCCTCTTTCTCTTTATGAAAGAGCTGCATTACGGAAATTCCGGTGATATGTTCCTGCATGTAAGAATTTAATCTTGCAAGATGGAACCGTACGTCGCGGTAGTTCTCGCGGACCTTTCTTCTAAAAAGAAACGTCCCGTAAATAAGTACCGGTAAAATTGAAAGGGAAACGAAAGACAATTTCCAATCCATAAAAAACATAAAACCAAGTATCCAGAAAATGATAAACACATCGCTAAAGATCATAATAATGCCGGATGAGAAGAGTTCGTTCAGCGATTCAATATCATTGGTTACGCGGGTAACGAGTCTTCCTATCGGGGTCTTATCAAAAAATTTAATAGCGAGCCGCTGTGTGTGGGAAAACAGTTTCATCCGGATATCGTAAATGGTCTTTTGTCCCAGATACTGTGTGTAGTAGGTTAACAGATACTGTATTGCCGATTGAAAAAACAACGTTGCAAATAAAGCGATCGTTATCCAGAGTAAACCGGTAAAGTTTTTATTAACGATATAATCATCGATCGCAATTTTAGTTAAGTAGGGGCGCAACGGACCCAGCGCCGCAACAATAATGTTCAACACTATCGCGAAAATTACATAGCGCTTATATGGTTTAATGAACGTTAATAAACGCTTCATTAACTTTGCATCGTATGCCTTACCGAGTATCTCGTCGTCGTTCTTTTCTTGTGCCATTATTTGTTTTTCTTAATCGTGCTCTTGATCGTGATCTTAATCTTTTGGTGAGATCTCGATCAAGAACCTTTTCTAAACTACTTTATGATAATTTTCTTTATTAATAAATGATTTAATGTTTCTAATTGTCGTATCCAAAATTCTTTCAACCGCTTCAAACGAATCAAACGCCATGTGCGGGGTGATGATAACATTTTCTCTGCGGAGCAAAATATTCCTTTTCATGCTTGCCTCAAGATGTTCAAGCGAAACATTCTTCGTTAGCATTTGATTTTCTTCAAGCGCTAATTCTTCTCCTTCAAACACATCAAGTCCGGCGCCGCCAAAGATGCCGTTATCAATAGCGTAATAAAGGGCGGAAGGTTCAATTATTCCGCTGCGCGCGGTATTGATGAACAAAGCCCCTTTCTTTACAAGATGAATGTTGCGCATATTTATAAGGTAACGCGTCTGTTCGGTGTAAGGACAGTGAAGCGTGAGCACATCGGAATTCGCAAGAAGCTCTTCAAGCGGAACATATTTCAGATCAAGCAATTCTTTCATCATGTGGTTTTCATTCTGGTCGAATGCCAGCACCTTCATCCCAAAACCCTTTGCCATTTTTATAACGTGCATGCCAATGCTTCCCGCACCGATGATCCCAAGCGTTTTATTCTTTAGATCAAATCCGCGCAACCCTTCAAGCGAATAGTTGCCTTGAATCGTACGCACATAAGCTTTGTGCAGATTCCTCGACAGCGCCAGAATTAATGCAAACGTATGTTCCGCAACGGTGTTCTCTCCGTAAAAGGGGACGTTACAAACAGAAATTTTATTCTTCTGCGCCGCTTTTAAGTTGATATGATTAAACCCTGTGCTGCGTGTAGCAATAAGTTTTAATTTCTTCGCTTTATCAATGATCTCCTGCGTGATCTTAGAATAAATGAAGATTGAAACAACGTCAACATCTTTTATTAAAGAGACATTTTCTTCGTCAAGTTTTTCTTTATAAAAAAAGAGATCGAACGTAGTATCAAATTGTCTTTTTAGATACTTCTTTTCATCCGGAGTTATTTCGAAGAAAGCGATTTTTATCTTTGCCATACTTTTCTCCTTAATTAAATTCTTCAATTTCTTTTTCAAGTAGTTGTTTGTAATAGATGTCGGCGTACAATTTGTTTAAAGTAAGTAGTTCGTCATGAGTTCCTTCTTCGGCGATTGTTCCTTTATCAAGAACAACGATCTTATCCGCATCTTTTACAGTCGAAATACGGTGGCTAATAATGATGCTCGTCCGTTCTTTCATAAACGTTTTCAAGTTTTTTAGGATTTCTTCTTCTGTGTGTGTATCAACGGCGGAGAAGGAATCATCAAGAATAAGAATTTTCGGATCGATCACCAATGCGCGTGCGATGGTTGCACGCTGTTTTTGTCCGCCCGAAAGGGTAATGCCTCTTTCACCGATTATCGTCTCATATCCATTAGGAAAATCTTTTACATCCTTATCAAACTGTGCAATGCGTGAAGCTTCCATCATCTTCTCGTGATCTTCCTCCTTCAATCCGTAACATAGATTCTTTGTAATTGAATCGGAGAAAAGAAAAGATTCCTGCTGCACCAGTCCGATTTGTCTGCGCAAGGTTGCAAAAGGAATTTTATTTAACGGAGTATCATCAATTAAAATTTCCCCATCGGTAACATCATATAATCGGGGGAGTAAATTGATCAACGTTGTTTTGCCAGCGCCTGTTAACCCCATAATGGCAAGTGTAGTTCCAACAGGAATCTCAAGATTTATTTTGTTTAAAACTTTCGGAAGATTTTCGTTATAGCTGAAAGAAACATCTTTAAAGGTGATTTTCCCATTCAAATCTTTTACCGAAAAATCTGTTTCCCCGGACTCTTCGACTTCAAACGGTTCGGCAAGAATTTTATTCAACCTTTTCATGCTTGCTTCAGCTTGTTGAATAATATTGATGACCCATCCGAATGCAATGATTGGCCAGATCAGCATCCCCAGGTAAATGATCAGCGCGGTAATATCGCCCAGCATTAACTTGCCGTTTATAACTTCCGAACCGCCAACCCAGATAACAATGATGATGGATAATCCGGTTATCAGAAAGAGTATCGGCTGAAACAACGCCTGAATTTTTACAAGGTTCATGTTCCTGTTAAGATAATCTTTGCTTAGCGCAGCGAACTCATCAATTTCACTTTCTTCGCGAACGTAAGATTTTATTACTCTCATCCCCGAATAATTTTCCTGCGCCTTTGTGGTAAGTTCGGAAAACTTTTCTTGTATTGCGGTAAAGCGGGCATGAATTTTTTTTCCGATTACATAAATCAGATAAGATAAAAACGGTAATGGCAATAGAGAATAAAGGGTAACCGATACATCAATCGAAAGCATTATCCAGATAACAATAAGAAGGCGAATACCTGTATCAATGGTGTACATAACCGCCGGACCAATAAACATGCGCACCGCGTTGATGTCGTTAGTTGCGTGCGCCATAATGTTTCCAGTTGAATTATTTTGAAAATAGCGGAGCGGCAGCCGCTGCACGTGTGCCCAAAAGTCCTGGCGTAGATCAAACTCAATTTCACGCGATACAACAATTATTGTTTGACGAATTAGGAATCTAAAAAATCCCGATATTAGCGATGCGCCGGCAATGATTAAGCCATACTTGATTAATGTTTGATGAGAAAGGGAATGCTGTAAATCATTTATCGCATTTTTTATTGCAATAGGAATATAAGTTGAAAAACCGTTTGAAATGAGGATGAAGAGAATTCCCCAAAAGATTTTAGTCTTATACCGGACAAAATATTTTTTAAGAGATTTGAGGTTAGTCATTGCACTCTTTATTGTAAAGCAATTTGGGTCAAAAAAGATTTAATTTCTTCTTCTTTTGGTTCAGGGATTAAGTATTCAACTTTTTCGGAATAATTGATATCATCATAGTAGGTTAATTGCTCTCTAAAAAGTTTTTCATTAAAGCCATCGCCAAATAAGGCATCCGCTCTTGCCGCCACTTCTACAAAAGAAAAGTGATTTTTAAAAATGAAGTACAAATCAACATAGTCTTTCCATTTTCCTCTTCCACCAAGTGCGTAAGCTTTCATTGCAGCAAGGTCGAGCAGGGAGGGAAGGCTGATAATTTTTTCAAAATTATCTTTGTGTTCAACTAAATGAGGAAATTGATAAAAAGTGATTTTCACTTTGCCAATAAAGAATGTCCATTCCAATGGAGTCTGATGGAGCGTCTTGAATTTGAATTTCAGGGTAGTAATTTTTTCTTCTAAAGTGTTTCTATCAATCTTTGTAGAGGTAAACAAATCAAAATCAATAGAACGACGATGCCCCAAATACAAAGCTATCGCGGTTCCGCCAACAAGATAAAATTTTCTCTTATATTTTTGAACTAACGGCAAAAGTTTGGTTTGTTCTGCGGTTAATATTTCTTTATGAAACATGGTTTTCAAAATAGAGAGTAAAAAAATGTTTTGTTTGCTTCCGGTAATTACAGCGCAATCCCGAAGTTTGTTTAAAAAAGATTTCGCGAACTTTTTTTATTCCTAAAAGAGCCAATAATCGCTGCACCCCTTTCCAATCACCATCATTCAAGATTAGTTCAACAAGCGCTTCTTCATTTATTTTTTCTTTATCGCTTTCTTTTACCCACCACAAAAGATAAGCGTAATCTTTGATGAGCTTTTTCTTTTCAATATCAAAAATATGCTTTGTCATTTCACGTTATTATCCTTGTTGGCAAACTAATCTATTATCTCAAATCCCGTGTACTTTTGTAAAACTTTTGGAACAACAATTTTTCCTTCCGGAGTTTGATTGTTTTCTAAAATAGAAACCATCAAACGGCTTGTTGCAAGACCGCTGCCGTTCAGCGTGTGCAAGAATTCAGGTTTCTTCGTCGTTTCATTTCTGAATCGGATGTTTGCACGACGCGCCTGGAATGCTTCAAAATTACTGCATGACGAAGCTTCCAACCATTTGTTTTCTGCCGGAGACCATGTTTCGATATCGTAACATTTTGCGGCGGAAAAACTTAAATCGCCCGTACACAGTAAAAGCAGACGGTAAGGAACGTTTAATTCGTGCAAAATATCTTCAGCATCCTTTACTAATAACTCCAATTCGTCGTAAGAAGTTTCCGGTTTTACAAATTTTACCATTTCAACTTTATTAAATTGATGTACGCGCAAAAATCCTTTTGAATCTTTCCCGTAACTTCCCGCTTCGCGTCTGAAGCAAGGTGAATAACCGACATATTTTATCGGCAATTCTTTTTCGCTTAATATTTCATCACGGTGAATATTGGTAATTGGAACCTCAGCAGTTGGAATCGGGTACAACCCGTCTTTCTCAACAAAATACATATCTTCTTCCATCTTTGGAATTTGTCCGGTTCCTTTCATTGATTCGCGATTAACCAATATCGGCGGCATCACTTCGGTGTAACCGTGATGCTGTAAATGGTAGTCGAGCATAAAATTGATTAATGCGCGTTCGAGTGTTGCCCCCTTGCCGATGTACAACGGGAATCCCGAACCGGATATTTTTGTTCCCCGTTCAAAATCTAAAATTTTTAATTTCTTTCCGAGTTCGATGTGGTCTAAAACTTTAAAATCGTTTTGAAAAGAAAAACCATCGGGCAGCCATTGTTTTGTTTCAACGTTTTCTTCGGCGGTCTTTCCAACCGGGACAGAGGCGTGCGATAAATTTGGTGTGTGTCGAAGAATCGTTTCAATTTTTTCTTCAATCTCTCTAAGCTGAAAATCGAACTGAGCAATTTGGTCGCCGACTAATTTCATCTCAGCAAACACAGCGGAAGTATCCTGTCCGGCTTTTTTCATTTGCGGAATTTGTACAGAGGCTTGATTCCGTTTTGCTTTGAGTTCGTCAGTCTTTAAAATCAGTGACCGGCGTTCTTCGTCAGTTGCCAAAATATCATCAACGATATCTTTAGCATTTTTGTTTAACAGTCCTTGGCGGACAAGCTCCGGATTTTCACGAATAAGTTTTATGTCTAACATTTATTTCCTTTTTTATCCCGACGGGACTATTGTTTTGTTAATTTTTCTTCTATTAAAAATCTTTCAACTTCCTTAATTAAAATTTCTTTATCAGGTAAGTAATAAACGTACTTCGATGCAAAAATTTGATTTGTTAGTCCACCAAGAGCATATTCAGCAACTACTTCATCTTTTTCGGTGCACAGAATAATTCCAATTGGTTCGATATCTTCTTCATCATTAATTTCAGTTTTGAAATAATTGAGATACATGTTCATTTGACCAACATTATCAGCTTGAAACTTTTCTGTTTTTAAGTCGATTAAAATATAAGCTTTCAAAATTTTATTATAAAAGACCAAATCAATATAATGATGTACGTTGTTTAAGGTAATTCGAAATTGCGAACCAACAAACATAAAACCTTTTCCAAGTTCCAAAAGAAAATCTTCGATGTGTCGGATTAGTTTTAATTCCAAATCTTTTTCCAAAATCGGTTTGTTCTCCGGAATCCCTAAAAATTCAAAAACATAAGGGTCTTTAATAAGGTCTGAAGGATTAAGAACAATCTGTCCTTCTCGTGCTAATTTCAGAACTTTTTCCTTATTTGGTTTTCCTTCGGAAAGGAGAAGTCGTTCAAACAACGAACTTGCGATTTGCCTTTTTAATTCACGCACTGACCAATGAGAATTACTGGTTTCTTTTTCATAGAAAGATCGCTTGTTCTCATCAGTAACAACCAAAAGTTCGCAATAATGGGACCAAGTTAATTGTCCAGACACCGTCTGGACATTAGGGAAATAGAGGTAAAAGTTCCTCATGTAAAAAAGATTTGAACGAGAAAATCCTTTTCCTAATTCTTTTGATAATTGTTTGGATAACTCTAAAATAATTTGCCGGCTGGATTTATTATCAAAATTATTTGTTCTTTCTTTTTCTATAATCGCTTTTCCTATTTCCCAATAAGTTTGAATTAGTTCGCTATTTATGGTTTGTGCCAACTTAGAGCGGGAAGCATTAATAATTTGTTTAATCTTTATTAATAAATCAGCTATTACGATATTTTGCAAACGACTCATTATTTTTTTCGTTCTGTCAAAAATGACTCACAAATAAGTTTCATGGCTAATATTTGTTTTCTTTTAATTCCTCAGCGTCTTTGCGGTAAAATTTTGCCGCAAAGGTTTATCTCACCACAACATTAAAAATTTTGTTCTTCACGAAAATTTCTTTAACAACCGTTTTTCCTTCAATCCATCTGGCAACGCGTTCATCCGTTAAAGCTACTGCTTTCACCACAGCTTCTTCGCTGTTCATTGGAACTTGGATTGTCGCGCGTAGTTTACCGCTTATTTGTACCGCGATATTTGCAACATCTTCCGTCAATGCGTCTTTGTCGGCATCAAACCAAACGGGGTTTTCAAAAATCGTTTTTTCTTTCCCAATTATCTGCCAACATTCTTCTGCCAAATGCGGCGCTATTGCCGCAAGCAGAATCGCTAACCGTTCCAATGTGTAAACTTGAATTTCTTTTCCACAAGCCGACAAAGTTTTTAATTCGTTTATCAATTCCATTAAACTTGCAATGGCGGTATTAAACCGGAAATGATTTAGCTCTCCGTCATACTTTGCGATAGTTTGATTGATCTTTCTATAAATATTTTTTTCCGCATCAATCAAAACTGTTAGATCATATTTTGGTTTAGCAAAAATTTCTTTTACAATATTTGCATGATTGGTAAACAGATCATACACCCGCTGGACAAATCTTTCCGTTCCGGCGATTCCTTTATCGCTCCAGTCGCCGCCTTGTTCAAACGGTCCCATGAACATTAAGTACAAACGGAAAACATCGTTGCCGACATTTTTGGTAAAGTCGTCGGGGTTAACAACATTTCCCTTTGACTTGGACATCTTTGCGCCTGAGTTTGTAATCGTTCCTTGATGAACAAGCGTTTGGAACGGCTCATCGGAATTTGTTAATCCAAGATCGCGGATAAATTTGTGGATGAAGCGAGCGTACAAAAGATGCATCGTTGCATGTTCCGCACCGCCAACGTACATATCAACCGGGACAAACTTGTCCGTCAATTCTTTATCAAAAATTCCTTCTGAAAAATTCGGATTGAGGTAACGGAAATAATACCATGAAGAATCAACAAACGTATCCATCGTATCGGCTTCGCGTTTTGCATCCGCGCCGCACTTCGGACATTTAATATTGATGAATTTTTCATTTCGTGCAAGAGGAGAAACTCCCTGGCTTTTGAAATCAACATCGTATGGAAGTTCAACCGGTAAATCTTTTTCTTCTACTAAAACTTCACCGCAATTATCGCAATGAATTACCGGGATCGGCGTTCCCCAATATCTTTGGCGGGAGATCAGCCAATCGCGTAAGCGGAAATTGATTTTTCTTCTTCCATAATCATTTGCTTCGAGATATTCTATAACTTTTTGTTTCCCTTCATCCGAACGCAAACCGTTAAATTGGCCTGAGTTTACCATTGTTCCGGTTTCGGTGAAGGCTTCTTTTAATTCATCACTTTCGTTTGTTCCGTCTTGCAAAATTACTTTGCGGATCGGCAACGAGAACTTTGTCGCAAACTCAAAATCTCTTTCATCATGAGCAGGAACCGCCATAACACAGCCTGTTCCGTAGGTGAGCAGTGCGTAATCGGCAATCCAGATGGGGATACGCTCTCCATTCACCGGATTAATTGCATACGCTCCGGTTGGTACTCCGGTTTTTTCTTTTACTGTTGAAGTTCTTTCAATCTCCGTTAATTTTCTCGTTTGATCACGATAGTCGTCAACCGCTTTTTTGTTTTCAGAAGTAACGAGTTTATCGACTAAAGAATGTTCCGGCGCAAGGACGACATAAGTTACGCCAAACAACGTATCGGGACGAGTTGTAAAAACCGAAATTGTCTCACCACTATTTTCAACTTTAAAATGAATTTCAGCGCCGACACTTTTACCGATCCAATTTCTTTGCATCAATTTTGTTTTTTCGGGCCAGTGGATGGTTTCCAGTCCTTGTAGAAGTTCTTCCGCATATTCAGTTATTTTGAAAAACCATTGTGTAAGATTTTTCTGAATCACCTGCGAGCCGCACCGTTCGCAAGTGCCGTCGGAAAGGACTTGCTCATTTGCTAAAACCGTGTTGCACGATGTGCACCAATTTACCGGCGCATTTTTTCTATAGGCTAATCCCTTTTTATAAAGTTGAATGAAGAGCCATTGATTCCATTTATAATATTCGGGAACGCAAGTCATCAGTTCGGCATCCCAGTCGTACATGCAGCCCATATTTTTCAACTGTGAACGAATGTCTGCAATATTTTTCATTGTGCTGTCGTGCGGATGTATTCCGGTTTTGATCGCAAAATTTTCTGCCGGGAGCCCAAACGCATCATAACCCATCGGTTCAAAAACATTGAAGCCTTTTAATTTTTTGTACCGCGCCCAGCTATCGGTTGGACCATAATTGTACCAATGTCCACAATGCAACTTTGCGCCGCTGGGATAAATAAACATTACGAGTGTGTAAAGTTTATTTTCAGTTTTAGAAAAATCTGTTTTATAAACCTTGTTCTTTTCCCAATAGCTTCGCCATTTGGTTTCAATTTCTGCAAAAGGATATTTCATACAATTCTTTAATTAGGAGTTTGGAATTTGAAATTAATTGTGAGCAAATTTACCGAAAAACGGAGGGAATTCAAACGAGATGGAAGGTCGAAATGAGGTTAATTTAAGAGTCTTTTAAGAAGTTATCTTTGATTTATTGGAGGTGAATGATTTTCGGAGACTGTTCTTCTTCAAAATGACAAAAGACAGCTTCCTTAATATTATTTTTCAACTCTTCGATTGTTTCCGCTTCAGTAAATATTGATTCTCCTAACGCCTTGGCTTCAAAACCACCATCAACTGATTCTTCGATTATAAAAATAATTTCATTCATAAGTAAAATCTCTTTTTGTTTCTTCTAAATAATAAGACTATTTAAAACTTCAATCCATACCAGACAACATCCGGGTAAATTTTTACGGCGGGCATCGGGAAATGGTAAAAGTTCAAATATTTTTTTATGAATTTTAAGAACGAAGAATTTCCAGGAAGCTTATCAATATTAAGATCGAAGGCGAAATAAATTTCTCGGTGGCGGGAGTTTGTATCAAATCCTTTCACTGAATGTCCAACAGCAACGTTCAATAAATCTGGATAATACTTTCTTACTTCTTCCGGCAGATAATTTGAAATTGAAAGACTAAGCCAGTAGTACGTGCTTTCATAATCATCAAATATGACTTTGTTTGAACCGTGTTTGAAGCGCTCGGAGGGAAAGAAGCTGATCTTCATGTTAAAATTTTTTAACTGCGGATATTTGTATTGAAGAAACGGGTATGTAGCGCCGAAAACATTTGCCGAAAAATCGCCCCAGCTAAACCCCCATTGTTTGGAAAAACCATCCTTTATTTCCGTGAACGTTTGATAGGTTAATGCTGTAATTCCACCGTAAAGCAAGCTTTGATCTTTTTTTATGCCGCTCCATACAAAAGCATCTGCATAAATGTTTGCCGCTAGCATCGGAAAATAAAAATGACCGAATTTATCGGCACCGAGCGCATAAGCCCAATCCTCTTTCCAATTAAAATGGAAGGAACTTTTTTCTCCTTTCCACCAAAGGTTTTTCTGAAACGCTTGTCCATAAATGAAACCGCCGAGAGTTGCAGCGCCAATAAAGGAGAGTTTGTAATAATTTATTTTAGAGGAATCGGTGCGAAGACTGTCTTGTGGCAGCAGTGAGGAAATAAAAAACAAAAAAATAAGAATTGTTTTCATTCTTTCAGCGAAATATTTGGCAGCTAAAGTAGAGAAAAACATTATATTTACGAAAGAAATATCACTAAAAACGAAAATTAAAAAAAAGAATAATGCAGTTTTTCCCTTCAACGTGTTTTACTTATAAAGATAATCAGCTTCACTGTGAAGAAGTCTCAATTACCGATATCGTTCGGCAGACCGGAACGCCAACGTACATTTACAGCAAAAAATACTTTGAAACCGCATACAAAGAATTTGATGATGCCTTCCACGAAATTCCGCATAAAATATTTTACGCTGCAAAATCTAATTTCAACTTGAGCGTAATAAAAACTTTTTTGCAACTTGGCAGTGGTGTTGATGTAAACTCCGAAGGTGAACTTTACCGCGCGTTAAAAGCCGGAGCTAAACCGGGAAACCTAATTTTAACGAGCGTCGGAAAAACGAAGAACGAAATAAAACTTGGTCTCGAGCATGATGTTTTGATGATCAAAGCGGAATCGGAAGAAGAAATTTATTTGATAAACGAAATTGCCGCCTCGATGAACAAGGTTGCGCGGGTTGCAATCCGCGTTAATCCCGATGTTGATGCCAAGACACATCCCTACATTTCCACCGGACTTTCGGAAAACAAATTTGGTGTTGATAGAGAAACGGCTCTAAGAATTTTCCGGATGCAAAATGAATTAAAGAATATTAAATTCACCGGAATTGATATGCACATCGGCTCACAAATTACGAGCATTTCCCCCTTTGTTGAAGCGGTCGAAAAGCTTGCCAATCTTTTCTTTATTCTAAAAAAAGAAGGAATTGAATTAAAACACTTTGACATCGGCGGGGGAATAGGAATTCAATATAAAGATGAAAAAACTTTTTCGATAAAGGAATATGCTGCAGCGATTCTTCCGATCTTAAAAAGTTTAAATTGCGAAATCATTTTTGAACCGGGAAGATACCTAACGGCAAACGCAGGAATTCTTGTTACCGAAGTTTTGTACACAAAAAAAAATCAAAATAAAAACTTTGTGGTTGTTGATGCAGCGATGACCGACCTTCTGCGCCCAAGTATTTACGGCGCATATCACCACATTCAGCCTATTAAAGTAGATGCAACGAAAGAAAAAATTACAGCCGATGTTGTTGGACCCGTTTGTGAAAGTGGAGATTTTCTTGCAAAAAAAAGAAACATACAAAAAAGCGAACATGGAGATTTGCTTGCGATAATGTCAGCCGGCGCTTATGGAATGGTGATGGCTTCAAACTATAACGCACGAAGAAGACCAGCGGAAATATTGGTTGACGGAAATAAAATTTCTGTTATTCGAGGTAGAGAGACATTTGATCATTTACTTTTTGATGAACAAGAAGCACTAAAATAATCAGTTACTCATTAATCCATGTGAGGCATTATGCTGAAACGATACTCAATAATTGAAAATAAAATTGTTGAAACGGCTTCCGAGCAGAGCCCGATTTACGTTTTTATTAGTCCGGACGAAAAAGAAAAAAGATTTCTTGTTGATGAGTTTAAGCTCGATGAACACACGCTAAACTCAGCTTCTGATCCAGATGAGCTTTCAAGACTTGAATTCGAACCGAGTCATACCGCCATCATTTATAAACGTCCGCAGAATTATTCAGGCGCACAACAATTTTTTTTCAAAGTTGCTTCTACGGGGTTGTTTCTCTTCAATGACAAACTAATTATTGTAATCGATGAAGACCTGCCGTTGTTTGAAGGGAAGCAATTATCAAAAGTTACTTCGTTGCAGCAATTGACGCTGAAATTAATTTATCGTTCCATTTTCCATTTTCTCGAACATTTGAAAATTATTAATGTCATTTCAGATGAACTCGAAAAAAAAATCAACGCAGCAATGGAGAACAGTTATCTTATCAATTTGTTTTCGCTTGAAAAAAGTTTGGTTTATTATTTAAACTCAATCAGTTCAAACGGCGTACTGTTCGTTAAGTTGAAAAACAGTACAGCAAAGATCGGGTTTACAACAGAAGAAACTGAATTCCTTGATGATATGCTGATTGAGAACAGTCAGTGTTTACGCCAAGCAGATATCTACTCAAACATCCTCGCAAGCCTAATGGATGCGCGTGCTTCGATTGTTGGCAACAACTTAAACGTGTTGATGAAAACATTAAATATAATTACAATCGGAATCATGGTACCGACGTTTGTAGTGAGCGCTTTTTCCATGAACGTTCATATACCTTTATCCAGTCATCCTTTTGCATTTTGGATTATAATGAGCTTTGCGTCGGTATCGGTGGCAGCGTTAACCTTTGTCTGGAAAAGAAAAAAATGGTAACGAAGAATTGTTTATGAAACGAAGAAATTTTCTTTCAGCATTTGGAGCAGTTTCAGCTTCTTTATTATTGTCTCAGAAAGATGTCTTTGCTGAATCTTCTACCAAAACCATTAAGCCGAAAAGACTAAAAACCGGCGATACAATCGGGTTGGTTTCTCCCGGTGGTTTTATTACAGAAGACCAACTTGAAGAATCAAAAACAAATATTACATCTCTAGGATTTTCAGTTATTGTTGCAAGAAATATTTTAAAACGTTATGGTTATTTTGCCGGAACCGATAGAGAGCGAGCAGAAGATTTGCACGAAATGTTCGGAAATAAAAAAGTTGACGGCATAGTTTGTGTACGCGGTGGATACGGCTGCGCGAGAACTTTAGATTTTCTTGATTATGATTTAATCAAACGCAATCCCAAAATACTCATTGGTTACAGCGATATCACTGCTTTGTTGTATGGAATTTATGCTGAGACAGGATTAGTTGGCTTTCATGGTCCGGTAGCAACTTCTACTTTTAACGAATTCAGTGTTAACAATTTTAAAAATGTGCTGATGAATCCGCAAGCAAAACTAACACTGTACGGCGCTGAAGAAGATGCAGGTAAGAGTGAATATAAACCATTTGTAATTCGTAATGGTAAAGCAAGGGGGAAACTTGTTGGCGGAAATTTATCGATCGTGGCTTCGTTAATCGGAACAAAATACGATATTGATACAAAAGGAAAAATTATATTTTTAGAAGAAGTTGGCGAAGAGCCGTACCGTGTTGATCGAATGTTGACGCAAATGATCCAAGCCGGGAAATTCAAACACGCCTCCGGAGTGGCGCTTGGCGTCTTCAGCAAATGTGAATCAAAACCTGATCAATCCGGCATATCAAATTCTTTTACTCTATCCGAAGTTTTACGCGAACGATTATTTCAATTAAAAATTCCGGTGCTTTACGGTTTGTCGTTCGGACATATTGTTAATAAATTTACGCTGCCGTTTGGAATTAACGCGGAGCTTGATGTTGATACTCAGAGCTTAACGCTGCTTGAGAAAGCGGTCGTTTAATTATTTGTTAAATCAATGAGAGAAAAGCTATGAAAGTAAGATCAATTTTTATTTTGTGTTTTGCAGCGCTGTCATTTTCAGGGTGTTTGGTTTATCAAAAAGTAGCGTATGAAATAGCTGTTGACGGGAAAAAATCGGGAGAAGCTAAGGTAAGTTTTTACGATCTGAAATCAGATGCGCTTGGCAATAAAGAGTTCAACGAAGACAAAGACAATCTCTTCAACAAATTATTAAAGAGTGATGAATTTGTCTTCTCGCAAAAATCAGAGGGAAAAGAAGTTACAGCCCGTAGACTTTTTATCACAGATAAAAAACTTAATGGAGAAGTTAGTTTTAAGTTCCAAGATGTAAATGTGGTTGAGGGAATTCAATTTCAAGACGGATATTATTTCTTGACGGTTCAAGAGGGAGATAGTATTATTTCTACGAACGGAACCATAGTGCCTGCTAAAAATTTTAAAAGAGTCATCTGGGGAGAAAACGAGAAGATATTGAAGTTCGAAATGCTTACCGATGTTAATCTTGATGATCTTCGCGAGCTTGCGCCATTTTATAAACCTGGCTCCTTAAATGATCATTAACCAATGACAAACCTGCTTTCTCATCTTGTGATTTGTTTTTTGAAAATTGGAATTTCCTCCCGTGTATGCTGAAGTAGTTTTTCCGCTGCCGTTTAACAAAGCCTTTACTTACACGGTTCCCGGTGAATTTGAAGAGCAAGTTCAAGTTGGAGTAAGAGTAGTAGCGCCTTTCGGCAAGCGGGTGTTAACAGGATTTATTGTAACTGTAAGCGAGGAAACTTCCGTTACAGAAAAATTAAAAAACATCTATGATGTTCTTGACGCTGTTCCCATCTTTGATTCCACTTCAATTAAGTTTTATGAATGGCTTTCCGAATATTACCTTTGTTCGCTCGGAGAGGCTTTCCGGCTTGCAATTCCTCCGGGAACGGAAGTACAATCCAGGAAACATTTTTCTGCCGATGTTGGTTTTGCCCAACGATTATTAGACGATGGCAGAAAAAAATCTCCGATCCAAAAAACTCTGCTTAAAATATTCGCGGAAAACGAAGCGATTAGTTATCACCAGCTTCAACAGCAAGCAAAAAGAAAAAATCTTCTTTCACCGCTTCGCACATTGGAAAAAATGGGTGTGATTACTATTCATGATGAAACAGAGAAAGCGAAAGTCCGCATTAAAACAATTCTATCCGTTAAACTTTTAAAATCAACAGAAGAAGTTTATGAGTTTATTCCCACGATTGAAAATAAATCACCAAAACAAGTTGATGTTTTATTGAAACTTGTGTCGGGACAGCATGAAATGCCGCTGCAACAGCTTTTGCTTGAGACGAAAGCTTCCGCAGCTTCTATTAAGGGATTAGAAAAAAAAGAAATTGTTACAATTGTTAAAAAACAGATCGAGCGAACGTTTCAAGAACCTTATTCCGAAGAACTGATTGACTTTGCTTTAACATCCGATCAAAACAAAGTGTTGGATGAAGTTTATCCGTTTCTTCATAATTCCGCTTTCAAAGTTTTTCTTCTGCATGGGGTGACCGGCAGCGGTAAAACGCAAGTCTACATTGAACTTGTAAAAAAAGTTTTAGCGCTGGGCAAAACAGTAATTATTCTCGTTCCTGAAATTGCATTAACACCGCAAATGACAGCGCGGTTGACGAATAATTTTAAAGGGATTGTTTCGGTCATTCATAGTAAAATGTCGCCGGGGGAACGGTTCGATTCTTGGCAAAATATTTTAAATGAGAAATCTCAAGTTGTAATCGGAGCTCGATCTGCTCTATTTTCTCCGCTTAAAAACATCGGTCTTATAATTGTAGATGAAGAGCATGACGGCAGTTATAAACAGGATGAAACTCCCCGCTATAACGGAAAAGATGCAGCGTTGATGCGCGCAAAATTTTCAAATTGCCCGGTTCTACTTGGCTCGGCTACACCGTCTGTTGAGAGCATGTACCTTGCAACCGCAAAGAAATATCATCTGCTGAATCTTCCGGTACGAGTGGATGATGCAAAACTTCCGAAGATCACCTTAGTGAATATTAACGATGAGAAAAAACTTAATCGAATGGAAAGTTTTTTTTCTAAAACGCTGCTTGAAAAAATTGAAGAACGTTTGAAGAAAAAAGAAGGAGTGATCATGCTTCAAAACCGGCGCGGGTTTGCTACGCAGATTTATTGTGTTGAGTGCGGACAAATTGAAACATGCGACAATTGTTCTGTTTCGCTTGTCTATCACATTAACGAAAATACTTTGCACTGCCATTATTGCGGATTTGCAAAAGAAGCTCCGCCGGCTTGTAATCACTGTGGCTCACCGCATCTAAAGTATTTTGGTACGGGAACGGAGCGGGTTGAAGATGAACTCGCCTATTACTTTCCGAACGCGGTGCTTGAACGAATTGACTCAGATGCAATTTCAAAAAAGGGAAATTTAGGAACGATTCTTTCTAACTTTAAAAACGGAGCGATCGATATACTTGTCGGAACACAGATGGTTGCAAAGGGAATGGATTTTTCTCGCGTTACCCTTGTAGGCGTTATTTCGGCTGAAACAAATTTATGGCTTCCTGATTTTCGTGCGGATGAACGAACATTTCAGCTTTTAACGCAAGTTAGCGGTAGAGCGGGTAGAAGTAAAATTGAAGGAGAAGTGGTAATCCAAACGCAGAACGATAAACATTTCGTACTGCAAAAAGTTTTGCAAAATGATTACGACGGATTTTATAAAAAAGAAATCTTTGACCGCGAACACCGCGGTTACCCGCCGTTTATGCGGCTTGCCGTAATTGAAGCGAAAGATAAAGAAGAAAAAAAAGCGCTCGGCGCGATGAAAGAATTTTATAACGAACTGCTCGCGTTTAAAAAATATTTAAAAATTACCTCGCCAACTTCTGCAGTACTTGCAAGACTGAAGGGTGAATACCGCTTTCAAATAGTTTTAAAAACTGATCGCGTTACCGATCCTTCGGGGAGTATTTTAAGGAAAGCAATTTCCGAGTCATTTATGCGGTTCAACCGGAAGAGCAAATACAAAGATGTAAAAATCTTTTTCGATATTGACCCGCAAAGTATTTTGTAGTTATGAACTTTACTCTTGTAAAGGTAGTTAGGTGTTTAAGTTTTTGTGATGTATTAGAAATGAATAACGCAACATTTAATCAATGTGCAGTGAATTGGTATTATATTTTGATTAAAACAGACTTAATTGTAATTTGGAAAAGCTATTTATCAATTAATTTATACATCTTATGAAAATATTAATTGTTGATGATGATAAGGAAATATTAAAACTGTATTCGTACATGTTTTCCTGCGCGGGGTATGAAGTTACTATCGCTGCGACCGAAACCGCCTGCTTTGAAATTGCCGAAAAATTCTTGCCTGATATCATTCTCCTTGATGTTTTATTATCCGATAAAAATGGGATGGACATTTGCTATAAAATAAAAAGCAATGAGATTCTAAAATCCGCCTATGTTGTGTTAATTAGCAGCTATCGTGTTTCATCACAGGATAGAATTACCGGACTGAATGCCGGTGCGGAAATATATCTTGCCAGACCAATGGATGAAAAAGAGCTTCTTGCTACTATTAATTCTTTAGCAAAACTTAAGAAGACCGAAGAGGAGTTACATCGGCATAAGAATGAATTAGAAAAAATTGTTGCAGCACGCACTACCCAGTTAACAAAAACAAACAATCTGCTTCATAAAAGTATAGCTGAACTTAAAAAGGGCAGGCAAATAATTGAAGAATCAAATATCTTCAAATCAAATTTATTAAATAACCTCAACCATGAATTTAGAACCCCGCTAAATGGTATTATCGGATTATCCAGAATGCTTCTTGAAGAGAATACGGATCCAAGGCAGACCGACATAATTACGGGAATTTATTCTTCCGGAAAAAGACTTGCCATCGTTCTTGATTCCATATTCGATCTGGCTCGCCTGGAGTCAAACAAATTTAATTACATCTCTAAAGAAATAAATGTGCAGTCATTAATTGCCGGGTTAACGAAAGACAAACAACCAAAGGCAAATGCAAAAAACCTTTATTATCGTGTCGAAGCCGATTCTCCGCTGTTTATCTCAGGTGATGAAAGCGCGGTAATTAATATGATTTCCCATATTGTTGATAACGCTATTAAATTTACCGAGAAAGGCGGTGTAAAAATCAAAGCTGAAGCGGTTAATCGTTCCGGAAAAGACCTTGCGGTTATCTCAATAGCTGATACAGGGATTGGGATTAACAAAAAAGATGAACCTATTATTTTTAGAGATTTCAGACAGACCAGCGAGGGGCTTGGAAGAACTCACGAAGGAATCGGTTTGGGGCTAACCATTGCACATAAAATCGCAAATTTGATGGGCGGGCAGATTCGGTGTGAAAGCATTCCTTTTGAGGGTTCGACTTTCTATATCGAATTCCCCTTAATAAAAAAGATGCAAAAACCGGTAACAGGGTTAGCGGACAAACAAATTTACACTGCTCCAAAAATTCCAAACAAAATTCTTATTGTGGAAGACAACGGTATCAATGTTACAGTTATCAAATTTTTTCTGGGAACAAGCTATGATTTGAGTAGTGCCGCCAACGATGCGGAAGCTTTACAGATGATCGGCAAAGATCAGTATTCGCTAATTTTGATGGATATAAATCTTGGACGCGGTATGGATGGTTTTGCGTTGACGGCGGAAATAAGAAAATTAGACAATTATAAGAGCATTCCTATTGTTGCAATGACGGGATATGACTTTCGCAACAGAGAAGATTTCTTACACGAAAAAGGCTTTACTACATATTTGCAAAAACCCTTTGAGAAGAAAATACTTACAGACACAATCCGGAATTGTTTTTCTCGATAATTTTTCTTCTTAGGTAGTTGATTTATATGTATGGATTCCCTCTTGTTTCTATGAGATGCCGGGAATACACTCAAATATAATTTTTCCGCGTTTTAACTTCTCTTAGAAAACTTTAACCGTATTTCGTCCGTTATTTAAGCGGATTGTTTTGATTATTTTATCTATGTAGTTCAACGGTTTAAAGAAAAGCGTTTTGGATTATTGAGTGAATGTTGCAATTTGCCACTAAATTATACAAACTTTATTTATCGGTTCTTCTCGTTCAGAATATTAATTTAATTTTTTAGATAATCGCCTAATTCAGGTTGGGGAAGTAATTTCTGTGAAGACCGTTTACATTTATCTCTAAGAGCAACAAGATGGTGCAGATTAGATGGCATTATAAACTGGTATTTCTTACGATCGCCCTTGCGGTTTTGCCGGCATTGGTTATCGGAATTTTTTCTATCAATGCCACCAAGGATGAGTTAAAGAGCAGTCGCAACGATGAACTTATCTATACGGCGGATAAACTTTCCGAAGAACTCGACAACGTAAGTGTAAAACTTGATCAGAATTATGAGTTTATAAAAAGCGGGTTAAATAATGAATCCCTTGATGCTAAAGGAAAAGTAAATTTTCTGCTTACCGGGATTAAGAATATCGATGAGATTATCTCTGTCATGTTAGTTTATCGAAATTCACCTTCTTCGTTTAGTGAAGTTCTGGAAGTACATAAAGAAAAACTCGATGATCACACACCGCTTACAAACGAAGCTATCAATACACTCTACCGATCCTTCCAATCCGACATCGTTGACATGCTTGATAACAATATTAAACTTTCCGAGCCCGTTTATTATAAAAAAAGCAACCAATGGATTTCCAATTATCTATCGCGGGTAAATGGTAACCAAAATGAAGGGTTGTATTTTTTTGCCAAGATCAACCTTAAAAAAATACGTGATAAAATTGTTAATCATCCGTTTAATAAAGTTGGTTCGATATCGGTTATTTCTATAAAAAAAGGATCTTTGTTCAAAACCGATTCATCCGGCAATGTTGTTGACAGTTCCTTCGTTAATGAGATTAAAGCGATGCTCAAAAAAACGAGCCGCGCCAGCGGAGTGCTAAGTTATAAGAACTACAAAAATGAAAATGTTGTTTTTTGTTACTCGTTCCCGATGCATCTTAATTGGGCTGTTGTCGCCGAGATCAATAATAAAAAAGCTTATGCTTTGGTTGATCATCTGTTTGAGGTGGTAGGACTTTGGATCCTTGCCGCTATTATCATCGCGGCTATCGGGGCATTGATGTTCTCCCGAAATATTAGCAAACCGATTTTCTCTATGGCAAATCTTGCTAAATCGGTTTCTTCAGGTAATTTTGATGTCGATAAAAATTACAAGGTAAAGGATTCCATCGGTGAACTTGAAGATTCACTCATCCACATGAGCGGCTCTCTAAAAGAAAATTTTCATAAGATTGAAGAACAGAACAAAACTCTTGAAGATTATAGCAAGAACCTCGAAGTAAAAGTTGAACAAAGGACTGAGGAACTAAAGAAAGCTAATGATGAACTAAGAGTGCAGTATCAGAATGTTTGGGATCTTAACAATGAAAAGAATGAATTTCTAGGAATAGCTGCTCATGATCTTAAAAATCCGCTTGTCTCCATAAAAGGTTTTGGCGAAATCATTCTTGACGATCCCGCCTTGCCCAAGGAAACCCTAACTGATTTCGTTAAAATGATTGTGGATTCATCTCACAGAATGTTTGATATCATAAAAAACCTCCTTGATGTAAATGCGATTGAACAGGGAAAAGTAAAAATTGAACTGAAGCAAGTTGCTCTTAATATGCTTCTCTCAGGTCTAATAGATATTTATAAAACAGCCGCAGAAAAAAAAGAAATCCAGTTGATAGCAGAAATTCCCGACAAGCAAATTATTGTTATGTCTGATAAAAATACTTTGATACAAGTATTTGATAACTTGTTATCAAACGCGATTAAATTTTCCCCATCAAACAAAAATATTTTTATACGTGTTACCAGGTTAGACGACAATATCCTTGTTGGTATAAGGGATGAGGGTCCCGGCTTTTCCGATGAGGACAAGAAAAAAGTTTTTGGTAAGTTCGCAAAACTCTCAGCACGACCCACTGCGGGAGAGAATTCAACAGGTCTTGGCTTGTCGATAGTTAAAAAGTTACTTGAAATTTTGGGTTCAAAAATTGAGTTGAAGAGTGAAGTAAACAAGGGCGCTGAATTCATCGTAATGTTTCCAATTGATACTAAGTGTGAACACCCTGATGATGATGAAATTTTCTCAATTTAAATTATGAGACGTTTATTACCGGATGAAATGAATTCCGATTGATGGCTTCCAATCCCGGTTTGTTTTTAAGGTGTCGTTTGTTTTTTTAGATGTTTTAACTATTTTTAGTAGAGTTTTGATTGACACATTTCGTAAGACAAAATATTTCAGAAGGGTAAAATCACTTTTAATTAATAATTTATTTGCTCATGAATTATTCAAAAAAAAATAAGACGGAACTACGGAACGTCATTGCCGTTGTACTCATGTTTTATTCCGTACAACTCTATCCGCAAAACAAGGATTTTTTAGAAGTAAAAATTACCGGCAAAGAAGGCTTACGGGAACTATCGCAAAAATACTTTGGTGATCCGAACCAGTGGAAATTGATTTTAACCTACAATAACCTTGAATCTCCTCTTCAGATAAAAGATGGGGCAGTCTTAAAAATACCAGCCGGACTTTACGCTTCTCTTTTACAAAAAACAGCTAAAGCTAACGATGCAATTGAAAAAGCCACGGACGCCGGCGCAAAAGTTTTTTTTGAGAACGATCTTAAAAAAGCGATAGATATTTTGGAAAAATCAAAGGCAGCTAAAAATAATGCAAGATTAAAAGATGCTTCCGATTTTGCAGATGAATCCGCAGGAATTGCTCTAAAAGTGTTTGAACAGACTACATTAAAGCGAAATAAAACTTCAGACGCTACCATCACTTTTAAAAAGGGAGATGTTCAGAAGAAAGCAGCAATTGAACCGATCTGGTCGGACGCCGATCTTTACGCAAAACTATTTGAACAAGACAGGGCAAGAACACTTTCCAGTTCTTTGGCTGAGATTACATTCTATGACCTAAGCCGAATTCGACTGAACGAAAATTCACAGGCGGTAATCCAGAAATCAAGAATCGATCTTCTAAAAAAGAAAACCGAATCAACGGTTAAACTTGTTAAAGGAGATGCGTTTGCCTACCTTCTTCAAAATCCAAAGAAAAAATTTGATATTGATGTTCCCGGATTGAAAGCCAACATTAAGTCTCGCAGCTTTTGGGTAGAAAAAAACGAACAGAACACTAAGGTTGCTAATTATGAAGGTGAGATAGAGTTAACGGCAAAAAACACTTCGGTAGTAGTAAAGGAAAATCAGGGTTCGATTGTTCCAACTTCCGGCGTGCCTTCTCAACCGAAAGATTTGTTAGCGCCTCCGGGATTAGTAGAACCGTCAAATCAATCCGTCTTCTACACAAACAAAATACAATTCAAATGGAATTCTGTTACGGGAGCAAAATATTACTGGTTTGAAATTGCTTCGGATACACGTTTCAAGAAAATAGAAAGTATAAATAAAACAGTTAGCGATACCAAAATTGAAATGAGTTCACTCAACCCGGGAGTTTATTACTGGCATATCGCCGCAATAGACGATGCGGGATTTCCCGGAAAATTTGGAAAATACAATTACTTCACCATAATAAAGGATAAGAATAAACCATATCTTATCATCAATAGTCCGTCTGATTATTTTATTACAAAGAAAAAAGAACTTGTTGTAAAAGGCGAAACCGAACCCGACCTTCCGGTAAAAATAAATGACCGGGTGATTATCGCCGATGCCAATGGCGCCTTCAAAGAGCTGATTGAACTTAATGAAGGTATTAATAAAATTTCTTTTACTGTTACAGATAAGGCTTTGAATGAAACCGGATACATCAGAAAGGTAATATGTGAACTGAACCCCGATGTTAAACTTTACATTGAAAACAGGGAACTTTCAGCGCCGGTCGAATCATTTATTTTAACCTCGAAAAAAGCAAATCTATCGGGTCTTACTCGCCCGCTATCAGAAATATTGATCAAAAGCAGCAGTGGTCAGAAAACCGTTTCGTATGCAGACACCGTTGGAGCATTCAATATTCATACGGAAATAATAAGAACGGAAGAAAATATTGAATTAACAATTACAACTCCGGCAGGCTTTATCAGAACGCAGGATATTCAGTTATTGGTGAAACAAATTACTCCCGTTATTCAATTTAAAAATCCTTTACCTCAACGCACAAATCAAACTCAATTACAGCTCGAAGGAACGATAATAAATTCCGACAGACTTTTTATTAATAATGAAGAAACACCAATTCAGAATGGCGGATTCAGCAAATCACTAACTCTTTCTCAAGGGATGAACAGTATTACGTTTGCCGGAGAGATGAACGCTAAGGGAAATGTATTAAAGCAAAAAATATTTCTTGATCAAAATCCTCCGGGACTTGTTGCGAATAGCGTAAAAGCTGAAAACAAAAAAGATGTCATTTTTCTTCAGTTAAGTTTGACGGCAAAAGATGAATCTGAACTCAAGAAAACGGCTGTCGCTATACTTAAATCGGATGGAGAAGATAAATCCTTTATCATGAAATTAAACGAGTCAACCATGCAGTACAACGTTGATTTATCGCTGGTAGAAGGAAATATAAAAGAACTCGTGTTGAAATCATTTATTCTTGAAGATCAACTTGGGAATAAAAAAGAATATGAAATTCAAAAACCAATTAGGTTTTAATATGAAAAAACTAAGCACAAAATTTTTGTTTGTCTTGATAGCGTTATTAAGTACGGCTCTGTTTCCTCAGCAAAAATCGTTATTTGTTAATTATGGTTCGGAAGCGAACCGCGAAGAGGGAGATCCAAACTCATATCAGATATTTTTTATTAAAATTCCTAAGTCGGTTTCCGAACAACTTTATCTAAAAATATTTGACATAGACTGCGGCAAAGGTCTTGACCAGAGCTGGGGCGAGTGGAACACAAAAACATCTTTTGCGTTTTACGGGGGCGCCGGAGTGTTTTCAAACGAAAGTAATCTCATTCCAGCCGAACACCCGGTTGAACCTTTCAGCGGTACATTAATAAAAGAGATGGTTGCAAGCTGGAACGGACTTTTGGATAATTATTGGTTCCCGCTTTCGAACTTTACACCACAACAGGGAGAACTGATTGATAACTATTATTACTTCAAGTTGGTTGTTAAAGGTAGAGAAGGCAATGACGCAAACGTTTTTGATGTCGCCGTAAGCAATTCCATTTCGGAAAATCTTCCTGTTGAAGGACTTCAAATATTTTCTTATGCTCCAACAATAAGGCTGCTTATTCATCAAAAAGCCGTGCAGTTAAAATTCATGTCTCCAGGGAACGATTCCGTAATTGTACTTCATAATTTTGATGGAGATGGAACGGGGCTTTTACTTCAAACTCCTTTTCGTTCAGGAATAGTTTTAAGTTCCTCCGAAAACGGGCAATGGTTCAAACAGACTGTTACTTTAAAACCTTATGAGTTAAACAAAAAGTGTGCAATTCAATTTGGACCCGGCGGCAAAATTATTAATGATGTAGCTTTTTACGTAACCGATTCAAAGAACAATCCAATTCCTATCGAACTCCCCGTGGAAGTACCTGGAGAAAATACCAGACCGGTGATTAATCATCACGAACAATACCTTCCCGATTGCGTTTCTGTTGAGCTGAACGGTTGTTCAAGTTTTGACAAAGAAAATGATCCGATTGAATTTTTTTGGAAATTCAACGATGGGAAAATTGATAATGGATGCAAGGTAATTCGTCAGTTTGCAGGACCGGGAACGTACGATGTAGAATTAATCGCACGCGATGGTTCCGGACAAATTGAAAATAGCGTTATCACTAATTTCACTGTAACCATAAACGATCAACCGGTAGCAAAAGCAGGAAATAATATTACCGCTGCACCAAACGAGACCGTAAACTTTAATGCTTCCGCCTCTTATGATAACGATGGTAATATTAAACTCTATTCATGGAATTTTGGCGATGGCAAAGAAGGACTTGGGAAGACGATAACACACACTTACACACTTCCGGGGAAATATTCCGTAATGCTCACGGTTCAAGATAATTCAATTTCACCATGTAACTTTAACAAGGATTCACTACTTGTTTGGGTAAATGCACGCCCAACGGCAGTACCGGGAGAAAATAGAACTATTGCCGTTAACGAAAAGATTGCATTTGACGCTTCAAACAGCAGCGATAAAGACGGTGAGATCGTTAATTACGAATGGGATTTCGGAGATGGCTCACGCTCAACCCGAGCGAAAGCAGAACATGAATTTAATAAACCGGGAAGTTATGATGTATCACTTAAAGTTACAGATAATGCTGCGGTCTCAAATAGTTCTGCCATTGCGAAACTAAAAATTATTGTTAATGCGCCTCCTATAGCAAATGCCGGAAAAGATGCTTATCTGGCAATTTCACAAACTGATTTGTTTGATGCTTTTCAGTCTTCCGATCCGGACGGCACTATTATTTCTTACCAATGGGATTTCGGAGATGGCGCTACGGCTTCCGGAATTAAGAATGAACATTCCTATGCTAAACCCGGCACTTATGAAGTGAAACTTACGGTTACTGATAATTCGGGAACATTAACTTCAACTACATCAGTTGTAAAAACCGTTCGGGTTAATGCTCCTCCGGTTGCTATCGGTGGCGGTGATATTTATTCAACAAAGAGAGAAATTAGTTTTGATGCTTCAAAATCAACCGACAGTGACGGACAGATAATAAAATTTTTCTGGGACTTTGGCGACGGCTCTTCAAGCAATGATATTAAGACTATACACACGTATAAATCTCCGGGAATTTTTAAGGTTAGACTTACGGTTACCGATAATTCCGGTCTGAGTAACGCGCAAACCTCAACAGAGTTTCAGGTAAAGATAAATGCGATTCCGGTTGCCGATGCCGGATCCGATATCTTAATAGCGCAAAACGAAACAGCGAGATTCTCTGCATCAAGATCAGTTGATCCCGATGGAAAAATAAATGAATATCAATGGACTGTTGACGGCAAACCTTTCTCGGATCAGATAAATGCGGAATATATCTTTAGCAAGCCGGGTAAATATACGGTTGAGCTTACGGTCAAAGATGAATCGGGTCATCCCGAAGCTTTAGATTCAGATCAATTAATTGTAACGGTGAATGATCGACCAATAGCGAAAGCCGGAATTGACCAACAGTGCGCTCCTAACGAAGAGTTAACGTTCGACGGTTCACATTCGTTTGATAACGACGGTCAAATTGTCTCTTATCAATGGTCTTTCAGCGATGGAAAGTCCTCAGCCGATAAAGCTCAGGTAAAAAGAAAATTTACCGAGCCGGGACTTTATCTGGCAATTCTAACAGTAAAGGATAATATGAACGTTTCAAATAATATTGGAGTTGATACCGCTTCCGTTTTTGTAAATACGGCTCCGGTAGCAAGAATTAATCATATTGCAAGCACTTGCGATCTGATCGTTAATTTTGACGCATCCACTTCAACCGATAACGATAGGGATAAGCTGATCTATTCGTGGAACTTTGGCGCTGATTTTCCAAAAATAGAAGGTGAAAAAGTAAACAACATTTTTAAGAAACCCGGCAAGTATCCGATCATTCTAACCGTGGATGATCAACATGGATTAAGTAATTCAACTGCTCAAGCTTTCAGCGTTCTTGAGATTAACGCTCCGCCGGCAGCTAATGCCGGTCCGGATGTAATTGCATGCGGCGGAGAAGTAATAAGTTTTGATGCCTCCGCTTCATACGATCCTGAAGGCGGACAGCTTAAATATTATTGGGATTTCGGTGACAGCTCAACCGCTGAAGGTCAAATCGTTACGAAAGCTTTCAAAAAAGGAGGCGTCTATCAGGCAAAATTAAAAGTAGTTGATAATTCGGGACTTGAATGCAATTACGGAATCGCTACAAAAATTATTACCGTGGCTGAATCTCCCGTAGCAATTGCCGGCGCCGATAAGACAGTTTGTGCCGGCTCACCGGTTGAGTTTGACGGCGGCAAATCTACAGATTCAGACGGCATCGTAAACGGATTCTTTTGGGATTTTGGTGATGGCAACACCGGAAGCGGTGAGAAAATCGCGCATGTTTATAAAGAACCGGGAGTTTATAAAGCGCTTCTTACTATAACCGGTGAGCAAGTCGGGCAATGCGATAATACCAGCGCCGATGAATTAATTGTATCCGCAATTGAATCTCCAATCGCCAATTACATAAGCCTTGATAGCGCTGCCACAAACGAGAATATTTCGTTTGACGCTTCTTCTTCAATCGCAAAAGGATTTTCGATTACCGGGTATAGATGGGACTTTGGGGACGGCACTTCTGCGCAACTTCAAAACGCAACGCATTCATTTGCCAAACCGGGCAAATATACCGTCATGCTTACAATAAGTACATCTTCTGCATCAAGTTGTAACGGTTCATTTTACAAAAAGCAGATCTTTGTAAATGCTCAGCCGGTTGCCGTAACCGAAAAATCGATTAACGGTTTTGCCAACAAACCGGTAAAACTCAGAGCAGACAAATCATCCGATCCCGATGGTGCGATATCAAAATACATCTGGCGGTTTGAAGATGGGACAACGAAAGAAGGGATTGAGTGTAGCCATGTTTTTGAAAAACCCGGTGTTTACAAAGTTGAACTTAAAGTTATAGACAACACCGGTTTGTCAAACAACTCTGCTATCGATACGCTTACAGTAAACATTGAATAAGAATAAACGATTTGCCGCGTGCTTGTTAAACATGAATGCAGAATAAATTAAACGTTTATTCTGCATTCATCATTTAGGAATTGTTAAGCAAAGTTTTGTAGGAAGGGAATTGATTTCATCAAGAAGAAGACGATGAAACTCCATACTATCCATGTGCCGAATATAAAATAGTAGTATTTTTTAGAATCACCTGCATTAAAAAGTTTTGTCATTCCCAACGCTATAACAAAGTACATCCATATTGAGAAGACATCCAATTTTGCAAGGAGAAAACCGACAAATGTTTTCGCATCAACAGAGAATAAAGTTGCCGCAGAAACATCACGCGCCATTTTTCCGGTAAACAATGCAAAGATAGTTACGAGCACCATGCTGATAATACCGATGTAACTGGTTAATCCGGTTGTTACCAATACATGCTTGTATGTCCCATCCGCTTTAAAAATAAATTTTATCACCAAGAAATAGAAGCCGGCGATAACCAAATAAGCGATAAAACCGATAACCAGAATACTGATAGCCATAAAAACTTTACCAATCGTACCACCCATTTTATCCATCTGATCTTCCATGGTTTGCATTTGTTCTTCGGCTTGCTGTTTTGTTATAGTTCCTTTATCAACCTGCTCTTGAAGCTGTTTTTCAATTGGCTCCATCTGTTTCTGTTTCATCTCAGCTTTTATCTGAGGATTGCCCATCATGATAATTTGAGAAATGATAACGACTACAAACATTGCTAAAACGGGAAGCAGCCAGTCAATTGTTTTGATCGGAAATTTGGCGATGCTTGCAAATGTTTTCCCCGGTTCTGAAAAAACTCCCACAAGTTTATCGGAATGACTTAATTCCGGTTCTTGTTCTTCAATAGGAACTTGCTCGCTTTGTGGTTGATTCTCGAATTCGCTCATGTTTTCTTTTTCCTTTATGTTTATTAAATAATTACACACTTACGCTACGCAAAAAACGGAATTGATGTCTTAATCGTAATCATAATCTTTTTCTTACCTGTCAGCCTTTGGCTGAATCTGCATTAGCTATCTAAAAACGAGTAAGATTACGATTACGATTAAGATGAGTTTTCATCAGAACCGGATCACCATGAGTTACACAGTAACGGAACCTGAATTCAAATTGATAGTATATGTTTTGCCATTAAAAGTTAATGTGGCAGTTTGATTTCCAATAAAAGTAATCGTTCCCGTATAGTTAACTTTTTTACCGGATTTCAGCGTAGCTTCCAAAGCAACGGTTACCGTACCGCTTGAAATTTGATTGGTTGATTTCGGCGCTTTCAATGAAGTAAAGGTCATCATCGTTGCCAGCGTGTAAGTCTTATTTGTTGCCGTAACGGTAAAGGTACTGAAATAGTAAGCAATACCACTTAAAGTTATCGTATCAGACGATGGAGAAATGCCTGATAAATAAGTGTTGCTTAGATAAGTGGAATCATGATAAGAATATCTTCCGGTTTTTGCCGTAACGCTGCCATACGCCATGATATTTACTTTTGCGGTATCACAGGTAGGCGGATAAATTAGATATTCCTGTCCCTTTTTTATAAAACGAATTTTCAAAGAAAGGTAGTAATCATAAGTTGCATAGGTTGTGTTGCCTGTTTTGTGAATGGTGGAATCAATATTGGGAGCGTTAAGATTATTTGGTTGCAGAGTTAAAACTGTACCGTTTGAGTTTTCCGCTGAAATATTAACGACTCCGGTAAGTCCGCAGCCGCTTTCACCTGAAACCAATGATTTTGCAACAGCGTCTGCCACTTCGTCATCGGAAAGTGTTTCTGTAGTTGTTCCCGGATCGGTTACATCATCATTTTTCTTACAACCGGTAAGTACGAGAAAGAAAATAAAAGTAACAACAAAAAGATGAGCATAGAATTTCATATAAATCCCTTTCAATGATAATTAGTTAAATTATTTTAGATTAACTCAACATTGCAGAACAATTCAATTCGTTGCCCTGCAATATTACTAAATTTGAATAAAATAGTAAAATGAATTTAAATAAAACTTCAGGTTAGAGAATAACACCTTTGTGTTATTTTCCCCTTCCTTTATCGTTAATCACACCAAAACAAACTCATTATATAAATCAACACTTCTTTTACTCTTTGAACCATTTGTCTCTCAAAAACTATTGAAGTAGTTTACTTGTAATATTTTAAAAATTAATAAGAAAAGTTTTATGAAAACCATAATTGAACCATTCAAAATAAAATCTGTGGAGCCGATACGTTTTACTACAAAAGAAGAGCGCGAAATTATTTTAAAAGATGCCGGATACAATCCGTTTCTCATTCATGCAGATGATGTACTGATCGATTTGCTTACCGACAGCGGAACCTCCGCAATGAGCGCCGCGCAGTGGGCGGGAATCATGCAAGGCGATGAATCATATGCCGGATCAAAATCATTTTATCGTTTTGAAGAAGCGATAAGAAAAATTACAGGAATGAAATTTATTATTCCAACACACCAGGGAAGAGCGGCTGAAAAAATTCTTTTTTCTATTGTCGGTGGAAAAGGAAAATATTTTCCGAACAATACCCACTTTGATACTACCCGTGCAAACATTGAGTTTTCCGGCGCTGAAGCGGATGATTTTCTGAATGAAATCGGAAAGCATCCTGAAATTCGCGCCGATTTTAAAGGAAATATGGATGTTGAAAAACTCGAAAAATTTATTCAAGAAAAAGGGAAAGAAAATATTCCTCTATGTATGATTACCATTACAAATAATTCCGGCGGTGGGCAGCCGGTTTCGATGCAGAACATCCGCGAAACGAAAGAAGTTTGCAACAAGTATGGAATCCCTCTTTTTATTGATGCGTGCCGATTTGCGGAAAACGCCTACTTCATCAAAACAAGAGAAGCGGGATACAAGGATAAATCACCGCTTGAAATTGCGCAGGAAATTTTTTCATACGCTGACGGTATTACCATGAGCGCAAAGAAAGACGCACTTGTAAACATCGGCGGATTTTTAGCGATGCAAGATGAAAAGCTTGCAATGCAATGCCGCAATCTATTAATTGTTACGGAAGGTTTTCCAACATACGGCGGACTTGCCGGAAGAGATCTGGAAGCCGTTGCTCAAGGCTTGGAAGAAGTTTTGGATGAACATTATCTCCATTACAGAATTCGCAGTGTTGCTTATCTCGGCGATAAATTAGTCGCTGCCGGAGTGCCGATTATTGAACCGCCCGGCGGACACGCAATTTATCTCGATGCAAAAAGGTTTTTACCCGAAATTCCTCCGTATCAATTTCCGGGGCAGGCAATTGTTTGCGCCTTATATATCGAAGGCGGAATTCGTTCTGTAGAAATCGGAAGCGTAATGTTTGGTAAGAATGATGAAAACGGAAACATGATTTCTCCGCCTATGGAGCTTGTTCGTTTGGCAATTCCCCGCAGAGTTTATACGCAAAGTCATATTGATTATGTGAGCGAAGTAGTAATTGAAACTTTCAAGCAGCGGGAAAAAATGCGCGGCTTTAAATTTACTTATGAAGCTCCAATGCTTCGTCATTTTACAGCGAGGTTTGAACCGGTATGATCGGCAAAAAAAAATTCAAAAGATATTTAAAGCATAACAACAAAAAACAGATCTGGCGGATACTGATTTCCGAAACCGACAAACTTGTTCTTGAAGAGCGCGATCCCAAAACAAGAGAAGTGTTTTTTTCTTGCTACGATCTTTCAACCAAAACAAAGATATTTTCCAACTTTCAATTTGAAGAAAAAGCATGGATCGGAATTGAAGCGGTGGAAAACGACATTATTATTTTTCATTTCTACCGAAAGCCCGATATGCCGCACCACAAAGGATTTTTTGCTTACGATCTGAAGCAGAAGAAAATTCTCTGGCAGAATGAAACGCTGACCTATTTCTTTTCCGACAACGAAAAGATCATCGCTTTTCAACAGCAGTTTGAAGGAAGGTTTTATGTGGAAATTGATTTGCTTACAGGTGATATCATCAGCAACCTTGGCGAAGAATATGCGCAGGTTAATCTTTTAAAAGAAGAAGCTCATGCAAAAAAATCATACACCGATTACCTTTTTCCGGAAGTTTTTAATCCGTTAAATGAGGATCCTCAATTCGATTGTATAAGAAACGCCATTTCAGATTTTTCATTCTCCGGGCAGGTCGAATACATTAAAAAAGGTGATTTCCTTTACTTCACTTTTCACGAGAAAAAAGATGAAATATTCATCCAGCATTTTTATATTTGGGACACAGCAAACAACTTGCTTTTTTTCTCGGATGTTCTGAACAAAAATATTCCTAATTACGCTGTTGATTCGTTTTTCGTTTACAAAAAATTCCTTTTTCTTATAAAGGAAAAACAAATCGTGGAAATTATTCTTGTGAATACTTAAAGAGGAAGCTATGTTTCTAACAAAAGATGAAAAGGGAATTTTGCTTTTAATCGCGAGGCAATCTCTTGAATCGATCTATGAAGAGTTCCCGTCTATGCCGGAAATTGATTATAAACGTCATCCATCGCTTAGTATGTACACGGGATGTTTTGTAACGCTAACAAAGTCGAGACAATTGCGCGGCTGTATCGGCTATGTTGCTGCAAACACCCCGCTTGCAGAAACTATTTGGGAAGTTGCAAGACTCTCGGCACTTGAAGATCCGAGATTTCCTCCGGTATCAGCCGAAGAAATAGGCCGGCTCTTAATAGAAATTTCAGTGTTAACTCCGGCTGTTCCGATTTCAAATTATAATGAGATTAAAATTGGTACGCATGGATTGATTTTAGACGAACCCGATGCGCATGGATTATTGCTGCCTCAAGTGGCAACTGAAAACAGATTTGGAGTCGAAGATTTTTTAACGGCGTTATGTCAAAAAGCCGGCGCTGATCCTTATTGGTGGCGCACAAGATTTTTAAACATAAAAACTTTCACCGCTGAAATTTTTCACGAAGAACAACACAGAGATCTGACCGGTGAAAGAAAATAGACCACCACATTTTGCCGGATATTTTTATCCCGAAAAACCGGGCATTTTACAAACGCAAATTCAAAAGATGCTGGATACAGCAACAAACGATTTTCTTTTTCCGAATTTGCATACGATTATTGCTCCGCACGCAGGATATGCTTACTCCGGATTAACCGCCGCCTACGGTTACAATGCAATTAACGGGAAAAAATATTCAACCGTAATAATTCTTTCGCCCAGCCACCACGAATATTTTCCCGGCATTTCAATTTATGACGGCGATGCTTACGGAACTCCACTTGGACTTGTACCCGTGAATCATGATGTTTCTGAATTATTAGTGAAGGGTTCAAAAAGAATTTACCGTGGAAAAGAAGGGCATCGGGAAGAACATGCTATCGAAGTTCAACTTCCTTTTCTGCAAACCGTTTTAAATAATTTTACGATCGTTCCCGTTGTTATGGGAGATCAAAATGAAATTTATGTTGAAGCGCTTGCTGAAAGTCTTTCTTCTGTTTTAAATGATGAAACGTTGGTCGTCGTAAGTTCGGATCTATCGCATTATCATTCGCAAAAAAAAGCAGATATCATGGATGCAAAAATTGCCGGGTACATTGAGGCGCTTGATTATAATGGATTAATGCGCGATTTGAATTCCGGCAAAAGCGAAGCATGCGGCGGCGGACTTATTCTTGCTGCATTAAAAGCCATCGAACAAAAACAAAATAAAGCGAAAGTTATTCACCGTACAACCTCCGGAGAAGTTTCTCTCGATTACCAGCAGGTTGTCGGGTATCTTTCCGCCGCGATTTATAGTTAAACTTTAAAAGGTTGGATTCTGTCTTTACGAAACTCTGGGCGGTAAAACTTCTCGCTTTCAAACTCCTGCGTCCATCCGTTTTTCAAATTGTATTTATCAAGCAAATCTAAAACTCGTTCATATTCGGAGGCGCGGATGGTCCGGTTGAGCAAAATTTCTTTCTCCGCCTTGTTTGCAGGAAAGTATTGCGACATTACGGAAATATGAACGTTAGAACTTAAATCCTTCGCGATAAACTCAAACACTTTTTCCGATTCCGCCAGATCGTTCGGCAATACAAGGTGGCGGATGATTAATCCACGTACAACCACATCACCTTGATAAACAAGCTCATCGCCGACCTGCTCATACATTTCTTTTACGGCAAGTTTCGCTTGTTCAAAATAATTATCGACTTTAGAAAGCTGTTTTCCGTATTCGCTGTTTCCGTATTTGAAATCGGGGAGATAAATATCGGCTACGTCTTTATAAAGTTTTAACATTTCAATGGAATCATATCCGTTCGTGTTGTAAATAATAGGAAGCCGCAAACCTTTTCGTATGGCGAGATAAATTGATTTAAGAATTTGTGCGGAAAAGTGAGTCGGCGAAACCAATCCGATGTTGTGGCATTTTCTGTTTTGCAGTTCGATCATAATTTCAGCCAACCGCTCAAAAGAGATTTCATGTTCTTTTTCAATTTTCCAGTTTTGACTGATCTCATAATTCTGGCAGAAGATACACCGCAAATTACAATTGCCGAAAAAAATATTTCCGGCGCCGTTAGTTCCGCTTAAAACCGGTTCTTCGCCAAAGTGAGCCGTGTAAGAGGAAACAATCGGAAGATAACCGCTTAAACATTTGCCGGGTTCATTAACCGTTCTGTCGGTCAAACAATTTTTCGGACAGCTTGAACATGCTTTCAAAATTTCTTCCGCTTTCTGCACACGCTCTAAAAGTAAACCGGAAGCATTAAGTTTAATGTATGATGGGATGAAATTCATAACACAAAATTAGCAATTAAAACGGCACAAACATGAGAATTGATTTACTTCTGTAATCACGCTAATTTGTATTGAACCGATAAAGAAGTTTTTGCTATTTTACATGTGGAATTATTATTCAAAAGGAGTTTGAGATGGCAAATACGTTGGTTGTAAACGATATGCTGAAAGAGTTGATCAAAGAAGGCGTGCGTGAAGTATTAAAGGAAGAGAGACTTCAGATGTATCAGGCAGTTATTCCGGTTGTAACAAAAAAGGAAATGGCTGATATTGAAAAACGTTTCGCTCATCCTGATGCTTCTAATGCAGACGAGTTTAATGATCTGACTTCCTGGATTACGGCATGAAAATTCTTTTTAGTAAGAATGCGCATAGGCAAACTTCGGATAATTTTTAAAATAGACAAACAAAACGAGAACCTGCTGATACACGAAATTGATTTCAGAGGAAACATTTACAGATAATTTTTAGAATTACTTCCTTCAACTTACATCATAAATCAATTGCAAATATTTAATAAAAAGTTGTTTCCTGATCTTCAAATTCAGGTAACAAAACCTATCTATATTTCTCCGCTTCACGGCGCTTCCAAAAGTCTTTTTGTTAAAGAACTTTTTGAAAAAGAAAACCAGATTGTGGTTCTGCTGCCGAGCGAGCAAGCGGTGTTGGAAATGAATGTTGAACTGAACATTCTCGATCTTTCCGAACATCTTTTAACAATTACGGATTTAAAAACCGAAACGTTGCAGGAAAAGCTTACCGAACTTTCTAAGCGCGAAAAAATTATTCTTCTTTCAACGTATGAATTACTTACTTGTACGCTTCCGTCAAAGCAAGTTGTCCAGCAGAATACAACCAAAATTACCGTCGGGGGGAGTTTAACGTATGGCGATTTAATTGAATATTTCAATCTGCTGAATTATAACCGCGATAAATTTGTTGAAGACCCGGGAGACTTTTCTGTTCGCGGAGCGATAATTGATTTCTGGTCCTACAGCGAAAAAATGCCGGTTCGCATTGAGTTTGATGGCGATTTTATTGAGTCAATTCGCTTTTTTGATCCAGAAAGCCAGCGCTCGATTGAAAAGACAATTGAAGTTACTATCGCAGGTAGTTTGGAACAGGGCGGTCAACAGTCGGCAGTTGGCAATGAGCAGTCAGCAGTCGGCAATCGGCAGGCTGATATTTTTGAATATTTAACGAATCCGGTTTTACTCGCGTCAGCTTATGAACTCAATAATCTTGGGAAAGAAAATTCAGCAGACAATGCTGATGTTGCAACAAAAGAAAAAGCTGATGATGAATTCAACGATATTTTAAATGAACTTGAGATAATCCAAAACTCAACTAACTCTGCTGCAAGCGGAGAACAACTAACAACTATCCACACACAACTTAACTTTGATTCCGCCCGCTGGATCATTGAAGAAGAAATAGGTTCATCAGAAAATAAAATTGAGTTGGGTTTTGCTGAAGCGCCGGTAATAAAATCGAATTATAAAGTTTTGTTAATCACGCTTCTTCAATTTGAAAAAGAAGATTACAAAATTTTTATTGCTGCGGAAAACGATCTGCAGACAAACCGGCTGAATGAACTTTTTTCAGAATTGAGCGAGGAGATTTCAACCTTTCTTGACGAGGGGAAAATCAAAATATTTTCGCTTGCGGTTAAAGACGGATTCATCAACAAAAAAGAAAAAATTCTGCTGCTTACCGATTACCAAATGTTCGGAAAACCATACCGCACAAAACTTCCCTCACACAAACCTTTGAAGAAGAACCGGAATAAAGAATTCGCATCCATCAAGCCGGGCGATTTTGTTGTGCATGAAGAATTCGGAATTGGAAGATACGGCGGACTTGAGACCATCAAGATCGGCGAAGCTGAACAAGAATCGATGAAACTTTTTTACAATGACGGCGGAGTGGTTTACGTCAATCTTAACTATCTCCATCTTGTAAAAAAATATTCATCGAAAGAAGGCATCACTCCATCGCTTTCAACGCTCGGTTCAAGCGATTGGAGCAACACCAAGAAAAAAACAAAGAAGAAAATTAAAGAAGCTGCACGCGAGCTTATCGTGCTTTATGCAAAACGAAAAGCTGCTCATGGTTTTGCGTTCAGCGATGATTCTGTTTGGCAGAAAGAATTGGAAGCTTCATTTATTTATGAAGATACTCCCGACCAGGCAAAAGTAACGGAAGAAGTTAAACAAGATATGCACGCTGTTAGTCCGATGGACAGACTTGTTTGCGGCGATGTAGGTTTTGGAAAAACTGAAATTGCCGTTCGAGCCGCATTCAAAGCGGTGCAGGATGGGAAGCAGGTTGCGTTGCTTGTTCCAACCACAATTTTAGCGGAACAGCATTACAATACTTTTGTCGATAGACTTTCGCAGTTCCCGGTTAAAGTTGCGGCTCTGTCACGCTTTCAAACAAAGGCGCAGCAAAAAGAAATTGTTGAGCAGTTGGCGCAATCGAAAGTTGATATTGTTATTGGAACGCACCGGCTTCTTTCAAAAGATATTAAGTTTAACGATTTGGGTTTGCTCATCATCGATGAAGAACACCGCTTTGGTGTGATGGTGAAAGAGAAGTTGAAAGCAATAAAAGTTAATGTTGATACGCTCACACTTACTGCAACACCGATTCCCCGTACATTAAATTTATCGCTTCTTGGTGCGCGCGACTTATCAATCATTGCAACACCGCCGCCAAACCGCCAGCCGATTTACACAATCGTTTCAACGTTTGATATGGCGAAAGTTAAAACCTGGATATTGAATGAGCTGCACCGAAACGGACAAGTTTATTTTGTGCACGATCGTGTTCAATCGATTGAAAAATTTTCCGGCTACTTATTGCGGTATATGCCGGAATTAAAAATTGGTATTGCACACGGACAAATGAAACCGGCGCAGCTTGAAGAAATTATTCACGGGTTTCTCAACCGCAAATTTGATGTGCTTCTTTCAACAAAAATTATTGAATCGGGAATTGATATCCCAAATGTAAATACGATGATCATCAATCGCGCAGATAGATTTGGGCTTGCTGAATTGCATCAGTTGCGCGGACGTGTTGGCAGAAGCGACCGCCAGGCATATGCTTATTTCTTGGTTCCTTCGATGGAAGGAATAAATAAAAAAGCTCTCCGGCGTTTGCAGGCGATCGAAGAATTTTCGGATATTGGAAGCGGATTTAATCTTGCCATGCGCGATCTTGAAATTCGCGGAGCCGGTAATCTGCTTGGAACAGAGCAAAGCGGATTTATCAACGACATCGGTTTTGATCTTTTTGTTAAAATGATAAACGAAGCTGTTGAAGAACTGAAGTATGAAGAATTTAAAGAAGTTTTTGAAAATCTTCCGAAGCCGCAGGAGCGAACCGATCCAACAATAGATGCATATTTTGAAATTGGAATTCCAACCGCGTTTATGCCGGATCAAATGGATCGATTGAGTTTTTACACGGCTTTGTTCGGCGTGAAAAATTTGAATGAGATTGAAGAAATAAAAGAAGAAATGATCGACCGCTTTGGCGATCTGCCTATCCTTGTCCGCCGCTTAATGGCAATGGCGATGTTAAAATATTTTGCTTCCCGTGCCTTATTCGAGCGGGTGATCATTCAGCGGAAAAATATTTTTCTCGTTCTGCCGAAGGGTGCGAAGCAAGATTATTATGAAATTCGTTTTATAGAAATGATGCAGTTTATTTTAGAACGATATAAAGAGACAGTGAAATTCCAACAACAAAAAGATTCAATGAAACTGGTGATTGAAAATCGATTTGAGTCTCCAGAAAAGACGGTTGAGTTTTTGATTAAATTCAGCAAAGAAATAGCGGAGTTGTTCAAGAATTTGGAACCACAGTAATTTTATTTTTTTTTAAGGAATTATTTCGAAACAAATAGCGTTATTTATTAAAAGAGTATAGAGGTTTTTTATGTACGACATTCTCATCATCGGCGCGGGACCAGCGGGCATCAGCATGGCTGTTGAAGCGGTTCATTCCGGCATCGATTCAGCAAAAATTTTATTGCTTGAAAAGGCGGAAGAACATTCTTTTTCGATTAAAAAATATTATCCGGACAACAAATTGGTTACCGCCAATTTTAAAGGATTTGAAGCAAAATGCACCGGCGTGATGTGTATTCCCGATTTAACCAAGCACGAAACTATTTCTTACCTTGATAAAGCGATTGAAGAAAATCAATTGCAAGCAAAGTATGGCGAAACTGTTTGGAAACTTCACCAAAATGAGGATAAATCGTTCATCGTTTATACGGATAAAGGGGAATATCACACTAAAATTGTTACGATTGCTATAGGCATTTTAGGCAAACCGAATAAACCGGAATATAAAATACCCGCATCGTTAAAAAATTCTGTTTTCTTCGATGTGACGACGAAGGAAATGACAAACTCAAAAGTTCTAGTTGTTGGCGGAGGCGACTCAGCTTCGGAATATTGCCAATACTTATCGCAAGCCGGTAACACAGTTTCATTAAGTTATCGAAAAAAAGAATTCTCACGGATGAATGAGATTAACCGCGTAAGCATCTTAGCGCTTGAAGAAGAGAAGAAAGTAAATATTTTATATGAATCAGAAGTCCTTTCAATCGAAGATAAAGAAGGAAAACCGTTTGTAACATTTAAGAATGAAAAATTTCCGGCTCAAAGTTTTGAGAATGTGGTTCTCGCTCTTGGCGGAACCACTCCCTCCAACTTTTTAAAAATGATCGGGATTGAATTTGACGGTGAAGAACCAATTGTAAAAGAACATCATGAAACTTCAGTACAAGGGTTATTTTTGCTTGGCGATTTAACCGCGGGAACAAAAGGCGGATCGATTATTTGGGCATTCAATTCGTCACGCACAGCGATGACGAAGATTTGTACGGATTATCTTAGCTGCAATATTTCCTAGATTAACTTCGCTTTTGCCAGTTCTTGGGATTTCTCCTTGTATGAAAGATAGCCATTATTCTGATTTCATCTTTTAAACTTTCATACAAGATGATGAAAGGAAATTTTTTTACAACGGTTTTTCTTAATTGTTTGTGGGTGATTGGAAAGGATTCCGGGTTTCGCAGTATTCTGTTTATCGACTCGTCAATGCATCTTAAAAATTCTATATCGAGTCCGACACCTTGTTTGCCGTACCACAGAGCGGCTTCATTAAATTCGGTTTCTGCTTCAGGATGAAAAGTGATTCGCAATTAACTGGCTTTTCTTTTTAGAAATTCAGATTTGATTTCCTCCCAACTCCGCCCTTGCATCGGATTGTTTTCATACGACTTCAATCTTCTATCTAATTCATCTTTTTGCGATTGAGTCATTTCAAAACTCTCATTCTCCAAAGCGATGCTATCCCAGATTTCTTCAACTAAAAGAATTTTTTCTGAGAGACTTAAAGCGTTGATCTGATTTATTAATGCGTTTTCCATTTTGATTCTTAATTCTTGTGAAACTTTTCAGATAAAATAATTGAATAATTTTCTTTTTGCAACTCGCAAGTAGAGATTTAACCTATCTGTTTTTGAACCATTATCTTTACGGCTTCAACCCACGCATCGGAATCATTCAAACTTTCCACAAGCTGTACTTTTTCGCCGCCGTGTGCAACAAAAAGCTGCTGGTATTCGTGTCCAATTTCAATAATGGTTTCTAGGCAATCCGCAACAAATGCCGGGCTGAAAACCAATATTTTTTTTGCTCCTTTTTTTGCAAGTTCAATTATGGTTTTATCGGCAAACGGTTCAAGCCAGTTTTTATCAAGCCGCGACTGAAAACAAACCATATATTTTTCTTTCGGAAGATTTAACTTTCCGGCGATCGATCTTGTTGTTGCATAACAAGCTGCTTTGTAGCAAAATTTATTTTCTTCCGTAATTTCATTCTCGCAGTTATGTTCAGAACAAGGTTTGCCATCAACATGAACTTTATCAACTTGACGAATTGGTAATCCGTGGTAGCTGAACAAGACATGGTCATAGTCGTTTATGTTGTATTGCTTTCCTTTTTCAACAAAGCAATCGATAAATCCTTCGTCATCATAAAATTGTGAGATGGTTCTGATCTCCGGAATGACCCACCACTTTTGGATGATCCGCATGGCTTTATCAATTGCCGAACCGGTTGTTGCTGAAGCATACTGCGGAAATAAAGGAAGTAGAAGTATCCGCGAATAATTTTTCTTACGCATTTCTTCCAGAACAGTTTCCATGTTCGGATTCCCATAGCGCATTGCAAGGTGAACATCAACTTCGCTTCCAAAACTTGCTTGTAATTTTTTCTGCAAACTTTCGCCGTAAAGTAAAAGAGGTGATCCTTCTTTCGTCCAAAGTTGTTGATAAATTTTTGCCGATTTCGGTGCGCGGAACGGAACGATAATTCCATTTACAAGAAAGAATCTTGCAATTGTAGGGATATCTATTACTCGCGGATCATTGAGAAATTCAGAAAGATATTTCCGCACATCTTTAACCGATGGACTATCGGGAGTTCCAAGTTGAATGAGCAATACACCGGTTTTCATTTTTCTATTCCAAGTAAGTTAAAGAAGAACGCATATTGTAGCGCAGTTCGTTTAAATCGTTTAAATCTTCCCGAAGCGCCGCCGTGACCCGATTCCATATCGGTATCGAGCAGAAGAAGATTTTTATCAGTTTTCAGTTCGCGAAGTTTTGCTACCCATTTAGCCGGTTCCCAATATTGAACCTGGGAATCATGCAAACCTGCGGTTACTAACAAATTGGGATATGCTTTCGCTTCAACATTATCATACGGCGAATAAGAAAGCATGTAATCGAAATAATCTTTTTGATTCGGGTTTCCCCACTCATCATACTCGCCGGTTGTAAGGGGAATTGATTCATCAAGCATAGTTGTTACGACATCAACAAAAGGAACTGCCGCCGCAACACCTTTAAATAAATCGGGACGCAAATTTATTACCGCACCCATCAATAAACCGCCGGCGCTTCCGCCGTTTGCAAAAAGTTTTTGCGGGGCGGTAAATTTTTGTTTGATCAATTCTTCTGCGCAAGCGATAAAATCAGTAAATGTGTTTTTCTTTTTGAAAAATTTTCCATCTTCATACCACTGTCTACCGAGTTCCTGCCCGCCGCGGATATGAGCTATCGCATAGACGAAACCTCTATCGAGCAAACTTAAACGAACCGAACTGAACGTTGGATCGGTGCTGATGCCGTAAGAGCCGTATCCGTAAAGAAGTAACGGGTTGTTACCGTTTTTTTCCAATCCTTTTTTATAAACCAATGAAATAGGGATTTGAGTTCCATCAGTTGCGGTTGCAAAAATTCGTTCTGCATGGTAGTCTTGTGGATTATAATTTCCGACCACTTCTTCTTGCTTTAACAGCGTTCGTTCTTTTGTTAGCATGTTAAAATCAAAAGTTGAATTTGGTGTGGTCAAAGATGTATAACCAAAACGGAAGATGTCAGTATCGAATTCTGGATTTGTGGAAGCGTAAACAAAATAGGTTTGCTCATCAAACGGGATTGAATAAGCTTTTTTGTTTTTCCAATTAATAATGCGGATTTGGGCAAGTCCGTTTTTCCGTTCTTGCACAACCAAATAATTTTTAAAGATTTCTATCCCTTCCATCAGCACATCTTTTCTGTGGGGTATTACTTCCGTCCAATTTTCTTTCGTGGTCTTATCTGTCGGAGTCTCCATTAAACGAAAATTTATCGCGTCAAGATTTGTAACGATGTAAAATTTATCTCCGAAATGATCGACCGAATATTCTAGATTTTTTTCCCGCGGCTGAATTATTTTGAATTCACTCTCCGGTTTATCTGCATCTATAAAACGATACTCATTTGAAAGAGTGCTTCGCGAACCGATCACGATAAACTTTTCGGATTTCGTTTTAAAAACAAACGTGCTGAACGTTTCATCTGTCTCATGGTAAACTTCTTTGTCAAGTGAATTTTCAGTTCCTAAAATATGTTTGAATATTTTAAATGGACGCAGGGCATCATCCTGCATCGAATAGAAAATTGTCTTATTATCGTTCGCCCAAGTAATATTACCGGTTGAAAGAGGGATATGATCCGCGAAGGTTTTTCCGGTTTCTAAATCTTTAATGAAAATCGAATATTTTCTTCTTCCGAGCGTATCGATTCCATAGGCAAGGAGGTTATTGTTTGAGGTTACTTCCAATCCAACAACTTGGCAAAAGCTGTGTCTTGCCGCCAATTCATTTACGTTAAGCATAATTTCTTCAGCACCGTCAAGCGACCCCTTTTTGCGGCAATAAACAGGATATTCTTTTCCTTTGTCATATCGAGTATAGTAGAAATATCCATTGTGCTTGTAGGGAACCGACATATCGGTCTGTTTTATTCTTCCAACAATTTCAGTGTAAAGTTTTTCTTGGAAAGCTTCGGTCTGCTGCATTACAGCTTTTGTGTATGTGTTTTCTGCGTTGAGATAATCAATCACTTTCGGATTTTCCCGCTCATTCAACCAGTAATAGTTATCTGTGCGAGTATTGCTGTGTTTGGTTAATTCTTTTTTAATTTTTTCTACTTTTGGCGGAACCAACTCGTTTCCTTTCATTTGTTGAGAGTAAAGCATGTTCAATACAATACTAAACACAAAGATGACGGTAAAAAGTTTCTTCATTTTGCTTCCTCAAGTTTTTAATCATTTTATTGACCAAAACTATACCTTCTTGCTTTCAATTACAAAGAAAATGTTAAGACAAGTTTAGGTTAGAAAAAATCTATTAAGGATATTTGGAAGAGCAAATATCAATTTTTTGAGAAAAAGCATGTATACAGCCTACGAAACAGAAATTGCAATTCGTCCCGATGATATTGATTTAAACAACCATGTACACAACACAAAATATTTAGAATACGTTTTTGCAGCCCGTTATATTCAAATGCGAGACGGATATAAGATGTCGATGCAGAAATTTTGGGAACGGGAATTAAACTGGGTTATCAGTACAACACATATTGAATATAAACGTTCCATAAAACTCGAGGATAAAATTATCGTCCGCACGCAAATTGGTGAAGTTAACGGTGCACAGGCAAAAGTACTCTTTTTTATTTTGAACAAAGAGACAAATAAAGTTGCCTCGGAAGGGTATTTAATTTATACGATGATCTCCACAAAAAGCGGCAGACCCGTAAGAATCCCCGATGACATAATTGAAATGTATTCAAAGTAAAGAATTTAAATATAGACAGCGGTGAAAAAGATTCATTTCGATTTCACTAATTTTTCTCATTGGTTCTCAATTAGTTAGGAGTTAATTATAAAAATGAAAAAGCTACTCTTTCCATTAACCGTTTCTCTTTTTCTTCTCACTTCAATTTTTCCGCAAAGCAATTTTACTCCGGTTGGCATTTGGCAAGGGAGTGTAAAGGTCAGCCCGACGGTCGGTTTAACGCTGGTTTTTCGTGTCGATAAAAAGGATGACAACACGTTCAGTGCAACGATGGACAGCCCCGATCAAAGCAAATACGGAATTAAAGTTGATAAAATTACCTCTTCGCAAGATTCTTTGTTTTTTACGATTGCAGCAATTGGTGGAAATTATTCGGCGGTATACAATAAAGATAGCTTGATGCTGATTGGGACTTGGTCGCAAGGCGCGCATAGCTTTCCGCTTAACATGAAAAAAATAGATAAAGTTGAAGAAGCAAAAAGACCGCAGCTTCCGGTAAAACCGTATCCGTATAATGATGAAGAAGTCGTGTTTGAAAATAGAATTGACAGCATCAAGCTGGGGGGTTCTTTTACTTTTCCGAAGGAAGGAAATAATTTTCCGGCGGTTGTTTTAATTACGGGATCAGGCAAACAAGATAGAGATGAGACGGTTTTTAATCACAAACCGTTTCTTGTAATTGCAGATTATTTAACGAGGAAAGGTTTTGTCGTGCTTCGGTTTGACGACCGTGGCGGTGGCAGTTCTACGGGAGATTATAAAAAGGCAACGACCCTTGATTTTGTAAAAGATGTTAATGCCGCAGTTGATTATTTGAAAACGCGAAAGGAAGTGAATCAAAATAAAATAGGATTAATCGGTCACAGCGAAGGAGGAATGATCGCTCCGCTGGTCGCATCGGAACGAAAGGATATTGCCTTTATTATTCTTTTAGCCGGACCCGGTTTAACAGGAGAAGAAATATTAATTAAGCAGGCAGAGTTAATTTCTAAAGCCAACGCTGTCCCCGCTGAAGTATTTGAAAAAAACATGAAACTTTCAAAAGCTATATATTCGGAAATACGAAACAGTAAAGATGCGGAAGAAGCAAGTGTTCGCGTAAAGAAAATGCTTGAAGAGTTTGTTCAAAAACTCCCGGAAAGTGAACAAAAAGAATTGGGCGACATAAAAACTTTTATTGAACGACAAAGTAAAACGGCATCAAGCCCGTGGTTTAAATTTTTCTTAACCTACGATCCGGTTCCCGCACTGGAAAAAGTTAAATGCCCGGTGCTGGCGTTAAATGGCGAAAAAGATTTGCAAGTTCCGCCGAAAGAAGATTTAGCGGCAATAGAACAAGCGCTTAAAAAAGGAAAAAACAAAAATTATAAAATGATGCTTTTGCCTGGCTTAAATCACCCTTTTCAAACAGCGCAGACAGGTTCGCCAAACGAGTATGCCAAAATTGAAGAAACGTTTTCTCCAATCGCTTTAGGGATAATAAGTGACTGGTTGAAAGAAATTCTTCAGTAAAGTTGAAGAGGTGAAAATTTTTGACCGGAACGGTCTTAAAAATATTTTTTCGTAATTTTCAACAAGAGAAAATTATTTCTAATCTGATTTGGAGTATGTATGGCTAATTATCCTTTAAAACGTTTACGAAGACTGCGTTATAATCCATTAGTGCGCGACATGGTTCGCGAAACAATTCTTACAAAAGATGATTTCATCTATCCGCTTTTTGCGGTTCCTGGAGAAAAAATAAAAAACCCGATAAAGTCGATGCCGGGTGTTTTTCAAATGTCAATTGATGTTTTAGTTGAAGAATGTAAAGAAGTTGCTTCACTTGGAATTCCCGCAGTAATTCTTTTCGGAATTCCCGAGCATAAGGATGAAGTTGGTTCAGATGCCTACAGTCCAACGGGAATTATTCAACAAGCGGTTCGTGCAATTAAAGCGAACGTGCCAAATTTGCTGGTGATTACCGATGTTTGTCTTTGTGAATATACCTCGCACGGACATTGTGGTGTTCTGAACGGCGAAGATATTTTGAACGATGAAACAGTTTCTCTTCTTGCGAAAGAAGCGGTTTCTCATGCGGAAGCAGGCGCTGATATTATCGCTCCTTCCGATATGATGGATGGAAGAATTATTGCAATAAGAAAAGCTTTGGATTATAAAGGATTTACAAAAATTCCGATTATGAGTTACGCAGCAAAATATGCTTCCGGTTTTTACGGACCATTCCGAGATGCGGCTGAATCAACTCCGGCTTTTGGTGATAGGCGTTCACATCAAATGGATATTGCCAATACGAACGAAGCCATGCGCGAGGTCGAATCCGATATTGAAGAAGGCGCGGACATTGTTATGGTCAAACCTGCCGGCGCTTACCTTGATGTAATTTATCGTGTTAAAGAAAAATTCGGTTTACCGACAGCCGCATATCAAGTCAGCGGCGAATTCGCAATGATCAAAGCAGCTGCACAAAATAACTGGATAGACGGCGAACGTGTGATGATGGAATCTCTTGTTGCAATTAAACGTGCGGGTGCTGATATGATTCTTACGTACTTTGCGAAAGATGCTGCAAAGTATTTGGATAGAACACGAAAGTAATAATTGGTTTAAGAATAATGATTAACGATTTATGATGGCGATAGAACTATCCTCAGTTCATAATCGTTGATCTTTGCTCAGAGATCAAAAAAATTAAACGAAAAAGAAAATTAATTCCAGATGAAAATAGCCTTTGCCGCTTCCGAAGCGTATCCTTTTGCTAAAACCGGAGGACTCGGAGATGTTATCGGGGCTTTACCGAAAGCTCTAAAAGAATTGGGAGAAGATGTAAAAGTTTTTATCCCAAAATACGCTCAGATAGATCACTCGCTTTTTGATTTAAGTTTTGACTGGTCAATCGGTTCAATGCCTATCCGTGTTGCCGGGCGCGTCCATAATGTTGATGTTTATTTGGGATATTTGCCGGATTCTTCCGTTGAAATTTATTTTATTGACTGCCCATATTTTTTTAATCGCTCAAAAATATATACCGGCGATCCGGATGAAGACGAGCGTTTCATCCTTTATTCCAAAGCAGTAATCGAAGCTGTTCAGCGTTTAAAATGGCAGCCGGATATTATTCATTGTAATGATTGGCAAACCGGGTTGATTCCTCTTTACATAAAAGATAATTACAACTGGGATAAATTCTTTCATCGCACCGCCACGGTGATGTCAATTCACAATGTCGGTTACCAGGGAAGATTTCCCCAAGCGACTGTCGGGAAAGCAGAAGTTCGGCTTGAACTTTTTTACCCGAACAGTCCTATCGAAGTTTGGAAAAGTTTCTGTTTCCTGAAAGCCGGATTGATGTATGCAGATGTTATAAACACCGTAAGCAAAACATACGCACAAGAAATTACGACCTCGGAATACGGAGCCGGTTTAGAAGGAGTGCTGCGCTATAGAATAAATGATTTTTTCGGAATTGTGAACGGCGTTGATTATTCGATTTGGAATCCGGAGGTAGATAAGTTATTACCGTTCCGCTATTCCCCGGATAATATTTCCGCTAAGGAAGACAATAAGAAATATTTGCTCGGTGCATCGCATCTTCCGTATAAAGAAAATGTTCCGCTGATAGGAATTATCTCTCGCCTGGTTGCCCAAAAAGGTTTTGATCTTTTTGAAAAAGTTGCTTATAAATTAATGCAGTTGCCTGCGCAATGGGTAATTTTAGGGACGGGCGAAAATCATATCGAAAATCTTTTCCGCAGCCTTGCTTATACTTATCCCGATAAAGTTTCCATCTCTTTAACTTTTAACGATAAACTTTCTCATCTTATTGAGGCGGGCGCCGATATGTTTTTTATGCCTTCACAGTATGAACCATGCGGCTTGAATCAAATATATTCTCTTAAATATGGAACCGTTCCGATCGTTCGTAGAACCGGCGGACTTGCAGATACGGTGCAAGACTGGCATGACAAAGCGCTTCACGGTTTAGAAACGGGAACAGGATTTTCTTTTGCGGATTATTCTCCCGAAGCTCTTTATTCAACGGTAAAGCGAGCTGTTGACACCTTTATGAACGAAAAGGAAACGTGGCGGAAAATTATGCTGAATGGAATGGAACAAGATTACTCGTGGAATGTTTCGGCTTTGCAGTATATCGATCTCTACAAAAAAGCGTTATTCAACAGAAGAAATAGATAGTACAGTTGAAAGTTCAAAGTAGAAAGTGTCTTAGAACCACTTTTTCTTTTTGAAATAGAAGATCATAAAAACAGTTAATGAGATCATAATCGTCCAGACAAATCCATAACCCCAACGCCACTCAAGTTCAGGCATAAATCTGAAATTCATTCCGTACAGCCCAACAATAAACGTAAGCGGAATGAAAAGCGTCGCGATCATCGTCAATATTTTCATCACTTCATTCATTTTGTTGCTAAGACTTGAAAGATAGAGGTCTTCAAGTCCCGACAGCCAATCTCTGTATGTTTCGATCGTATCAATCACTTGAATTGTGTGGTCATAGAGATCGCGCATATAAACTTTTGTGGATTGATTAATTAGTTTATGTTCGCCACGGTGAAAATTATTTATCACTTCGCGGAGCGGCCAGGTAATTTTTCTTAAATAAATTAGTTCGCGTTTTAATTCATGGGTCTTTTGAATAGAACTTTTTTCCGGATTTTGAATTATCTTCGCCTCAATCTCCTCAAGCCGATCACCCATTTTTTCGAGCACTTCAAAATAATTATCTACAATTGCATCGAGTAAACGATAGCATAGATAATCCGTTTTTTCTTTCCGGATCCTTCCTTTGTTGTTGATTATTCTTTCTCTTACAACGTTAAAAGCGTCTCCCGGTTTGCTTTCCTGGAAGGTGAGAAGAAAGTTTTCGCCAAGCACAAAACTCACCTGTTCATCAATAATCTTGTCGTGCTGTTTATCGGCAAAAAGCATTTTTGCTATGATGAAAACAACATCATCGTATTCATCAAGTTTTGGGCGCTGCTGCGGATTAAGAATATCTTCAAGCAGTAAAGGATGGAGGTGAAAAATCTCACCGATTTTTTCGACAAGTTTGGTATCATGGATGCCTTCAATATTAATCCAGGCAATTCCGTTTTTTTCAATTAAAGAAGAAATATCTTCTACCCGGAGGGAGTCGATTACTTGACAATCAGATTCCGAATACTTGATGAGTGAAAGATCAGATTGGGCTAATTTCTGTTCGCCGGTAAAAACCAAACTGCCGGGAGGCAAACCGGTTTTACGGATTTGTTTCTTGGTAAGCGATTTGTCGGAGAGTTTCATCTTTTATTTGAAAAACTTTTTGGTCCATTCAAGAGTTTTACGAATGCCCTCTTCATACGGAGTTGATGGGAGCGTGTTAAAAGTAGTTCGGAATAATTCTCCGGTCATTATCAGGCGTTCGCTTTTTAAATACATCATCTCTTTAAATTCTTTTGCCATTGGGTTGAACAGCCCTGCAAGAGCTACAAGAAATTCAATATTGATGGAAGAAATATTTGATTTCTTCCCTGCTTGTTTGCTGATTTCTTTCAAGAATTTTTTTGCGGTTGTTTCCGAATATCCCGGCACGTTAAACTGCATTCCATCTGCTTTGTCTGAAAGTCCGGCAATCGCCATTGCTTCACCGCCATCTTCAATATAGATCAGTTCAATTGGCACATTTAATCCGCCGAACCATTGAAGTTTTTTTCCGCGTAGAGCATTTTGAAATATTTTATCGTAAAAACCATTGATAACAAAAGGACCATAAAAATCAGGCATGCGGACGATGCAGTAACGAAGTCCGCTTTCTTTGTTTGCACGAACGAGCATTTGCTCCATTTCAATTCTGATTTTTCCTTTTTTAGTTCCAGCCGCATGCGGATGTCCTTCGTTTACAAGCGTTTGCTGCGCTTTGCCGTACACATAAACATTTCCCGGAAAAACAAATTTTGCTTTTTGATTTATTGCTGCAGTAACTGAAACCGAAAGCAACTCACGCGCTTCTGTTTGCCAGTTAGGATAAGGAACGTTCGCGCAATAATAAATTGTTGAACAGTTTTCCAATGCTTTTTCAACATCGGAAAGGTTTGCCGCATCTCCCTTAATTAATTCAATTCCACTTAAACCTTCGGCATATTTTTCCGCTTTTTGTAAATTGCGAACCAACGCAACAACAGATTCACCTTTTTCTAACAACGCTTTGGTTGTCGCTCTTCCTATTCCGCCTGTAAAACCGATGATGAGATGTTTCATCTTCATACCGGCAGCTCGCCGTTACCGTTTAAAACAACTTCATCTTCAGGAACAACTTTAGCGATATCTGCAATAGCATCGTCATCTTTTAAGCGGATAACGCGGACGCCTTGTGTATTTCTTCCCATCACGCGGATATCTTTTACGCTTTGGCGGATCGCCATTCCTTGACTGCTAATTATCATCAACTCTTCGTTGTCGGTCACTTCCATCATCGAGATCATCTTACCAACTTTATCGGTGGTCTTTACAGTGATAACACCTTTTCCACCGCGTTTTGTAATTCGATAATCATTAATGTCTGAACGTTTGCCGAAACCGTTTTCGGTGACAACAAGAATGCTGCCTTGCCTTTTGATAACGAGCAACCCGACAACCAAATCATCTTTACCGAGTTTTACTCCGCGAACGCCTGTAGAAGTTCTGCCCATATCGCGTACATCTTTTTCATGGAATCGGATCGCTAAACCGTGCGAAGTTCCGAGTACGATATCGTTTGTTCCGTCTGTAATTTTAACGGCGATCAATCTATCGCCATCGTTAATGTTGATTGCGTTAATTCCGCCCCGGCGAACATTTCCATACGCGGAAAGAACGGTTTTCTTGATAGTTCCTCTTGCCGTTGCCATAATTAGATATTGATCATCTTTAAATTCTTTAACATTTACAAACGCTGTGATGTCTTCATCTTTTTCTTTTTCGATTAAGTTCAAGATCGAGCGACCGCGCGTTGCTCTACCGCCTTCGGGAACCTCATGAACTTTCAACCAATAACATTTTCCTTTATCGGTAAAGAATAAAATGTACTGATGCGTTGAAGCAACAAACATATGCTCGATAAAATCTTCATCTTTCGCTTCGGCTCCATGCACACCTTTCCCGCCGCGTCCTTGCTTGCGATAACCGCTAACCGGGAAGCGTTTGATAAATCCTTTATGAGAAATTGTTACAACAACATCTTCTTCGGCAATCGTGTCTTCCAAAGAAAATTCTGTGTAGTCATAAATAATTTCCGTTCTTCTTTCATCGCCAAATTTTTCTTTTAAAAGAAGAAGTTCATCTTTAATGATGAGGTATCTTTTTTCTTCGCTGCTTAAAATGCCTTTTAGTTTTTCGATAAGCTTGATCGTTTCTTTGTATTCGTCTTCAATTTTTTTGCGTTCAAGTCCGGTTAGGCGCTGCAAACGCATGTCAAGAATTGCTTTTGCTTGAATTTCGGAAAGTTTGAATTTCCTTATCAAATTATTTTTTGCGGTTTCAACATCGCGCGATTTTTTAATCGTCTCAATAACTTCATCAATATTATCAAGTGCAATTATGTAGCCTTCTAAAATATGGGCGCGGCGCTCTGCTGCGTCAAGTTCATATTTTGTTCTGCGGATAAGAACATCCATCCGGTGATGCAAGAAATGATACATCGTATCTCTTAAAGTAAGCACTTTCGGTACGCCGTTTACCAGCGCTAACATAATTACACCGAAAGTAACTTGCATTGAAGTATGTTTGAAGAGATTATTCAAAACAACTGCTGGAGTTGCATCACGTTTTAACTCAATAACCAGGCGCATGCCGTCGCGATCGGATTCATCACGAATAGCTGAAATATCTTTTATTTTTTCATCGCGTACAAGTTCTGCAATTTTTTCTTGAAGCGTTGCTTTGTTTACCTGGTACGGAAGTTCGGTAACAATGATGCTTTCTTTCCCGCTTTTTTGTGTTTCAACATTCGCTTTGGCGCGAACAATAATTTTGCCTCTTCCGGTTGTGAATGCATCTTTTACGCCTTGATAACCGTAGATAATTCCGCCAGTAGGGAAATCCGGCGCGGTAACAAATTTCATCAATTTTTCGTTGGTGATGTCTGGATTCTTGATCATCGCAACCAAACCGTCGATCACTTCACTCAAATTATGTGGTGGAATATTTGTAGCCATACCAACCGCAATTCCGCTTGAACCGTTCACCAAGAGATTAGGAAGATACGAAGGCATTACGGTTGGTTCTTGAAGCGTGTCGTCAAAGTTAGCTGAAAAATTTACGGTGTTCTTGTCAAGGTCACGAAGCATTTCATCAGCAATTCTTGCAAGACGCGCTTCAGTGTAACGCATCGCTGCAGGAGAATCGCCGTCAACGGAGCCGAAGTTTCCCTGTCCATCCACTAAAGGATAACGAAGAGAAAACTCCTGCACCATTCTTACCATTGAATCATAGACCGCGGTATCGCCGTGCGGATGGTACTTACCAAGCACTTCACCGACGATTCTCGCCGATTTTTTATACGCTTTATTATGCGCCATTCCGAGTTCGTGCATTCCGAAGAGAACGCGGCGGTGAACAGGTTTAAGTCCGTCGCGTACATCGGGCAGCGCCCTTGAAACGATAACGGACATTGAGTAATCGATGTATGATGATTTCATCTCTTCTTCTAAAGAGACAGGAACTACTTTTTCAAAAAGGTTTGCCATTGTGTATCTAAATTTTTATTAAAAACTGATTTTATTTATAAATTATTTTATTGAACAATCTTTTGGACGTAATTAAAGAAAGCTTCTACGCTTGCCAATATTTCCGAACGTTTTACAGGTTCCTCTTCTAAAAGATCGTACCGGTATTCCACGGCAAAATCCGTTAAATCAGAAAGGGAAGAAAACTCTTCCGGAATTTTGATTTCATTTTCCATGCACAAACTTTCCAACTGTAGAAGATCGTGCGTTTTTGGATAAGACACTCCAAAATAACTAAGAATTGCCTTTAAACATTTTTCAACAGTTTGTTGAGCGTGAAATCCGAAAATTTCATCGTGAAAGGTAGCCTCATCTTTTGCCATTCCGCGTAAAGCTGAAAGATCTTTTCCCGCAATAGTCAACATATGTTCCGCATGCTTTTTATCTCTCATAAAGAGTTGTTCCTTCTTTCAAACATCGAGCAATGATATGGTTTGCGGAATCTTTCCAATATTCAACTTCTTCTTCATCATACAGCAAAATATCTTTTGGAATTCTATATTTTATTAAAAGTTGACGAATACTATGTAGTTCTTTTCTTCTGCTTCTATCTTTATTAAATTTATCTTTTTCAATAATGAGCAAATCCAAATCAGAATCTTTGTTCGTCTCGCCTCTAGCAGTTGAACCGAAAAGGATAACCTTTGTGGGATTAACTTTTTTTACGATATCTTCAACTATGTTATTTAATACTTCGTTTGACATAAAACGTTCAAATTTTATATGTCCAAGTTTCTTACATACTTAGCATGTTTTTCAATAAACTCACGGCGCGGTTCAACTGCATCGCCCATGAGTGTTTCAAAGATTTTATCTGCTGTGGCTGCGCTTTCGAGAGAGACTTGCAAAACCGTGCGCGTTTCGGGATTCATGGTTGTTGACCATAACTGTTCGGGATTCATTTCTCCCAAACCTTTGTAACGGGAAACGACAATTTTTCTTGAAGTAATAACTTCCGTTTCAGCCGGTTCTTCTTCGGCTTCATCAACAACTTCTTTTCCGTTGCCTTTAAATCTTTTTAATATTTCATCTCTTTCCGCATCGTCGTAAGCGTAATATTCTTCTTTCCCTTTTTTAATTTTGTAAAGAGGCGGCTGCGCAATGAAAATATTTCCGTTTGTAATTAGTTCTTTCATGTGGCGGTAAAAGAAGGTTAGCAGAAGCGTTTTAATATGTGCGCCGTCAACGTCCGCATCTGTCATAAGAATAATTTTTCCGTAGCGTGATTTTAGCGCGTCGAAATCAACTCCCCAGCCTGCGCCAATCGCGGAGATCATTGCTTTGATTTCGTTGTTCTCCAGAATTTTGTTCATGTTCGCTTTTTCAACGTTCAAGATTTTTCCGCGTAAAGGAAGAATTGCCTGGAATCTTCTATCGCGTCCTTGCTTTGCAGAACCACCCGCGGAATCACCTTCAACGATGTACATTTCGCAATGTTCCGGATCAGTAATAGAACAATCCGCAAGTTTACCGGGAAGTCCGAATCCGTCAAGAGCATTTTTTCTGCGGGCGAGTTCACGTGCTTTGCGGGCAGCTTCCCGGGCTTCAGCGGCGCGTGTACATTTTTCAATAATTTTTTTACCAACCGAAGGATTCTCTTCCAAATATTCTGAAAGTTTTTCGCCAACAAGTGTTTCTACTGCTGATTTTGTTTCGCTGTTACCAAGTTTTGTTTTTGTTTGTCCTTCAAATTGCGGTTCTTGAACTTTAACAGAAAGTACACCGGTCAAACCTTCGCGGAAATCATCTCCGGTTAGTTGAATTTTATCGTTTTTGATTAATCCGTTTTTAGCCGCGTAATTGTTCAGCGTTCTTGTAAGAGCAGTTTTAAAACCAACGAGATGCGTTCCACCTTCATGGGTGTTGATGTTGTTTACGTATGAGAAGAGATTTTCAGCATAGCCGCTGTTGTACTGAAAAGCTACTTCAATAGGAGTTCCGTCTTTTTCACCTTCGATATAAACCGTTTTGTGAAATGCTTCGCGGGTTGCATCAAGATATTTTACAAATTCAATTAAACCGCCTTTAAAATGATAGGTCTCGTCTTCTCCTTCAATTTCATCTTTAACCATAATAGTGATGTTTTTATTTAGATAAGCGAGTTCGCGCATTCGTTCTGCAACGGTATCAAATTTAAATTTTGTTACTTTAAAAATTTGTTTGTCCGGCCTAAACGTAGTTGTAGTGCCGGTTTCATTTTTTTTGGCTGTACCAACCTCTTTAACTTTGTACTGAGGAACACCCCGAACATATTCCTGGCGATAAGTTTTTCCTGAGCGTCTTACTTCGACGGTTAAATTTTCTGAAAGAGCATTAACAACCGAAACCCCAACTCCGTGTAAACCGCCGGATACTTTGTAGGAATCGTGGTCGAATTTTCCACCTGCATGCAAAACCGTCATTACTACTTCAAGTGCAGATATTTTTTCTTCGGGATGCATATCCACCGGGATACCGCGCCCGTTATCTTCAACGGTTACGGTTTCGTCTTTGTTTATCGTAACTTTTATGGTGTCGCAATATCCGGCGAGCGCTTCATCAATACTGTTATCAACTACTTCGTTGATAAGGTGATGCAAACCGCGCTGACCGACATCGCCGATGTACATTGCGGGGCGCATACGTACGGCTTCAAGTCCTTTAAGCACGTTGATATTTTTCGCACTATATTCTTCAATCTTTTCTATTCCGTTAGCCATTTATTTTCCAGGTATTAAGTTAGTTTTCATCAGCCCTCTTTTATCCCCCAAAAGGGGAATAAAGAGTCCATTCCCTTTGGGAAGGGTTAGGGATGGGCTTCTTTTTTGTTTTTATCCGATAAGTTTTAAATAGTTTATTCTTTTTTCTCCGAAGAACTCATTTATTTTTTCAACCAATCTTTCTTTTTGAAGGAAGAGTTCATTCCGCCATGCAGGATTTTCAACTTTTAAAAGAAGAATTTTCCTTTCAACTTTTTGCGGTTCTGCAATTTTTTCAAATGCAGGGAATATCTCGTAAAATTTTTCTATCACTTCGTTATTTTTTATAAAAGAATTTATCTTTCGCAGACCCGGTTCACTTGCAAGCAGTTCTGCAAGACTTTTTACCTGGTGGCTACGCATACGCAACCTGACCGCTTGAAACTTCTATTACTTTATCGTTTTCACTTCTCAAGAAAGAAGAAAGATTTGCCAGATCGGTTGCGGTGATGAACGCCTGTCCAACGTTCCGAATATAATTGCTGATGTGTGCCGCTCGTTTTGCATCAAGCTCACCGAACGCATCATCAAGTAAAAAGATCGGGGTTCTTCCAAGAATATCTTTCATATAAAAAAATTGTGCGAACCGCAGAGCAACTTGAAAGGTTTTATGCTGCCCTTGCGATCCGAAAATCTTTAAAGCTTTTCCATTAATCGAAAAAATGAAATCATCGCGGTGCGGTCCAACGAGATTTGTTCCCCGTCTTATTTCTTCATCTTTTCTTTTTGCCAATTGCTCTGAAAATTTTTCCTCTAAGCCGGTTTCTCCGTTTGCAATGGTTGTTTGATATTCAATTAACGGAAGTTCTTCATCATTCAATATGGCTGAGTACGCTTGAGCTAAATAAGTGTTAAACAGCGTTAAAAATTTTTTTCTGTATGTAATTAAACTGCTTCCGGCGGTTACCATTTTTGTATTCCATGCTTCAAGTTCATCCGGACTTACCGAGCGAAAATCTTCTTTCATTCTGTTAAGAAGAAAAGAACGATGCTTTAACGTCTTTGAATAATCGAGCAATGTCTCCATGTAAAGCGGATTTGATTGCGAAAGAATTGCATCAACAAACTTTCTTCTGTCTGCAGGTGCGCCTTGTGTTAATTGATGATCTTCCGGTGTAAGCAAAACAATAGGGAATTTTCCAATAACCTCCGAGGGGCGGTAAATTAGTTTTCCGTTCACTAAAAAAGAGCGCTTGGTTTCAGTTGAAGAATAATAGATTCGGACAATATCGGAAGTATATTCTTGAAATGTTCCGGTAACCTCACACTCAGCAGTTGAAAATTGCAAGAGTTCTTGATCTGAAGATGCCTTAAAATTTTTTGTTGTGCACAAGGAATAGATCGCTTCTAAAATCGTTGTTTTCCCTTGACCGTTTTCCCCGACGATAAAATTTATACCGTCTGAAAAAGTGAGAAGAGAGTTCGAATGTATTCTATAATTTTTTAACTGAAGAGATTGCAATACCATATTAACTATTTAACCGGACCGGCATTAACAACATTAACAATTCTTCGTGTTCTTTTTTCTCAACGGGCTCAATCACACAGGCTTTTGTAGGCGAGTGGAGTTTAAATTGAATATCGCCGTCATCAAGATGCGTGAGGATATCATTTGCATATGCAGTGTTAAAGCCAATATCCATCGGTTCGCCGGAATAGGTGCATACGATAGTTTCTTTTGCGCTCGAACCCTTATCAATATCTTCGGAGGAAACCTCAAGCGAAGAAGCCGAGATGGAAAATTTTACCTGTTGATAGTTTGAAGTTGAAAAGAGCAGCATTCTTTTGATCGCCGAATGAAGATCGTTTCTACTAAGTTTTAAGATGTTTTCATTTTCAATTGGAATAACGCTGGTATAATCAGGATATTTTTGCGCGATGAGCCGGGAGCTGAATTCAACATCATCCATTACGAAAGAAAGATGTGTGTCGCTAAGGTAAAGAGTTAGGTCGGTATCGTTCACAAGTTTTCCAAGTACGCCCACAGCGCGTTCGGGGAGAATATAATTTTCGTGGTTTGCAAAGGTTACGCTTTGATCAATAAATTTTACCAGGCGGTGACCATCTGTAGTAACAAAAGTTAATCCGGTTTCCGTGCATTCGAGCAAAGCTCCCATCATAGCCGGGCGCATAGCTTCTTTGCTTATTGCAAATGATGTTTTATCAATTGCTTTCTTTAATGTTTTACCGTTGAGCGTAATAGATTTTTCTTTTTGGATAACGGGAAGTTTTGGAAATTCGTCTGCCGGGGCATACCCGATTGCATATTGTCCGTTTTCGGTGGTCAGTTTCATCTTTTGATTTGATTCGGTAGTAAAACTGATCATTGTATCGCCAAGAGATTTAACAACATCAAACAACAGTTTTGCCGGAACCACCATAGAGATATTTTCGTTGGCATCCACGTTCAAAGAAGTGCGGAGCGCGATCTCTAAATCGGTTGCAGAAACCGTTAAAACTCCATCTTCAATATCGAAGAGAAAGTTTTCTAAAATTGACATTGTGGTTCTTGCCGGGATAGCCGGAAACACTTTTGCGAGTAGTTTTTCTAATTGTTTGCTGTTGATTTTAAAATTCATAATTATCTCCATTTAGATACTGAAATTTAATAAAAAAGGAGGGAAACTCAATTTAAAAAGTTGAGTATTTTCAATCTTTTTTGCCTGAAAAACAGATAATTTATTACGGACTTGTTGGGGCAACAACTTTATCGTTCGAAGAAATAGTTGCGCTAATAATATAAGACAATTGATCGCCGGTTCCTTGAATTGAACTGGAATACAGCACAGTTATTCGTGTATCTGCATTCATTACGACCGGTCCGCTAACCGCTCCCGACTCGGAAGAAGTTTTTATACCCGAAGGAACAAGGTATGTTGTTGAATATTCATAAGTTCCCTTAGCAATATTTCTAACCGTCTTTGAGCTGTTGGGCGCAACTGTAAAAGTTTCACCCATAAAATTAACTATAACATTTTCCATTGCGACACTTTTGAATGTAACGCTGTTTGTCACGGTGCTTTTACAACCCGTAAAAAAAAGGAAAAGACCTATAATCACGATAAAAATTTTACGTGTGTCCATTTTTAACCTTTAGAAAATTTTCTTTCAAAACTTAGGTTTATTTTTGTTAAATTTCAATAAAGATTTTCAGTTTCAAGAATTTAATTTTCCTTATAAATAAAGTGAAAAAGATGAGAACTATCAAACTGCTCTGTTTACTTTGTTATTCTTTTTTAACTTCAATATCTCTATTCTCGCAGCAGAACGCTGCGCTTAAATTAACATCCAAAGATATTGAAATAAATGGTGATAGTTCTAAAAACGGCTTTACTATTTCCGGTTTTTGGAAATATAAATCGGGGGATTCTTTACAGTGGACATCTCCCGCTTATTCCGATGAAAGCTGGGATTCGCTAAAATCGGAATTTAATGTTGACAGCATTCCTCAAAATACATGGACAGGCATCGGCTGGTTCCGTCTAAAAATTCTTCCTAACAGCTCCCTAAAAAATCAGACTGTGGCTTTTGCACTGCTTCAGAGCGGCGCTTCGGAGATTTACGTTAACGGCAAACTTGTAAAAAAATTCGGAACAGTTTCTTCTATTAACAATGAAGTTACGTATAATCCGCGAAGAATGCCGTTTGGAGTATACTTCGGCAATAAGGACACAATCCTTATCGCTATAAAATATTCACACAGCAAATATCTTAGTTACCTGAAACAGTATGGTCTTTATAATGATAATCCCGGCTTTTCTCTAAGGATTTCCGAGCTTGATAAAGCCATCACTACCTTTAATAAGTACGACATAATTAATACCATTATCCAGGTTTCGCTTTCGGGAATAATTTTAGCTCTGGGGTTAATTCATTTCCTCATTTATTTCTTTCATAAAAAGGATAAAGCTAATCTTCATTACAGCCTATTTGCTTTTTCTATTATGCTGATGCTTGCAGAAGGATTGATCTTCAGATTTATAACACAACATAGTTCCAACATCATTTTTTCTGTTGTTAACACAGTTAACATTCTTGTCATTTTCCTTCTGTTGATACGATTCCTGTACATTATTCATTACGGCAAAGTGCTCCGGTTTTTCTGGCTGCTTGTCATCTTATCTATCGGGAATATCATTTCCGGATTTTTCCAAAAAAGCGAAGTTGTATTTTTTGCTTTTATGGTACCAGTAGTGGTACTTAGTCTTGTTGAAGGAATGCGGATTGTTATACTTGGAATCAGGAGAAAACGAACAGGAGCGTGGATAATTGGAACCGGTTTCTCGGGATTTTTCCTCCTCGTAGCTTTTGTGCTAATAATTAACTTTACCGGGAATGCAAAGTTAGTTTCAATTGAATGGTTGTTGGTTATTCTCTATTCAGGCTTTTTGAGTATTCCGCTTTCAATGTCAATTTATCTTGCAAGAAGTTTTGCTTTAACAAACAAAAATCTAGAAATAAAATTAGTCGAAGTTAAACAACTTTCAGATCAAGCGATTGAGCATGAACGGAAAGAAGCGGAGATAAATCTGCTTCGCGAAAAAGAACAGCTTAAACTAAAGGAATCTGAAATCCGCGCCGAAGCGCTCGAAAAAGAAAACGAAAGAAAAGCGAAAGAACTTGAACAAGCGCGGCAGATACAACTTTCAATGCTGCCAAGTAAAATTCCGCAGTTGCCTAATCTTGATATTGCCGTTTATATGAAAACCGCAACGGAAGTAGGCGGTGATTATTACGATTTTTATATTGATAACCTCAGAAAATTAACCATCGTTATCGGCGATGCAACCGGACATGGCGTTAAAGCCGGAATTATGGTAACAGCGATTAAAAGTTTATTCTCCGCTTATGCTGATGAGTTAAATCTACTGGATATGTTTACAAGATTTAACCGCGGAATTAAAGAGATGAATCTCGGTGCGCTTTATATGTGTTTCTCCGCGTTAAAAATTAAAGACTATGAAATGGAATACTCCAACGCCGGCATGCCGCCGATGCTGATCTACCGCAAAGATAAAAAAGAAGTTGAAACCATTAGCCTTAAAGCAATGCCGCTGGGAGCCTTTGCTGATTTTCCGTACAAAGAAACAGTTCTTTCTTTTTCTCCCGGCGATACCGTTCTTCTTTTAAGCGATGGTTTCCCGGAATTGTTCAGCAAGAAAATGGAAATGATTGATTACCCGCAGGTGGAAAAATATTTTATCAATGTAGCGGAACGATCACCGGAAGAAATAATCAAGTATCTTGTGCAGGTTGTAAGAGACTGGCGCGAAGATGATTCCCTTGAAGATGATGTTACGTTTGTGGTTCTGAAGTTTAAATAACTCATGTTACTCAAGTTGACCGCACTATTTGATAAACCGTTAAAACGGTTAAAAATGTTTTATGCCGTTTCATTAACACCTCGATTAATCGAGGTGTTAATAAAACAAAAGCCCAAATTATTAACCGTTTCAACGGTTTTAATTCTTTATATTTTATAAGCGGTCAACTTGAGTCATGTTACTTATTTGTCACTGAAAAATCAGCTTAATCATAATCATAATCGTTTTTAGAAAGCTAATGCAGATTCAGCCAAAGACAGACAAATAAGAAAAAGATTAAGATTAAGACTTCAATTGCGTATTTTGCATAAAGTGAGTAAGTAATTTATTCACTATAATAATTCACCGCTTCGGTGGTGAAATCTTATTTAATTCTCTATTTCCTCATAGGAAGGCTCTATGAAATATTTGTTCGGGATTTTCGGAAGTACAACTTCCAAGGCACTCTTGATCTTTTTATTATTATTTGTTTTTGCTGATGTATTAAAGCCACAGCAAAGTTCTAACAATGTTGCTGATGGACAAATCAGCGGTATCTTTATTGACTTCCACACAAGGGAGCCGTTGGAGTTTGTAAATTTTATCTTAACATCTTTAAAAGATTCCAGCTTAATTACCGGTATAACATCCGGTAAAGACGGGCGGTTTTTGCTGAAGGGAGTTGCTTACGGCTCCTACAAAGCAAAAGTTTCCTTAATGGGTTATAAAACCCGTACAAGAAGTAATATGGTTCTCTCTCCCAAACAGCACACAATTCAACTCGACACAATTTTTTTACTGACAAAAGAAATATTAACGGAAGAAGTAAAAATTGTTTCCGATAAATATCCGATTGTATATGAAAAGGACAACAAGGATAAATTGATCATTAGTCCCGACCGGAATTGGGGAAACAACGCATATGAATTATTGGAGAGCGCTCCTATGATTGATGTTGATATCGAAACCGGCGCGATAAAGATATTAGGAAAAAGGGGGACAACTATTTATATCGATGGAATGCCGGCAAAATTTTCTGGAATAGAGCAACCGGAGGATTTAAAAACTTTGCCCTTCTACGAAATTGATAAAATTGAAATTGTCCTTGATCCCTTAGCTGAATATGGCGAAAATTCCGGTGGAGGAATAATAAACATTATAACCAAACCCGATAAAAAAGTTCGCTATAGCGGCAATGTTGGATTGACAGTTGATAACGATAATTCTTTATCGGCTAATAGCAGTATAAGATATAATCCGGGAAAGTTATCGTTATCCGGAAGTTATCGCAACTCTTATTCTAAACATCAAACCAATACATCAACTTTTAAAAGTTTTAATTATGAAAACAATGCAACTTATATTAACCAATCATTAAAGAGTAGCAGTAAATCAAATAACAATAGCTATTCATTCGGCGCAAGGTATCCTTTCGATTCAACTAATTCTCTCTCTTTTAATAGTAGGTATTACGAGGTTAACAGTAATAATGATAGAATGATCGAAAACACCAATCTGGATCAATATTACATGGAAACCAACCTTAACACAAGTAATAAGTATTCTAGAACTCTCCAGGGATTTTTTACAAATTCAATTAGTTATACCAAGAAATTTAAGGGAAAAGGAAACACTCCTGAGGGACAAGGAAACACTCTTTCAGCCGCGGTTAATTATATTAAAAACCGGATGATTGTAAATGATGAGGTAACGCTGCAACAAGCAGGTAGAATAGTTTTAACGGACTATAGGCAGCTTCAGAAAAATTCCTCGGAAAATTTCAATAATTCACTTTACTGGAAATTGAGTTATCAACGCCCATTTATTGGAAACACAAATATTAACGGGTCATATACTGGCTCGTATAAATGGTTAGTCATGAATAGTAACTATACTTACCATGATACATTAAAACAATTATATGTAGGAGACGTCTCCAAAAAGATAGGAAAGAACTATTTTGAAAACGAACACAATTTGTCTTTAAGCGGGAGCGGGAGCGTTTATGGTGTAGGTTACGGCTTAGGATTTACCGTTAGTAAAACCATCAATATTATTGAAAATGCTGTTCTTGATTCCAAAGAAAAAACTCATGCTTTTAGTTTTCAGCCATCATTAAATCTTTCTACAAGTATCTTGGAGAATGGATATGTGTTTTTATTATATAATCGCGGAACCAGATATCCGCTGAATAAGCAGTTAAATCCTAATGTTGACTATTCGGATTCCACCAATATTGTTGTCGGGAACCCGAATTTGAAACCAGAGATTAGTAATAGGCTTTGGATAAATTGCGCTATAATGGAGGGAAGTTTTTCCGGCGGGTTTGACCTATTTTATTCCTTAATTACTGACGGTATCCAACCAGTCTCTTTTCTGACCAATCCCAAAGTAATGCAAACAACTTATGAAAATTTAACTACTACAAAATCTTATTCTTTCGACCTTTACCTTAGAAATAAATTTTTTGAATGGCTAATTATTGAACCAAGATTTTCAGCCAACAGAGATGAGGTTAGCAGCTCCTTTTTTAATAGCAAAGGAAGCGGATGGAATTCAAGTCTGCGTACGACAATTGCATATAATAATTATAGATTTCAGATCAACTTCCAATACACTTCACCTTCAACCGGATCCCAAGTTATTAAAAAAGAAAGTTTTTATGCGAATGCGAGTGCAAAAGTTTTACTCTTCAATAAAGATTTGTCCCTTACCTTACGAGTAACCGATATTTTTAATACAAAAAACAATAACTACGATAATCGAAGTGTTGATTTTGCTATGATAAATAGGGTAAAAGAAATTACGCAAAAAATAACACTTGATTTATCGTATTACTTTCAAAGTAAAGCAAACGATAGTTTAGAGGAGAGCCAATCTGACGAAGTTCCCGATGATTTTTAATCTGTTGGATTATTTTGCATATAGATTTTTCTGATTGATTGTTTACCGGGGTAATCAGTAGATGTTTGGTTCAATGCCCCATGAAGGAGATTTTTTTTTGTTTTCTATTTATTCATACGAAGGCTCTATGAAATATTTGTTCGGGATTTTCGGAAGTAACTTTTCCAAAGTGCTCGGTATCTTTTTATTCATTTTTGTTTTTGCTGATGTATTAAAACCACAGCAAAACCATAACAATGTCGCTGATGGACAAATCAGCGGTATCTTTATCGACTTCCACACGAAGGAACCGTTAGAGTTTGTAAATTTTATCTTAACATCTTTAAAAGATTCTAACCTAATTACCGGTATAACCTCCGGTAAAGACGGGCGGTTTTTGCTGAAGGGAATTGCCTACGACTCCTACAAAGCAAAAGTTTCCTTAATGGGGTATAAAACCAGGACAAGAAGTAATATGGTTCTCTCTCCCAAACAGCACACAATCCAACTCGATACAATCTTTTTAATGCAGAAAGAGATTGTAACCGAAGAAGTAAAAATTATTTCCGATAAATATCCGATAGTGTATGACAAAGAAAATAAAGACAAATTGATTATCAGTCCAGACCGGAATTGGGGTAACAACGCGTATGAATTGTTGGAAAGCGCTCCTTTGGTTGATGTTGATATTATTTCGGGAGATATTAAAATATTTGGGAAACCAAGTACTACCATTTATATTGATGGGCAACCTAAAGAATTTTCGGGGATAAGTGAGCCGGAGGACTTAAGAGCACTGACAATCTCTGAAATCGAAAAAATCGAAATAATCATGAATGCAGTTGCCGAATATGGTGTAATCTCCGATGGAGGAATCATAAACATTGTAACCAAGCAGAATAAAACCGACAGGTATAGCGGTAATGCCGCATTAAATGTGAGTAATTATAATTCGCATTCAACAGATGAAATGATAAAATCTACGTTTGGTAGGTTAACTTTAACAGGAAGGTACAGCAACTCCTATTCCAATCATAAAAAAAACACGACTTCTTTAAAAGAATTTGAGTATGAAAATACTTCGAGCCATATTGGACAAAATGGGGATTATTTCAATAAGTTAAATAAAAACTTGTTTTCAATTAATGCATTTCTTATCGTCGATACAACAAGCAATGTAAATTTTAGTAGCTCATATAAAGAGGAACTGAGAAATAATGATAAAACGATTGTAAACAATACTTTGGATCAGTATGATTTAGAGACTTCCAGGTCAACAAGCAGTAGCAACACAAGAGGTCTTCACCGGTTTTTGACAAACTCTTTTACTTTCCATAAATCTTTTGATAAAAAATCGCACTACCTTAACGGGGGGATCAATTATTTTAATAATCGGATGATTCAAAATAATGATGTAAATCTGCAACAGGTAATTTCTAATTCTTTTATGGCTTATGAGACAAATCAAAAAAATACATCGGTAAACACGAATAATATGCTTCTTTGGAATTTGAGTTACAACCGTCCAATATCAAAGGAAATAAACCTTGCAGGGAAATACGATGGATCATCAAAAAAACTGGCAATGCACAGTACTTATTCTTTGTATGATACGTTAACACAAAGATATCTTGAAAATATAAATAATAGAATAATGGGTGGTTATAGTGAAACGGTTCATAATTTATCTTTAAGCGGAAGCGGAACCATATTTGATTTTCAATACGACTTGGGGATGACGGCAGCACAGACAAGCATCAAAGTGGAAAATAAGGTTTTAAATTTCACCTATCAAACTCACCTATTTAATCTTAATTCAACGGCGTCTCTTTCTAGAAATATTTCAGAGAATGGGAGGTTTTCATTGCGCTATTATCGTCATTCAATAAATCCTAGTAACAATTACTTAAATCCATATGTTGATTATTCTGATTCAACAAATATTATCGTTGGGAACACCGGGTTAAAACCGATCATTAATAATTTATATACAGTAAATTATTTCATAGTGGATAAGGATTTTAACGGATTTATAAGAGTTGATTATACTGTAACAACGAATGGTATTGAGCTGGTCACTCATCCAATCAACTGGACTGCGACACAAACAACGTATGAAAATATTGCAACTCGCAAATCTTATAATCTAGCTTTATCTTTGAGCAATAAATTTTGGGGTTGGATGGAGCTTTCCTCGGATTTTTATATACGACAATTTGAATATATTAGTCCAAAGGTTAATAATAAAGGAAGAACGTGGTCACCCGGGTTTGGTGCAAAATTATCATTTGATGATTTGGTTTTTCAATTTGATTGCAGGTATTCTTCGCCCTCTTCTTATAGAATCCAGGAAAAAAGCAAGGCAAACTTTTCGGCAAATGCAGCTGCCAAAATGTTGTTTTTTGATAAAAGTTTAGCACTAACTTTGCGGGTAATAGACCTTTTTAATACAAATAACAGCAATTCGGATACCTACGGTCCCGGGTTTTCTTCCACAAATAGCATAAAAGAAAGAACGAGAGTATTTACGCTGGATATCTTTTATTTCTTTAATAGCCAAGCTAACGAAAATATAGTAGAGCAGAATTCTGACGCAGTTCCCGATGACTTTTAATATTATCGATTCTATTTTACCTGGGAGTCGTATCTCTTTCATGGAGTTCCGCAAGGGTTTAGCACGAAGAAATTAACAGCAAAAGTCCTATTTCACGCTGAAATCAAACAAAAGCTCGCTATTACCTTAAAAAAACCGGGTGTAATGTGATAAAACTCAACCGTAATCTTTAAAATACCAATTGTAACATATTAAAAACCGATTGTAGTCATTTAAAAACCTATTGTCACCTTAAAAAAACCTAATGTAATCTCTCAATAACCGAATGTAACCTTTCTAAAACCAAATGCAATTTTCTAAAACCGAATGTAATGTTAAAATATCCCGTTGTAATTATTCAAAAACCAATTGTAATATATAAAAAACCCATTGTCATCTTTAAAAAACCAAACGTAATGTTAATAAAACCCGTTGTCATTTTAAAAAAACGCAATGTAAGTTTAGTTAAACCTATCGTACAAATTATTAATAACTCACGTTACGCATTTTTGTAGGTCGAAACTCCGTTTCGACCAATAATAGAACGAATTGAAGTAAAACACATGAGCGAAACAGAGTTTCGCCCTACAATTTTCGTCTTTTTGCGTAAGATGACTTAATAAAACAGAAATGTAAGAGAGAATCGTTTTAGATTTGAATGGCTAATAACTAACCACCGCAAAACGGGAGAGGAAAGGAATAATGCAGAACGAAATTTTCATCCTCCGGATAGAAGATTAAGGAAATACCCTATTCGTTTCTCCGGTAAGCCATCATTCCGCCGGGAACATTCTTTGCGTTAAAACCTTTTTCAAGAAGAAACTTTGTTGCGGTGCGCGAACGGTTTCCCGATCTGCAAATTACGGCAATTTCTTTCTTCCGGAATTTTTCAAGTTCGGAAACCTTGTTAGTAAGAACTTGCAGAGGAATATTAATCACCCCTTTAATTTGTCCAAGTTCGCTTGTCAATTCTTGCGGCATTCTTACATCAAGAATAATTAGAGTTGTATCTTTTCCATAACGCTCTTTAAGTTCGGTAACAGAAATTGAAGTTTTGGGATCGTCTTGAGCCATTCCGAAGAAACTGAAAATTGACATAAATAGTAATGTTGTTAATAAATAAAATTTCATAGTTATTGCCACTTGTGTTAATTTAACCCGCACATACCGGAAGCGCATCCGCCGCCGCTGTTGTAATTTGTTCCGCATGTTCCGGTTGAGCATCCGCCATCGTAGGAAGAACCGGAGCTTACCGAAGCCGCAAAAGATGAAAGAAGTTTTTTATTCTCTTTCGATTGGCATTTCGGACAGGTAACATCGTCTATTTTTGTTGAAGATTTATGAAGCACTTCAAATTTTTCATTACATGCTTGGCAGCGGTATTCAAAAACGGGCATAATTATTTTCCTCTTTATCTATTTTATTTTTCATCGGTTAATTCTAAAAACGCCATTAATTTTTTATGGACATCATCCGGGAGCGTTTCGGTACATTTTTTATAAAGGTCAATCGTCATTTCAACTGAAGAGAAATAACTCCTGCATCCTTCACAATTGTCTATATGATCTTTAATTGCTACGCATTTTGGTGAGTCCATCTCTTCGCTGAGACTTTCACAAATGTGGCTCATCACTTCTTTACACGATACTATTTCTTCTTTCATTCCTGAAATGCCTTTGTAATTTCATTTCTTAAAAATGACCGCGCTCTATGCAGGCGCGATTTTACAGCCGGTATCGAGAGTTCCAACATCTTTGCAGTTTCTTCGGTTGAATATTCTTCAACATCTCGCAGTGTAAAAACCACACGGTACTCCGGTTGTAATTTGTTTATAGCTGTATCCAAAATGTTTCGTAGTTCTGTTGTCTCTAAATTTTTTATCGGCAGCGTGGACCAATCTGCGATATATTTTTCATCGAACAAGCTTTCATCGGTTTCTTGTTCAACAAACGTATAGCGGCTGCTTTTTCGCGCTTCCATTAAACAATGATTAACCACAATGCGGTAAAGCCATGTTGAAAGTTTTGAATTTCCGTCAAACTGGTGCAGCGATTTTATCATACTGTAAAATGTTTCCTGCATCATGTTCTCCGCTTTTTCGCGGTCTCTGCAAACTTTAAAAGCGAAACTGTAAACCGTCTGCTCGTAATTTTTCACAAGTTCGGTAAGCGCTTTTCTATCACCGTTTTTTGCAGAAGCAATTAATTGTTCTTCATTCATGCCGTAAGATGTAAATTTTGGATTTTCGATTCTTAAAATAGCGAAAATTTTTAGAGTACTATAATTCGAGGCTCATCCATAGGTACCAGCTTGCAATTGACTGATACGGTTTCCACTTTTTCTTTTTACAGAGTGCGGCTATTTGGGATTCGTTCGGAAGTTCTTTTAGACGATAATTTTTGCGAACAGCATTTTTTATTCCCAGATCACCGACCGGCAAAACATCCAATCTTCCAAGCGTAAAGATCAAAAACATATGGGCGGTCCAAACGCCGATCCCTTTAACTTTTGTAAGTTCATTAATAATTTCATCGTTTGATCTTTTAGAAATATTTTTGAACGAAAGTTCGTTCGATAAGATTTTTTCAGAAAGATCTTTCACGTATCTTGCTTTTGCGTTCGAAAGACCGAAACTTCGCAACTCTTCAACCGATGCAGCCGAAACATTTTCCGGTTTAGGTTGTATTCCAAACCGGGCTGAAAATTTTTTGTAAATGCTTTCCCCGGCTTTTATAGAAAGCTGCTGATTGATTATTGCTTGTATAAGCGATGGATAATAATTCTTGCGGGGCTTAATGCCGCAAGGTTGAGTCTGTGATATAATCCCTCTAAGAACAGGATCCATATCATTTAAATGATTAATTCCGTTTCTAATTTCTAAAGAATTCATTATAATTATATAGAAAAAAAATGGTATTTAAAATGGCAACCCAAATAAAACCGATTGTTCTGATAAAAGCAAATAAACTTTTCTCAAACGTTCCTGAAAGCTCTTATGAGTTCCCCTTTAATACTAAGGATGTAGTTGAATTCAAAGAAGGGGATATCATTTACAAAGCGGGAGATTCCGCCGAACATATTTGCTTAATCCTTGAAGGCGATGTAAAAATAAAATTCTCCGCACCGGTTGACGGGCAAAGAATCTTTCTAAAAACCGCAACTGATTTTTTTGGTGAAAAAGAATTACTATCGATGACCTCCCGCACCTCCTCCGCCGTTGCAGAAACTCATTCAATCCTTTATCTGCTGAAGCGAAAAGAATTAAATGATCTTATCACCGTAAACCGAACCATCTCAAACAACCTCCAGGGAATAGAGAGTTTATCCGGCGCCGAGGAGCTTCCGCAATCTGAAAGAACAGAAGAATATCAAAATATTACCCGGGAATCTTTTAACTTCGATTCATTCTCACCTTCTTCGGACGAAGATCCTTTTAATTTAAAAGATGAAAAACCGGATGCTCCTAAGGACACCACGTTCGATAGCTTTCTTTCTGCGGAAAAGGAAATTGCTTCGGAAACTGAATCAGAAATTTCTTTTGATACCGATAAATTCAAATCTTCGTTTAATGAAATAAGTATTGAAGAACCTGCACCGCACGATTATTCCAAAACGCAGGCTGTTGAACCCGAAAGCGCAAGCTGGGATTTTTCATTACCATCGGAAGAAGATTTGACTAACGTAGAGGAAACCCATGAACCGAAAGAGCAAGAAATTAACACTCCGCTTATCCACGAACCGATTGAAAACAGCTTCTGGGGTGTTTCAGAAGTGCCGAATAACCATACCTTTGTTGATGAACCTGTGGACGAGCCGAAACCTTCTCTTTCTCCGGAGAACAGCCAGCAACTCTTTTTTCAGAATGAACACAAGAATGCCGTTGGCTTAACTGCCGACCAATTACAGCTTATTATTGATGCAGCGGAAAAAGTAAATTCAAACATCAAAATTGATGAAGTGCTTCGCGCCATTGTTGAAGCCGCTACTTCACTTACTTTTGCTGATCGAGGGACGCTCTACATTTTGGATTACGACAAAGGAGAACTCTGGTCTAAAGTTTTACGCGGCGATGATATCGAAGAAATTAGATTGAAGATCGGGCAGGGACTCGCCGGCAGCGTTGCTAAAACCGGTGAAATAATAAATCTTACCGATGTTCACGAAGATGATCGATTCGATAGCGACATAGATAAAATGTCAGGCTACACAACTAAATCGATGATCTGCTTTCCGATTAAAAACAGAGAAGGACTTATCATCGGGGTTATTCAATTATTAAATTCTTCTCGCGGAGAATTTAGCCAGATTGATCTTGATTTTCTCGAAGCTCTTTCCGTGCATGCCGCACTTGCATTATCCAACGCAGAACTGATGCAGCAACTAATCAAAACCGACAAACTTGTTTCACTTGGTAAATTAACGAACTTTATTCTTTCGGATATAAAAAAACCGGTTCTCACCATTAAGCAATTTGCGGAACATGTTAAACGAAAGAATGTTCCCGAAGATGTAAAACAAGTGATGGATCTGATGATCGAGCAGGTGGCGAACGTGAATGAAATTATCCAATCAACTTTGGCTTACGCCGAAGGGAAAACTTTTTACCGGCTGAAGAAGAGATCGCTAAACGGAGTGATGGATGAAATTGTACTTAAACTGGCTGAGTATGTAGAGTACCGCGGAGTAAAGTTGTTCAAAAAATTTGACCGCGATGTGAATGTTAATGTTGATAAGAAGGAACTCTATCAAGCCTGTTATCAAATTACTAAAAACGCTTGCGATGCAATGCCTGACGGCGGTAAACTTTTCGTTTCAACTTCGGTTGAATTACACAATGTGAAAATATCTTTTAAAGATAATGGAATCGGTATTCCTGAAAGCGTTTTGGAAAGGATTTTTGAACCCTTCATGAGTCAGGGCAAAAAAGAAGGAATGGGTTTGGGATTACCGATAGCCGAAAACATTGTTAAGAAACATAACGGAACCATTTCGGTAGAGAGTTCATTGGGAGAAGGTGCAATTTTCTCCATTTTGCTGCCAATTGAAAATTAGTTTTTGTTGAATGGCTTATAACCTTATCACCGTGCTGGGTCCCACAGCCTGCGGTAAAACCCGATTAGCCGCAGCCCTTGCAGATTATTATGAAGGCGAAATTATTTCCGCCGATTCCCGCCAGGTTTATAAGCGAATGAACATCGGCACCGGAAAAGATCTGCAAGAATTTCTTGTCAACGGAAGAGAAGTTCCTTACCATCTTATTGATGTTGTGGAGCCGGATGAAGAATTTAATTTGTATCTTTTTAAAGAACATTTTTCAAAAGCTTTCCGATCAATAATAGCAAAGCAAAAAACTCCTTTCTTAACGGGTGGAACGGGTTTGTATCTTTCAGCAGTTTTGCAAAAATATCATCTCGCTAAAACCGATTTTAATTCCACACGCAGAGATGAGTTAGAAAACTTTTCAGATGAAAAATTGTTGGGACTACTCCGTTTTCTTAATCCAAATCCGCACAACACTACGGATATTCTTAACAAAGAGCGACTAATAAAAGCAATTCTTGTAGCCGAAGCTTATCCCGCGGAAGAAGAAGATAAATCTGTTCCCGTTTCTTCGTTCACTATCGGGATTCAACCGGAAAGAAAAATCGTAAAAGAAAGAATTTCCGAGCGGCTGAAACTCCGCTTGCAAAATGGAATGATTGAAGAAGTTGAACAGCTTGTTGCCGAAGGAATTACCTTTGAGAAATTAAATTTTTTCGGATTGGAATATCGCTATATCGGTTTGTATCTTCAAAAGGAATTAACATACAACGATATGTTCCAGAAACTCCGCAGCGCTATTCATCAATTTGCAAAACGGCAAATGACATGGTTTCGAAAAATGGAGCGCGAAGGGGTTATAATAAATTGGCTTCCTGAAGCTGATTTTGAGGGAGCAAAAAAACTGATCGAATCGAAATGCCCTCTCTTCCGCTAAAAGTAAAAAAATATTTAGACAAATATGGAACCGAAGTTCGCCCTTTAACCTGGCGATCTTCCGCCAAAATTGAAATGATCGTTGTTGTTCCCGCAATTAGCGAATATGAAAATGTAAAAAGATTGCTCGCTTCTCTTTCAGCCGCCGATAATAAATATGCCGATAAAATTTTAGTTCTGTTCGTTGTAAACAATTTGAAATCTTCCATCGACGAAGTTAAGATAGAAAACGAAAAGACAATTGAGTATTTACGTGGAAAGTTGAGCGATGAAAGTTTATGTAAAAGTTTTTCTTTGGGATTTATCGATGCTGCAAGTTCCGGCAATGAACTTGATGAGAAAAACGGGGGAGTAGGTTTAGCGCGTAAAATCGGGATGGACGCGGCTCTCTCATTTTTTAATTATGAATCCACGAAAAAAAATATTCTTGTTTGTCTTGATGCCGATTGCACAGTCTCGCAAAATTATTTTACAGAAATTTATGAAGAGTTCAACCGACAGAACTTGCATGCGGCGGTAACAACGTTTCGGCATTCTTTATCGAATGAAGAAAACCGTGAGGCAATTCTCTGTTATGAAATTTTTCTCCGCTATTACGTTTTAAGTTTGCGGTTTGCCGGTTCGCCCTACGCATTCCATACCATTGGTTCAACAATGATCTGCGATGTTGAAAGCTACATAAAAGTTGAAGGAATGAACAAACAAAAAGCGGCGGAGGATTTTTACTTCCTAGAAAAGTTAGCGAAAAATGTTTCGATTGGAGAAATAAAAAATGCTTTCGTCTATCCTTCGTCGCGCGGATCGTGGCGGGTGCCGTTTGGAACAGGGCAGAGGGTTAATAGATTTCTCAGTCAAATTCAGAATGAATATCTTCTTTACAATTTCAATTCGTTCTTGGTTTTGAAAAAGTGGCTGCAATTATTTTTGCTGAATGATTTATCGGCGGAAGAATTTTTAGTTGAAGCGGAAAAAGTTCATTCAAGTCTTGCTGCTTTTTTAAGTGAACAGAAGTTTGAAAAAGCGTGGAGTGAAATATCGCGCACAGCCAAAACAGATGAACAACTGCAGCGGCAAAAAAATATTTGGTTTGACGGATTCAAAGCGTTAAAGCTTATTCACTACTTGCGGGATAATGGTTTTCCGCCACAGCCGATGTTTGCTTCGCTCAATCGTCTTTTTGAAGTGATGGAAATTGAATTTGATTTTAGAAGCGAGGACGAAATTCCATCGGCTGAAATTCAGCAAAAATATTTAGAAACATCGCGCGTTTTGGAAAATTTATTCAAGGCAAAAACACTTTAAAAATTTCTTCAGTATGACATTTAACAACATGGACAAGTTTTTTTCCATTAACTCAACCGTTTTCAGTAATTTTCACTAACAAGTTTACGTCTTTCGGATGAATTTGTCATTTGCATCAAACAATTATAGGAAAACTATTAAAACATTTTTCTTAATATTTCTACTTTTGTCGAGTTTACTTTTTTCTCAAAAAAAAATTGAAAACTTGACGGTAAAAAACGGCTTACCTTCGAATAAAGTCTATCATTCTTTAATTGATTCCCGGGGTTTTGTTTGGTTTGCAACAGATAATGGTCTTTGCAGATACGATGGTTTACGATTTAAAGTTTTTAAGAATGATGAAAAAGATTCTTGCAGCATACCTGAAGATGTAATTGGATTTGTTTACGAAATATCCTATGACGAGATTTTGATAATAACCGGTCAGGGTATCTTAACCATCTATGATTATAGAACCGGGAAATTTAAAAAATTGGAAGACAAAAAAAACTGGATAAAATATTATAGTATTTCAAATTTTTATCGGGATAAAAAAAATAATTTTTGGTTCGCAACAAATTTTGGTTTAATTAAAGCTGATATTAAATTTAATTTCATAAAAGAATACAAAATCCCGGATAAAGTAAAAGGACATCATTTATCCAATCTTGTTAACCTTATTTGCGAAGACCGGAACGGCATTTTTTGGCTCGGTATGTTTTATAGAGGGGTGGTTCGATTTGACCCTGTGAAAGAAGAATTTGACACCAAAAATATTTCCACCTTTATACCGCATGTACAAACGGGTGGCATCGTTGCTTCGCAAAATTCCGATTATGTATTTATTGCAACAGGCGGAGAGGGGTTATACATGGTTAATATTAATAATTTTTCGTACACGCAGTGGACTCATAAAAAAAAGGATAATAAGACCCTTTCAACTGACATTCTTACCGATATTTGTTTCCAAAATAACGATATTCTGTGGATCGGTTCTTTAGAGGGAATTTCGAAATTCGACTTAAAGAATAATGTTATTACAAATTATAAACATAACCCGGATAAACCTTTCTCTTTGATTAACAATTTGGTGAATCATCTTTTTTGTGATCCTCAAGGAATTTTGTGGATTTCAACTTTTGGCGGTATTAGTAAACTAAATACGATGCCCGAAAGATTTACAAAAATCTCCGTTAATAACTCGTTAGTAAATTCATTATCCAGCAATAAAGTAATTGGATGTTATGTTGATAAAAACAGTAATTTATGGTTGGCTACTTCCCTGGGGATAGATGTACTTGAACCGGGGCTGCAAAAAATTCATCACTATACCCTGCCAAAATCTTTTACATATCATGCGAATGATGAAGTGGTAAGATTTTATTTGGACAGGCAAAATAATTTTTGGATTGGTACCTGGGGTGGAGGAATAAGCAGAACAAAAATCCCTAAGAATTTTAAACCGGGAGATAAATTAAGTTTTAAGAATTTTTATTATGATTCGTTAAAATCCAATTCAATTAGTTCTAATTTTATCAGGTCGTTTGCTGAAGACGGCGATGACAATCTTTGGATAACAACATGGAACGGCGGAATAAATATTATTGATGCTTCCGAAAAGAAGTCTGAAAATATCAAATTCAAACGAGTTTCAAGCGGGAAAAATTGGTCGAAGAATCTTGCCAGTAATTACGTTGACGAAATTCTGAGCGATAAATTTGGGAACCTTTGGTTTTGCACCTCACAGGGGCTACAGAGGTTCAACAGTAAAAACAATGAATTTCAAATGATGTACGCCGATAGAGACGGGATAAAAAATCTTATTAACTCTTCAACCCATGTACTAATAGATGAGCAAAACAATATTTGGAACAGCAGCTTTGCCGGATTGACAAAAATTACAAAAAATACCACAGGGAAGTATTCGTTTAAAATAATATATAAAGATAAGTTCCGCGGAATCAATACGATGATTCAAGATGATTCGGGGGTTATCTGGTTCTCAACTCTGAATTCTGAAATTGGATCTTTTAATCCGGTGAATGGAAGATTAAAATTTTATTCAATGATTGAAGAAGTTGATGGCTGCGATTTTTATTTCGGATTTCCGTCTAAGGACAAAGATGGGACACTTTATTTCCCAAGCTTTTCAGGACTTCTCTATTTCAATCCGGGTAGGTTGACGGAAAACAAAAAAACACCTCCGGTTTACATTACATCTCTGCAGATTGCGGGAGATGAATATAAAGCAAATTGTGATATTACCCAGTTGAAAAAAATGGAATTAGATTATGACCAAAGCAATATTACCGTGGGATTTGCCTCGCTCAACTATTTATTCCCGGAAGAAAACGAATTCAAATATATTCTTAAAGGGCTCGATAAAAATTGGAAATATCTTGGCAGTAAATCAGAAATTAATTTTGCCAGTCTTCGCCCAGGAAACTATCAGCTAAAAGTAATTGGGAGTAATAATGATGGATACTGGAACAACGAAGCCGCATGCTTAACAATTATTGTTCATCCCCCGTTTTATCGCAATAGTTATTTTATTGTTCTTTCGGTTTTAACAATAATCTTTGTGTCAGCTTTATTAGTTTATAAGAAGATCAAAAATTTACGGGCTGAAAAAGAGCAGCAATTAAATTTTTCAAAGCTGTTAATTGAATCTCAGGAAGAAGAGAGAAAAAGACTTTCAAACGAGCTGCACGACAGCTTAGGGCAAAATCTCCTAGTCATAAGAAATTTACTCTATCTTTATAATTCGGTTGAAGAGAAAAACGAAGATGATCTTTTCCAGATTTCCGATTTAATAAAGGAATCAATAGACGAGGTAAAAGCAATTTCTGCTAATTTGCATCCGCACCAACTTGAAAGGCTTGGATTAAATAAAGCAGTTGGATCAATGATAAATAAAATAATGAAAGCTACAAACATCACCATTTCTTATGATCGTGATGAAGTAACCGGTCTGATACCATTTGAAAATGAAATAAATATTTTCAGAATTATTCAAGAATCCATAAATAATATTGTAAAACATTCAGGCGCGGATAAAGCTTCGGTAAAAATAAAAAAAAGAGATAATTCAATCTCAATAAGTATTGAGGATAACGGAAAAGGTTTGGATCTGACAGATCAAGAGATTCAATCTAAACTTACAGAAGGACTTGGATTAAAGAGCATAAGAGAAAGAGCCCGCTTAATTAACGGCAAACTTTTCTTTGAATCAGTTCCAACCGGCGGTACAAAGGTGTTGGTCGAAATTAAACTTAACAGAAACTTTGATAAAAAACGGGAAGACTTTTAATTGAATAAAGAAATAAAAATATTCTTAGCAGACGATCATCCTATTTTTAGAGAAGGATTGATAAAAATAATTCAAAAAGAAAAAAGTTTTAGAATCTGCGGATCGGCTGCAAATGGAAATGAAGCAATGAGTTTCATTCGTACAAAAAAGCCGGATGTCGCTATCCTTGATATTTCCATGCCTGGATTAAACGGTATTGACATTGCCAAATTAATAAAGGAAGAAGAATTAAATACCTTCCCAATTATTCTTACAATGTATAATGATGAAGAATATCTTGATTCAGCTCTGGAAAACGGGGTAACCGGTTATTTACTTAAAGACTCGACGTTAACTGAAATTATTGAATGCATTAAAGCCGTTATCAATGGCGGATATTACATAAGCAAAGAATTGCAAGCCTATTTAATTAACGGAAAGAAACAGAGTGTTTGTAAATCCGATTTGGTAAAGATGATCGATAATTTAACTCCAACCGAAAGACAAATCTTAAAGTTACTATCTCAAAACAAAACCAGTTCGCAAATAGCATGTGAACTATTTGTTAGCTACAGAACCATCCAGAACCATAGGATGAATATATCGCATAAGCTTGGTATTACAGGTCATAACAGTTTATTAATGTTTGCAATTGAAAACAAACCCATGCTTTAGTTCCTATTCTCAGTTCTAATCTTTCTCTTTCTCCGGCACACTTCTCTAAGCACATATACTTACTAAAATTGAGCACAACTCTCTATTTACAAAGAGTCGTCTAAGGATATAATTTTAGGTCGAAAAATATTCTGTATTAAGACATAATAAAATGAAAATATCTCACTTAACACATCAGCAATATTATCAACTTAAAATAGGAATCAGCATATGAAAAACTATCTTCTTTTATTATTAATTTTTATTGTTTCCATGTTTCTTGAGATCTCAGCCCAGCGTATTGAAGAATTCCCCCCCTATTTTACTCACACAGACAATCGTAGTTACGGTGGGAGAGTTCATTCTATTACCGTTAATCCGGTAATAAATGATGAAATAATAGCAGTCCACGAATTTGGCGGTCTTTGGAAAACATTGGATAGAGGAAATTACTGGTTTCATCTGGATGGATTAACAACAATTTTTATTAGAAATGCTTGTTACTCTCCCGATGGTAATACGGTAATTGCAACTTTAGAAAAGGACCTTCACGTAAATAACAATGGAGGAATATGGAAGAGCAGTGATGGTGGAAATAGTTGGTTCAGACCGGGAAATTTTTATCCGCCGACAAGCGCTCGAATTCCTGAAAGAATTTCAGCATACGGAGTTAGTTATGCACCTGATTCCGCAAACAAAGTATATGTCGGAACTGATTATGGCATTGCCATTAGCAGAGATAACGGCAGTACGTGGACTCACCAGATGCTTGAAAACATCTCTCCTATTCAATGGGATAGAAAGCAGAATGCAGTCTTTTCTGTTAAAGCGCTTTCTAACAGGAGGGTAATTGTAACCACAAGAACCGGAATTTATTTGGGTGATGAAAATGGAAGCAGCAACCCAGACAATATGCCGGTTTGGACAAATATACGTCCAGGTAATTTTATTTTTCGTGAAGAATCAAACAATATAGACGTATCCCCTTTAGATAATAACAAGGTCTTTATTTTCCGGGATTATACACACTTACTTTTATTTGATGTAAGTACAAATCATTGGACAGAAATACCACTTCCTGTGCGAGGAGATAATATGTATGGTCGTGGTCCATTTATAAAAATTGGCAAACCGGTAAATGGAGGTAGTAATGCAATTGAAATTTGGCTTGGGCAGGGTAATAAATTCTTTAAGACAATACTAAATCACATAAATGAAGCCTCCGGAATTTCAGTTAGCAGTTGGGTTGAATTAACTCAAGGATTACATGCAGATGCAGGGGCGCTTGCGCTTGGCAACAATTTTAGACCGATTCTTTACGGATGTGATGGTGGACTTTTCAAACCAACCAACAACGAAGCTACTCAATGGACTGGCGCTGCAATTGCTTATCACGGAATGAATTCATTTCTGATAACAGATCTTGATGGGACAAATTATGGAAGATTGAATTCTAACGGATCAAGTTTTTACTTTGGAACTCAAGATAATTCTCTTTGGTCCTCCACCGATGATGGACTAACATGGCCTAATCAATACAGTGATTGTTGTGAGGGTTTTCATATTGAAACAAGAAAAGATGCACTTGCTCAGGGAGATGTAACGGTTACTTATGGTACCGTTGGCAGCGGGTATGGAATAAAAATGAGCGGTGCGAATTTTACAAACAAAAGAAGTGTTCCCGACTTGTTGGAAGATGGAACAAGATTAAAATACGGGGAACATGCTTTTCTTATTTCTCCAAATAATTATATAAGATTTTGTGTGCCGCCTGATAGAAGCCTTGAAACTTATGTGTCAACAAATAATTGCACTTCATGGAGAAAGAAAGCAAGTGTATCGCTTCAAAGGTTGGGTGTTTTTCAAGTTTCCAATACCTTAAGCGGACCAGTTGCTTATGCTGCATTTAAAGGTTTAAGAAGATACCAAAACAAGGATATTATCGGATTAATGAGATTTGATGATTTATTAAGTAGAACGACCTATAGTTATACAAATAGAAATTTAATCTATCTCCCTGACAATGGTAGTTTTGGACAAAGAGCTACGGAATTTGACTGGCATGCTGTTTTTGGTGTGGATCCAAATAATTCTCAATATCTAATAGCCCCCGACATTTACAATAATGTTGTTAAATGTTCAAGAGACGGTGGACGCAGTTGGTACACAGATGATAATTTAACAAGAGAAGTTACCCGGAACAATAAACTTCTTTTATATGGTAATCATCCGTACTTAATGCAGGTAACAGAAATTGCATTTGATCCCTATAATCCCAGTAGAATTTTAGTTGGAACCAGAGATGCCGGCATAATAATGTCTGAAGATGGTGGTAATTCGTGGTCAACCATTCCCTACTCGGAAAATATAACGTATATAACCGGCTTTTTCTTTAAACGGGATAATACAGTAATTGTATCATCTTATGGCAGAGGTTTATGGAAGTTGACTTTACCAAGCAATGAGTTAACGATACCTTACAACTTGTATTGTCTTGGTTCCTGTATTCACAGATCTCCTTTCGATGATCGGATTTTACCTGATCCTGCCGATTGGAACTCAAGAAATATCATCCTCTTTTATAACGGAAGGGTAAACGGAATTGCTTTATCTGATGGGAAAATAAAGATGCTAACAGTTACTCCCGGGACTTATTACAAAAGCTTTTTAGGGAACGCTGCAGAAGATATACAACCCTATTTTAAAGAAAGTAAGACAGGCGTTGGTTTTAGCGATTTGAAAGGTTGTGTTATAGCAGAAGAGAACAAAGAGATTATTAAAGGAATTATTTTCGAAGGAGAGAAGATCGCCGGAATCATTTCAGGATATGAGGAGTTTAATGAAGAACTTAAACAATTTCCAAAAGAATATGTAAAAGAAGATATTTCTGAACCAAACCTCCCGTATTTATCCCTTTCAACAACTCTTCCATCATCCGGCACGCCTGTGGTTGGCGAAGATGGAATAGTAAACATCGAAGCACGTAATTTTATTTACAACTCCAAAACGGCAAGTTCCGTTTATATACTTCTTGATGAAAACACAATTGAAAAAAGATACCCGATAAGAAAAGACGGCGTTGTTAAATATCAAGTAAAGGTATCTGCCGAGTTAGGTTTAGGTAAGCATACAATCAAATTAGTTCAGAACATTAACGGGAATAACATTTATGCGGATGGCGAATTCATAAAGAGCGCTATTGACAATTTTGAAAAATAAGAATAAAACAAGGTAATACCAAGTTAGTAGAGACTTCTGAAATATTAGTAAACTGTCACTATGAACGAAGTGAAGAGTCCGTTTTCATGGCAAAAAAAATATCTCTCTTCGCTCAATATGACAATTAGAATTTTTCAGAAGTCTCTTAGTATTAAAACGAAAACACATACATGAAAATTCTAATAGCAGACGATAGCACATCAATCAGGAAACTAATTATCAGATTAATTGATACCGCTGTTAAGAGTTACGATCTTTTGGAATGCTCGGACGGTGAGCAAGCGATATTAATTAACAGGAGCGAACACCCGGATTTGATCTTGATGGATATAAAAATGAAAAAAATGGATGGACTTACAGCAACAAAAAAAATCCATTTTGAACAACCGGGAACCCCGATACTCATCATATCTCAATTATCTGAAATTGAATTTAAAGAAGAATCTTTAAAAGCAGGGGCAACGGACTTTTTAAATAAAGACCGGTTATACGAACTACCGGACAAACTTAAAACATTCATTAAAGGGAAAACTCTATGAAACTTGCTGCTTCAAATCATGAAAATATACTATTAAAACTTTTTTCGGTTTTAATAATGGGTTTTATCTTCACTAATTCCGTACTTACCCAACAACAAATCTTCTCCGAGGAGGATGCCGGAAAAATAGCACAGCAATTCTATCAGCAAAATAATTTCCAAAAAGAAAATAACGGGAACACGCTTCTTCAACCTGCCGCCGTCCAGCAAAGGTATTTCAACGGCAGAGCGGCTAATGATAATTTAGGTTGGTGTATAAATTCTGCCGGTGACGTTAACGGAGACGGTTATGATGACATTATTGTTGGCGCTCCTTTTGCCGATGTAAGTGGAACTGATTATGGAAGAGCATATATCTATTACGGCGGTCAAACACCTAATTATATAGCAGACATTGTTTTGTCGGGATTAACAGATAACGAACATTTTGGCAAAGCAGTAGCTTCTGCCGGAGATTTTAACGGAGACGGATTTGATGATGTACTTGTTGGAGCTCCAAACAAAGGATCATCCGGTGACGGAGTGGTTTACTTATTCCTTGGCGGAGAGAGTATGAATAACAGCGCCGACCTAACTATAGATGGTTTAGGAGGCTCCAAGTTTGGCGGATCGGTTGCCTCCGCCGGAGATGTAAATGCGGATGGGTATGCGGATATTATTGCCGGTGCGGCTCCTACCAACGCAGCGGGACATGCATATATTTATTTAGGAGGGTATATACTTGACGGAACTGCTGATGCTAATATGACTAACAATGTGGTTGGCGATCTTTTCGGTTATTCGGTTTCTTCCGCTGGCGATATGAATGGCGACGGATATTCCGATGTAATTGTCGGGGCCTTTAACTCAGCCGGAAGTGGACAGGCATTCATATACCTTGGCAGCGCGGTAATGAATAATGCATGTGACCAGGTTTTTAGCGGAGAAGGAAGTGGTGACTATTTTGGTTACTCATTGTCTTGCGCGGGTGATGTTAATGCTGATGGATTCGACGATGTAATAGTCGGCGCCTGGAGAAACGATTATACAAGCGTTGATGCAGGCAAAGCATATATTTATTTAGGCGCGTCAACATTAGATGGGAATTGTGATGTCTACTTAAATAGCGAGAACACAGCTTATGATGGTTTTGGTTGTGCCGTTGCAAAAGCGGGAGATTTTAATGGAGACGGTTTTGACGATGTTATTGTCGGAGCTTACGGAAAAGACGACAACGGCAGCAACTCCGGGAAAACTTATGTTTTCTTCGGCGGATCAATTATGAATAACCTGGCTGATAAAATATTCATGGGTGAAGCTGCAGATGATTGTTTTGGAGCCGCGGTTGGATTTGGCGGCGATTTTAACGGCGATGGTCTTACAGAAGTTTTAGTTGGAGCCTGGGGCAAGAATATTCCTGCGATAAACGGAGGAGTGGAAACGGTTAATGCGGGTCGCGGATATCTGTTCACTAATTCAATTTTAGATAAAGATATACCGGATATGGTATTGAATGCGCCAACAGGAAGCACATTAAGCTATTTTGGCATGAGTGTGGCGAGCGCGGGAGATATAAATGGAGATGGTTATCCTGATATTATTGTAGGAGCTCCAAGAGCGACTATAACACACAACAGTCAGGGAGCCGCGTATATATATTACGGTGGTCCCATGATGGATATAGCAAATCCGGATCTCACGATCAGCATTGCTGAAACCGGAATTTACTTCGGCACCTCAGTTTCTACTGCGGGCGATGTTAATGGTGACGGGTATGATGATTTTATTGTGGGGGCGCCAAACCAGAGCACTCCACTCTATCGTAATGGAAAAGCATATATATTCTTTGGCGGTTACTCACCCGATTTAACTCCCGATGCTGTTTTATCCGGTTCAAATGACCTACAGGATACTTTTTTTGGAACTTCTGTTGCTTGTGCGGGAGATGTTAATGGAGATGGCTACTCAGATGTAGTTGTTGGAGAACCCGGGAGAGATGTTGATACATATACAGACTGCGGCCGTGTGTATTTATTTTATGGCGGTGTTGGAGACCTTACTGCCGCCGATTTAACATTTGGTGATTCACCTACAAATTCAAAATTAGGAACTTCAGTTGCCGGTGCAGGAGATGTTAATGGAGATGGTTTCTCTGATGTTATCGTTGGCGGTATTTACGGTGCGGGAGACGTAGAGCCATATACCACAGGGTTTGCATATGTCTATTATGGCGGATCATCACCCAACAATACCATAGATATTGTTTTTGTTGGTTATGCTAATAATGATCAATATGGGTATTCCGTTGCCTCCGCGGGTGATGTTAATGGCGACGGTTTCTCCGACATTATAATCGGAGCGAGAGCCGCCGTTAATTACTATGGGCGGGCTTACTTGTATTATGGGGGCAATAACTTTCCGAAGTATCCTTCTTCTCCGGATGTTGAGTTTAAAGGAAGAGATTATATGGGACAATTCGGGATATCTGTTGCCTCGGCTGGAGATGTTAATGGTGACGGCTTTGCAGATATTGTTATAGGCGCTTATAACAATGGAAGTTGTTTCGGTGAAGCTCAGGTTTACTTTGGTGGAATAATTACAGATACCATTCCCGATATAATTATGGAGGGAGCTCAAACTTACTCTTATTTAGGATACTCTGTTGCTTCAGCAGGTGATCTGAATAAAGACGGTTTGTCAGATATTATTATTGGAGCGTGGAAAACGACATCGTGGGGATACGCAAATATTTATCAATCAACTTCTCCGATAGTTAAACCTAGAATAACAACTATAACAGATATCCCCAATGATCAAGGGGGAAAGGTAATGGTAAACTGGATACGAAGCGGGTACGATTTCAAAAGTATTAACAAACTAACTTCGTATGAGATTCAGAGAAGCTCTGCTTCTCAAAACGGAACGTACAGTTGGCAGAATATTGGAAATGTCTTTCCTTCAATGGATTCAAAATATTCTTTCAGCGCAGACGCGCCGTACGATTCGATGACAAGCGTAAGCGGTACTTTTTATTTCCGGGTTATTGCGCGTACTTCCAATTCAAATGAATTTTGGAAATCAAATGTTGCAGCCGGGCATAGTGTAGATAATCTTGTCCCTGAATCTGTAAGTTTATTTAGAGGCAATCCATCGGGTGGACAGATAACTTTAAGCTGGCGGGCTAACACAGAGGAAGATTTGTATGGATATTATTTGTACAGAAGTGCAGAAGCAACAATTGATCCCGATAATCTTGCCCCTTTAACGGTTGTTCAAGATACAAGTTATGTGGATAGGAATCCTTTACCGGGCAGTTCATATTATTTTATCAGGGCAAAGGATATACACGGGAATTACAGCCAGTTGAGAGCTTCGTCAAACAATCCGTTACCTGTTGAGCTTTCTCTGTTTGAAGCTAAAATAAATGGAACCGCAATTCATTTGAAATGGAGAACCGCAACTGAAGTAAGCTTATTAAAGTTTGAAATCGAAAAAACACTTAAAACGAGTAATGACTGGCAAATTGTTGGCGAGATAGAGGCGCATGGTAATTCAAACTCACCAAAGGAATATGGTTTTACCGATAACCTTTTAACGGTTGGCGGTTATCTGTATCGATTGAAGATGGTGAATTCCGATGGAACTTTTAAGTATAGTGAATCAATAGAGGTTGATGTAAAACAACCGGATATGATTGCATTGAACCAGAACTATCCAAATCCGTTTAACCCGGTAACAAAGATCAAATACCAAATTCCAAACCAGGTTTCGTTTGTAACTTTGAAAGTTTATGACATCCTTGGGAACGAAGTAACAACGCTTGTAAATGAAGAAAAGGAACCGGGTTATTATGAGGTAGAATTCAACAGCAAAAACCTGTCAAGCGGAACTTATTTTTACCGTTTGAGTGCAGGAAAATTTGTTCAAATGAAGAAGATGTTGTTGCTCAAGTAAAAAACGTGATTTAATGTAGGGACTTGCCATGGCAAGTCTTGTATGTTAAATGTGATAAAAAAAGTTCTTTGAAATATTGAATAAAATAGTTTCCTTTACGGAAGAGAAGGTGCAAGGCTTGGGTCTAAGAACCCGTTGTAGAGTTTCTTCCTTCCGTCAGGTT
>JAUYAB010000074.1 GCA_030693705.1 Ignavibacteria bacterium | reverse complement strand
GGCGGTGTTGGCGGTTCAGGCGGAGTATCTTCTTCATCATCGTTCTTCCGCGTTCCGCTTAGATCCTTAATTACACGCGCCGCTATATATTCATTATACATCTCCGGATTATCTTCGCGGGGAATTTCCATCATCCGGTCGATATCTCCTTTCAAGATGTCGTCAGCGGTAGCAAATGCTTCATCCATTGCAATATTAGCTCCGGACTTTTCATTTCCACCCCCTTTGTGCGCTTCTTTTGCACTCAAGTAAGCATTAATGTTAGCCCTAACTGCGGTAACCTTTGCAGCATCAACACCGTAATTGCCAAGGCTATCCTTATTACTTTCAAGCAGTCCGCATAAGATTTCAACTTTCTGATCAAAATCAGTTTGATTAAGTTTGTTCAACGAAGCCCGCGTAACCTTGTACGTTAGCTTTTTCATATCCTCAAGATTATTTTTTCTTGCGTATGAATGAAGTCCGCCGGTTGCGCCAACTAACGAAGTTACAAGAACTGTTTTTGCCTTCTCCTTGGACTCGAACTTACCCGCTACCGCCTCCTCCTTCTTTTTGCTTTTTGTTTTTATCAATCCCACCGCGGCGGCGAAATCACTATAAGCCGTGGCAAGCGCCGGGATTGTCGCGATCAGATCGGTAAACCTCTTTCCAAAAGCGATTACCGATCCGTATATTACTAACTTGTTTTCTTGATGGGGTGTCATTACGACCTCCTATTATTTTGTTGTTTGAAATATCGCGGGAACCGGTTTTTCCGGTTTACCGCGTTTGGTAACGTTTTTACCTTTTTCAATCTCTTTTGAAGAAAAACAACAATTTCAGCCTAAATTCACAACTTTTTCCTTTTTCGCGCGACTTTCAAAACACTTCGCACAACTTACAAATCGTTTCGCACGGTTTTCAATCCGCCTCGCATCACATATGATTCACTCCGCACGACTTTCAAAATGCTTCGCATCACTTTCAAATCACCTCGCACTATTTTCAATTCGTCTCGCATCACATTTCAACTGCCCCGCACAACTTTCAAACTACCCCGCACCATTTTTAAAATGCTTCGCACAGTTTTCATTTTATCTCGCATCACATTTATAACACCCCGTCTTACTTTCATTTCACTTCGCACGGTTTTCAAAATACCTCGCATGATTTTCAAAACACCTCGCATAGTTTACAAAACACCTCGCATTGTTCACAAAATACTTCCCATCATTTTCAAATTACTTCGCGCGATTTTCAAATTACCTCCTATAACTACAAAGTTTGTTCACGTAATTATAGAAGTTATTCTCCTCCGTTTTCTTTTGCATGCTGAAAAAGATGTTATACAATTCAGGAGTTTTAAAATCCAACACGCGGTACATTATATTTAAATATTTGGAAGTAGTTATTAAATCGTAAGGAATGAGTTTTGAGTTTTTGGAAAGTTTAATGTTCTGATTAAAATGATGAGAGAAAGAATGGGATATTATTTTACTATCCTCATCCGCGGATGAATTTTTTGAAGAAGGGTAACTTTTGTTAACCTGTTTTGAAAATCTTTTTCGTAACCAACCTAACAAATAAAGCATGCCGCCCGGTCCAATTGTTATTTTGATGAGCGAAACTAAGAAAATTTTTTCTTTATTCAAAAAGCAAAATTAAAATTCGATGATTTTCGGCGATAAAATTTTATAACTCTAAAATTCAACAAAATTTATTTCACCCCTTCGGGAATTTGATATTTTCTAGGAATATCTGCTTTAGAATCATTCCATTCCTTGGGGATTAAGTCATTAACACGTTTATTCAAGCCCGAAGGGCTGATATTATTATAACAAATATTATCAACATGAATTTCAACCCCGAAGGGGTGGTATTATTCTTCTATTTATTCTAACAATTTTTAGAATCATCCTATTACATCCCTCCATAGTTCAGTGATCTACTCTGTCTTAGCCCGAAGGGCTGACAGTATTATAACACTAATCACCACAACAAACACAAACTCCGAAGGGGTGGCATCAACAATCTCCTTCACCTCCACAACGATATCTGTTTATCCATGCAAGTACGTCATAAGGATATTGAGCCTGCTCTCTGCAACCATCCGGCTCCATCTTCCTTCATAATAAGCCGGATAGAAAAGTGGATACGTCTTCCCGCTCTTCAAGTTGAGCGAAATATAATAGGTAACTGTTCCGTTCGATCTTTTACCAAACTCCGACACATGTGCCCCGGTAATTTCACTAAAAACTATCAACCGTTTCTTTTGCCTAAAACGATTCTTGTCTTCGATGAGAATAATCTTTGCAGCCGGATCAATAGTTATCTTCTGCTTTCCACCCATTACAAAACAGGGAACACCGATGATCAACAAAAGTATTCCCAGCAAAAAGCCGGATAAACTATTTGTCATCCCCGAGGCGTCAAAATTACGAAAGCCGTATGCTAAGATTAAACCTGCTAAAACGATAATAGCAGAAAGAGCTGTTTGCCTATTCGGACTACTTTCAATTCTCCATATTTCCAACATCAAATTCCTCCCATAAAAAAACTTAGAAATACTTTATAACTTTCAACTTTCAACTTTCAACTTTTTACTTTCTACTTATAGTCTTCAACCGGTGGGCAACTGCAAATTAAGTTTCTATCACCGAATGCATTGTTCACCTTTGCTGAAGCTGGCCAAAATTTAAACTGCTTAACCCATGCAGATGGAAACGCAGCTTCTTCACGCGAATATTTGTGCTTCCATCCTGTTGCTGATACCGCGTGCATTGTGTGCGGTGCATTTTTAATTACGTTATCTTCTTTATCGGCTGTACCGTTTTCAATTGCATCCATCTCTTTTTTAATAAGGATCATCGCTTCGCAGAAACGGTCTAATTCTTTTTTCGATTCGCTTTCCGTCGGCTCTATCATTACCGTTCCGTGAACCGGAAAAGAAATTGTCGGCGCATGGAATCCGTAATCCATTAACCGCTTTGCAATATCTTCCACTTCAACATTCGCTGTTCTTTTAAAATCGCGCATATCAAAGATCATTTCGTGCGCAACTCTCCCCTTTTCACCCGTGTAAAGAATTTTGTAATACGGTTTTAATTTTGCCGCGATGTAATTTGCATTTAAGATAGCATATTCCGTTGAAGCCTTCAATCCTTCAGCGCCCAACATTTTAATATACCCGTATGAAATAATTAAAACATTTGCGCTGCCGTAAGGTGAAGCTGAAACAGCATGAATTCCTTTTTCTCCGCCAACTGAAACGACAGAATGTTTTGGTAGATACGGAACTAAATGTTTCGCCACGCAAATTGGTCCAACTCCAGGTCCTCCGCCGCCGTGAGGAATTGCAAAAGTTTTATGCAAATTTAAATGGCAAACGTCAGCTCCAATACTTTTCGGACTTGTTAATCCGACTTGCGCGTTCATGTTTGCACCGTCCATATATACTTGTCCGCCGTTAGCGTGAATGATCTCGCAAATTTCTTTTATGCGCACTTCAAATACTCCATGCGTTGAAGGGTAAGTTATCATCAAGGCGGCTAAATTATTTTTATGCTCTTCAGCTTTTTTCTTTAAGTCGTCAACATCAACATTTCCCTTTTCATCACACGCAACTACAATCACTTTCATTCCCGCCATTACTGCACTTGCGGGATTTGTTCCATGCGCAGAAGAAGGAATGAGCGCAATGTTTCTGTGACTCTCATTCTTATCGATAAAATATTGGCGGATAACCATCAAACCGGAGTATTCTCCTTGCGCACCGGAATTCGGTTGAAGCGATGTCCCTGCAAAACCTGTAATTTCTGCAAGCGCTTTTTCCAATTCTGAAATTACAATTTGATAACCCTCCGTTTGAGATTGCGGAGCAAAAGGATGAATGTTTGTAAATCCCGGATGCGTAATGCCAAGCATTTCAGCCGCCGCATTTAACTTCATCGTGCAAGAACCAAGCGGGATCATTCCATAGGTTAAAGAAATATCTTTATTCTCCAACCGCTTTGCATAACGCATTAATTCAGTTTCAGAATGGAACGAATTAAATGTTGGATGCTGTAAATAAGAAGAAGTCCTCTCCAATTCTGCCGGATATTTCTTTAATGAATTTTGAGAAAGAGCGTTACTCTTCTTTTCAACTGCTTCAGAAAATATTTCTACAATTTCTTGAACATCTTTTTCTGTTGTCACTTCGCTTAAACTTATTCCGATAATATTCGCTTCAGCATAACGGAAGTTTATTAATCTATTTTCCGCGAGTGTTTTTATTTTCTTAAAAGTATTTTCATCTTTTATTTTAATTGAAAGAGTATCGAAGAAAATTTTGTTTGTTTGCTCAAAACCTAATTCGTTTAAAGAAGATTCAAGTTGCACTGTCAAAAGATGAATTGTTCCCGCAATATTTCTTAACCCATCCGGACCATGATAAACCGCGTACATTCCCGCCATTACCGCAAGAAGCACTTGTGATGTACAAATATTGCTTGTCGCTTTTTCTCTTCTGATATGCTGCTCGCGTGTTTGAAGAGCCATGCGCAAAGCTGGATTGCCATCCGCATCAACCGATACACCGATAATTCTTCCCGGAATAATTCTTTTAAATTCTTCTTTCGCTGCAAAATATGCGGCGCTTGGTCCGCCGAAACCCATTGGAACGCCAAATCGTTGCGTTGTTCCAACAGCAACATCAGCGCCAAATTCGCCCGGAGCTTTTAACAATGCTAAACTTAAAAGATCAGCGGCAATAACCACTTTAATATTTTTTTGATGCGCCCCGGAAATAAAACTTTCATAATTTACAACTGCGCCGTCGCTGTTTGGATATTGCAATAAAACACCAAAGTATGATTCATCTAAAATTGCTTTTTCATAATCCCCAACGGTAATTTCTATTCCGTTCGGATTTGCACGGTTTAATAAAACATCAACTGTCTGCGGGAAAACTTTTTCATCAACAAAGAATTTATTTTTAGTTGAATTATTTCCGGAGTGAAAGAACATCAGCATAGCTTCTGCGGCAGAGGTTGCTTCATCGAGCAAAGAAGCATTTGTGATCGGAAGTCCGGTTAAATCACTTACCATCGTTTGAAAGTTAAGCAGTGCTTCCAATCTTCCTTGAGAAATTTCAGCTTGATACGGTGTGTACTGGGTGTACCAACCCGGATTCTCCAAAATATTTCTTTGAATAACCGCGGGTGTGATCGTCTGATAATAACCCATCCCGATATATGATTTAGCAATTTTATTTTTTTGCGCAACGAAATGGATGTAATCCAAGAATTCATTTTCCGTCATTGGCGGATCAAGTTCAATATCTTTTTCTAATCTTATTTGCTGAGGAATGGTTTGTTCAATTAATTGATCGAGAGATTCGACCCCGATCTCTTTTAACATTTCATTTGTTTCTTTTTCAGAGGAGCCGATGTGGCGTCTCAAAAAAGATTTATAAGAATTAGCTTGTGGCATAAATAACTTCATTTTGTTGGAATATTTTTTTTGGTTATGAAAAATAAAGAAAATTGAGGAGAGATAATAGAACAGAGGGGCTAAGTTCGTAAATAAAATTAAACCGATTCCGCTTTGTGCAAATATTTTTGGTTTTCAGGCGGAATGGCAGCCAAGGCATTTTTAGCAGCTATTTGTTCCGCAGCTTTTTTACTTTTTCCTTTTCCTTCACCCCAAATTTTTCCATCTATCTTAATTTGCACCGTAAATTCTCTGTCGTGTTCAGGTCCGCTTTCTCCCGCAACAACATACTTCGGATTTTCAATTCTTGCTGCTTGTGAATACTCTAAAAGTTGACTCTTAAAATTTTCATCGATCAAATGCATTCCAAGTTTTAGGTTTGGTTCAACGATATATTGTCGAATAAATTTCTTCGTTTTTTCCATTCCGCAATCGATATAAATAGCTCCTATCAATGCTTCAACACCGTCGGCAAGAATCGTTTTGAAACCATTGCGTGAACCTGAACTAAGTTCAGCGCCTACAAACATGAATTGCAATAAGTTGATCCTTCTTGCGCATTCATAAAGGGCGGCTTTGTTTACAAAATTCGAACGGATCTTTGTAAGGAATCCTTCATCTTCAGCAGGAAAAGCGTTAAAGAGCGCCTCGCCGATGATAAATCCTAAAAGCGCATCACCAAGAAATTCTAATCGTTCATTTGATTTAATAAATTTTTGGTGGTCTATTGCTGATCGGTGTGTAAAAGCTTCAACGAAGATTTTGGGATAAGAAACTTTCGCGTTGATAAGTTCTTCAAGCAACTTTAAGTTTTTTTTTGTAAGAAGTTTGACCGATTTCCGATGATCAAAGTACCTTGATAGAAGATTAATCACGCGGCTCCGAAAATTTCTTGAAGAGAAGTGAGGCATTATGTCCTCCAAATCCGAACGTATTACTTATTGCTGCGTTCACGACTTTTTCAGTAAAAACTTTAGCACTATAATTTAAATCGCATTCCGGATCAGCTTCATCTAAATTAATCGTAGGAGGGATAATATCGTTTTTAATCGACAGTACCGTGGCAATCGCTTCTATGCTTCCGGCTGCCCCAAGCAAATGCCCTGTCATTGATTTGACTGACGAAACAACAAGCTTGTAGGCGTGTTCACCAAATGTGGTTTTAATTGCTTTCGTCTCCGTAACATCATTGTAAGGCGTTGATGTTCCATGCGCGTTAATATAATCGATATCTGAAAGTTGCAAACCGGATTCCCGCACCGCTTCTCTCATCGCACGAACCGCGCCGTCACCTGATGGTTCAGGGGCAGTAATATGATGAGCGTCTCCGGTTAATCCAATGCCAACGAGCTCAGCATAGATATTAGCTCCGCGCGAAATTGCATGTTCCATATCTTCAAGCAGTAAAACACCCGCGCCTTCACCGATTACAAAACCGTTGCGGTCTTTGTCGAATGGACGCGAGGCTTCTTTATATCTATCGTTCCAGGTCGATAATGCACGCATAGAATTAAATCCGGCGATCGCCATTTCTTCAACAGGCGCTTCGGCTCCGCCGCATAACATTAAATCTGCGCTTCCTCTTTCAATCAGTATAAACGCGTCGGCAATTGAGTGGGATGAAGTGGCGCAGGCAGAAGTAGTTGCGTAGTTGGGACCTTTTAATCCGAACCTAATTGAGATTTGCCCGGCGGCAATATCAGGGATCATCATGGTAACAAAGAAGGGACTGATTTTCTTGGGGTCTCTATCTTTGAAGAAAACGAAATGCTGCTCTGTAAGAGTTTTTATTCCACCGATTCCGCTGCCAAATACAACGCCGAATCGGCAAAGATCAGTTTTTTCTAAATTGATTTGAGCGTCAACTATAGCTTGTTCGGCACATGCCAAAGCATATTGAGCAAAAGGATCGATTCGTCTGACGGCTTTTCTATCGATATAGATCAGCGGATCAAAATTTTTCACTTCAGCGGCAAATTTGGTGTCAAAAAGCGAAGTATCAAATTTTCTAATAAGTTCAACACCATTTTCCCCTTTTATTAAAGCATTCCAGAACTCAGCGGCAGTATTTCCGATGGGTGTAACTGCACCCAAACCTGTAACAACAACTCTTCTTTTTTTCATACTTCAACATCCCGGGGGAAAATGAGGGGAAAAGCAAAACTTTTCCCCAATGAAATTAGCTTACTTTTGTTTTTAAGTAGTTCACCGCATCGCCGACCGTGCCGATTTTTTCAGCATCTTCATCAGGGATAGAAACGTTAAACGCACTTTCAAATCCCATAACTAATTCTACGATATCCAATGAATCAGCACCTAAATCATTCGTGAAAGAAGCTTCCGGTGTAACTTGAGATTCTTCAACGCCAAGTTTATCCATAATGATTTCTTTTACTTTTGCTTCTACATCCATTTTATTGCTCCTATGATTAATTTATATATTATTGTTGATTAAAATTTACAAAAATTGTGTTACATAGCCATACCACCATCAACAGAAATAACCTGTCCTGTCAAATAATCTGCATCAGCGGAAGCAAGAAACGAAACAACCCTCGCAATATCTTCCGGAGTCCCTGTTCTCTTTAAAGGCACAACAGCTAAAATAGCTTCCTTCTGCTTATCATTAAGGGATCCGGTCATATTTGTGGAAATAAAACCTGGTGCAACAGCATTAACAGTAATATTTCTTGAGGCGAATTCTTTAGCGGTAGCTTTGGTAAATCCTATTACGCCCGCCTTAGAGGCTACATAATTTGCCTGTCCCGCGTTTCCTATAATCCCGACAACGGAAGCAATATTAATTATCTTACCGTAGCGTTGACTCATCATCGACTTAACAGCAACCTTAGTGTAATTAAATACACTTTTAAGATTTGTTGATATAACCAGGTCAAAATCATCTTCGGTCATCCTAAGGAGCAAATTGTCCTTAGTAATGCCTGCGTTATTCACTAAGATATCTAAACCGCCTAACTTTTCCAAAGTAAAATTCAATGTTTTTTCTGCATCCGAGAAAGAAGAAGCGTCTGCTTTAATTGAAAAAACTTTTACTCCATAAGCCTCAACTTCAGATTCTACAAGTTTAGAGGCTTCACTATCACAACGACAACCTGCCTCATCAGGACTATAACATGTAAAAACTATATCGCAACCGTTCTTAGCAAGTTCCAAAACGATAGCCCTTCCTATTCCTCTGCTTCCACCTGTTACAAGAGCTTTTTTATTTTGTAATTTCATACGTTCTCCTTTGAGTTCAAATTATTCAGATAATCAATTCTATTGGCTTCGAGTTCTTTGTACCCTTCTTCGCCTAAAAAGCGGATTAATTCGGCTTTGCAAAAATCAATAATTGTCGTTCCGTTTTCGTTTGACCGGTTACATTGTTTTAGCCGATCGATATGTTCGTCATCTAAAGTTAAAGTTTTTTCAAAAACGGTTATTGGGAAAAGATAACAATAGACGGGTTTGTAGTCCCAAGGATGCTTCCCTTCATTTATAGCGAGAGCTTGGATCACGCAAAGTCCATTCTTGTCTAAGAAAGTACATTTGCCATTGATAACTTCAGTACCAACTGCGATGCCCGAATCAAAATCATCATCAGGTTCCGGTTCTTCAAACCAGTCATCAACATTTTTTGATTGGGTTTCATCCATTAAAGGAATGAGTTTATCTTTAAGCGAAAGGATTTTCTCATGCTCGACTTTATCGGTGTAAACACCATAATAGCAGCATTCACCGTTACATCGGCATCCGAATTTATACGTGAATAGCTGCGGATCAATCTTTAATCCGTTGATCTGATAAACTTTTTCGGATTGCATCATAAATATTTTTCAACTTCATTAAATTTATCAATTCCAAAGCAAACAGCGTTTGGATTAATTCTTTTTACAAGTCCTTGCAATACTTTGCCGGGTCCAATCTCAACGAATTCATCAAATCCGTCGTTCGTCATATTTTTAATCGTTTCTTCCCAGCGAACCGGAGAAGTAACTTGCTCGAATAATAATTTTTTGATTTCATCTTTTTTCTGAACCGGTAAAGCAGAAACATTTGCATACACCGGGAACTTTGCATCGTAAATATTTGATTTTTCCAATTCAACATAAAGAGCATCTTTTGCCGACTGCATTAACGGTGAATGAAATGCGCCGCTTACAACCAACTCTTTGACTAATTTCGCTCCGTTAGTTTTTGCAAGTTGCATCGCTTTTCTAACACCTTCAACGGAACCGGAAATAACAATTTGTCCCGGAGAATTAAAATTTGCACATTGAACAATTCCCTCTGTTGAAGCCTCTAAACAAAGGTCTTCCAATTTATTTGCGTCTATACCAACTACTGCCGCCATCGTACCGGGATTTTCAATTCCCGATTTTTGCATAGCAACGCCACGAGCTCTAACTAATTTCACAGCATCTAAAAATTGAATTGCACCGGCGGCTACCAATGCGGAATATTCACCTAAAGAATGTCCTGCTGCTCCCCGGCAATCCAGTGTTCGTAGTAAACTTGCAAGCACTACGCTGTGTAAAAAAATTGCGGGTTGAGTAAATTCAGTTTGCCGTAACTCATCTTCAGGTCCATCAAACATAATTTGCGAAAGATTAACTTCCAAAACTCCGTCAGCCATCCGGATCATTTCTTTTGCTTCAACGGAATTTTCGTACAGGTCTTTAGCCATACCGACATATTGCGAGCCTTGACCGGGAAAGAGAAATGCGCGTTTGCCCATTAATCCATACCCCAGGTAAGGTAAGCGGCACCCCATGTATATCCGGCGCCAAAAGCCGCCAGAATCAGATTATCCCCTTTTTTAATTTTGCCTGCTCTATAATATTCAACCAAGCAAAGGGGAATTGTAGCAGCAGTTGTATTTCCATATTTGTCGATATTGATCATCACTTTGTCTTTGCCAACACCCATCCGTTGAGCAGTTGCATCGATGATTCTTAAATTTGCTTGATGAGGAACAAGATAAGCTACATCGCCGCCGGTGAGATTATTTTTTTGCATCAGTTCATATGAAATGTCTGCCATACCAACAACCGCAGCTTTGAAAACGGGTTTTCCGTCTTGAAAAATATAATGCATCTTGTTGTCAACAGTTTCATGTGTAGCAGGATTTAAACTTCCGCCGCCTTTCATATACAAATAATCTTTTCCTTGTCCGTCGCAATGGAGCAAAGCATCTTTAAAACCGATCGCAGAATCTTCGGTCGGTTCAATTAAAACAGCCGCGGCAGCATCACCAAATAAGATACAGGTGTTTCTATCGGTATAATCTGTTATCGCGCTCATTTTATCTGCGCCGATAACCACTACTTTTTTATATCGTCCGCTTTCGATTAACGAGCACCCGGTTTGAAACGCAAAAAGAAATCCGGAACAAGCAGCAGAGAGATCAAATCCCCAGGCATTTTTCGCTTTTACATTATCTTGAACCAGGCATGCGGTAGCCGGAAAAAACATATCGGGAGTAACAGTCGCCACAATAATAACATCAATTTCTTCGGCTAATAAATTGTGTTTCTCCATCAGATCTTTTAAAGCGGCGGTTGCTAAATCGCTGGTTCCACCCGTTTCAAGAATTCTTCTTTCTCTGATACCGGTTCTTGTGATAATCCAATCGTTTGATGTATTAACTATAGATTCAAAATAGGCGTTATCTAAAACTTTTTCAGGTGCATACATACCAACGCCTGTGATAGTAGCATTTATTTTCTTAGTTGACATTCTCATTCATCCATTATTAAAGATAAACCTGCGAGTGGCAGGGACTTATTGTTTGTTCATTTCCTTAGCAAGTTTTGCAATCAATTTTTTGTCATGCATATCTTTTGCTTTAAGAACCATGTTTTTTATCCCCAGAGCGGAACTTGACCCATGTCCAATAATTGTAATCGCTTTAACCCCGAGGAGAGGAATTCCTCCGTATTCATTCGGATCAAACACTTTAAAAGTTTTTCTAATTGCGTTCCGTGAAAGAGCTATCTTAATTTTATCGAAGAAATTTGCATCGGCGGTTTTTTTAAGCAATGGCTTCATAATTTTCATAAAAGATTCGCCAAACTTGAGTAAAATATTTCCAACAAAACCATCGCAAATAACTATGTTAACCGTTCCGAGCAAAATATCGCGTCCCTCGATGTTACCGTAAAAATTTAAATTAGAATTTTTAAGAAGGTCGAAAGTTTCCTTGGTAACTTTATTTCCCTTCTCATTTTCTTCTCCAACCGAAAGTAAGCCGATCGTTGGATTTTGAATTCCAAACATTTCTCGAACATATACATTTGCTAACTTTGCGTATCCGACAAGATGCTGCGGTTTTGAGTCCACAAAAGCGCCAACATCAAAAACGGTTGTTATACCTTTTAAATTTGGAATGTACGTTCCAATTGTCGGTCTTTCTACTCCCGGTAATCTTCCTATCAGCAACGTTCCCGCGGCAGCAACCGCGCCCGTATTTCCAGCGCTTACAAAAGCATCGGCACCACCGGAGGCAACTAACTTAGCACCGATAACTAACGAAGATTTTTGTTTTGTCTTTAGTGCTGTTGTTGGAGAATCGTGCATTGTAATTACTTCATCCGAATGAATAATTTCTACACCTTCCAATGAGAGATTATTTTCCTTTGCGATCGCTTTAATTTTTTCATCGTCACCAACAAGAATCAAATGAAAAGATTTATTTTCGTTTAAAGCGGAAAGAGCTCCAAGCACTTCGTGCTGAGGGGCGAAATCGCCCCCCATCGCATCAACAAGTATTTTGCACTTAGGAGAATCGGAAGAAGATAAAGGCATGTAAGTCGGATTAATTTTTCGGAATTAACATTGAGCGGCCGTTGTAGTAACCACAGCTTGGGCATGCGTGATGAGCTAATTTCATTTCACCACAGTTTGAACAAGCGCTTAACGCCGGAGCTTCGGCTTTATAGTGTGTTCTTCTTTTATCTCGTCTAGTTTTAGACATTTTTCTTTTAGGATTTGGCATTTGCTTCCCTATTTTACTTTAGTTATTTGGTAATTTGTTTTTTAATTGTTGTAACGGTAACCAACGAGCGTCAATTTCTTCGCTTTTACAGTCACATGTTTTTACGTTTAAATTAGTTCCGCACCGGGAACATAATCCTTTGCAATCTTTCTGGCAAATTTTCTTTAACGGAATTGCTATCTCGGCGTAGTCATAAATCTCTTGCGAGATGTCTATCTTATCGGCTTCAAATGAAAGGTAAGTAACCGACTCATCCTCATTATCCGGTATTTCATTCCCGAAGAGATAAACATGCTTAAAATTAGTCTCAATCGGCTGAATAAATTCAGTGATGCATCTATCGCATTCAAATTTTGCTTCAAGTGATAGAACTGCATCAAGAACAATTTGATTATGGCGCTTATCCATCTTCAAATTAATTTTAAATGAATTTAAAAACGGTTTCGGCAAGCCGATTTCTCCAGGTTTCCCGTCAAAGAACAGTTCGTGAATTCCTTCACTAAGATTTGCAATTTTTAGTATCATATTACAAAAGAATGCGTAAAAAACTTGCCAAATATAACTATAGACGTGTTGATAATCAACAAATTCGTGGGATGAATTTAAATGACAATTTAACCCCTTTTTACTGCTTTCTCTCTATCACAAAGTCGATTAAAGTAGATAAAGAAGTTTTGGAAGCATTTTCGGGAAACGGTTCTAGGCAGCGTTTAGCCTTCTCTGCATATTCTTTTGCAATTCTTTCGGCGTAAGCAATTCCTTTTTTAGCATGCACAAAATTGATGACTTCGGAAACGGAATCTTTTTTGCTTCCACTTTTTATAAGTTTTTTAATTTTTGACGCTTCATCTTTTGTCGATTGGGCTAAAGAATAAATTAACGGAAGAGTGATTTTCTTTTCTTTAATATCTCCTCCGATAGGTTTACCGAATAACTTTGCCGAACCTTCGTAATCAAGTATATCATCTTTAATCTGAAAGGCGATTCCAAGGTACTCACCATATTTCCGCATTGCAATATGAAACTCTGCATTGTCTGATGCACTTCTCGCGCCGATCTCACAACAAGTTTCAAATAACGAAGCGGTTTTATCGGCAATAATTTTGAAATAGGTTTCTTCGTTAATATCAAGCTTTCGGGTTTTCTGAATTTGGAGCAATTCCCCTTCAGACATCCGCTTTACCGTGTCGGTCATTATTTTCAGGAAATCGAAATCTTTTCCTGCAACCGCAATCATCAACCCGCGGGAAAGTAAGTAGTCTCCCATTAGTACGGCAATTTTATTTTTCCAAATTGCATTAATGGAAGGAAATCCTCTTCGCTTATCTGCATTATCAACAACATCATCGTGAACGAGTGTAGCTGTATGAAGAAGTTCAACTAATACAGCTCCGCGGTAGGTTCGTTCGTTTACTTCTCCGGCTATTTTAGATGAAAGAAGAACTAAAAGAGGGCGAATCTTCTTTCCTTTTTGTTTTAAAATATATTTGGTAACTAAATCAACCAATCCAACTTTGGATTTCATCGATTCGCTAAAAACTTCTGAGAATTCCGAAAGTTCGATTTTTATCGGTTTGCTAATATTTGTTAGAGAGACGTTGTTCAAGATTTTTTCACTGAATATTTTGAAATAATAATGCTCAATTCGTAAAGTACGAGCAAAGGAACGGCTAACACAACTTGAGATACCGGATCAGTTCCCGGAGAAAGAACAGCCGCTAAAACCATGATTACCACGATCGCATGCCTTCTGTATTTTCGCATAAAAGTTGGAGTTAATATCCCAAGTTTTGTTAAGAAAAATGAAATCATCGGCAGTTCGAATATTAATCCGGCGCCGAGCATAACGCTAAAAATTATCGACATGTACTCATCAATCGAAAATTGATTTTTAATTGTTGTTGTACCAAAATGAGCCGCAAAATTAAGCGTTAAAGGCAACATAACAAAATAGGCAAACCCTATTCCGAACAAAAAGCAGAATGAAGAAAAAATAACTATCGAAAGAATATATTTTTTTTCATGCTTGCGTAACGCCGGAGAAATAAACCGCCATAATTGATAGAAGACGTTTGGGATGCTTAAAATGAATCCGCCGACAATCGCTACCTGGAAATAGAGAAATACTTGTCCGAAGGGTTTTAAATTTTGGAGATCGGCGCCAACTTTTTTCGAGGGACCAAGCAGAACGGTATCAACTAAAAAGTCTATGAAAACAAAACACACAATTGCCCCCACAACAATTCCGATCAAAGAATAAATAATCCGCCAGCGAAGCTCTTCAAGGTGATCAAGAAAAGTCATCTCAACTTCATGTTCGCCGTTTCCAATTGTTTTGTTCGAATTATCTTCCACTAAATTTTTCTTCTGCTGCTAAAGTTCAGAGTACAAAGGAAAATCTTTACAGAAAGTTTTTACTTCTGCTTTAATTTTTTCAAGTTGGGTATCGTCAGTAGAATTTTGCACTGCACGATTAATAAATTCAGCAATTACTTCCATTTCAGTTTCTTTCATTCCGCGTGTGGTCATTGCGGGAGTTCCAACACGAATTCCGCTTGTTACAAAAGGACTTTTCTGATCGAATGGAATCATGTTTTTGTTCACTGTAATTCCGGCTTTTCCGAGAGCAATTTCGGCAACTTTACCGGTAACATTTTTCTTCGTTAGATCAACGAGCATTAAATGGTTATCTGTTCCGTTTGAGATAATGTCAAAATCATATTCCATCAATTTGGAAGCGAGGGTTTTTGCATTCTTAATAATTTGTTCAGTATAAAGTTTAAATGAATCTTGAAGCGCTTCGCCAAATGCTACAGCTTTTGCCATGATTATGTGCATCAACGGTCCGCCTTGAATTCCCGGCATCACAGTTGAATCTAAAATTTCAGACATCATTTTGGTTCTATCACCTTTTGGAGTTTTTATTCCCATCGGATTTTCAAAATCTTTTCCCATCAAAATAATTCCGCCGCGCGGTCCACGTAGCGTTTTATGGGTTGTTGAAGTAACGAAATGGCAATGCTGCAAAGGATTATTCAACAAACCTGTTGCAATTAATCCCGCAGGATGAGCCATATCGCACATTAAAAACGCACCAACTGAATCAGCAATTTGTCTGAACTTTTCATAATCCCAATCGCGTGAATAAGCGCTGCCGCCGGTTATGATTAATTTCGGTCTCTCTTTTTTTGCTAAATCTTCGATCAAGTTATAATCTAAAAGTCCGGTTTCTTTTGAAAGAGTGTATCCGGAAGCCTGATATAAAATTCCGGAAAAATTAACCGGTGAACCGTGGGTCAAATGTCCGCCGTGGGCAAGACTTAATCCCATGAACTTGTCGCCCGGTTTCAAAATAGAAAAGAAGACCGCCATATTTGCCTGTGAGCCGCTATGGGGTTGAACGTTCACATATTCCGCACCGTACAATTTTTTTAATCTTTCACGCGCAAGGTCTTCAGCAAGATCAACAAATTCGCAGCCGCCGTAGTAACGTTTGCCCGGATAACCTTCAGCATATTTATTAGTTAAAACTGAGCCGGCAGCTTCAAGAACTGCAGGACTTACAAAATTTTCGGAAGCGATTAATTCTAAATTGAATTGCTGCCTCTCCAATTCCAATTGAAGAACCTTAGCAATTTCAGGATCGTTTTTTATGAAATTCATATTCTATCTTTTACTTATTATTAATAATCTTGTCGAACAAACCAAAGTTCACCCAGACTTAAAGAAGCGCCGAGTTTGAGAATATTTTCTTTTAGTAAGCCCGGATCGGTTGAACCTCTTGAAATATATTGGAGAGAGAGATCTAAATAATTTTCTCTGCTGAACGGTAACGAAACGCCGGCGCTTACAGAAAGTTCGTTGATGCTTATCCCGTTAATTTTATAAGGAGAATTTCCGTAGCTAAAACCGCCGCGCCAGATAATTAAATCTGATAGCGTGTAAGCTTGCGAGCTGTTTTTATATTCAATTCCCAAACTGATTTTCGAAACATTTTGCAAATTAGTATTCGTGTTTCCGGAGATGGAATAATAAGCCCAATTTTGGAAAAGATAATCGGCATAAATTTGTGTACGAGGACTCAACTTTGCCGATGCTCCAAAAGTAAATCTTGGAGGAATTTTCATTGATGTTATTCCTTGCGAGAGCGTATCATTTACATACGCGCCAAGTTTTGTAAAAGATGTATCTGCAGACATGTTAGAAGTAAAAGAAATCGCCGCGCCTAATCTGAAATCTTGAATTTTTTCACTTTTAAAAATACTTTCACTTAAATTAGGTGAGATCAAACCGAATGTGCCGCCCAAACCTTTTACCTTATATTCAGATTTAAAGGAAGAATTTGAAATAGTGCTGGTGCCGGGATACTCAAGTTGTGAGTGGTAAGCCAGGGTACCGAAATTATAATCTAACATTGCACCAAGGCTTAGATCGAACGGAAGTGTATAGGATGTTCCGAGAAAAACTTTTGAAAGTCCGCCGTCTCCCGAATAAATCAATGAATAATCTTCCGTTTGTGTTAGGGGATTAATTACGCTCACTTTACTTTCGTAAGCAACTTTAGACAACGGGACTAATCCCATCGCAAAAGCGATTCCGTATTGTTTACTAATTGGAAATGCGAAGGAGAATCCCGAAAAATATCCGCCGGAATAAAAACTTTTTTGGTTTTGATCTTTAACAAAATTTCCGTTAAAGTAAGTTGCAATTTCAATTCTTGTCAAACCGATCGAATGCCATGCCGCAGGATTAAGCATTGAAATAAAGGCGTTGTCATCCATTGCCACGCCAAGACCGCCCATCCCGGCTCTTCTGGCAGAATAGGAATATTCCAATTCACCAATACCGTACCGTGAATAAGGAGAATTAACCTGAGCAAAAAGTGGTAATCCCAAAACAACAAATAAAGCTATTTTTTTTAAGTATTTCATAAAATTTCTTATTTCTTTTTCTGTGAATAAGTGATGGTTAATCGTGGTTTTAATTCCCCATTCACCGGGTTGTTATTAAATAAGGCAAAATTTTCTATCCCCTTAACTTGATAAGAAGGTAAGATCAACATTCCGTAATTATTTTTTGTGATAACCGCATCGTTGATAATTCTTGCAACATCTCCGGTATAGGTATTACCTGAATGAGTAAGCGAAACGACAAACAGAGAATTTGTTGAATCGGTTGTCGAATCAGCTATTTGATAAGCAAGCAAAGCGTCTGTGTATGATGAACCAACTTTTATATTTAGAGTATCGACACTCAACGTCAACTTAGCGGTATTTACAACCGCATCTGCCGGTAGTTTTGAAAGATCGAACCACAATTTCCCCTGTACGCCGGTTCCGCTTTGGATGGTTAGCGTTTTGTTCGATGCTTCGGGAAAAGTTCCTTGGATTGTATGTACATCTACCGAACCGTCGTATGTTAACGTATCTTGATATGTTTCGTACGCAGAAGTTTTCTTCACAATAATCTTAATAGTCGGAACATCGCCATTATACGAAGTAGAAGCAGCAAATCCCGTAAAGCGACAATTTCCATTGGGTTTAAATAAGAGTCCGTAATTTTTTGCCAGCGCAGTATCCTTTGCAGAGGTAAACCATTCTTTTGCCAAACTTGGATTCACCGAAAATTTATAACTATTCCAATCAATGGTAGTTGATTGTGCAATAGAAGATTGGTCGTAAGTTAACTTTGCCATTGAATCGGCTGTAAAAAGTGAATTCCAACTTGAGGTTACTTGATGAATACCAACATTGAAAGGCTGTAACGTATCTCCGAAATAATAAGTTCGATTAAAAGAAACCTCGGCTGAGAGAAAAGTTAAACCGGAATCAAGATCGCTGAGGTATTTACTATCAACCGAAACATAAAATGCAAGAAGAATTTGCGATTCAACATTTGCATCTTTGCCGATTAGAAGAACTTCCGAAGAACTAAGTGATAATTTAGCTTGATGAGGTTCAAAAGTTTGTGAAAGAGTGTCTATATACGAATCTAATTTAGAAACAATAATATTGTCCTGATTTAATAAATCGCTTCCTAATGAAGAAGGATCATCACTGCAAGCGGTAAATAAAAACGGAACGAGAATCAAGAGTGCCAAAACATAACTGAATTTTTGGCGGACAAGAAAAATATTTTTCAAATAATTCAACTAAATATCTCCATTAAAATCATGAATAAGGAAGTCAACAGCTTCCGGGAAATTTTCGGCAACAAAGTTGGGGATTTTCTTTTCTTCAAACAAGAGAGAAAGGTGGGCATTGCCATAACCGGTTTTAACAAGAATAGATTTCACCCCGGCGTTCATTGCACATTCAATATCGGTTTTTGTATCGCCGATGAGATAAGATTTGGAAAGATCAACATCAAATTCTTTTGCAGCATCATTCAGCATTTTGGGTGAAGGTTTTCTGCAGAGACATACTTCCGGAGAAGAATACTCGGGATGAGACGGGCAGTAAAAAAACTTGTCGATCTGTACCTTAAAAGGAAGAAGTAATTCGTTAATCTTTTTATTAACAGAAATTACCTGTTCTTCGGTAATAATTCCGCGGGCAATTCCGCCTTGATTAGAAACCACTATCAACTTAAAATGAAAATCATTTTTTAAAGAAGCTAAAGCTTCCGGAACTCCGGGGAAAAGGATAACTTTGGTCGGGTCTCCGATGTAGCCCGTATCTTCGTTCAGGGTTCCATCTCGATCGAGGAAAACGGCAATGCTCATATTTTAGATCGACAAAACCGTTTTGTATAACTCAATATATTTTTTAGCGGAAGATTTCCAACTGAAATCAGATTTCATTCCGTTTTTGATTATTTTTTGCCACGATTTCGTTTCCTGGAAAAGTTTTACCGCTCTTTTTATTTCTTTTAGCATTGCGGCTGATTCATATTTCTGGAATACAAATCCGTTTCCTTCCCCGGTCTTTTCATCAAAACCCAAAACTGTATCGGCTAAACCGCCGGTCTCTCGAACAATCGGAATTGTTCCATAAACCAGGCTGTACATTTGGTTCAGTCCGCACGGCTCAAACTTCGAAGGCATTAAGAGCATATCCGAGCCGGCTTCGATTAAATGAGCTAAATCATCATTGAATCCAAGGTATGAAGCGAATTTACCTGCATGTTTTTTCGTCAATTTTTCAAAAGCAGTTTGATATTTTTTATCTCCGGTTCCGAGTAGAACTAACTGGATATCCATCTTCATCAATTCTTCAAAAGATTCAATAACCAGATCAATTCCTTTTACATCGTTCAACCGGGAGATAATTCCGATGACCGGTCTGGTTTCATCAAACTGAAGCCCGAACCGTTCAACTAAAATTTTCTTGTCATCTAATTTTTTTGCGATCGTTTCAAACGAATATTTGTGCGGGATAAATTTATCGGTTTGCGGATTCCAAACCGTAGTATCAATTCCGTTCACAATGCCTTGAAGAGTTGATTTTCGTTTTGCAAGACATGGCTGTAAATCCAAACTAACTTCCTTTTTCGTCACAATCTCTTTTGCATATCCTTCACTTACCGTGGTAAGATAGTCTGCGTATTGAATACCGTTTTTGAGAAAATTGAATTTGCCATCGAGTAACGAATGCTTATCATTTGCCATGGTTTTCGGCAGTTCGGTCTTATCAAAAGTTGAAGCCGGAAAAATTCCCTGGTAAGCTAAATTATGAATAGTGAAAATACTCTTTATCGAATCGAACGGAGCTTCATTTGCATAAACATTTTTGTGATAAGCCGGAATTAATCCGCATTGCCAATCGTTGCTGTGGATTATATCGGGAACCCACCCTAAAAGGGTTATTAACTGAAATACCGATTTAGCCATCAAGATGAACCGTTCATCGTTATCTTTATAATCAGCGCCGGAAATTGGATCGGTGTAAAGGCTTTTTCTGCTTCCAAAATATTCCTGATTATCTAAGAAATATATTTGCACACGAACGCGCTGTGAAGGTAAAAATGAAGAACGGAGTGAAAAGACTACGTCCTTTTCACCTATTTTTACGGTGATATCTTTTAACCGTACAACTTCGTGAATTTTGTATTTTCTGCTGTCAATTGCTCCATACTTTGGAACTAAAATTCTTACTTCGTGTCCTAATTCAGTTAGCATTTGCGGAAGCGCTGCCGAAACATCCGCTAACCCGCCTGTTTTCATAAATGGAAATAACTCTGAAGTAACGAATAGAATTTTTAATCTTTTTGAAGATGTCATTGGAACCTTGGTTTTATTTAGTGCAAAAATAACAAAATTTAACATTTTTTCCTAAACGGATTGAAATACCCCGAACGTCATAGAGTAAATTGATATTCAAGCTATTGAACGTTTCCGGTTCCTGGCGATTCTGCAACAAAATAGTTTTTCTTTGTGTCCATGATTAAAAGCTGACCTTCCTTTATCCCAATCTGGATAAGCCCGCCAGAAGCTGGCGGGTAAACCATAGTCAGATTATCACATTAGAATGATTGAATGGTTATATGATTGAATGAAAAACTTTCATCCATTCATCTTCATTCAGTCATTCTATCGTTTTATTTGTCTCATTAATATTCTGCCAATCCGCCGTGCCGGATTACACGAACTTTATTGTTAAGGTACTAAACTTAAATATTTTTATATTTCTTTACCTTTTTAAGAAAGTTTATGAGAAATTTCATTTTATTATTTTTTAGTACGATAACCGCTCTGCTGATTTCTTCATGCGGAACATCGATTGATTCTACCAGCGGGCGCTACAAACATGAGGAAGAAACAAAAGTTAAGACAATTGAAGAATCGGCTTCTCCGCTAATTGAAGATTTTGATTTTTCTCCTTACTTCTTAAAAATCCCGGATGAAAAACCATCGCAACACACCTTAAATTCCAGTAATAATGAATTGTGGTGGAATTACCCAAAAGTGGACGCATCTCAAAAAATAACGGTGCGCCAACCGGGTTTTAGAGTACAAGTTCTTGCCACAGATGATCTTGATGAAGCTCAGCAAATACGTTCCGATATTTATTTCAAAACAAATAAGAATGATATTTATATCTCCTTCCAGGCGCCCTTGTACAAAGTAAAAGTAGGAGATTATGCAACTCCATCGGATGCAAATAATCTTGCGTTTAAATTAAACCAACTTGGATTTTCGCCAACGCAAGTTGTCGCCGACACGGTAAACCTACTCAAAAACTCTTCGTTGAATAAATAACAATGAAGACTCTTCTCAAAAATCCAGCGCAAATTGTTACGGTTTCAACCGGTGGAAAAAATCATAAACGCGGAAAAGAGTTAAATGAAATATCCGTTCTCGAAAATCATTCATTGATTTTTGAAGACGATACGATAAAAGATTTAATCCCGAACAATTCAGTTAAAAATAGATCCGATTATAAAATAATTGATGTGAAAGATAAAATCATTCTTCCTGGTTTAGTTGAATGTCATACACACACGGCATTTGCCGGTTCACGTGCAGAGGAGTTTCGATTAAAACTTGCCGGAAAATCATATGAAGAACTTGCCAAACTTGGCGGAGGAATAAATACAACCGTTACTTCTGTTCGCAATTCTTCTTTTGATGAGTTAGTACAACTTATTTCACCGCGTATCAATTATTTTATAGTACAGGGGATTACTTCACTTGAAATTAAAAGCGGCTACGGACTTGATTTTGAAAATGAAATTAAACTGCTCCGCGTTATTCAGCATTTGCAAAAAATATTTCCCATCACAATTGTTCCAACTTTTCTCGGTGCACATACTATTCCTAATGAAATGAAAAAGAAACGTGAATTATACATAGAAGAAATAATTCAGAGGATGCTTCCGTTTCTTGCGGAAAATTCTTTAGCGAAATTTTGTGATGGATTCTGTGAGTCAACTGCATTTTCAGCAGATGAAATAGATTTGATTTTTTCACAAGCAAAGTCTATTGGTTTAGCTTTGAAGTTACATACAGAGCAGTTTAATTCAATCGGCGGACTTGATGTTGCGTTAAAACAACAAGCCGTTAGCGTTGACCATCTGGAAGTGATTAAAGATGACGATATTTTGAAAGTCGCACAATCAGATTCGGTAGCAGTTTTGCTTCCAGGAGTTTCCTTCTTCTTAAACTATGATTATGCACCGGCAAGAAAATTAATTGATGCGAATGCAATTGTTGCACTTTCAACAGACTACAATCCCGGCTCATCCAACATTGCCGACATAAATTTTATTATGAGTCTTGCCGCTCTAAAAATGCAAATGACAATCGAAGAAACAATTTCCGCAGTTACTATCAATGCTGCTAAAGCACTTCTGTTGAGTGAAGAAGTTGGAAGTTTAGAAATCGGAAAGAAAGCTGATTTTGCAGTTTTCGATGCTGAGGATTATTCCGACATTGTCTATCATATCGGAAAAAATTTAAATGGAATGACAATTAAAAACGGTGAAGTGATTTATCAAAACAAGAATGGATGAATAGGTGAATGGTTGACTGAATGATTTAAATGTGCTGAATGTTTTCTGTTTTTCATTCAACCATACACTCATTCATCCATTCTTCAACAAGATAATACTATTTATTTTTATCAACATTATTCAGAAAGTTTGTCCGGAATTCTCTTATGAAAATTATTGAATGCGTTCCAAATTTTAGCGAAGGGGTAAAAACAGAAACATTCGAGGCTATAAAAAACGCTTTGACCGAAATCGAAAATGTTAAACTGCTAAGTCTTGAGCCGGACAAAGATTATAACCGCGTTGTAGTTACTTTGGTTGGTGATGAAGAAGGAATTGTTAACGGAGCGGTTGCAGTCTCAAAAGCGGCGGCAAAAAATATTGATATGCGAAACCACAAAGGTGAACATCCGCGTCTCGGCGCTATTGATGTCGTTCCGTTCATCCCGGTAAAAAATGTTACTACCGAAGAATGCGTAACACTTGCAGAAAAGTATGGTGAAATAATTTCAAAAGAATTGAATGTTCCGGTTTATTTATATGAAGATGCTGCACGAAAAGCTGAGCGAAAAAATCTTTCCGATATTCGCAAAGGTGAATACGAAGGACTGCAAGAAAAATTAAAAAACCCCGAATGGTTTCCCGATTTCGGCACAAACGAATTTAATCCGAAACTTGGGGCAATTGTTACCGGCGCGCGTTTTTTTCTTATCGCTTACAACGTGAATATAAAATCAACCGACGTAAAATATGCGAAAGAAATTGCGGAAATCTTACGTGAATCCGGCAGACTCAAACGCGATGCGAATGGCGCAGTAATTAAAGTTGATGGAAAAACAATTAAGGAACCCGGACGTTTAAAATGTTTTAAAGGAATGGGCGTGAGTTTGGAGAAATATAATCTCACCCAAGTTTCGATCAATCTTACAAACTATAACGTTACACCGATGCACGTTGCTTTTGAAGAAGTTAAAACAGAAGCTGAACGTTTGGGAGTTGAAGTTACCGGAAGCGAAATTGTTGGACTTGTTCCACTTGAGGCAATTTTGCAAGTTGGCAAATTTTATTCAGGAGGTAAATCTTTAAGCGAAACGGAACTTGTAAATCTTGCAGTTGAGAAATTAGGATTGAGCAGCTTGAATCCGTTCCATCCGAAAGAAAAAATAATTGATTATATGATTTGAGGTTGGTCAATGGTCAGCAGTCATTGAATATCATGGAGTTATCACTATGTGTTAGCCTTAAAGGGCGTAATACATCAGCATAGGGCGTAGCCCTATGAGATAAATAAAGATTTAATTTACATCGCAGCCCTGAAAGGGCGTAATAATTTATAGTACATTCGAATGAACAATGTAAAATTTTTTAAGGAGACAAAATGGAATTATCAATAACATTAGAAAATTATTTAGATGAACTTTCTTCAAACTCCCCTACCCCGGGTGGTGGAAATGTTGCAGCATTATGTGGAGTACTTGCATCATCGCTTGGCACTATGGTTTGTAATCTAACTATCGGCAAAAAAAAATACGCCGAAGTTGAAAATGAACTCACAATCATCAAAAACAAACTCGATCAATCCAAACAAAATTTTGTTCAACTTGCTAAAAAAGATAATGAAGCATTCGATAAAGTGATGCTTGCCTTTAAAATGCCGAAGGAAACAGATGAACAAAAAAGTGAGCGCGCAAAAGCAATCGAAGCGGCAACAATTGAAGCGGCTATGGTTCCCGCTGAAGTGGTATCTGCCGGGAAAGAATTGCTTCCTTTATTAGAGATCATCATTGCAAAAGGGAATCAAAATTCGTTATCAGATGCAGGCGTTGCAGTTTCGCTCACCAAAACTGCTGTTGAAGGAGCTTTTTTGAATATTGCTATAAATTGCGCTTCACTTGCAAACCAAACTTTTGCAAATGAAATTCTCATCCGTGAAGAGATGAAATACACAGAAGTGAAAGAGAAAGCTGAATTTATAATTGCTTCTATTATAAAAAAGATGAGAGCTAATTAATTAGATAGTTAACAAAAATATTCTACTCAGAATGGCAAGAATAGTAAATGATTTAAAATATTTAACCGAATGGATGAATGGAAATGAATGAATGAATATTTTCCATTCAGTCATGCAGCCATTCAATCATCCAACCGCCGATTAGTGAATCTTTGGTTCTGGTTTATCGGGTTATGAATTAGAAATTAGGAATACAGCTAAAGGAATTTAATATGAGAAAATCTAAAATTGTTTTATTGATCGCATTACTACTCTTCTGCTCGGCTGCTCTTCTTCCTCAACCGAAAGTAAAACTTGGGATTGATGTTCTGAAAGAAAGAAATTTTGATGTACTTAACGGAAAACGGGTTGGATTAATTACAAATCCTACCGGAGTGGATCAAAATCTGAGATCAACAATCGATATTTTATTTGAATCGAAAGAATGCAAACTAACTGCGCTTTACGGACCCGAACATGGTGTGAGAGGCGATTTCACAGCCGGAACGGAATTCGATTTTTACACCGACCCGAAAACTAATCTTCCGGTTTATTCCGCTTACGGAAAAACAAAAAAGCCAACTCCCGAAATGTTGAAAAATATTGATGTGCTCGTGTATGATATTCAAGATATTGGCTGCCGCTCTTACACATTTATCAGCACGCTTGGTTTGGCAATGGAGGCTGCCGCTGAAAACAATATTCCTTTCGTTGTGCTCGATCGACCGAACCCTTTAAGCGGAAATAAAATTGAAGGCAATCTTGTTGAAGACGGTTTTATTTCTTTCGTCAGTCAATTTAAAATTCCTTATGTGCATGGATTAACGCTGGGCGAGTTTGCGAAGATGATAAACGAAGAAGGAATTTTGAAAAATAAAATTAAGTGCAACTTAACCGTAATTCCGATGCAAAGATGGAAACGGGATATGAATTTTGCCGCAACCGGTTTACAATGGGTTCCCTCTTCACCCCACATTCCATACGGCGATACGCCGGAATATTATGTGGCTACAGGAATGTTAGGCGAGCTCTACTATATTTCAACCGGTATTGGATACACTATTCCCTTTCAAAGTTATGCAGCGGAATGGATCGATGGTGAACAACTTGCTCAAAAAATGAACGCACTTAATTTGGAAGGAGTCACTTTCCGTCCAACTTCCTATAGACCCTTTTATGGTAAGGGGAAAGACACGATCGTTCACGGTGTACAATTGCACATAACTAATTACTCAAAAATAAATTTGATGAGTCTGCAGTTTTTATTTTTAGAAGTGCATAATGAAATGTATCCGGAGAAGAATCCCTTTATCGGATGCGATACGTCGCGTTTATCAATGTTCGATAAAGTTTGCGGCACATCTAAAATCAGAGAACTTTTTACAAAGTGCATGAAATATGAAGATATTCAATCTTATTTGATGAAGGATGTGGATGCTTTTAGAAAACTTTCGAAGAAATATTATTTGTATTAAGTTAGTAACAATTTGTGGAATAAAATTTCCCCGATTTATGATTGAAACAATTCTGATATTCATTACTCCTTTTGCTTTTGCATTTGTTATCCGATTCGTTTTTGTAAAAGAAGAATTAGGAGAAAATTGGGCAGGAGTTATTTCACTTCTTTTAGCCGTCAGTTATAACGCATTTCTTTATTTTTATTTGAAGATAGAGCTAAATCCTCTTGATATGTTTTTAAATGTGGCAGCAGAAACTTTTGTCTCTTATAAAATTCTCGGATTCTGATCTGAAAACATTACTTCAAAAATTTCACAGTTTCAATTTCTTGAAGTTTATATCTTTGGGTTGCTTAGGAAAAACGTAGGCTCTTAACACTAAAGTTAGTGTATTCCACCCCGGCGGATTGGCAGAATATTAATGAGACAAATAAAACGATAGAATGACTGAATGAAGATGAATGGATGAATGTTTTTCATTCAATCTTAGCGCGGCGAAGCCGCCAACCAAGACTTTCCAATTACCAATCTCCCGTCCTTGCACAAATTACTACAATTTTAACCTCTGCGTTCGTTGTGTCTTCTTTGCGAACGTTGCGAGAAACCAATTCTCTTTTTTTCTCGCAAAGAACGCCACGAACCGCAACGATCGCTACAAATTCATTTTCTTCTGGTAATAAACTTCCAAAACCTGTCCCGTGAACTCTGCTTTTCTATTTCACGGGATCAAATATCGTTAATCCTTATTCATAAATCTTTGCCTAAAAACAATCCGCCGTGGCGGATAACTGAATATACTATACAACTATTCAATCATTCATCTAAGACAATTTGGTTCTGGTTTACCCGCCAACTTTTGGCGGGTTTGTCCGGGTTAGGTTTTCCTTTCAGCAAAATTTGCATCTTTCCATTATCACTTAACCCTTTACTCGTTGTATTAAAATGAATGGCAATGTGATTTCCCCATTTGCAGCGGATGGGATAAAACCCACAAATATTTCATTTTATTCCAAGAGAACTCAAATTTTAATTTTTTACTCTTTTTATATCTCATTAAATTAAAAACGAAATTTAGAAATATTACAGACACGTACTGTTTACAGTAAATTTGCATATTTTATTATATCAAACAAAAGTGGAATTTATAAATGAAAAGTTTTCGCGAAAGATTAGGAAATGAAATAATTTTATTTGATGGCGGAACCGGCACCTATCTCTATGAAAAGGGAGTCTACATTAACCGCTGCTTCGATGAATTGAATTTAACAAATCCGGAACTGGTTACAGAAGTTCATCGAGATTATATTAACGCCGGCGCAGATATAATTGAGACCAACACTTACGGTGCAAACACTTTTAAACTTACTCCACATGGTTTGGGTGGTAAAGTTTACGAAATAAATTTAAGAGGAGCGCAGCTTGCTAAAGCTGTCGCCAAAGATTCCGTACTTGTTGCAGGAGCTGTTGGACCGCTTGGGGTTCAAATTGAACCTCTTGGTAAACTTTCATTCGACGAAGCAAAAGATGCATTCAAAGAACAGATAAAGGGATTGCTTGACGGTGGTGTAGACTTAATTATTTTAGAGACGTTCGCTCTTGTAAAGGAAATGATCCAGGCAATAAGAGCCGTACGGGAACTAAACGCTGATATCCCGATTGTCGCTCAAGTAACGATAAACGAAAGCGGCACACTGCTCAGCGGAGCTCCGCTCGAAAGATTTATTGAAAAGCTAAAAGATTATCCTGTTGATGCAATCGGTATAAATTGTTCTGTCGGTCCAAAGGCGATGCTCGATGCACTTGAAAATTTGCGATCTCTTACCGATCTACCTATCTCTGTTCAGCCAAATGCAGGTTTACCGCAAAATATTAGCGGCAGAAATATTTATATGACTTCGCCGGAATATATGGCTGAATATGCTAAAAGATTCATTCAAACCGGCGCGGCTATTGTAGGCGGTTGTTGTGGTACAAATCCCACACACATTAGAGCAATGAGAAAAGCTGTTCAGGCTCTTCAACCGGCTAAAAAAATGGATATAAAAATCTCTGATCTGCAAGTTGAAAAACCGGCTGAAATTAAAATTTATGAGAAGAATGAAAAATCACGTCTTTCTAATAAACTACTTAAAAAAGAATTTGTAAAATTAGTTGAACTTGTTTCTCCCAAAGGTGTCTCCCCTTCAAAAGAAATTGAGAAAGCGCGTAAACTTTACCACTCGGGAATCGATGCGATTAATATCCCCGATGGACCAAGAGCTTCGGCAAGAATGTCCGCACTCGCACTTGCCGCAATTATTCAAAAAGAAGTTGGAATTGAAACCGTACTTCACATAGCTTGCAGAGATAGAAATGTTATCGGTATGCAGTCTGATTTACTTGGTGCATGGGCTTTGGGTCTGCGGAATATTTTAGCAATTACAGGCGATCCGCCGAAACTTGGCAATTATCCGGATGCTACTGCTGTTTTTGATGTTGATGCGATTGGATTGACGAATATTATTAATCGCTTAAATCATGGGCTGGATATTGCGGGCAATCCGATTGGTGATCCGACGGGGTTTTGCGTGGGAGTTGGCGTTAATCCGGGCGCTATTAATCTTGATGAAGAATTAAAAAGATTAGACTGGAAGATAGAAGCCGGTGCAGAATTTATGATCACGCAACCGGTATTCGACATAAAACTTCTTGAAAATTTCATGAAACGGATTGCGAATATTAAACTCCCTCTCATCTGCGGAATATGGCCTTTGGTTTCATACCGTAACGCCGAATTTATGAATAATGAAGTGCCGGGTGCAACTGTTCCCCAAGAGATTCTTGACCGTATGAAAAAGATGACAACAAAGGAAGATGGTTTTAACGAAGGTGTTAAAATTGCAAGAGAAACTTTTGAACAAGTAAAAACTTTTGCAGATGGAATTCAGATTTCTGCTCCACTCGGTAGAATTGAAGCTATTTTTGATATGATAGAATAAGCAGAGATTTCTAAAAAAACTTTAATAAAAAAGCCTCGATGAAGATTAATTCTCGAGGCTTTTCTTTTTGGTTAATATGATTTGAACTTCCAGTTCTGAATGATGAGACTAACGTGTTGCCAATTATATCACTAAGAAAATAGAAACTATTTAGTTATAGCAATATCATTTCCGGGAATTTCAGATTTTTTGCTTTTAGTATTATGAACCAAATTACTTTCCGTTGGAGCAAGTTTTGTTTTCCCTTCTTTATTACTAATATAAAGTTGATCATTCTCAATTATATAATAAAACTGTTTGCGGAATTCTTCCATTGGTATACCGCAAGTTGCAGCGAACTTAGCAATTTCATGCGGGTCGTCAAAATCAGTTTTGTTCAACCGAAGCATATATCTTCGCGCAATTAAAAAGGATTCCGAAGCCGGATCTACCATACGTACTCTGGTTTTATTCGTAACCGGATCGAGAATATCTTTAAAATAAAGAGGAACAAAATGTCCGTTTTGAATAGAAACCATCGCTGCATTTCCTCCATCAAGAATAAATTGTGCAGCAGAAAATCCGAGGTCGCGAGTATATTCCATATCGAAAGGAATTGGATCGGCACAGCGCAATTCGTAACCGATATTCTTTGCTACAATTGTTTCTTTAATACCAAAATCGCGTAATCTTTCTTGAACTTTGGATTTAAGAATTTCTCCAAAGTTAATTTCAGCGATCCTGATATTATTATGGGCATCGCGTTCAACTTCAACTAAAGCATTTAAATCATGTGGGTCTAAATGTTCCACCAAACCTTCGGCAAGAATGGCAACGCCATCGCTCTTTCCGTAGCTTAATCTTTTAATAATTGCGCCGGCAAGAATATCAACTACATGTTTAAGTTTAATTACTTTGTTTGGAAATTCTTCGGGAATTAACGTCATGGTTGCTCCTGTAGCTTTCCCTATACCTAGCGCCAAATGTCCGGCTTTTCTTCCCATTGTTACAACAAAATACCATCGAGAAGTTGTTTGAGCATCTACCATTAAACTTTTAACAATTTCAACACCAAGGTGGCGCGCTGTTTGAAATCCAAAAGTAGGAATACCGTGCGGCAGATCGAGATCGTTATCAATGGTCTTAGGAACGTGGACTACGCGAATTCTTCCTGCAGCCATTTCTTCAACTTTCATAGCACTGTATGCAGTATCATCGCCGCCAATGGTGATAAGCTTATCAACGTTTAATCTTAATAAGGAAGTAACCGTATTCTCTAAAAGTTTTTTATCTTTTGTGGGATTGCTTCTTGAAATACCGATGAACGAACCACCGGTAAAGTGAATCCGGCTAACGTTGTGAATATTCAACTGTTTAACATGATCTATATCCCCTTCCATAATCCATTTGAAACCATCGCGCATTCCTAGGACTTCTATACCTTCAACAGCAGCACGTATAGTGGCTGCGCCGATAACACTATTAATTCCCGGTGCCGGTCCGCCGGCAACTAAAATCGCTAATTTTTTGGGTGCAATCATTTTATTAACTCCGATTTTTATTGGTCATTAGTGGATTAGTCATTGGCAATTGACCAATGACTCGCAAAAATCATAATCAATTTAATATTTTTAATTTCGCAAACTTTAACATTAATTGTTTGAGATTATTCCCTTCGAAAGCAACACTTACTTTTTGAGTATCGCCCGCGCCGATAACTTGCAGCACTTTGCCAAGCCCGAATTTATCGTGCATTACCCGGCTGCCAACTTTTATGTGATTAGATTTATCCTGGCTGAAATCAACATAATCAACATTCTCAAAATATTCGTAGTAAATTTCTTTTTTCGATTTTCTATTTGCTTTCCTTCCGGAACCGCTTGTTACTTCGGAAATTGTATCAGAGCTAATTTCATCAATAAATCGTGATCTGTTTTGATAAGCGACTTCGCCAAATCTGTAGCGTGATCTTGCGTGAGAAACAAAAACTTTTTGTTCAGCTCTTGTCATCGCAACATAAAATAATCTTCTTTCTTCATCCATTGATGCGTCTGTGCTAAAACGATTTGAAAGCGGGAAAATATCCTCTTCACATCCTGAGATAAAGACGATCGGGAATTCTAATCCTTTTGCGCTGTGAACCGTCATCAAATTAACGTGTTGTTTCGTTTCATCCAACAAATCTAAATCCGATGCGAGCGAAACATCCTGCAAATAATCATTTAATTTTACGTTTGGATGTTCGACTGAATAATCAGTAATAGCTGAAAGAAGTTCCTGAACGTTATCCAATCTTGCTAACGATTCGTAAGTGCTTTCTTCTTTAAATAATTTAATAACGCCAAGTTCATCAATAAGAGAACGAGTGAGTTCCCCAACCGAAAGACGATCACTGAGCGAGATATATTTATCTAAAAGAAGTCTAAATCCTTTTACATTTTTCTGGATACGCTCTTTTATATCGATAACTTCAAAAACTCTTTGCATGGTATCGAACAAAGAAATTTCATGCCGACGCGCAAATGCTGTCATACGCTTAATCGTGGTCATTCCGATTCCGCGTTGAGGAAAATTCATAATGCGGAGAAGGCTTTCTTCATCATTCTGATTTGCAATCACTCGGAGATAAGCAACAATGTCTTTAACTTCTTTTCTTTTATAAAATTCTACGCCGCCAATAATTAAATAAGGAATTTTCTCTCTGCGGAAAACATCTTCCAGCACGCGGGACTGTGCATTTGTTCTGTAAAGAACCGCAAAGTCATTCATACTACGTTTGTAGTTATGAATTTCGTCTTTTATAATTCTTGTAATATGATACGCTTCATCTTTTTCGTCTGAACATTTTATCAAGCCGACTAAATCACCTTCGTCGTTATCCGTCCAGAGGGTTTTGCTGATTTGATCTTTATTATTTTTTATAACGCTATCGGCTGCGGCAAGAATAGTCTTGGTAGAACGGTAATTTTGTTCAAGCCGGAAAGTTTTAGCTTTATGATAATCTTTTTCAAAGTTGAGCATGTTTGTAAGATCGGCTCCGCGCCAGCTATAAATGCTTTGCGCATCGTCTCCAACTACGCAGATTTTTTCCTCTTTGTTTACGAGCATTCGAAGCAATTCGTATTGTGCTTTGTTCGTATCCTGAAATTCATCAACAAGAATGTACTGAAATTTCTTTTTGTACTTTTGATGGATTTTCGGGTTGTTGGTAAAAAGTTCTATCGGTTTTAAGAGAAGATCATCAAAATCCATTGCATTATGTTCTTGTATCCTCTTTTGATACTGCTCATAGATATCGGCAATTTTTTCATCGATAAAAGAGGTCATCATCTTTTTTCTGAAAACTGCCGGAGTGATCATGTGGTTTTTTAAATAACTGATACGATGACGAACTGCGCTCGGGTTTACTGTATCAGTTGAAATATTCATCTCACTCATGGTGTTTTGGACTAACGACAATGAATCTTCAGTATCGTATATTGAAAAATTAACTGAAAAGTCGAGCGAGTCTGATTCAATTCGTAAAATCCTCGCAAAAAGAGAGTGGAATGTTCCCATCCATAAATACTGCGCCTTTGTGCCGATGAGTTCTTTGATACGCTCCTTCATTTCACTTGCGGCTTTATTTGTAAAAGTAAGCGCAAGAATAGACTCAGGTTCGTAACCTTTATCAATAAGATAAGCGATTTTATAGGTGAGGACACGCGTCTTACCGGAGCCTGCCCCGGCTACAATTAGTGATGATCCGCCGTCGTATTCAACAGCTTTTTTCTGTTCCGAATTCAGTGATTTTAAACTTACCATAAACCCTTTTCAATTTTGACTTGCAAATATAATGATTTTTAACATTTTACTGAAAAATTTTTAGTGGTAATATGATGGAAGCAATAAAAAACCCTCCGTAAAGGGAGGGTTTTTAGGTTTTATTTTATTTCGATCGTTCGAGGTTTAGCAAATTCCTGTTTCGGTAAATTGATAACCAATTGACCGTTGGAATATTTTGCTATGATCTTCTCGATATTTATCGAATCTGCGAGTTTGAATTTGCGGAAGTAATTTCCAGCGGAAGTTTCCGAAAGAATGTAGTTTCTTTGTTCGATTTCTTTGAGATCAGCCTTTGCCATGATGACGAGATGGCTGTCCTCAATTTTGATCCTGATTTTTTCCTTCGGAATGCCCGGCAAATTAACCGACATTACATATTCGTCCGCAATTTCGTAAACATCAACCAGAGGAGCGCACAAGCATTCTTGTTCAAACGCTTGTTCCCAATTCTCCTCATTTTGAACTTCAACTTTTACGAGATCTTTATTGTCATTCCGAATCATTTGGAACTCCTTCCTTTCATTTAGTTTTATTTTGGTCATTCGTCAGCGGTCATTAGTCATTGAAAATAATACGGATGACCAATGACTACTGACTGTTTTTTTTACTTCTTATCTTTATCATCAACTTCTTCGTACGAAGCGTCTTGAACTTCTTTTTCATCTTTTTTCGGCTCTTGCGGCTCTGCACCCGGTTGACCGCCCATATTGGCAAAGTCTTGCGGATTAAATCCGGCGCCCGGTTGTTGCTGACCGGCATTAGCTTGAGAATAAAGGGTGGAAGCGATTTCATTCCATACTTTGTTCAACGCTTCGGTTGCTGCTTTTATTGTATCTGAATTGTTAGTTGCGATTGCGTCTTCAACTTTCTTGATTTCAGATTCAAGTTTTTCTTTTGCATCAGGAGTGATTTTCTCTTTCAATTCCTCGATTTGTTTCTTGGTCTGGAAGACTAAACTATCAGCCTGGTTCTTAATTTCGATTCCTTCTTTCTTCTTTTTATCTTCAGCCGCATGTTCCTGGGCATCGCGTTTCATTTTTTCAACCTCATCTTTGCTTAATCCGCTTGAAGAAGTGATCTTAATGCTTTGCTCTTTATTTGTAGCTTTATCTTTAGCTGCAACATGAAGAATTCCGTTCGCATCGATATCAAAAGATACTTCAACTTGCGGCACACCTCTTTGCGCCGGTGGAATTCCATCTAAATGAAATCTGCCAAGCGTTCTGTTATCGGAAGCCATCGGTCGTTCGCCTTGTAGAATGTGAATCTCAACCGAAGGTTGATTATCGCTTGCAGTAGAAAAGACTTCGCTCTTCTTGGTAGGAATTGTTGTATTCGCTTGAATTAAGGTTGTCATCACTCCACCAAGCGTTTCAATTCCCAACGAAAGTGGTGTAACGTCAAGCAAGAGAACGTCTTTTACTTCACCGGATAAAACCGCACCTTGGATAGCCGCGCCAACAGCAACAACTTCATCAGGATTAACGCCTTTGTGTGGTTCTTTCCCAAAAAGATTTTTTACTAATTCTTGTACTTTCGGAATTCTTGATGAACCGCCAACCAAAATAACTTCATCAATTTGAGAAGCGGAAACGCCTGCATCTTTTATAGCTTTTTCACATGGAGTTTTGGTGCGTTCAACTAAATCATCAACCAATTGCTCGAACTTTGCGCGGGTGATGGTGATGTTCATGTGTTTTGGTCCATCTTGCGTAGCTGTAATAAACGGCAAGTTCACATCAGTTTGCGCAGAAGACGAAAGTTCAATTTTTGCTTTTTCAGCAGCTTCTTTCAAACGTTGCAAAGCCATTGCATCATTACGAAGATCAAGACCTTCTTGTTTTTTGAATTCATCTGCGAGATAATCAATTAATCGTTGGTCAAAGTCATCGCCGCCAAGGTGTCCGTCACCGTTGGAAGATTTAACTTCAAATACGCCTTCACCAATTTGAAGAATAGAAATATCAAACGTACCGCCTCCGAGATCGTAAACCGCAACGAGTTGTTCTTTATGTTTTTTGTCCAATCCGTAAGCTAATGCAGCAGCAGTGGGTTCGTTAATAATTCTTCTAACTTTCAAACCGGCAATTTCACCGGCGTCTTTTGTTGCCTGGCGTTGCGAATCGTTAAAGTAAGCCGGAACTGTAATTACAGCTTCGGTAACTTCCTGCCCGAGATATTCTTCCGCAGTTTTTTTCATTTTTTGAAGGATCATTGCAGAGATTTCCGGAGGCGAATAGAGATTATCATTAATTTTTACACGCGCAGAACCATTCTCTCCGCTTAAAACTTGATATGGAATTTTTTTCATTTCTTCGGTTACTTCGTTAACGTTTCTTCCCATAAATCTTTTTATCGAAAAGATTGTCTGTTTTGGATTTGTGATTGCCTGACGTTTTGCGGGCTGTCCGACTAAACGTTCACCGTTTTTTGAAAATGCAACTACCGAAGGAGTTGTTCTTCCACCTTCAGAATTAGGTATTACAACCGGATCGTTTCCTTCCATCACCGATACGCAAGAGTTTGTTGTTCCTAAATCGATTCCAATTATTTTGCTCATTGTTTCTCCTAAGTTTTATATAAAATAAGGGAAAGATTTTCTTTCCCTTTTAATTAATTGATTGAAATAACTCGTTGTTCCGGTTTTTTCGGAGCCGCTTTTTCAATTTCTATTTTCAAGATACCGTCGTTGAACTTTGCTTCGATCTTTTCTGTGTTCACTTCATCGGGTAAAGTGAAGCTTCTGGTGAAAGAACCATACGATCTTTCCGATCTGAAGAAATTTTTTCCTTTTTGTTCTCCGCCTTCGGTGGATTCTTTTTTCTTCTCTCCGGTAACGGTTAAAACGTTATCGTGTACAGAGATGTTCAAATCTTTTTTGCTGATCCCGGGAACTTCCGCTTCGAAGTATATTTTCTTATCATCTTCGTAGATGTCAATTTTAGGATGATAGGTCGAGCTAAATTCTTGTGCTGTTGCCGGGAAATCATCGAAAAATCTTCTTATATTTGTGTTCATTAAATCTAAATCTCTGAACGGTTCAAATTTTATTAGTGTCATTTTATTTCTCCTTTTATTGTTTGACTTTTTGAACTTATAGTCACAACCATTGTGCCAAACGTTCTATTTCGCCGTATTTCATTATATAATAATCAGTTATGGCGAATTATACAAAATTTAGAGAATCTGATTATTTGTCATAACTTCTGACACAATTAACAATTTCGTGGAAATTCTGTCAGACTATCAGTCATTTTTTCATATATAAGCTGCCAAAATGGAAATACAACCAAATTTTAATTTTACACAATTCGATATTAAGTTAGAAACCGAAACCATCGGAAGAAATTTTCTCTATTTTAACGAAATCAATTCGACTAACGCAGTTTTATTGGATAAATCTAGCAAACATATAAACGGTACAGTTGCTTTTGCAGAAAAGCAGAACGCCGGAAAAGGCAGATTCAATAATTCATGGGAGAGTGAGAAAGGACAAAATCTTACTTTTTCTATTCTGCTAAATGTTGATAAAATTCTAAAAGAAAATCTTAATCTATTGAATTTGGGAACTGCTCAAGTACTTGCTTCTACGCTTGAAAGTCTTTTTCAGTTGCAAGTTGAAGTAAAATGGCCAAACGATATTTTAATCAAAAAGAAAAAAGCTGCAGGTATTCTTATTGAAACTGTTTCGGTCGGCTCGGAGATAAAGAAAGCTGTTATCGGTGTTGGGTTGAATGTGAATCAAACCTTATTCGCCGGAGAGTATAATTATCCTCCAACTTCGTTAAGACTTGAATTAAGCCAGGCTATCGAACGAGAAAAAGTTTTAGCCGAATTCTTAAACAGCTTTGAAGAACTTTTGTGGAAAATAAAGAACAAACCAAACTCAATTTTGCAGAGTTGGCGAGAAAAGTGCGATATGATAGGCGAAAAGATTTGTCTTAATCAAAACGGTAAATTAAAATACGGAGTATTTGACGACATTGACGAAAACGGTCAACTTCAGCTAAGAACAGAAAAAGGCATTGAAATAATTAATTACGGTGATGTAAAGGTGGTGTACTAAAAAAGTAAAACATACTTACTTTTTTTGAACCACTTTTATGATTCATTTACTTGCCATTTACACAAAGTATTTTACACACCCTCTATATCCTTCATCAACAGGTAATGAAAAGAAATGGATGATTGTTTTTTATTCATTATACAGCAATTCAATCTGTGATTAGTTACTATTTGGCACCGGCAGTGGAAATGAAAACCAAAGCTGTGGAATTGAAAACCAAAGTGGTGGAAAATCGTTCCAAAGCGTTGGAAAGAGACTCCAAGTTGACGGAAAATCGTTCCCATTGATTGGAAAGGAGCTCCAAGTCGAAGGAAAATCGCTCCAAAGGGTTGGAAAGAGACTCCAAGTTGACGGAAAATCGTTCCCATCGGTTGGAAAGGAGTTCCAAGTCGGAGGAAAATCGTTCCCATCGATTGGAAAGAAGCTTCAAAGTGATTGAAATCAAGATCAAAGCTGTGAAAAATCACTTCAAAGTGATTGAAATCAAGTCCAAAGTTGTGGAAAATCATTCCAAAGCGATTGAAATCAAGTCCAAAGCTGTGGAAAATCATTCCAAAGTGATTGAAATCAAGTCCAAAGTTGTGGAAAATCATTCCAAAGTGATTGAAATCAAGTCCAAAGCTGTGGAAAATCTATACAAAGTGATTGAAATCAAGTCCAAAGCTGTGGAAAATCATTCCAAAGTGATTGAAATCAAGTCCAAAGTAATGGAAAATAAGTCCAAAGTGGATGAAAAGCGCATATTCAGCTCATTAACGAAGAAATGAGAATATAAATTAGCGAAAACCCTTGCAGTCTTTGTTCACTAAGCGGTTAGTTTTCTAAAGCAGAGAAAACAGAATGGACGGGAAGTAGGTAACAAAAATTCATTGTGGGCATTGTGAAAAAATTTTATGCTCCTTATGGTTAGTTTCTTTTTAGCGCAGAGTTTGCAGAGGGGCGCAGATGAAAGCGCAACAATTATAAAAATATTTTGAATTGATGTTTGGGAATAACAAAAAACGTTTTTAATTTGGCATGGACAAATAACTATAAAATTCGGAGGTTCTATTTCTGAATTAGTGTTACATAGGAAAAAAACTGCAAGCGAGGTTTTGCACTCTCCCCTTTTGTCATTTCCGAATATGACAGCCAACGTACAAACAAAACAAAACAATTGGACTACATATACCTGTCCGCCTTTGGTGGATGCAACTGCACACAGGTATGTATTCCCAAATAACTAATTCAGTGCAGAAGAATTAATAGTTATGTTTCTGTTATTATTATGAAAAAATATATGTTGCTATTGGTACTTTATATTAGTTGTAATGTAGATGCCCAGTATCTTAAGAAGGAGTATCCACTTATTATTCAACATTCTTTTAGAAATGACTTCAATGTAAAATTTAGTGTTTCTAGAAACACGGATTTCGAAGGTGCTGAATCACTATTTTTTGAGATGTCGTCTTTTAGTTTTGCAATAATTGAAAATCGGATAAATAGTTCAGAATTAATATTTTCACTTAACCCAATAATATGGTGCTTATCAACCTTAACAAACAATGGGCAAATGGTGAATAGTGGAGGTGGATTACCACTACTTAGCGTTTTTCTTCAAGGAATTCCAAATTCACGAGTAGAAATTATTTTATATAAGAATTTAATGTTAAGTCTTGGTATTGATACTGATTATTTAATCACGAAAAAAAGTTTAGGAATCCGTGGAGCTGGAAATATTGGCTTAAAATATCAATTGGATCGTTTCTCACTAAGATTACTATATAATTGGGAAGGGGTTGATTTTATTAGCTTTTATGAGGATTATAATACTAACGGATTAAGAATTGATATTTCATATGATTTTGGAAATTTCTCATTTTCTAAATTCATTTACCATTGCGGTTATATTGAGTGAAACATAACCTGCGGGTCAAACTGACCGCGAGTATTAATCGGGTTTGGTTGTGTTTTTAAGTTTGTACTTTTTTGCAGCTTATCCTTTTGGCTGAAGTGATGTTGCGAAAGTAAGTTTTAATTAAAAATATATTTAACAAAATAAACGGAGTTGTGTTTGGCGGCAGTTTACCCGCAACGCTGTTAAGTAGTCAAAAGTTTCTCAAATGAAAAAAACTATATCTTTTCAGTAAGGAGAGATCATCAATGAAAAAAATAATTGTGAAATGCTTTTTGTTGATTCTTCTTGGTTTTGTTTTAAATAGCTGTTGTGGCTACCATAAAAATGCACCTTTAACTAAACAGATTGATACAGTCCACATACCTTATATTTCATTGTATGTTAATGTTGTTGATGAGAATGGAAATCCAATTAATGGTTGTTACGTTAGGTTTTATAATGAAGGACATAATCCTGATTATAGTGTAGGTCCGTTTGAAGTCAAAAATACTTCTGAACCAGTTGCTAGCTTTTATGGATCAAATAGACAATCATTGATTGTTATCGAGGGAGTATCAATTTCTCCTTTTCACTACAGATGCTTAGATGGGATCACAAGTGATTTTCATATTGTTTTTGTAAGAGACAAAAATGGCAATGTTCGTAAACAATGATCAACTGGCTACCTAACCCGCACTGCTTTAAAGGTTGCGGCAATTGTGTAATTGAAATGTTGCATTACAAAAGTTAGTCGCTCTTTGAGTGTAGTAAACAAAATAAATTAATAAATAATTATTGGCGTTGGCTTTTCAGTTCTGTAATGTTTTTCTGGGCAGCGCTTTAGTTGCAACGCCGTTATACGTTTAAGCAAAATACAAGGTGAATTAAAATGGAAGATGAATTTTATTCTGATTTTCCTCAAAGAATTGAGGAGTTCTACGCAAATGAACCAAGAGCTTTCTGTTATGATTTATCATTGAGTTTGATAGATAAAGCCAAAGAAACTGATATAGAAAACTGGTATTATAATAATAAAACTATCGAAGGAATTTTGCTTCTATTATACTGTTGGAATTTTGCTTCACCCATAACTAAGAAATTGACGAAACCAATTATTGAAAATTTATTACGAACCAATAAAGATAATCTCAAGTATTTAGAGTCTTATAGCATTATAGATTTCAATGAGGGTGTTCATCAAAGAATATTAGAGGTATTTGGCAATTTTAAAATTATTTTTGGGCAAACTGGGGCAAGTAAAGCATTAAGTCTGCTCAATACAAAATTATTTATTATGTGGGATACTAAAATCAGAAAGACGTTAAGAAATTTGAATTTAGTATCAAGAATCGGAAATGGTGAAAAGCCAGAGAATTATCTAAATTTTATGATAGATATGAAAGAAGTAATTTCAAGAAATGGATTAGTGAATCTAATTGAAAACGCCGAAGATATTACAAAGAAAATCGATGAATTTCATTTTGCGAAAATAGTCGTAAATATTAATCAAAACGTATAACAAGAGGCTCAAGGCGACAGCGTAATCGCTTTCGGGATTTTTAAGTTTTTCGGGTTTGTCGTTCCGTTTCAAGTTTCTTATTCAAGGTAGTTGTGCTGTGAAAGTTTTTTGTAATTATAAAAATTGTTTAACAAATACGGCATTGTAGTTATGGGCTTCGGCTTAGGCACAACGTCGTTATGTTGCCGGATAAATGAGTCGGTGATGTAAAATATTAGTTTTTGAAAATAATATAATGTTATGGCTAAATTAAACACTGAATTTAAAGAAGCAATAAGCGCTTTGGATAAGAATGAATTAGAAAAAATAGTTTTACGTTTTTCTAAAAAGAATAAAGAAATGTATGACACTCTTTGTTTTGAATATGTTAAAAATGAATCAGCTATGAGTCTATTTGAAGATTCAAAAGAGCAGATCGAAATTCATTTTTATAAATTAAGAAATGGTGTAGTTCAAAGGCAATTGGCTAATGCAATCAGTAAATCAGTGAAGACAATTAACAACTTCAGGAATATTACAAAAGACTTAAAATTAGAAGCTGATTTACTTTTGTATTTACTCAAACTCGTTTTCGACAATTATCAAGATGAGTTGGGTACTTGTTGGACGATTTTTGATTCAAAATTAGCTATAACAACAAATCGGTTTATAAATTTCACAAAAAATAATTTACATGAAGATTATTGGATAGAATATCGAGAAGAATCGAATAATTTTATCAAAATATTAAAAAATAAAAGCCGGCACATTGATTTCGTTTACAATATGCCAAACAGTTTTTAGAAAAGATCGTAAAAGCAAAATGTAATGGCAACATAACCCGCGCCTCAACCCCGACCGCTTAAACGGTGCGGCGGTATTGGTGTTTTCGGGTTGAGCTTTTTTGTTCGGCTGTTTTGTGTTAAGGGTTCCAAATAAGTAAACAATTAAATAATTATTTTTTACAATTAATTAACAGATTAGAATAAAATATGTCAAAATATTTTGATGAGATAAGAAAAGAATTTCCAGAAATTGTTCCTTTTGAAGAAGATGATAATATTCTTTGGGAAAATGAAGGTTATAAATTACTTCGTAGTGATAATTACAAAGAAGCTGAAGTTAGGTTTAAAAAAGTAATGTTAGCTCAACCGGAACATCACGCTGGCTATGAAGGGTTAGCATATATATATTATTACTTTAATGAATATGAAAAAGCATTATGGTTTATGGAAAAAGCATTAGAAATTGCAAAAGGTTTTTATGAAGATGGTTCACTTGATATTGAAGTTCTGGAAGATATAGAATTTAATTATGATGCAATAAATAAAAAAGAAAGTATTGGCAAGTGGTGGTCTAAAAATAAATGAAGCTAACATCATTATATAAATGCAGAAGATTAATAACACCTTCTTTAATGTAACGGTTTATGCAGCTAACTAGCGGTTCAAGCTGACTGCTTTTTTCACATTCGGCATTTTTGTAGTTATTGGCTTTGTTGTTCCGTGTAAAATTATTTGTTCAAAGTTGTTTTGTAAAAAAATATTTTTTAATAAATAAAAAGTTGTAGGTATTGTTCGGCATCCTTGTTTTGGGGCGCCGCTTATCGGCAACGTCGTTAGAACACTAGAAAATAAAACTATCAATATAAAAAAGGTTGAGGCAAGTGATGAAATATTTAATCCTTTCATTATTGTGGATCGTATACTGCGCTATGCATAGCTTTTTAATCAGCATAAGATTTACAAATACTATTACTCGCTTATTAAAGAACTATTATGCTTTCTACAGACTTTTTTATGTGTTGTTTTCTTTGGTCTTGCTTGTTTTACTAATCAATTTTACTTCTCAGTTAGATAATGAGATTATAATATCATACAGTTCACCCTGGTCAATAATCCGCTATATATTAATGTATGGTTCATTACTAATATTCTTTTGGGCATTTTTCTTCAATTATGATTCTCTTTCGTTTTTCGGAATCCGTCAAATACTAAATTTCGGAAAAGTAAAAAAAGTAAATCCTTCAGATGAAATCAAAAAGAATGGACTTTTAGGTGTGATAAGACATCCAATGTATTTATGTCTTATAATTTATTTATGGAGTCAAACCTTTAAAAGAATTGATATTATAGTGAACGTTATATTAACAATCTATGTCATCATCGGCACCTTCTTAGAGGAGAAAAAATTAGTATTAGAATTTGGAGATGCTTATGTAAAGTATCAAAAAGAAGTGCCAATGTTAATCCCATTTACCAAGAATAAAAATGCTTGAGGGAGATAGAAATATGGATAAGCAAATATTTATCATTTTATTGTCAGTGTGTATCATCACTCATATCATTAGATCTACTTACGAAATATTAAAACATAAAAAAATATTGAAGCCCAATAATTTGACTTTCGTAATCATTTTTTCTAATATGGCTTTATTATGGATCACGTGGATTTCATTGTGCCGTTATGATATATATAAAATCGAGCTTCCTTTTATAGTAAATTATTTTGGTTTTCTTTTATCCATTATTGGATTAATTGTTTTCATAACAGCATTATTTACTATCAAAACTTTGGAGAATTATTCTGGTGATCTTATTACTAAAGGGATTTATTCAAAAATAAGGCATCCAATGTATTTGGGTTTTATACTTTGGTCAATCGGATTTCCAATTTATTTTGGTGCGTTATTATCATTTTGCTTTTCTCTCTTATTTATAAGTAACATATTATTCTGGAGACATTTGGAAGAGATAGAGTTAGATAAAAGATTCCCTGATTTTAAAGATTATCGAAAAAATACTATTTTTTGAAAAAGAAATATCTTTGATAAGAACTATAATCTTTTTCGTTATAATTAAAAACTTAAAAACGTGTTCTAACCAGCCGCTCAACAAGGACAGCCCGCCAAAGGCGGGTAGACTGTTTTTCAGTGCGGCATTTATGTAATTATAAAGTTGTGGTTACAAAGTTAAGTAGCCCTTTAAGGTAGTTCGTTCATAGAAACATTTTTATAAATAAAAGTAGTTGCAACTAGTCGGTATTGCTGTTTTGGGCGCCGCTTATCGGCAATACTGTTATACCTAGCGCAGCAAGCTGCAAGTAAAAAGTTGAAAGTATAAAGTAAAAAAATATCTTTACACAAAAAACAAAAAGTTAACTGTCAATACTATATAAAAGAATTTAAAATGAAAAAACCAAAAGTAATTTTACATAGTTCAATAAGCTTAGATGGTTCAGTCCTCGGATTTGATGTTGACATGGAAAAACATTACCAAATAGTAGGTTCCTATAAGGCTGATGTACATCTCATAGGTTCAAACACGGTGAAGGAAGGAATAAAAATGTTCTGTCCAGAGCTTCCGAAAGAAGAAAAAAGTGATTTTTCGAAACCGAAAAGAAACAAAAATCTACCATTGTGGGTTATCCCTGACACAAAAGGTAGTTTAAAGGGGATGCATCATGTTTATAGAAGATTTGAATTGTGTAGAGATATAGTTGTATTTGTTTCCAAGAAAACTCCAAAACACTATCTTGATTATCTTACAGAACGGGATTACGACTATCATATTGTTGGAGAGAATAATGTCGATTATAATAAAGCCCTAAACCTTCTCGCAAAACGCTATAATGCAAAAACCATACTGACAGATACAGGTAGAATACTGAACTGCATTTTAATAAACAAAGGACTTGTAGACGAAATAAGTTTGCTTATTCATCCAGTTATTGTTGGCAAAAACCAATACACACTCCTTAGTGAGGTATGTGGAAATATAAAAATAGAATTAATTAACATAGAGAAATTATCTGGCGGTATAATTTGGGTAACTTATAAAGTAAAAAATATATAACCCGTGCCTCAAAGCGACAGCTTTTTCGCATTTGACATTTTGAGATTTATAAGTTAGTTGTTCCGTTTCGGCTAACTTGTTCAAGGTAGTTTTGCTATGAATATTTTTTTTAATTATAATAATTGTTTAACAAATTCGGCATTGCTGTTCTGGGTTGCATGTTAGCGACAACGCCGTTAGCGGGATGTAGATTAAGTGGTGCATGAATACAACTTTATTAACTCAAGTTGACCGCCTTTAAATTGTAAAGAATTAAAACCGTTGAAACGGTTAACAATTTGGGCTTTTGTTTCATTAACACCTCGATTAATCGAGGTGTTAATGAAATAATATTATATGTATTTCAACCGTTTTAACGGTTTATCAA
>JAUYAB010000076.1 GCA_030693705.1 Ignavibacteria bacterium | reverse complement strand
CTTTGTGTGAAAACAAACGAATGAGAAAGGATGCGGAAGAAAAGAGGAGATACAGAAAATATCTCCTCTTCCCTTTTCAATTACATTCCCGAAAGTTTCTTTTTAAGAAAATCTAATTTCTCGTGAACTTCTTTTGTTTGCGGATCATTTAACGGCAAGTTTTGTATTTGCGAATATTCAGTTAACGCTTCATCAAAAAGGGAAAGCTGCATCATCTGTTCCGCAAAGTAAATGCGCGTTAAAATATTTTTCTGTGTATCCGGGTATTTACGGTATGTTTCTTTTGCTGTAAGAATTGCCGTTTCTTTAAATCCATTTTCCGCAAGCTGTCTGGCGCCATTCAATTTCAAATCGCCAAGTAAGTTTGTTGGAACTGCGGTTGTTTTGGCTCCGCTTTCGTTCGTTCCGTAAATTGCGGTGTTCATGCTTTTATCATCTTTTTTCTTTGAGGGAGTTGAAAGAATTTCTTCCATTGCAAGGGCAAGCAGAAGTTCGTCAATAGTCATTCGCTTTAAGCTGTTAACCGATAATGCTGCGGAAGGTTTTAACGTAAATTTTATTCCTCTGCCGGAAAGAACGATCAAAGCATTTTTATCCGTCATCAAAACCGTTGAAGAAGAAACCATAGTTCCTTCTTTTACATCAACCCATTGCTCGCTATTCCCAATTAAAGCTTTAACTGTGCCTTGTACTTTTTCAATTTTATACGATTGCGCAAAAAGAGAGCAAGCTAAAATTGCGGTCATTATCATTATCTTTTTCATAAGTATCTCTAATTCGTTAATCAAGTTTAATAAATTTCTATTATCTGAACAGTGCCTTTAATAAGCCCCAATTGATCGAGCGCTTCGCCAGAAAACTTTTCTACACCTTTTTCCCATGCATTGGCAAAGTTGGAGCGTTCTGTTGTCTCAATCGGGATCCAAACTTTTTCTTCTCCGAGCGAATTTTTTCTGATATAATATTTCTTATCGTTCTGTGTAATTAAACCGGCTTCATCCGGTGAAAGATTTGTGTTGAAAAGAAGGTGGACGTGCCGGCTGTGATCATTTCCTCGATAATCTACAAAAGCGGTTTCAATACCGATGCTTTCATAAAAAGAAGCGAGACAAACAGAGAGGTCATCACAGTCGCCCCCTTTTACATCAATCGTTTCGTGTGGAAATTGTACGCGATCATTCGAAGCTAACGGATCCGCAATGTAAAGCATGCCGGTAATAATTTCAGTAAAAAGAATTTTAGCCTGCAAAAAATTTAGGAGCGGGGAATTGACGGAATCCAATTCATTTTTATGTGAAGCTAACAATCGCTTCGCGGATTCAGCGGAAAAGTTGAAATCTTTTTTTACAAAATATCGGAGATTACTTACTTCGCCATCCCATGCGTTTGAAGAATTGATCAGCAGCGGTTTTTGAAGTTCATCATCAGCATCGCGATTTTCTGTGGTCACGTAAAAATTGACGAATGAAATTTCATGCTTGGGTGAAAAATAATCCTCTGAAACCACGGTGTAAAAAGGTATGGAAGCTGTGTCTTTTGGTTGAACCACAACATTTGGTGAATAGATCAACTCTGAATTTATTTTATCAATCTTGCTGCTTGGTTTTACGGAAACCGGCTTATCAGACAAATTAACAACCCGGGCAACGGCAAACGGTTCATCAGCAAAATGTTCGGTGAAAGATGGAAAGAGCGAGTTGGCAACTGTTGCATCAACAAATTGCACCAATCTTTCCGTTTCAGTATTTAGTCGATATGAAACATTGAACATCGCTTTATTACTGCTGAATTTATTGTGCATCAGGTTTGAAATTCCATTAGAAGTTAGATCAGCTAACGAAGCGGTTTTTTGAATATCAGAGAAGTAAATCACTCCCAAAACCGCAGCACAAATATTTCCATATTGAAGAGATAATGAAGGTTGAATTCCGCTAAGTGAAAAATCTGAAAAATAAGTACAGCCGAAATTGGCTGACATTTTATCTAACAGAAAAGTTTTCCCAAGCGAAACCTGCATTGCGTTAATGGTTTCATAAAGGAAATTGGCTTCGAAGGTAGAGAACGGTTGCGAATATATTGCAAGACGCACATTCTTCGGTGTTCGTAATTCATACGGTCTATTAGTTTCACTAACATAACCGCTTTTAATATTAATATAATTTGATGCCGAGAGAGACAAACGAAAAGATGGAGAGAAAACATAATCGGCGCCAAGCTGAATGTTCCACAATTTCATTGTTTCGGTTTCGTTTTCTCTTATCAACGAAAGAGATGAATCCGAAAAAATTGCACCGATAGCATCCTGGCTGAATTCCTCGTTATAATACTTTAAGGTGAATCCACCGCTCAATCTTTCATCTATTTTATGAGAATACCCGGCTGAAAAATATTCGTAATATTTCAAATCCGTTTTAAGAGAAATATCGGAAGAATCTTCACCGATAATCGATTGATTTTTCAACAAAGAAAATTCCTTAAAGAATCCGGGAGAGTAACGTAAAAAGATGTTTGATCCGCCAAACGTTTTTGATATACCAAGCGCGTACAAATTTGAAGCGGTCGGAGAGGCAAACTCTGTTCCGAACAAAACATCAATCGCCAAATCTTTCACTAAAGAAAAATTTGTCGGATTAGATTCCGTTGAAAAGATAAAATCTTTATTCATGTGGCTTTTAAATCCATTTAAAGAAAAAGATTCTTGTGAAAATCCTTCTCCTAAAAAAACATAAAAAAAAAGTATTAAATAGTTTGCCGTTTTTCTCAAGGATAATCTATAATAATGCTGTTAGTGTTCTGAATGACTGTAAAAAATTCGAGTGATGACACGGATCGGCGTGAGACGGCGTTTCGAACGAAGGTAAATACCAGCCGGTCAAATCGGTCTCTCGGAATTGCAGAGATAAGTCCGGAAGGGATTTTTGCCTGCCCGTTATCTTTTACATGAAATTTAAAAAATGCAGTAGCAGCTTTTTCATTCTTCAATTTTCCGCCAACAATAATTTCAACAGAATCTTTCGTTGCTTTATTCCATGAAAGCAGCAAAATCTTTTCTCCCTTTGCAGTTTGGGAAACATTTACGTTGCCAATAATCTGTTCCGGCATACCAATACTAAATTCTATCTTTGGTCCCATCATCTTTTCACGGTATTCAAACTTAACCGGTGAATTGTAATCTAAAGTGAGTGAATCACCAAACAGCCCTCTTTTACTAAGAACGTATTTGGAACCAATGACCGAATCCTTCATCGAAGCATGCGGACCGTATATAATATTGTTGGCAACTTCCCTGGTGTAAATGGAGTTGATTAAAGGAGGAATTACCCTTTTTGTATGGTAACCGTACCCTCTTCCACCCGGAAGTATAAACGGATCTCTTCTATCAAAAAAGAAAACCTCCGCAATATTATAACTAAGTGAAAGAGATTTTTCAGATACAACATTCCGGCTTACAAAGAGAAAAACATCGGTTGAAGGAGGAGGAAGTACCAATCCGGTTGAATCATAGCCGCTTTTATAAAGGGCGTCTTCCGGATTCTTGGCGAGCACTTCATATTGAAGCAGAGCTTCTTCGCTCGGTCTGTCGTCCACTAATTCAGTTGGGCCCGGTTTTCCGCATCCGAAAAAGAAAGCGGCAAAAAGAAAAAGGATAATATATTGAAAGTGTTTTTGCATTGAATAATTTAATTGCTACATGTTTTGCATCTTAAAAATAAGAGAATAATTGGTGATACAAAAGTCGAATGTTTTACACTCTTAAAAGAACAAGTTACCGCAGGCAGAGGTAAAACCCGCGGTAACTTTATGAACAACATTATTAGAAAGAACTATTTAACTATGTACGGGAATCCCCAGGCGCTTGATTCAACCGGAGCCGTATCATCTTTAACAACTCGCACAGGCATTGCATCAATAACGGTGTGAGAATGTCCCATCACCGGGCGAGTATGAAACTTCTGCGAATAAACCTTATTCCCGAGTCCGTCATCGGAAACTAAAGTGAATTTCCCTTTTACGCGCTGGTGCATTGGACCTTGACCTCCGCCAAAAGTTAGTGAGACAAAATCTTCTGCAGCATAAAAGCTATAAATCTCAACAACAAGCGTTACATCCTTATTCATCGGTAGTGACGGCATTTCTTTCATCCTTCCCAATCCGTGTGAGAAATAATAGTTTAACGGATCCGTGATTGTGATTGAATCGCCGGAAGGAAGATATGCTTTGATGCTTTTGATATAAATGTTCGGGCTGTTGGTCCCGCCTTTTGTTACAGAAGAAGAAGAGATCCTCCAATTCATTTTCGGGTTGACGGTGTTTGCCACTTTAACAAACTTAACATTTCGTTCAACGGTTGTAACAAATGGTTTGGTGATGACGGTATCGATCACTTTTGTTGAAGTATCTTTTGTTGCCCCGATAAGCAGATTGCCGGTAAATACAATAACCAGATTTCCTTCGGCAGTTGTATCAGAAAGTTCATTAATTGTGAATGTTCTTGTTACCGATGTAATTTTTCTGCCAACTTTTACCGGAAAAATTTCCGAGGTTGTCTTTCCGAGTCCCATTGATCCGGACATCTCCATCATTCCTTCTTCATTATAATTTGCTTCGAATGAAGAAATTGCTGAATCTTCTATTACCATTTTTTCGAGAGCGGCTTTTTCAGTGGTCTGACTATTATCAGTCGGATCGGTTGGTGAGTTCTTGCATCCGATGAAGGCTGCAAAAATTATTACCAAAACCACGGAAGCTAATTTCAGTGCGTGATCTTTTATGTTTGACATTTTATTTTTCCTTTATATTGTTTCAAATACTTTTTTACAAGAACCCTTCTCGCCTTTAACGAGAAGGGTTTCTTGCTTATCAATTTATTTCAAGAGAATCATTTTTTTCGTTGCGGAGAAACTTCCGGCTTTAATTGTGTAGAAGTATACACCGGAGTTCAATCCGTTTGCAGAGAATTCTTTTGAATGATTACCACTCTGTTGATATTCATTTACCAGCGTAGCTATTTCTTTACCGATAACGTTGTACACTTTTATGGTTACCAGTCCGCTTGTTGGAATTTGATAACTAATTAACGTACTTGGATTAAACGGATTTGGATAGTTCTGACTTAACGCATAATTGGTAACGATGTTCTTTGAAGTCTCAACTGATGTTACGCCATCTGCTGTTAACACAAGATCAACGTTTACGTAATTATTTGCGGTTTCTACCGTAACATTGTTTACATCTGAAGAGGTATAATCAACAACTGATGAGCTTAATTGATAACTACCTGATGAGAGACCATCCATAACAAATGATCCATCCAAATCAGAGATTGTTGCGTTTACTACTTCTCCATTTTCATCGAGTAATGAAGCGACGGCTCCTTCAACATTGTTTCCGTTTGCATCAAGAATAAATCCGTAAACAATAGCGTTTCCCATAATATTTATTTTGCGCAATGCGAAATTAATATCACTTATCTTTCCGTTTTCTGTAACTACAATCGAATCTGCTTTTCTCCAATTGAGCGTCTGGGTTCCATCATACTTAAAGAAAGTAGGGCGATATCCTCTGGCAGCGGCTACTAAATAATAGGTGCCCGGCTCCAAATTGGAAAGCGAATAAGTTCCGGTTAAACTATCTGAAAGAACAAAATTTCTTGAACCTTGATGTGCGTTTGATTTCTTTTTATAAGCATAAACAACTGTTTTTAGTGGAGAAGAAGTTGCAGAATCAGTAATAGTTCCACTTATGCCGTTGTCATAAACTGCTTTTGAAGCAAGAGTAACATCAATGCCGGAAATATCTTGCGTTACAATAATTCTGTCCGCGGTTTCAAAAGTTGTTTTGTTGTTATAAAATTGTTTCAGCAATGAACGATCTGCCGGATCAATAAACACAACCAGAGTATCGTTTTCTTTTGCAAAGAGTTTGAAATTTCCCAACTCATCTGTTCTTACACCAAAACTATGTCCTTGCGGATCAGGCATGTGATTTTGCTTCCGATTTGTAATAACAGCGGTTATCATAGCTATCTGAGGATTACCCGCAACATCTTTCACCGTTCCCGACACACTGAACACATCCGGTAAAACAAGTTTTTTCAAGGCGATATCGAACGAAACAGAATCTCCGCTTTTAAGAGTTACCTTCGTAGCCTGTTGCATTGTTTGAGCATTATCATAGAATTCAGGCACATACCCTTCGGCGCCGGAAAAAATAAAATAATCACCCGGTTTTAATTTCAGTTTATATGAACCGGTCGAATCCGTAATTGCGCAAGATGGAGGACCAGCCATAAATGAAGCAGGTAAAAATTCAATTTTTGCTCTTTTAAGTGGCGTTAAGGTTGCTTCATCTACAACCGTACCGCTTACTTTTGCAATAATATCATTTGCCTCAATAACCTGAACTTGAACGGTATCTGAAAATACATCGGATTGATTTTTATAATTTGCCGCTACGTAATAAGAGTATGTTTTTCCAAGCGACACATTGTGATCCATAAATTTGCCTTCGCGAGTCATCCAAACAAATTCAAACTTACCCGAATCAGCAATAGCTCCTTTTTTCTTATAAACAGTAAAGTGCTCAGGGGAAGGATAGATAGCTGCATTTACATCCGGCCAAACGAGTACAACCGACAATGAGTTCATCATTGAGGAAACAACCGATGCTTGCAATTTGAACGGTGGCGGCTGCATTTGAGCCTGGCTTGAAGAGCCCACAAGTAACATCAAACCTACCAGTGTGAATAGAAGTTTTTTCATGAGAGTAGTCCTTTTATTTTTTTGATTGAAAAATATTCATTTATGACTGCATTTAAGTCAACCATTTTTGTGCCATTTCCGTCTCGTTGATTCTGTTTATTTTTCGCACATTTTTTTTCGAGCTTTGCCTGGAAAACCCCGCTATCTGCCTGAACTGATTTCTACAGGCAGTTATCTGCGGAAAAATCTTTTCAGTTCTTTAGGAATTGTTATTTTTGTAATGAGTAATTGAAGAAAAAATGAATTCAAACCCTAAAATTCTTGTTTGCGATGATGATGAAACCATTTGTTATCTGTTAAAAGAGCAACTGGTAGAAAAAAACTTTTCCATCGATATGGTTTACGACGGCAAGTTCGCAATTGAACACATAAAGAAAAAAAATTATGATCTTCTTCTCCTCGATCTAAAAATGCCGGTTATGCAGGGGGAAGATGTTTTGAAATTCGTTAAAGAATATTTTCCTTCAATCCAGGTAATTATCCTTACCGCCGATTCCGAAATACGGAAAGCGATCGACTGCATAAAACTCGGCGCCTACGATTTTATCACCAAACCCTACAACTTTGAGGAACTTCTGCTAACAATAAAACGGGCTTTGGAACATCGCGATCTCCTCTTTCAAAATGAAGCGCTTGCAAAACAAGCAAAACAGCACCGGGCGAACAGAATTATAGGTAATAGCCAGGTACTAAACCAGTTGATTCAATTTGCAGAAAAAGCTGCCAAGTCCGAATCAAATATTTTAATCGAAGGGGAAACAGGAACCGGAAAAGAATTGCTTGCGGAGTTTATTCATCAACATTCTGCCAGAAGAATAAAGCCTTTTGTAGTCATTAATTGCGCTTCACTGCCCGATCAATTAATTGAAAGCGAACTTTTTGGATACGAAAAAGGGGCGTTTACCGATGCGAAAACTTCAAAGCCGGGGCTTGTAGAAATTGCAAACGGAGGAACACTTTTTCTTGATGAGATCGGCGAAATGAGTTTAACCATTCAACCAAAACTTTTACGCTTTTTGGAGAACGGAGAATACAGAAGAGTCGGCGGAGTTAATTCACTTTCTTCCGATGTTCGGGTTATAGGGGCGACGAATAAAAATCTTTTAGAAGAAACGGAACAGAAATTATTTAGAAGAGATTTACTTTTTCGCTTAAATGTTATTACTCTCATCGTACCACCGCTGCGTGAAAGAAAAGAAGATATTCTTACGCTCGCCAATTTTTTCCTCGACTCAAAATCTCCCATTCGTGCACCGCGCAAGTTTGATGAAAGAGCAATAGAGGCATTAATGCAATATGACTTCCCCGGCAACGTTAGAGAATTGGAACATATTATTGAACGGGCGATTATTTTTTCAGACGACAACATCATCCGCCCGGAAGTGCTTTTCCTATC
>JAUYAB010000050.1 GCA_030693705.1 Ignavibacteria bacterium | reverse complement strand
GAGTTCGACGATTCTATTTGCAATTCGGTCCAAGAAATAGCGGTCGTGGGTAACAAAGATGCATGTACCTTTATAGTTCGCTAAAAAATTCTCAATCCACTCAATGGAATCGGTATCGAGATGGTTTGTCGGTTCATCAAGGATAAGGAGGTCGGGCTGCGAAATTAATGCACGAGATAAAGCTATGCGACGTTTCTCTCCGCCGGAAAGTGTTGCTATTTCTCTTTCTGCCGAAGGAGCATTTAGCGATTTGATCAGCAGATCAATTTTACGTTCGAGATCCCAGCCTTCGAGGCGTAAAATGTGTTCTTCAAGTAAATGGCGTTTAGTGGAATCATGCGGAAGTTCTTCGTACTCCTTAATCAAATTTACAATTTTACTTGCCCCGTCAAGAATATTTTCATGAACATTTTTTGTTTCATCAAGCGTAAATTCTTGAGAGAGCATTCCAATAACTAAATTCTTTTTCTTAGCAACTTCGCCGGAGTCGGCTGATAAAATTCCGGAGATCACTTTTAAAAAAGTAGATTTCCCGGCGCCGTTTCTTCCTACCAATCCGATCCTATCACCTTCATGAACGCTAAGGGATGCTTTATCAAGAATTACTTGCTCGCCAAACCGAACCTGGAGCTCCATTGCAGTAAGAATTACGGGATTTACATTGTTTTTCATCTGTTATTAATTTTTTGGTAATTGAAGTGCAAGTATAACGAAATCATCTCTTGTTAGAAAATTGTTTAGTACCTCAATTGGTCATTAGTCAAAAGTCATTTGTATTTGGTGCAGATAGAAATCATTTTCTACAAAGTTGTGGATTATAGATGGTACTTATTAATTCAGAAAGTGTAATATATTAGTAGTTACAAATAATAAATGTTTAACAAGAAAAGAAGAAAATTATGAAGAATATCATTTTAAGCGTTGTTGCTTTTTTATTTTTGGTCTCGAATAGTTTTGCGGGAGACGGAAACAAATATGGAAAAGACTTAAGGCTAAAGGAGAAAACAAAAATCTCTGCAATTCTTGCTGCGCCTAATGGTTATGTTGGTAAAAAAGTTCAAGTTGAAGGAAATGTTGTTGGAGTTTGCGAGAAAAGAGGATGCTGGATTGAGTTGGCAAGCGATAAACCGTTTCAAAAAATTAAAATAAAAGTAAAAGACGGCGAAATCGTTTTCCCGATGGAAGAAAAAGGGAAAAAAGCCGTTGTTGAAGGGGAAGTGTATGAAATCAAAATGACTAAAGAACAAGCTCTTGCCGCTGCAGAGAACGAAGCAAAAGAACATGGTAAAAAATTTGATCCGACTTCGATAACCGGTCCGGTTACACTTTATCAAATTAAAGGTCTTGGGGCTGTAATAAAGTAATAAATTTTCCTTTTATAAAAAGGTTGTCTGAAACAATATAGTTGTTATTCTGAATTCTGTCTTGTTAATTCTGTTCTCTTGATGAATAACATTTTCCGGCAACCTTTTCTTATATTTTTGAGGTTTTAATGTTCAAGTGGCGAAAATGGGTGAGAATTCTTCATAGAGATTTCGGCTATGTTGCGGCTGGTCTTACGGTTGTTTATGCAATCTCCGGTATCGCGGTAAACCATACCCAGGATTGGAATCCCAATTACTCAATTGAAAAATCTACAATGAAGATTGATCCAGTTCCCGACAGCTTACTTACCTCTGAAACATTGATTACCGATATTCTTGCAAAAGTTGGAGAGAAGGGGAAATTGAAAAGCTTTTTTCTCCCTGATTCCAACACCATAAATATTTTTGTAGATGGGAACACAATTTCCGTGAATCTTAAAAAGGGAGAGATTTCTCAAGAGAAAATTACCAGCCGTGCCGTAATTCGAGAAACGAATTTTCTTCATCTTAATTCACCAAAAAAAATCTGGACTTTTGTTGCCGATCTTTTTGCAATTGCGCTTGCATTCCTGGCAATTTCCGGGCTCTTTATGATTAAAGGAAAGAACGGAATAAAGGGGAGAGGTGCGTGGTTAACGGCTATTGGTGTGTTCATCCCGATCATCTTTCTGCTCTTTTACTATTATAAACTGCTTTGAGCCAATCCCGCTAAATATTCATCGGATTTTGCTATATTTGAGCCGCGAAAAAAAGTTTTTTTGCGTTCAGTTTTCTAACCGGAAAAATCTCAACTTCAGCTAAATTATTTTTTATATAAACAAGTTGCCAATCCCTCGGGGTTCTTCAGGTCTAAAAGAACAGACAAAATAAAATCGCAGGCAACGGATTTTCCGTTTCAATTAAATTTTATAAACACAGTAATGGAATAATTAGTTAATGATAAGTACAAGTAATCTTTCTTTAAGTTTTGGCAAACGGATATTGTTTGAAGAAGTAAATTTAAAATTCACTCCGGGGAACTGTTACGGTATAATCGGGGCAAACGGATCGGGTAAATCAACTTTTATAAAAATTCTTTCCGGAGAAATAGAACAAAGTTCCGGCGATGTTATCATTACACCGGGAAACAGACTTACCACATTGAAACAAAATCAATTTGAATTTGATGAATATGAAGTTCTTAAAGCAGTAATGGTTGGGCACAAAAAACTTTTTACCGTTATGGCAGAAAGAGATGCCTTGTACGCTAAAGGCGAGTTTACTGATGAAGATGGAATGAGAATAGCCGAACTTGAAGGTGAATTTGCCGAACTCTCTGGTTGGGAAGCTGAATCCGAAGCCGCTGAATTGCTTAGCGGACTTGGTATTGCCGATGAACTTCACACCAAATTGATGAAGGATTTATCGGGAAACGAAAAGGTAAAAGTTTTGTTAGCTCAAGCGTTGTTCGGAAATCCCGATATTCTTTTACTTGATGAACCTACAAACCATCTTGATATTATTTCAATCGGTTGGTTAGAAGAATTCCTTGAAAATTTTAAGAACACCGTTATTGTAATTTCGCATGATAGACATTTTCTTAATCAAGTTTGTACGCACATAGCAGATATTGACTTCGGTAAAATTCAAATGTATACCGGTAATTATGATTTCTGGTTGGAGAGCAGCCAGTTAGCTGCAAAGCAAGCGAAGGAAGCAAACAAAAAAATAGAAGCCAAAATGGTTGAGTTGCAGGAATTTATTTCGCGATTCAGCGCTAATGCGTCAAAGTCCAAGCAGGCAACTTCAAGAAAAAAACAATTGGAAAATTTAACGCTTGAAGATATAAAACCGTCATCCCGTAAAATGCCATATATCGCATTTAAACCGGAACGCGAAGCAGGGAACAATGTATTGGAAATTATTAATCTTACAAAGAAAACCGAAGAAGAAGCGATTTTGAACGATCTTACTTTTAAAGTAGAAAAAGGGGACAAGATAGCTTTTGTTGGACCAAATGATTTAGTTAAAACTACACTCTTCAACATTTTAGCTGGAAAAGAAAAGGAAACAGGCGGAACATTTGAATGGGGACCGACGATTAAACTTGCGTACTTTCCAAAAGACAATGCAGAATTTTTTAATGTCGATCTTAATCTGATCGAATGGCTTCGACAATATTCAAAAGAAACGGATGAAACGTACATCCGTGGATTTCTCGGACGAATGTTATTCAGCGGTGAAGAATCGCTGAAAAAAGCTATAGTATTATCGGGTGGTGAACGTGTCCGCTGCCTGCTTGCCAAGATGATGCTCTCCGGTGCGAACTTTCTTATTTTTGATGAACCGACGAACCATCTTGATCTTGAAGCCATCTCGGCTTTAAACAATAGTTTGATTGATTTTAAAGGAACGGTATTATTCAGTTCGCACGATCACCAATTTATTCACACGATCGCGAACAGAATTATTGAAATTATTCCTTCGGGATTAGTTGATAAACGGATGACGTTTGATGAATATTTGAACGATGAAGGGATTAAGAAAATTCATTACGAAGTTTATCACGCTTCGGCAATTAATCTTTAATATAAGTTTGGAAAGACTACTCAATAATATTGAGGAGCCTTTATTATGGAACCCTATTTAAGTTTAAGGGCAATTTCGTATACTTGTTCTGCATGCTTGTCAACATCAACATCACGAATGACTTTGGCAATGTTTCCGCTTTTATCGATGATAAAAGTTACTCTGCTGTCAAATCCTAAAGCATTTAAAACCCCATAAGATTTTGAAACCTCTTTATTCTCATCAGACAGGAGAGGGAAGTTCAGTCCATATGAATCGATGAAATCTTTAATCTTTGATTTTGTATCAACGCTAATTCCGAAAATCGCAATCCCATTTTCTTTAAATTTTGAAATATTATCTCGTACCCCGCAAGCTTGTTTCGTACATCCGGGAGTAGATGCTTTAGGATAAAAATAGATAATGACAGGAGATTTCTCTTTGAAAGATGCAAGGGAGAATGAATTTCCGTAAGCATCAGGTAATGTAAAGTTCGGAGCGGACATTCCTTCTTTAATATTTTCGGCTGTTCCACCACAAGATGCGATGAGAAAAGCAGAAATAATTAAAAATAATTTTAAACTTTTCATACGATCCTTTTCCCATGAAAACCAATTAATCAGAATTATGGTTCCCATGGGAAAAATTGATTATCGTCTTCACTTTAAAATGGCAATAATCTCCTCTTGCTTTATTCCGCTGGTTTGTTCCACTTTTCCATCCGGATGAATAAAAACATCTATCTCACTTCGGATGCCAAAATCTCCGGTTAAATAAATTCCCGGTTCGATGGAAAAAGAAGTTGAGGGAAGTAATCGACGTTCATCCTTAGTTTCATAATTGTCCATATGTGGTCCGCTGCCGTGCAGTGTTGTTGTAATTGAGTGCCCGGTTCGGTGGATAAAATATTTCCCACATCCCGCTTCATCAATAACTTTACGAGAGGCATCATCTACCTCAAAACCGAAAACAGGTAAATTTGCTTTAAATCTTTCTTCTACAAGACTAAATGCTGCGTCTCGAGCATTCTTAACTATATCCCAGATTTTTACATACTTCTCCGGAACAGTTTCTCCGACAAATCCCACCCAGGTAATGTCCGACCAAACGGAGGAATCGTCAGGTCTTTTTGCCCAAAGATCGATCAGCACAAAGTCGTTTTCGTGAATCTCCTTAAATGTAGTCTCATCGGGAGCATAATGTGGGTTAGCACTATTTTCATTTACACCCACAATCGGTGGAAAATCTGTTATTAAGTTCTTCTTTTGAAATTCATTCATAATGAATTGTTGGACGGTATATTCGGTTAAAGTGTTTCCAGCTAACATGCTATTTTTAATGAAGTTAAAAGCATTAGTTGCCGTCTCGACTAATTCTTTTGCAACCGCAACATTTTCTTCATACTGCTCGCTTGTCCACAAGGCAGTGAATTGAGTTATGAGATCAGCAGAACTGACAATATCAACTCCAAAAGTTCGAATGAGCTCGATTGTACCTGCATCAACTTTTGAAAGATACGGGATTGCATTCATGGGAGAATATTCCATTGCGATGGTCTTGCTCCCGGAAAGGATTGTTTGCAAATGTTCGCGTAAAGAGTTATGACTGGAATAGGAAAGTTTGTTGCCGGGTAAATGAGCCAGATTATGTTCTTCAATTGCGTTTACTATTTTGCTCGGAGTTCCACTCTTCGGAATAAAGTAGTAAAATCGTCTTGTTAAGTGGGATTCTTTTTTAATTCCAAGAATTTCAAGCGCTAGATCGTTTGAACCGCGGAAATCAAATAGGAGCCATCCGTCAATATTCCTATCATTTAAGATCTTTTGAATTGTTGTGATATTAAGTGCCATAAGAAACTTCCATTATTATTTGGGAAATTGTTTATTTTTGTACAACAATATTCAAAAACAATAAAGAAAAACAAAAACAGAAATTACTCTGTTAGCATTTTATTAAGTTATGATTCTTGAAACTTTAGATATTAAACAGAACGACGTCTTTATTTATTCCGAAAATAAATTCGATTTTGAAAAGAATTTTTGTTTGATCAATAAGGATGAAAAAATTAAGAGAGTTATTCCAATCCATTTTAATGAGGTTTGCCGGTACATCAATTCCAGTGACCCTAAATCGGTGATTGTTTATCGACTCTTAACAAATTTGTCTTCATTCAAAACAGATATTATTAAGTATGGTGTAATGATAACTATTAGCGGGGAACAAGAGGTCATTCATTTTGATCCGATCTTTGCAATTAAAGAATTGGAAGAATATGTTAAGAGCAATGATATAACTGATGTCCGCTTCAGAATTCAGCAAGTTGGGTTGCTTTCTCAAATCAGCCGTTTTGGCAAACCAAATTATACAGAAATTTATGCTTTTGATCTTGAAGTTGCAGAGGCAAAATGGCAGAACGACAGAGTTTTTGCCGAATTAATTTTTGCTTTTGAGGATGTTAATTTTGAAACAAAACAATCAGCTAACGAAGTAAAAAAGATAAGAGTTGAGCAACCAAGACCTGTAGCGCGCTTTAATAAAGTTACCGTTGAAGATGTTAAAAATGATCTTATTGAAGAGGATCATACTTTTGATGCCGGGAAGATCAGAAAGTTGACATATTTACCGATGCCTGGTGCGAAGCGTTTGAGACCGGAGCCAAAAACCGAATCGAATAGTACTATCAACGGTTCAACTAAAAATGAATTACAAACAGAAAAAAGTAATAAGAACGAAAGTTTTACATCATTCCTGAAACATGCCAAAACCGACCAGCAAATAAGACAAACAGCATCCGAAGGTTCAAAAAGCAGGGGAAATGTTATCGATCTGTTCAAATCTTCGCAGCATGTCCACCAATATGTGGTTGCAAGAGAGCAGAAGCAAATCGTTTTGAAGTTAAAAGGGGAATAAAATTTTTATTTTATTTCGTTATTTTTAATCGAAGAGCTTCATAAACCATTTCAACCGAAATCAAATTCATACAAGTGGGTGAAAAGTTACACCTCATTTTATAACAAACGAGACAATCCATATCCGGAGAGATTTTCGTTATTCTTTCATAATCTTCAATTTCATTTGATGCAGTGGGACCGAAGAGACAAATAATCTTTTTATGTAGTGCAGTTGCTACGTGAAGTCCCAATGTATCTCCGGTTATAAAAACTTCAGAAAGATTAACCAGCGCAAAGAATTGACGAAGAGAGTTATTAGAGCCCGTGTCAATCACCGAAGGGAAATGTTCAGCTAAATAGCTATTTCTTTCTTTTTCTTCTTCACCACCGTAAAGTAGAATTCCAACATCATTTGAGCCTTCTTCAATCTTTTGAATTAATTGAACAAACTGCTGGATGCCCCATTGTTTATACTGCCAGCGTGAGCCTGCGCCTGTATTCAAACCTATAATGGATTTATATTTATTAAGGTCATGCTGAAGCGAAAAATCTTCGGCGAATTTCTTTTCATCTTCGCTTAATGAAAGAATTATTTCACCCTTTTCAAATTCAAGTTCACAAATCTCGTGAAGGATTTGCTGATACGATTTTTGATTTAACTTTTTCATTTGATCAAAAGCGCCGAGTTCCAGCCATTCAATTGCAGCTTCGTTAAATGGTTGAATTTTACCTTTCGTATCTAAATAAAAACCAGATTTTTTTTCTGCTTTAATCCACGAAGCAAATGCGCCGCTTTGAGGCGATGCATCAGGATGAATAAGCAGATCAAATTCCAGCGCGAGAAGTTTTGGAATAGTTTCACCCTTTTCTAAAATTAAAACTTCATCGACTAAAGTGTTGTTTTCAAAAATTGGTTTCGCATTTTGTTTCGTAAACCAGGTGATATGAGATTCGGGATATTTCTTCTTTAATGCATGAAGCAGAGAAGTTGTTCTGAGAACATCACCGGTTGCATCAAATTTAATGATCAGAATTTTGAATCCGCTTGGATAATAATGGGGACAATCATCGCACATTAAACCGGAGGATTTATTAAATGTGCATGGTCTATCGCCGGGAAAATGTTGGCAGTCGGTTTTTAAAATCATGATGCAGTTTCCGAAATAATTTTATCAAAGAGTTGCGCAATAAATGAAAATTGATTCCGTGAAATTCTTTCACCGATATTTTTACTGAAGTTTACACTTTTTTGTAAGCCATAAAATTCTAAAACTCCGTTACAAATTGCCATTGGTGATTCCGGTTCAACGATGATGCCGGTTTTTTTGTCGTCCACGAACTCGGCTAAACCGCCAACGTCTGTTACCAATACCGGTTTAAGGAACCCATAAGCAACATTCAGGATGCCGCTCTGTGTAGCGCTGCGATACGGAAGAACGACCAAATCCGAAGACGAATAATATTTGCCGACTTCTTCATTTGCAACAAATCTATTTTCCATTTTTACGTGCTTTGAGAGTTGAAGTTCGTTCACAATATTTTCGTAAAAAGAAAAATCTTCATACGATTCGCCAACAACTAAAAGTTTAACATTTGGAATTTCTTTTATCAACTGTGGCATCGCATGCAAAAGAAGATCGAGTCCTTTGTATTTACGAATGTAACCAAAGAACAAGAGAACAAAATCATCTTCGGCAAAACCAAAATCTTTTTTATATGATTGAACTTCGTTTTCCAACGAATTATTTTCTTGTTCGGAAAGATCATAACAATCATACACCGGAAGTTCGGAGCGGTAAATCTTTCTTGTATTAGAAATAGCTGCTAAATCCTTTTCAACTTTTTCAGAAAGGGAAAGGAAAGAGGAAGCTTTAGCAAGCCCGATCTTGGTTAACATGCGATCGACTAAATGTCCCTCATGTGAAATAAAATTTTCAGTAATGAAAAGGATTTTATTTTTAAACTTCTTGCCGAGCAAAAATGAAATTGAAAAATGGCAGAAAGAAAAAAACGGATGCCACCAATCAAATACCACCAAATCAGGAGATAATTCTTTGATTCTCTTCGAGGTCTTGTGCCACGAAAAAGGTGAGATTGAATTTACGATTCGCTCTGTTTTTGTTGATTTTAGCGAGACGCTGCTTTTATCAAATTGAGTGGTTCCTGGAAAAAGTAAAGAAGGATAGAGAAGCGTGTAGTTTAAAATCGTAACCTCAAACTGCGCGGAAAGCTTATCATTTAAATGACCGATGAAAAGCGAGTTCCCACCACGGTAAGGATAAGCCGGACCAACAATTACGATTTTCTTTTTTTGCATCTCTTTTGGGTTTTGAATTTCTTATCTCAAAGTTAAAGAAAAATTATAGGTGAGCCAAGATGAATAAAAAATAAACAACTCCAATTCTGCATTCATCAGCTATTAAAGAATTTATTTTTCCTCTTTTTCAATGTTCAAGATTTGTGATTGAATGGAAACATCATTTGGTTTCAGTTTTTGAGCTTTTTTTAGATTGCGAAGCGCCATTCCTTTATTTCCTTCCCGGTTATAGGCATCACTTAAGCCAATAAATCCGGGCGTAAACGTACTGTCTGTCTCGGTTAACCTGGTAAAAACAAGAATTGCATCTTTTGTTTTGTTTAACGTTAGCAAATCAATTCCGAAATCCTGGATTTCGGCGCTTGATAAGATAAAATTGGTATCTTTTTTGAGTTCAACGGATTGCCAATAGGTAAGAGCCGAATCGATCGAAAATTTAACTGTCGTTTTGGTAAGCGTATCGCTCAAAGAAAATTTTGGAAAGGATATTTTCTCCCCGAAATATATTGCGGCAAGTTCTTCGGCAACGTTTATTAAATTTCTATCCCGGCAATTAATTAGATGGGCAACCGCTACATTTTCTTCCGGATAACACGTAATTCTGGAAACAAAACCGGTTCCACCGCCGGCATGTCCGAAAAATTTTCTTCCATAGTTATCAACACCGAAATCTAAACCTAGACCATATTGAATTTTTCTTCCACCGTTCAAAACCGTTTCCGTAAGCATGGAATCAAGCGTTTGTTTATTGATCAATTTAAATTGGAGTAGTCCATTTCCGAATTTTAATAAATCTTCAACAGTTGAAAGGATTCCGCCGCCGGGAAATTTGATGGTCAAATCAGCCAGGGGAGAATTTTCAAACTCGCGTTGAGCGTTTTTTTGATACCCTTTTACACGGAATGGAATAATTTTATTATAGAAATCAAGTTTGGTTGAACTCATTCCTGCGACATCAAAAATGTTTTTTTGCAAGTACTCTTGGTAAGAAAGACCGGATACACGTTCGATGATTCCAGCTAATAAATTATAGGCTAACGTGGAGTAAACATATTTTGTTCCCGGCTGATAATCGAGTGAATCTTTCGCAACATACATAACGACATCATAAACGGATTTGAAGTTTATTTTGTTGTTAAACTCCTCATCATTTTTATAAGTCCGAATACCTGAGGTATGATTCAAAAGCTGCCTAACCGTGAACGACCACTTTTTTTGCGGAAGAAATGGTAAATACTTTCTTGCACTACTGTCCAGATTTATCTTGCCTTGTTCAACAAGTTGCATGATTGCAACGGCGGTTATGGATTTTGAAATTGAAGCAATCCGGTACAAAGAATATTTTGTTACGGGGATATCATTTTCTAAATCGGTATTTCCGGTATAACTTGTCCAAACAATTCTATTATCCATAATTAAACCGGCGGAAAGGGAAGGGAGAGAATTTCTTTTTACGTACTGCTCGCAATAAGAATCAAGCTGATGAAAAGTATTTTGTGAGAAACTTATGGTTAAAAAAAGAATGGAAAAGAAAAATACTTTTATCATGGTAAAATTATTTGTGGAGAATTAGAAAAACCTGTTCGCAAGATGCAATCAAGCGAACAGGTTTATAAACTATGGTCTTTTTTCTAAAATATTATCAATAAGATTGTAAATCTTTGCTTCTTCAGCAGAAAGAAAATAATCTCTGTCACAGTCTTTCGTAATTTGTTCAATCGATTTTCCTGTGTGATTAGCTAAAATTCCGTAAAGAGTATCTCTGGTTTTGATCATTTCTTTTGCATGGATTTCAATATCGGTCGTTTGCCCTTGCAATCCGCCAACCCACGGTTGGTGGATCATAATTCTTGAGTTGGGAAGTGAAGTTCTTTTTCCTTTTTGACCACCGGCTAATAAAATTGCACCCATACTTGCCGCCATTCCAACGCAGATAGTCGCAACTTCAGGTTTAATGTATTTCATCGTGTCGTAAATTGCCAAACCGGCTGAAACACTTCCGCCGGGAGAATTGATATAAAGAAAAATATCTTTCTGTGAATCCTCAGCTTCAAGGAAAATGAGCTGGGCGATTGTTAAACTTGCTACGTGGTCGTCAACAGCAGTTCCGAGAAAGATAATTCTTTCGCGTAGAAGCCGGGAGTAGATATCCATCCCGCGTTCACCGCGTCCCGTTTGTTCAATAACGTAAGGAACTAACTGATTAAAAATTTCAATGTTTTTCTGCATGTACTTCTTCCTTTTGTGAAAATACTTCCGGATCAATTCGTTTAATTGTATTTGTTTTTTTGAGGAATGAATAAAATTCGTTAAGCAATAACCTGTTTTTCATCTGGTCTGATTGATAATGTTTTAAGAGAATATCAGCACTTACACCCATTTTCTCGGAGTTCTCTTCGGAGAGTTCTTTCAATCGTTCTTCAGATAAAGTGATGTTTTCTTTTTCGATAATCTTATCTTTTAACAAAATCCATTTAACTGAATTTTCTGCTTTAGAAGCAAGATTTTCACGAATGACTTCAGGCTTAACTTTTTTATTTTTCTTTTTATAAGCATCAATTTCATCTTTTACAAGATGATCTAAATAATTTTGAATGAACACTTTCGGCGGCGTGAAGTTATTGTTCTTGAGTACCGCTTGCTCAAGTTTTAGTTCAGCCATATCGTTGATGCTTGACTCGTAATAAGATTCAAGGTCTTTCTTTATGTTCTCTCTAAGTTCATCGGCGGTTGAAATTTTATCGCGGGTTACTTTTTTCAAAAACTCTTCATTTAGTTCAGGATAAATAATTCTCTGGATGCTTTTTATTTCCATCACATAAGATATTTTTTTGTGTTCGTGGGGAACATCATCGTGATGTTCATGCGGTTCATCAAATGAAAATGTGAACGTATCGCCAACGTTCTTGTTTAATGCCTTCTCTAAAATTTCTTTGTTTATGTTTTTATTGGTGAGATTAATTTTATAATCGGACTCAACCTTAATCCCGGTTGAAGTACCTTCATCATTAGCGCTGAAGATATCAGCGGTGATAAGAAATTTTTCATCCGTTACAGATTGAGCATCTTCGTAGGTTGCGTTCGCATCTAAAAGACGGGTGACTTCATTTTCAATTTCAAATTCGGTCACTTTAAAATCGGGAACTTCCACTTCTAACCCTGAATAGCCTTCCGGTTCAATCTTCGGGAAAATCTCATAACTAACTTTAAAAGTGAGTTTTTCATTTGGTTTGAAGTCGATGTCGGTAAGTGATGGTTCATTTATCGGACTTAATTTTTGCTCTTTTTCAATCTGCCAGAACAATTTGTTTGCGACTTTTTCGGCGGCGGTGTATTCTAACGAATCACCATAAATTCTTTTAAGAACCGCGGGTGGGATTTTTCCTTTTCTAAATCCATCAATCTGAATTGTTTTTACTTGTTTTTTAATTTCGGCATCAAGCAAATCTTTTATATCCTCGTACGTTGCACTAACTTCCAACTCGTTTACTGATTCGCTTATGACATTTATTTTAGTTTCCAAAATGACCTCTATATTAATAAAATTATATTACGCTGTTCTTAAAAAAAGAGTTATTCTAAATCTTAATCGTATTCTTAATCCCTTTTCTTTATCAATTAGCATGGAGATTAAGAAAAAGATTATGAGTAAGATTAAGAACGATCTTTGTCTTTCAAGTAACGCTATTTAATAAAAATGTGCGAAAGGGGGGACTCGAACCCCCACATCTTTCGATACTAGATCCTAAGTCTAGCGCGGCTGCCAATTACGCCACTTTCGCAAAAATGTTGTGATAATTCTTATTTTTGTTAAAACAAATATAATTCGGAACGAAAACTTTAGCAAATATCTTGCCAGGGCATTATCTTTAAAATATTAATTAACCCGATTATTTGGCTGAACTCTGAATAAATTTTTATTACATTTGTAAAGTATTTTCTCATTTAAATCCTTATAAATATTACATGATTGTTAATTACATTTTTGCTTCTCATCTAGGAAAAAGAAGGTCGATTAACGAAGATTCCGCCAAAGTTTTTAATCTCGAAGATGGTCTTCTTTCGATTGTTTGTGATGGTTTAGGCGGAAATCGCGCCGGCGATCTTGCTTCCCAAACGGCTGTTGAGATTATCCACAAATATTTTCTTGAAAACACTCAATTAGATCACCTTACAAGAATGAATAGCGCTTTAATAGAAGCGCATAATACCATTCTTCAGATGGGGAGCCAGTCCGAACATTACAAAGGAATGGCAACAACTGCTGTGGCAGTGTTTATTGCCGGAAACACTGTTTATTGGGGACATATAGGTGATTCGCGCATTTATCTTTTAAAAGACGGGAAATTAAGCCAGGTAACAAAAGATCATTCCCTGGTTCAAAAAATGGTTGATAACGGATTGATAACCTCGAAACAGGCAGAAAAACACCCTCACCGGAACATAATTGTTAAAGCTTTGGGTGAAGATAAAGAATGTGAACCGGATTGCAATTTTTTCTTTCTCCATGATCAACAAGCTTTTAAATTACTTCTTTGTACCGATGGACTTTGCGGTGTTTTGAATTCTAAGGAGATTAAACAAATTTTAATGGGTGGTGAAAACCTGGAAGAAATTTCGCAAAACTTTTTTAATTTGGTGGAAGAGTATGGTTCTCCCGATAATTTTTCATATGTAATTATTAATAACATTTAAAGATTGATACCTCAATGATTGGATCAATAGTTGAAAATTATAAAGTAGTTTCCATTCTTGGTGAGGGGGGAATGGGAATTGTTTACAAGGCATTCGATATTAAGCTGGAACGCTTCGTTGCGCTTAAAGTGCTCAACCAAACCGGTGCGCTAAACACCAACTTTGTTGAACGGTTTAAACGTGAAGCGAAGAATCAAGCTAAATTGAATCATCCCAACATTGTTTCGGTTTATGGATTCACCGAACAAAACGGTATTCTCGGCATTGTGATGGAATATGTTGAAGGGGAAACGCTCGAGAAAATGATCACCAGAAAATGTAAATTGGAGACGAAAGAAGCGTTAACTATTGTACAGCAAGTGCTGGAAGGTGTTGGACATGCGCACAGTAAAAATTTTATTCACCGGGATATTAAACCTTCAAACATAATTTTGAATAAAGAGGGAATTGTTAAAATAATGGACTTTGGAATTTCCAAAGCGTTATTTGATAAGGGAATAACAAAAACCGGTACCAAAATAGGAACACTGCTCTACATGAGTCCCGAACAAATCCGTGCCGAAGACCCGACAAAACAGAGCGATATTTATTCGATTGGGATAACCTTGTACGAAATGCTTTCCGGCAAAACTCCGTTCGACAAAGGAACGGAATATGAAATAATGGAAGCTCATCTTAAAAAAACTCCTCCGCGTGTCTCAATAAGTTCAAGCTCAATCCCTCCTGAACTTGACAAAATTGTTATGAAAGCGCTGGATAAAACAATTTATAAAAGATATAAAAATTGTGAAGAGTTTTTAGCCGACACAAGCCAGGTGCTGATGAAGTTAGAAAATTCTAATATCGAAAAACCGGAAAAAGTTAAAACAAAACAAAAACCGGTTGATAAGAACAAAGCAGACAAAATTCGGAGATTTAAAACTGCAATTTTTGCTTTCCCGGTCTTGGCGGTATTGATCCTTCTGGCATATTTTATTTTTAACGCAATCGCAACCTATTGGCCCGGATTAACTTCCAAACCGGTTCGCCATTCAGACACTACGGCTGTATACAATTCAAGGGCTGTTGCAACTTCTTCTTTAAATTGGATCAAAGCCAACTCGAATACTCAAAATAATTTGAACGGAATCACTTTCCCTACCGATGATCTTGGTTTTGTTTGCGGAGAAGGAGGAACAATTCTCAAATCTTCAAATTACGGCGCTGATTGGGAAGAACTGCTTCCGAAAGTCGATTCGTTTATCACCTTTACCGATATTAAATTTCTCTCTCCAAATTTGGGTTTAGTTGTAAGCGACGGAGGAAGAATTTTCCGAACTGAAGACGGCGGGGCTAACTGGCAGAACGTTCTTCAACTTCAAGGAGAAAACTTTTTCCGGATTTATGTATCCGGCGGTGCAACCTTTATTTGCGGCGCTAAGGGACTTATCTTAAAATCGAATAACGGCGGTTACTCATTCAGACGAGTAAATTCCAATACCTCTAATTTAATTTTCAATATCTTTTTTGTAGATCAATCAACCGGTTATGCGGTTGGCTGGAACGGCTCAATTTTGAAGACTACCGATCAAGGTGAAAATTGGGTAAACCAGAGTAAATTTACAGACACCTATTTGCGTGATATCTATTTTACTGATATGGAAAATGGAATAACGATCGCCGGTGGAGGAGAGGTATTTAAAACTTCCGACGGCGGTAAGACTTGGGAAAAAGTTTCTTCAGGATTAGTTTCCGGTTTACTCTCTATTGCTTTCACTA
>JAUYAB010000044.1 GCA_030693705.1 Ignavibacteria bacterium | reverse complement strand
AGTTTGAGTTGGATCAGAGTGTAGCAAGTAGTACGGGATGGAAATTAGCCGAGACAGCCGTAGGCGAGATCAGCTTACCGGAAGACGCATTCAAAACGATCATCAGGTTTGTAGGCGGAAAAGACGCGACGGGAACAGTCTGGGCAGATGACTTTATCTTGAATGGAAGAGGCGGCTGGTTAGGACAGGATTGGAATAGTCAGGTAGGAGTCCCGACAGGCTGGTTTTACTGGTTGCCGCCAAATGGTGGAAATGACGGACAGTTGAATGCAGGATATGAGAATACAAGAATAACCACAGAGCAAGCCTATCAAGGACTTCATTCACTAAAGTTTGAAAACTTAGCCGGAACCCATGATGGATTTGTTGGAACAAGAAAATATCTATTGAACAATACCACCAAAACATCAGTTAGCTCAGCTTCAAAAAATGAATCATATGACATAACCGCGTTGAACGGTATAGTTCCTGGTGATATCCTAAGAGTTAGTGTCTGGATAAAAGGAATGAATTTGAAACCGGATTCAGCAGCAGCAGTTGGAGATGCGTGGAGTGTAGCAATAACTCCAATCTTCCATAACACAATGGGTAACAATGCAGGCTGGGGAGAATTCTGGTCAAGAGATATTCCGTTGAAATTTGCAAATGTAACGGCATTTGATTGGACACAGTTTTATGTTGATGTACCGGTACAAACCGGCGCAGTATCGATGTCGGTAAGACTGCATCCGTTAGGACGGTTCCAGGGTACAGTTTATATGGATCAATTAGAGATAAAGAAAAATGGAGTTACTGATGTAAGTAATAGTGCGGAGACTCCAACAAGTTACAGTTTATCTCAAAACTATCCGAATCCTTTTAATCCGAGTACAATAATCAGTTACTCACTACCGACGAATTCACTCGTTAGGTTAGTAATTTATGATTTGCTTGGACGAGAAGTTAAAACCTTGATCAACAGTGAAAAGAATTCCGGGACCTACCAGGTTCAATGGAATGGTGATAATAATTTCGGATCAAAGGTTGCGAGCGGAACATATATTTACATGATCAGAAGCGGTAACTTCAATCAAGCAAGAAAATTAATTCTCTTGAAATAAAACATTCTTACGAGGGCACCTGTTAAAGGTGCCCTTTTTATTTGAAAATTTACTTAACAGATTTTTTAAAGAAAAAATAGGTGGAAGTAGTGTTCACTTTTACTAATTGTAATAAAGTTTTCGTTTCTTTACTCGGTCTCTTTGTTCTCCTGACAAGTGCATTTGTTTATGCCGGCACCACAGGAAAGATCGCAGGTAAAGTGATAGATAAAACGACTCGTGAGGCACTAATAGGGGCAAATATTTTGGTTGTCGGTACTTCGACGGGAGCCTCTTCAGACTTAGATGGTAATTATTTTATTATTAATCTTCCTCCCGGAGAATATCAATTAAAAGCTTCGATGGTTGGCTATACTTCATTTATCGTTCAGAAGGTAAGGGTATCGGTAGATCAGACAACAAAAATTGATTTTGAACTAACTGCCGAATCAATGGAATTAGCCGATGTAATTGTAACAGCCGAAAAACATTTAGTCAGAAAAGATCTCACTTCTACCGAACAGACGATAAGCAGTGAGAATATTTCCATGCTTCCTCTTGAAGATGTTTCTGCAGTTGTAAATTTACAAGCGGGAGTTGTCGATGGACATTTTAGGGGCGGCAGAGGTAATGAAGTAAAATATTTGATCGATGGTGTTCCGGTAAATGATGTTTACTCCGGACAGTCATCTTTATCGGCAGAAGTAAACAGTATTGAGGAAATTCAAGTTCTCACAGGCACGTTTAACGCTGAATATGGCGAGGCTCTTTCGGGTGTCGTCAATCAAGTTACAAAGATTGCAGGTGAAAAGTTAGTTGGCAATTTATCTTTTTATACCGGTGATTATGTAAGTACGCATAAAAATATTTTTACAAATATAGATCATATTAGTCCTACCAATGTTTACAATATTCAAGGAAATCTTAGCGGTCCGGTACCGGGTTTAGAAAATTTATTAAAGTTTTTTATCTCAGGTCGTTATAACTACGATGAAGGTTCAATTTATGGACAACGAGTTTTTAATCCATCAGATTCTTCCAACTTTTCTGCGAACGATCGTGAAGATTGGTTTGTTGGAGCTACGGGTGACAGCACATATGTCCCGATGAATTTCCACCGGAAGTTATCGTTACAAGGTAAACTGGCTATAAATGTTGGCGGCGGAAAGGGGATTGTCCTTTCCGGACTTTATCAGGATAATAAATACCGGGATTATGATCATGTTTATAGACTTAATCCTGATGGTGACTATAAAAAATTCCAAAAAAGTTATTTAGGTATAGCAAGTTATACGTTATTATTGAGCAACTCGGCGTTTATAGACTTTTCCGCTTCTTATCTCAGATCTGAATTTAAACAATACGTTTACGAAAATCCATTTGAAACATCAATTACCTACAACGATGCTGGCGAGATAGTGTATAACGGATATAGTTATATAAATCCCGACAGAAAAAAAGATGTGAGCGGAAATGCATTCCTGACCGGTGGTACACAAAACTGGCATTTTAATCATACTACATCAAGTTATACCGGAAAATCAGATTTTACCTGGCAGGTTGATAATATCAACCAGATTAAAACAGGAATTGATTTTACTTACCATGATCTTAAGTACAAAGATTTTCAAATTATTGTAGACGCTTCATCAAATTATAAGCCTGTGATGCCGGCTGATACAGCATTTAGTTATAACGCCTACCAAGCTAATCCTTTTCAGTTTGCATATTATATTCAAGATAAAGTAGAGATCGATTATTTAATAGTTAATGTCGGATTAAGATTCGACTATTTTGAACCGGATGGTAAATATTTAAAAGACCCCAATAAAATTAATCTCTTAGATGAGCTTGCCCCTTCGGCGTTTCCCGATTCATTTTTTGTAAAAGCGAAATCAAAATACCAATTCAGTCCCCGCATCGGGCTCTCTTATCCGATAACCGATAAAGGCGCAATCCATATTTCCTATGGACACTTTTTCCAGATTCCTCCGTTCGAAAATTTGTACCGCAATCCTAATTTCAGAATTGGATTAGGTGGTGACTTTCCTGAAAATATCGGTAACACAATTGGGAATGCAGACCTTGAACCGCAGCAAACCACAATGTACGAAATAGGTTTACAACAAGCCCTAACTGATGAGTTCGGAATTACACTCACGGGTTATTATAAAGATATACGAAATTTATTAGCGTCGGAAATTTATATCAAAAATAATTTCAAAAAATTCAGTAAACTTATAAACAAAGATTATGGTTCTGTAAAAGGAATAACTTTATCTTTTGAAAAGAGATTCATCAACGGTATTGGTGCAACTTTAGATTATACTTTTCAAATTGCAAAGGGGAGCGCCTCGGATCCTAATGCCGCATTTAACAATGCACAATCTAATCCGCCAATTGAATCAAACAAACAACTCGTCCCGTTAGACTGGGACAGAACCCATTCACTTAATTTTACTTTAACGCTTGGTGAACCGGGGGATTACATTGCGAGTTTTGTCGGCAGACTTGGATCAGGCTTACCTTATACACCGTCTCTACAAAATCAGAGAACAGGATTGGAAAACAGCGATAATAGACCCGCTTTTTATGATGTCGATTTTTATATAACGAAGTATTTGGAATTAGCCGGGCAAAAATTTTCAATCTATATGAAGATATTTAATCTATTCGACACGCTAAATGAGGTGAACGTTTTCGGCGATACCGGTAGAGCCGGAGACACATTAGAGCTTACAAGAAATCAGACACAACCGAGAGGTGTCAATTCAATTAAAGATTTTTTTACAAGACCAGATTTTTATTCAACTCCCAGACAAATTGTAATTGGAGCTGATTTTTCATTTTAGGTTGTCTTTTTATTGGAGAAAAAATGTTGATAACAAAAAATAGGTTCAGTTTTATAATTCTACTTTTTGCAGTAATTGTTGTTGCCGCTAATCTGTCTCTTGGACAGAGGATTGTTGATAAAAATAAAGGAGATCACAATCAAACCAGGAAAGGATTCATGGATGGAAACCTTGCTGCGACAGTTTATTATAACTTCGGCGAAATTGCCGATTGGGAAAATGAAGCAAGCAGAAGCGGCGTTTGGCCTAAGGGAACTAATCATACTTATGTTGATGGAGTCGCAATCATTGTTCAAGCGGAAGCGACTGATCCAGCCGGAAAATTAATTCATCCGCTCGAATCAAACTATTATGAATTTACTCGAATGAATAGTGCTCAGACGGTAACATATGGTTGGGCTCCTTTGCCGGGTTATTCAGCGACTTATGGCAATACGCCTGCGAGAAGCGATATCCCTTCTACCTGGCCGGCGACATGGCCGGATAGACCTTCGGATTGGGAAGGAAAGTGGAACGGATTTTTTGGAAAAGGAATCTTCAACGCGGATGTTGAAACGTTTTTTGTATTTGATGACAATGAAGATAGAGAATATATCTTAAAGAATAATTTTATTCCTGATATCGATGATCCGACAAGAGGTGGATTGGGCATGCAGGTTAGAGCGCGCGGTTTTCAATGGTCGCAAGTGCTTGCCGAAGATGTGATTTTCTGGTATTACGAAATCACGAATATGGGAACGTATGATTATCAAAAAACTTTATTCGCGCAATATGTCGATTGGGGAATTGGCGGACATGATAATTCCTCAAACAACGCAGGCGATTATAACGAATTGTTGGATATGTCTTATGCTTGGTCTGTCGTTCCGTTCGGCAGTCCCGGGAATTGGAGTCCGGTTGGAATGGCGGGTTATGCTTTTCTTGAAAGTCCGGGAGTTCCGGATGATTTAAGAGATAACGATGCGGATGGACTAACCAATGAGAAACGCGATAACAACGCGGCAGTCTTTATTAGAGATCCCAATCAAGATCCGTATTTAAAAAATGTTTTTCAGGATACTACAAAGTTTTTTCAGTTTTATGGCTATTCGTGGAGTGAGCATTGGGATGCGGATGAAAATGGCAACTGGAAATCGTTTACCGATATAAATGATAACGGTGTCTGGGACTCTGGAGAACCTCTGAAAAACGACGTCGGCGCCGATGGCATAGGTCCTTTTGATTCAGGTTATACGGAAGCGGATGGAGACGGCACACAGGGGAACGGGAAACCCGATCAAGGTGAACCGAATTTCGGCATCCTTGATAAAGATGAATCGGATCAATTGGGACTTACCGGCTTTAAAATTTATGCGGTACATACTTACGAACTTGACAATGATGAAGAAAACTGGACAGTGCTTGCCGGACTTCCTGAACCACACGGTCAAACGATGATCGGTGTTAATCTCGCGAATTATTTTTCAAGTTATCTTTTTAGTATGAACGGAAGAAACACATACTCTCTATCCACGGGTAAATTGGAAGAAGAAGGAGAAACGGAAAGATTTTCAATGTCTATGATCTTCGGAATTAATCAAGACGATCTCTTCAGAAGAAAGAAAACAGTGCAGCAGATCTATAACGCGAATTACCGCTTTGCCAAACCGCCTGAAAAACCAATTCTAACCGCTGTTCCCGGAGATCATAAGGTTACGCTCTATTGGGATGACAGAGCTGAAAAGACATTCGATGAATTTTATCAGCGAATAAATTTTGAAGGATACAGAATCTACAGATCAACAGAACCTAATTTTCTCGAGAATAAAGTAATTACAGATGCTTACGGAAAATCAATTTTCAGAAATCCAATAGCCCAGTTCGATTTGATTGATGGCGTGAAAGGGCTTCATCCGATAAATGTGAACGGCGCAATGTTCAATCTTGGAACTGATTCGGGATTAAAACATTCCTTCACGGATTCAACCGTACAGAACGGACAAACTTACTATTATGCGGTTGCAGCGTACGATAGAGGATACGAAACCACCACAATCGAAGGAAATTTTGAAGGCATTCCTCCTTCGGAGACTACAACAATCTTGAAGAAAGATATTAATGGGAATATTACAACCGATATTAATACTGCCGTTATTACTCCAAGAGCTCCTGCTGCAGGGTATCTTGCACCGGGTGTAGAATCTTTTCAGGGAACCGGACCGGGAACCGGAAACATTTCGATCTCGTCTATCTCGATATTAAATCCCGATTCAATTAAAAACTTTAATACTTATCGATTAGAATTTTATGATGACGTTCCTTTCCATAATTCTGCACATCCGGAGTACTCACTTATTAACGTTATTCGCGGGGATACATTAGTAACGAGACAGAAAATAAATGGAGTTGATGAGCAAACTCCGGTTCTCGACGGTTTTACAATCGATATAAAAAGTGATACAGCGGTAGTAGTTGATTTTGATACAACTAAAACCAAATGGGTTAAAGGAAACAGCAACTATCTTGTGCAGGTTGGTTTTGATTCGAGATACCAATCTGCTTACATTGGAAAAAAAATAGATTACCCTGCCGACTTTGAAATAAAACTTATGGAGCCCGGTCAAGGTGACTTATCATTTCCTGCTGATGTTTTCAGCCAGCCCATACAATCGAATGTTGTTGTGAATAATCTTACTGAAGGGATCGAACATTTTCAATTTATTTTCAGAGACTTATATAAAGATAAGATCTTTAACGATAGTGATGCAATTTTTATAGTATTCGGAGATTCTCTTGGGAAAAAAGCCACCAATCAAATAAACCGGCATGTTAGCTGGTCAATCACGCTAATTAAAGACACCACAATCGCGGAGGATAAACAGAGACCTCCTCAATACGGTGACATTTTTAGAGTTGTGAACAAAAAGCCATTCAGAAATGGGGAATTTTATGAGTTCACCTTAAAGGGACAGGGATTTGACAAGAATAAAGCCCAAACGGATATGAACGACATCGCAGTCGTTCCCAATCCTTATGTTGGAGCTGCATCCTGGGAGCCATTTTCAACCGAAGTAGGACGAGGCGAAAGACGAATATTTTTTATTCATCTGCCGAGCCAATGTACAATTAGTATTTACACGTTAAGCGGAAAGTTAGTAAATACGATCGAGCATTCAAGCACTATTGCCGACGGGCAGGAAGGTTGGAACCTTGTTTCAAAAGATGGAATGGACATCGCTTACGGAGTTTATGTCTTTCATATAGAAGCTCCCGGTGTCGGTCAAAAAATCGGAAAGTTCGCGGTGATAAAATGATGAAATCGATAAAATATAAATTCTTGCATGAGAATGTTATGAATAAAAAACCTTACATAAATATATTTTTAGTTGTTATGATTTTCTTCTCAGCAAATCACTTGCTCTTTTCACAAAATGTATCTAAGGTGGGAACAACCGCCGCATCTTTTCTGGAGATAGGAGTCGGTGCTCCGGCAAACTCAATGGGTGGCGCTTTCGTAAGTTTAGCTAATGATGCTTCTGCTTTGTATTGGAATGTTAGTGGAGCCGCTAATCTAACGCAATATGAAGTAATCTTGGTACACACAGACTGGATCGCTGATACAAAATTTGATTACGCGGGTTTGGTAATTCCCTTAGGAGATTTCGGAAATTTTGGTTTGAGTTTTACTTCGCTTTCTATGGAAGACATGAAAGTAAGAACAGTTGAACAACCGGAAGGAACGGGTGAAAATTTCAGCGCTTCGGATATATCGATCGCTTTATCTTACGCAAGAAAATTAACTGACAGGTTCTCAATCGGAATTACAGCAAAATATATTAAACAATCTATCTGGCACATGAGTTCTTCAGCATTCGCTGTAGATGCCGGCACTATTTTTAGAACTGATCTCCTCGGAGGGATGACTATCGGTGCGGTAATGACAAATTTCGGAACACCTATGCGCTTAGAAGGAAGAGACTCACGATATTTTATTCGCGTTGACGATACCAAGCAAGGTTCAAACGACAGAATCCCGACAGATGTTGAAATGGATTCATGGGATTTACCTCTTTATTTTCAGATAGGTGTTTCCACTCCGGCTTTTCAATATGAAGATTATAAACTAACAGTTGCCGCTGATGCTCTTGTGCCAAGTAATGATTACCAGAGTTTAAATGTAGGTTCGGAGTTTTCATTTATGGAAATGTTTTCAATCCGGGGAGGATACAATTCACTTTTTCTTAAAGATGCAGAAGGCGGATTTTCAATTGGCGCCGGTGTAAATTCCAAAATGCTTTTAAGCTCGGCAATTGTGAAATTTGATTATGCCTACAGAGATTTTGGTAAGTTAAAAAATGTTCACAGTTTTTCTGTCGGGATAAAATTCTAGTAGTTAAATTTGTACAAATGTCTAATCATCGTTTTAAAGAAGAATTTGAAGATAATCTTACTCATATTGCTGTTTTTCTGTCTAAGCAAAAGCTATTCGCAAAATTTATTTTTTGAAGGGAATGAAAATTCAAAAATTAAAAATGAAATTGTAGCTCAAGTCGGATCAGTAAAAATTACAGCGGAAGAGTTTATCTATAGTTATGAGTTTGGACCTGCTTTTCCGAAAAGGAAAGAGCATTCTAAACGAACACATCTTGATTATATGATCAATGAAAAACTACTTGCTCTGGATGGGTATGAAAAAGACATTATGAAAAAGGAAGCCGCAAAAGAAATTTATAAGGACATCGAATCGGATCTCACTACAGAGGAAATGTTCAGCAAAGAGATAGTCCCTAAAATTAAAATAAGTGATATTGAAATCGGGAAAGTAATAGAAAAGAAACAGAGCGAATACCAGATCAGATGGCTTTATACAAAAGATTCGCCGCAATTAGAAAATTACGTGAAGAAGTTGAAGAATGATGTTCCATTTGATTCAGTGTTTAACGCTCAACTCAATGATTCAGTTCTGATCGATGACAGGCAATTAAAAAGCAGTCTGTACAACATTTATCTAAAAAATCCGCAGTTTGCTTTAATAGTGGATACATTGAAAGCCGGAAAGATTTCTGACCCAATTCACACTGATGACGGCTGGTACATCATCAAGATTGATAATATTACGCGAAACATGATCACCGGTGAATCAGAGTATAATAAACTTAAATCGGAATCGATTGAAGCGATCACGAAAAGTAAAATGGATATGTTATCTGATCATTACGTGAAGGAATTATTCTCAGATGAGAATCCCATAATAAAACGCGATGTTTTTAATGTACTTCGCTCTTATCTTGGAAAATTTATTCTTACCCCCGAAAAATATTCCGAATGGAAATTGGATGAAAAATTGGAAGTTGCTTTGACTAATCTTGGATTAAAAAGAGGAGCGAAGTACACCGGTTTAACATTAGTTGAATGTAAGAGTCGTAACTTGTCTTTAGATGAATTTATCGTTTGGTATAGGAACCGTGAACAATATGTAAAATTCTCTAAAAATGAATTGTCCGGATTTTCAAAGTCTTTAGAAGATTTGGTCTGGGTTATGGTACGGGATAATTTTTTAATTACAAAAGCTTACCAAAAGGGTTACAATAAATCTGATTGGGTAAAAAAGCAATCAAGCTGGTGGAAAGATAAAATATCATATAGCGCTTACAGAAATGAATTGGCTAACTCCATCACCCTAAATTCTGAAGAACAAAGTTTGTTAAAAGAAAAGAAAAAATCTCAATCTGAACTTATGAGCGACGAACTCTCAAAAAAAATATTACACAAAGTTCTTGAGTTGAGGGAAAAACATAAAATTGTTATTAATGAAAAAATTCTTGCCAACATAAAAGTTTCAATCGAAAATGATAAAAAAGCCATCGAAATGTTCATCGCTAAACGAGGCAATCTAATTCCAAGACCCGCATTTCCTTCAATTGATAATGATTGGGTAAACTGGGAATAAAAAATAGTGAATAGATTATTTATAAATATTGCTTTGCTAATTCTGATTTGGCTGCCTTTACAGTCGTGTAATTCGGGAAACCAAAGTTCAGATACAAGGTTGATCTATTGGTGTTCCAATAATAGTTATGAAATTCAATTCGCAAAACTGGAAACGGAGAAGTGGAATAAAAACAACTCAAATATTTCCGTGAAATATCAACCCGTGCCTGAAGGCAGATCCAGTGAAGAAATTATTCTCGCGGCGGTAGTTGGCAAAACTACGCCGGATATTTATTCCAACATGTGGCAGGGCGATGTTGAAGCCTATGCACAAGCCGGTGTGTTGGTAGCTCTTGATACGCTAAATGGATTTATGGATTTTCTTTCAGAAAGATGTGATAGTGAAGTGATTGAGGAAATCAGATCACTTGATGGACATATCTATCAGATACCCTGGAAGATCAATCCGATTATGCTCATCTACAATGAGAAAATGATGGCAGATTTAGGTTCATCCACACCCCCTCAATCGTATTCTGATTTTTTTAGATTCTCCGCGAAATTTCAGAAAGATGTTAACGGTGATGGATACGTAGACCGGTGGTTCGGATATTCTGAAGTGCTTGTAACCTGGTGGCAAAGATTTTTTGATTTCTATCCGCTTTATCTTGCAGCTTCCGGTGGCGCACCGTTAGTAAAAGGGGACAAAGCTGTTTTCAATAATGAATATGCTATAGATGTATTTAAATTTCTTCGGATGCTGTACAAGAAAAATTATTTTTCAAAGGAACAACTCTCCGCCCGGCAGGATGTTTTTCTGTCGGAAATAATCGCGACAAGATTTACCGGTCCCTGGGAGATTGCACATGCGGATAAGTTTAAACCAAAAGGATTTGAATATAACTTCAGTTCTATGCCCGTGCCGGATGATCATAAAGGACCAAAATATACGTATGGTGACCCTAAAAATATTGTGATTTTTAAAACTTGTAAAAAACCTCAGGTCGCATGGGAATATGTGAAAACACTAATTGATCGAGATGGCGATCTTAAACTTCTGGAATTAACCAATCAACTACCGAGAAGAAAAAATATTAATATTGATCCATACTTTGGAAATTATTTCAACAAAAATCCAAAGATGAAAATATTTGCGGATCAGTCAAAGTATGTTAGAGGAACAGATGCTTCACCGGTGCTCAAAGAAGTATTTGATTTGATTTCTCAAGAGTACGAAGCGTGTGTTATTTATGGAATGAAGACACCGGAACAAGCTGTAAAAGATGCTTCAGATGCAGTTAATCTATTGTTTTTAAAATGATTACCAGAAAAAAAATATTACCCTACTTGCTTGTCTCGCCGTATATAGTTCACTTTTTACTATTTGTTGCGTTTCCGGTTGTTTTTTCAATTGTACTTACATTCCATAAATGGAATATCATTGCTCCGATGGAATACACCGGCTTGAATAATTACGTTAGATTATTCAACGATAAAACTTTCATTAAATCGATGGGCAATACGCTTATCTTCCTGGTTATTCATATACCATTACAAATAATCGTCGCATTGTTTCTCGCGGAAATATTAAATCAAAAATTAAAATTGCGGGGAGTTTTTAGAGGAGCGTTTTTTCTACCGGTGATTGTTTCCGGAGTCGTCGTTACTATCTTGTGGCAACAACTCTATGGATTTGATACAGGGTTGTTCAATAGATTATTAACCGGAGTTGGACTTAGTAAGGTTGGGTGGTTGACCGATCCGGGTATTGCGATGATTTCAATTGCCGTTATGGCTACCTGGAAAAATGTTGGACTTTACATCATCCTGTTTTTGGTTGGTCTGCAAACTGTACCAGCACAGTATTATGAAGCTGCTGATCTTGAAGGAGCTAACCATTGGCAAAAATTTTTCAAAATTACCTTGCCAATGATCAATCCGACAATTTTCATGGTCGTGATTCTTTCGACAATCGGAGGTTTCTCGTTATTTATTGAACCATACATTATGACCGGCGGCGGACCTTTGAATAGCACAGTCTCGGCAGTGCTTTATATTTATAAACAAGGATTCTTCTATTACCACATGGGATACGCTGCAACCTTAGGTTTGTTTTTTGCCTTCATAATTTTAGCTGTTGTAATGATTCAGAAAAAATTCATTGAGAAAGACCATTGAAAAAATTTAAATTAATAATGTTTTATTTAGCGCTTACCATCTGCGCGGTTATTTTTGTGTATCCATTCTATTGGATGGTGATAGCTTCAATCGCTCCGGAAAATGAAATCGGAAGTCTTACAATTATGCCGACCTCTCTGACGTTAAGCAGTTATGCACAGATGGTTGACAAGATACCCATCGGCGGAGCTTTTATTAACAGCCTTATCGTTGCTTCTTCCATCACGATCGGGGTTTTAATCTTTGGTTCGATGATCGGTTACGCACTCTCGAAACTTGTATTCAAAGGAAGAGATTTAATTTTTTATATCATCATTTTCACAATGACGCTGCCATTCCAGATTACACTTATTCCACAGTATATTATTATGGTAAAATTCGGTTGGATAGATACGTATTGGGCATTGATTGTCCCTTATCTGATCAATGCGTTAAGTATAATTATGTTCAGACAATATTTTAAATCCATTCCCGATAGTTTGATTGACGCCGCAAGACTTGACGGGTGTAATGAGTTGCAGATAATTTTCAGAATCCTTTGGCCTAACTCAATGCCGGCGATAATAACGATCGGAATTATAACCTTTATGGCTTCGTGGAATGAAGTTCTCTGGCCTTTGATCGTAATTCGTGACGAAAGTTTAATGACGATGCCCCAGCTTGTTACTTTGTTTGCAGTCGGCGGCAGAGCGGAGTCTCAACTTGGTGTAAAACTCGCATCGGCTGTTATGCTCGCATTACCAATCGTGTTGGCGTACTTATTCTTCCAAAAATATTTTATACAAAGTATGGCATCAACAGGAATAAAAGAATAGAAAGATAGTATCTTAAATGATCGAAAAACAATTTATGGAAAAAGATGAAAGCAATTAGAACCGGCATAGTAATTAAACCGGATTACAAGAGAGTTGTATACAGACCGTTTACGATATTATCAGAAGAAAGAATTATAAAGATTATTGGCAGAATTCTTACCCTTTCTGAAGAGGATGTTAAAAAAGAACTTGGACAGGTAATTACCGAATTTGAAGTACGGCATCAAAGACTGCGCAATTTTTTCCTTAACAGGTTTGAGCAGATGGAAAAACATTTGTTAACTGACCAAGTTCTAAGCGAAGAGAGAAAATTGTTGATCGGCGCTTATTTTACACAAGAATATTCCATGGAGTCCGCCGCTCTTTTTAATCCTTCGATGGTGTGGCATCCGGATCAATCAGACCTTCCTGAAGGAAGTCGCCGCTTTATATTAAGTTTGCGTGCTACCGGCGAGGGGCATCTTTCATCTATTACTTTTAGATCAGGGGTGATCGATAAGGAAAATGGAATTACGATTATTGCTCCAACCCGTTATGTAACAACTTCAGAAAGTATTACCAATCCTGTTTATGAAAAAAAACTTTTTGAACGAAAGCTTATCGAGCTTGATCTGCTGAATGATTTTGCCAAACAAGTAATGGGCAGTCTAGAGGATAGTTTTGCAATAACCGATCTTGAAAATTGTATAAAAATATTAGTACGTCCTTTCAAAAAGAAAGGGGGAGAAAAAGAGCTTACAGCAAAAGCAATTTTATCTCTGGCGCTTTCAAATTATGAGATCGAATATTCCCCTGACCAAAGACTTTCCGAGAGAATAATATTTCCTCATTCTCCTTCGGAGATTAATGGAATTGAAGATGCCCGGTTTGTTGAATTTACCGATGAAAACGGAGAGCGAACTTATTATGCTACTTATACTGCATTTGATGGTAAGGTAACTTTCCCTCAGCTTCTTGAAACCAAGGACTTCCTTCATTTTAAAATTAGCACTTTAAATGGACCTGAAGTCGAGAATAAAGGTATGGCGCTTTTCCCCAGAAAAATTAATGGACTCTATGCTATGATCTCACGGCAGGATAATGAGAATATATTTTTAATGTATTCTGAACATCTTCACTTCTGGTACTCAAAACAATTAATTCTTAAACCGACTTATCCGTGGGAATTTGTGCAGCTTGGTAATTGCGGTTCACCAATTGAGACGGAGGCCGGTTGGCTTGTATTAAGTCATGGTGTTGGAGCTATGCGCGAATATTCAATTGGAGCATTTTTGTTAGATAAAAATGATCCGTCAAAAGTTATTGGTCGATTGGAAGAACCTTTGTTGACACCCAACGAAAATGAAAGAGAAGGCTACGTCCCCAATGTGGTTTATAGTTGTGGCGGCGCAATACATGGAGATGAACTTATAATTCCTTACGCTATGTCTGACCATGCAAGCAGCATTGCAAAAGTAAATCTTAGCGAATTACTAAAAAAATTAACTGAATCTTGATTCAAGATCGTAAACCAAAAGGTAAATTAATTGGAAATATCTAGATATAGTAAAAATCCCATCCTCACTAAAGAGAATGTTTCATTCAATGTTAATAGTATTTTTAATCCCGGAGCGGTTAAATATAATGGAAAATATATCCTCCTTTGCAGAGTTGAAATGCCGATCGGGAGATCATCCTTAGTAATTGCAGAAAGTGAAGATGGATACGATTTCAAAATATCATCAAAGCCTGTTCTTACTCCTGAAGATCATAAAGATTGTTATGATTATGTAAAATGGGGAATTGAAGACGCCCGTATTACGCAAATTGAAAACAAATTTTACATTACCTATACCGGATACTCAAAATATCAGCCGTTGGCAATGTTAGCTGAAACAACAAATTTTAAGGAGTTCAAAATCCACGGTCCGATTTCTGAACCTTCTAATAAAGATTGTTCCATATTTCCTGAAAAAATTAATGG
>JAUYAB010000036.1 GCA_030693705.1 Ignavibacteria bacterium | reverse complement strand
TTCTTTCGCCGAGTAGGTCGAAGGGAGTTTCACCCTTCAACCTCTCACAGAACCGTACGTGACAGTCTCCCGTCATACGGCTCGTGTTATTCAATAATAGTTTTAACAATAACCTATCTGCCAATGATAAAATAGTTTTGGGTTTTCTTGTTTTATCAATGCGAGTTTCTTGACCGTTTTTCGATAACCGATTTTGTACTTCTTGCTTATCCATCTTATCAGTTTCAGTTCTATTCTCATCATTGTTCCTCTTAGGCTTTTCTTGCTGTATATGCCGTAGTAGTTTATCCAACCTCTGATTTTGGGATTGAAGTGTTTAGCTATGTCCGATATTTCTATTTGCGTATATCTCCATATTTTTGCACTTCTTATCACTTCCCTTATTTTCTTCTGGCTGGACTGACTTATTTCCGCCGTGAATGCCATAAAAAGTTTTCCGTCTATTTTACTTTTCCTTCCTCTGGGTTGATAACTGAATCCCAGAAAGTCGAATTTAACTTTTTCTTGCTTTTCTTTTCGGCGATAGTCTTTGCAGTATATTATTGCCGTCTTTTCTTCTTTGATTTGCAGCTTTACTTCCGCTAACCTTTCTTTGACGGCTCTTAACACTTCTTCGGCTTTTTCTTTGCTGTTGCAATGGATGATTATATCATCTGCATATCTTACAAAGCTTACTGCCGGGTAGTGTTTTGTCAGCCACACATCAAGTGTGAAGTGAAGATAGAGATTTGCTAACAAAGGGCTTATTACTCCTCCTTGAGGCGTACCTTTCCCTTGTTTTTGTTTCAGACTGCCGTCACTCTGTTGTATCGGCATCTGCAACCAGCGCTCTACGTACAGCTTCACCCACTTTTCTTCCATTACGTGGCTTACTGCTTTGAGCATCAACTCATGGTCTATCTCATCGAAAAAGCTGCTTATGTCCATATCTATCACCCAATCTTGCTTGTAGCAATTTTGCCTGACTTCTTCTATGGCTTGATGCGCACTTTTCAATGGTCTATATCCATAAGAATTTTCATGGAAGATTTTATCTATCCTTGCTTCCATGTATTCCTTCACTACTTGCTGTGCTATTCTGTCTCGCAGTGTTGGAATGCCTAACTTTCTTTTCTTTCCATCTTTCTTCGGTATCTCTACCTCTCTTAACGGTTGAGGGTAATAGCTCCCGGAGGCAAGTCTATTCCATATGACATACAAGTTCCTTTCTGTTTGCTTTTCAAAGTCAGTCCAGCTCTCGTTGTCTATACCGGAGGCTTTTCCTCCTTGTCTTACCTTTTGGTACGCCTTTTCTACCCACTCATACTCGATAGGTATTGTCTTTCCTATTTGTAATTCCATAAGAAATCTTCCCACGCCTTTCCGTGGTTGTTTATTTTGAATATTACTGAATAACCTAAACCCTTCGCTCCTTTCCTCTTTCAAGGATTTTCTTCACTACTATGGTTTAGTCCGACTCCCGCCTTCGCTATGGGTATTTCCTTTAGCTTCCCTTTGGCGGGTATCCCGTGTTCCATATTAAAGCCTATCTTCAAGTCATGTCGCCTGTGTAACGGTGGGCGCATAGCCAATAAGCAGGTTTCCGCTATGCTTGTCTCTGCATCCTTCGCACAATGCGATTTTGCCCGACAACTTATGAGATTTCGTCACTTCTTCAGCGATTCATTTACATTCATCTCTTGAAGACTTACCTGATTCATTTTGTGAACCTTTTCTCTGTCCGTTCACCACGGCGGCTTTACAGCTTTTGCAGCGCAGAGCGGTTTAGTAACTCCGCCTGTACGGCGTTACCGATACTTCGTCTCTCCTTCCACTTTTGAGAGATTGTATCATCTTTATTACAGCATGTTAAAGAACTTTTCTTTAACTTCACGGCACAAACGAAGAAACTCGAAGAATTCCATTTTGAGTTAAAAAAAACCTTGAGTCGTTTGGTTCAACTCAAGGTTTAGGATTATTTGAAAGAACTAACTCAAATCAAGAAGAATTAACTTTGCGGCGGTGGTGGATCTTCTTTCTTTGTTCTCTTTCTTTCGAAGAAAGCCGCCATACGTGATGCTACATCTTCCAGACCGGGAACTTTATCCTCCTGACTTGTCCGGGTGGAAATATTTAAAAATTAAGTTATTGTTTTTCAATAAGTTACGGAGGTAGAAACAGTAAATTGTCGCACTAAAGGGCTTACCCCCCCCCAATTATGAAGTATCATATTCGTAAAGTTAAGACCGGTTCAGGTAATATTGCGGTACAAGTAATCAAATATAAAAACCGTAAACGAGTTGTAGTTAAACACATTGGCTCTGCTCAGACCAAAGAGGAAATAACTATTCTTCGGAATAATGCTGCCGACTGGATTGCTGAACAGACCGAACAAATTTCTTTGTTCGCAACCCAAGAAGAACATTTCATTTCACTTGAGCAATATGAATATCTTGGATTTCAATACACATTTTTATACGAAACACTACACAAGCTTCAAGCAAGATTAGGGTACACTTGTTTTGGCATCAAGTTACTCAACGACTTAGTCACTATCCGCATTATTGAACCAGCTTCAAAATTACGTTCTCTTAAACTTTTAGAAACCTATTTCAACATAAAACACCGAAGACAAAGTCTTTACGATATCCTTCCAGCACTACTAAAACTGAAAAATAAAATAGAAGAGCTAACCATTAACTTTGCTGTAAAAGAATTTGATTTTGACTTTGCAATAGTCTTTTACGATGTGACTACATTATATTTTGAAACATTCAAAGCAGATGATTTCCGTAAAACCGGATTTTCTAAAGACAATAAATCTAATCAACCGCAAATCGTTGTTGGACTGGTTGTCAATAAAGATGGATTCCCTGTGGCTTATGAGCTTTTTCCCGGGAACACATTTGAAGGGCATACACTCATTCCTCTCATTAAGGACTTTAAGAAAAAACACAACATAAAGAGTTTAATAGTTGTGGCTGATGCTGCGATGATTAGCACTGATAATATTAACAACTTAAAATCAGCTAACATTGATTATATCGTTGGCGCTCGTTTAGGAAATCTGCAAGTTGATTACTTGAGTTCTCTAAACAAACAACTCCCGAGAACTGATTTAGCGAACATTAGACTGAGTACTAACCTCGGTTACCTGGTTTGTGATTTCTCTAAAAAACGTTTTGCCAAAGATAAATTTGAAATGGACAAGCAGATTGCTAAAGCCAAGGAAATACTTCAGCACCCCGGAAAAACGAAGAAAGTAAAATTTATTAAAACTACAGAAGCAAAAGATCAATTGAACACGGAACTAATCGACAAAACAAATATCTTGCTTGGCATTAAAGGGTATTATACTAATCTTGATGATAAAACGATCAGCAACCAACTGGTTATTGAACGCTATCATCAACTTTATAAAATCGAACAAGCATTTAGAATAGCTAAACACGATTTGAAAACTCGTCCCATTTTTCATTTTAAGGAAGACCCCATTAAAGTTCACATATTAATTTGCTTTATGGCTTTAGCTGTTTCAAAGTATGTTGAATTAAAAACGGATCTATCAATACAGGCTTTTCTTTCCGAATGTAAAAAAATCACAGACGCAAAACTCTTAAACAAGCTTACTACTAAAATTATTGTCATGCGTGTTCCTCTTTCGCTGCAAGTCTCAACACTTCTGCAAAAGCTAAACCTTCTGTCGCACTAATTTGGACAAGTCAGGAAGAATAGGATTGAGTAAAAATCTTTCAACTGAGTGTCTCTAATGAAGCCTAACAGAAAAGAAAATTGATCTTCCGTTAGATAAGCCGGAAGTTTCGTTTTTATCTTTGGAAGTTTCACTTTTACAAAAGGATTTCTTTCAATGTAGTTCCAAGATTCAGCTTTGTTAAAAGCTGCTTTCAAAATTCGGTAGTAAGAATCTGCACCGCTTTCACTTCTTTGAAAGGTAAACGAAATAAATTTTTCGACTATACGGAAATCAATATTTCTTAGTTCGATGTTTCCGGTAAACTCAATAAATTTTCGGAAGGAAAGTTTAACCGATCTAAAATAGTTTTTGCTTTTTGTCGGTCTCATAAACTCTAAATATTCATCTTGAAAAGCCTTCAGAAAGAAGGAAGGTTTTATTTCTTCTTTCTGAATCTTTTTTTCAAACTCATTTAGGAATTTTAAGGCATCGCTTTTTAAAACAGTTTTTGTAGAAATGGTAGTTCTTTTTCCGTTTCGTGGAAAAATAACCTGATAAAAAGGTGAACGAAGGGTTTTAATTAAGTACATAAAATCTCCCGAATCTGTACTAACTAAAGTATGTACTCACTAAAAAAGCTAAGAAATCAGAGTAAAAACAAAGGAAATCCGCTTTCTCGTAATGAGCAGGTCGTGCGTTCGAGTCGCATAGGTGGCTCAATTAGTGCAGAATTCAAAGGAATTTTGCACTTTTTTATTTTAAATTGCTTTGCCATTTTGGCAAAAACTTAAATGTTATCAAATCTGCTCCAATTGTCTTTCAAACAACGTCAGTTTTTCTTCACGAAAACGTATGGTTAGAGTGCAATCCCCACCTGTGCGGCAATCAAGAATCTCCATTTTCTTTCAAGAGGAAAGAAGGGAGCGAGTTCCAAACCGGCGGTAATTGTTTTACTTAATTCAATACCTACCATACGTGTCATTTCAGCTACATTAAAGAATAGTGACAATGCAAATCCGCCGCGACCGGCATTTACATCAATAGGAGAATTAACTCCATATGTTCCAATTCCCAAATTCACCGGAAAACGATGTCCCGAGATTTCGTTCACATAATAAAAACGGATCATCGCACTATAATTTCCATACTGAATGGTGTCCTTCGCCTGGGTGTCGAATAAAACTTTTGGTATCCCGAGAGAAAGACCAATTTCAATCTTGGGACCTCTAACATGAAAATATCGTGTGTATGAGTTGGAGCGGTCGTAACCTCCAATTTTAATAGTGTAATCAGGTTCGATGTTGATTTTGATAATAGCCCAATCCGGCAGCGTGTCCACGTTTATCTGTACTTGATTGAATTCCTCCGGACGAATTGCCGCATATGGACCATAAGCTCTGCGGTATTGAACTAACATTGCATAATCCCGATTTGGGTCGTTATCGCTTCGAAATGTTAAAACACGTCTTTCAAAAGTTTGTGCGGTAATTCCATCGCGCAATATCACAGTCGTTCTGATGGTAACAAACTGCGGTCCCATTCCAACTCCAATACTATCACGCTGGAATACTACACGAAGGTTTCGTATTTGATGAGGGTCGAGCGTAACAGCCGAGCGTTGATTATCGCCGCCTGAGTCTGGCTCGATATGCACAAATTTACTTATCTGCTCGATTACTTGATGCTCTTCGACATTTACGATACAATCTGTTGCATAAACATATAATCGTCCCTGGGCATCCTTTACTCTTAGGCGAACCCGATATTGGCCTGGAGCGCAAGCTTGAGGAATGGTGGCAGCGTAAATGTTTTTGCCAATGGATTTTAATATTGACTCTTCCATTATTAAAACAGGAATTGCACGAGAAGTTGCAGTACTATCATTTCGAAGAACGTTGAAAATAACGGTATCACCTGGAAAGTAAACGGGTTTATCAATAGAGAGAATTAAAATTTCACTCTCAAGTGAAGAACGGATAAGTGTTGGAAATCTCTGTTGAGCTTTAGCACTCCAAATAAGTAAAATGCTGAAAATTATAAGAAGGGGTAATGTTAATTTTTGCATTTTTTGAACTTGGTGATAGTGCATCTTAAAAGGCATTTATAGTTAATCTTTTTTGGAGAATAAATCGTGAAGTGTTTCACCGACTACATCCATATCATGATTAAACCCTTTTTTGAATTCTTCCCATTTATCTTTTCCTTCATATTTGTATTCACGTATTTTCGTTTTCAGTTCAATATTTTTTTGTTCTAACGAAATTACTTCTTTTTCGTATTTGGCTTTGAATTTTCCACTTGCCGTTTGGATCTCAGCTTTGAATTCGTTTATCCTGTTTTCGTTAGTGCGAATTCTAAATTCAGCATCGCTCTTGAATTGTTGCCACTCTTTCTCATAGTTAATCTGAGCTTCTTTCAATTCTTTATTTGCTTGTTGAGCGTTTTCTTTAGCGTCTTCAACTTTTTTTTCTCGATCGATGTTACAGCTTGTTAATACTGCTCCCGCAAAGAAACCAATTACCGCGAAGACGATATATATATTTTTCATAATTCTCCTTGTTAGTTTTATTGTAAAACCTGACTACTTCATTCTCCAGACCCTGAAACCGGCACGGCATGAACACAGTAAATTCCTGAGCAGACCCGGACTTATATCTTCGAAATTATTTTACGTAATTCTTTTTTAGTTTTTCCAAGTTTGTTCTGCAATCTCCCAACCAATTCTTCTTCTTTACCGTCTTTCAAAAGTAAATCGTCATCGGTTAGGTTTGCAAATTGTTGTTTAAGTTTCCCGGCGGTTTCATTCCAACTTCCCTTAATTGTTAGCCAATTCATTTTAGACTCCTTTATAATTTTGATTAATATAGTTCATTTAAAATTTATGATCTCGCTAATATGATAGAAAGAAATGTAGGATTGTTCAATCGGGCGAAAGGATGAAAAGGGAACTACATCTTTCGAGCGAGGAATTTTTTTTTACACGAACAACAATTTTTTTTGCCGGATAGCAATACATGTTTTTTCTTTTTCTCTTATGAAATCGATGCTTAGTAATTGGTTAGTGTCTGCGTATTACTCAAAGTTTTAAATTCCTTACCATCATTGACGGATGGGAAAACAGCATCGGTATGCTTCCCGCTGGAGATCAAAGAAACAGTGCCTAATAAAATCCGGAGATCAACCCAAAGGGAAGCATGTTCATTGTAGTAAAGATCATGATCAAGTAAATTTTGTATTCCTTCGTTTCTATTGCCGAAGACTTGCCACATCCCGGTTATTCCGGGTTTTGTGGTAACCAGGTTTCGAGCAGAATAGTATTTGGGATGTTTATGCTTTAATATTTCAAGATCCCTAATTGTTAAGGGGCGGGGACCAACTAAACTCATTTCACCCTTTAGCACATTAAATATTTGAGGTAACTCATCTAATCCGGTTTTTCTTAGCCACTTGCAAAAGGCAGGTACGTATTGAGATAAGTCCGGTTTGAAAAAAATATTTCCTCTGTTCGTTTGTTGGGAAGGATTGGTTTTGATAGTTCTAAACTTGAAAATATTGAAGACCTGGTTCGCTTCGGTCAAGCCGCGTTTCTGAATTATCAGCGGGAATGATTGCATGATAATAGTCAAACCGATGGCTATCAACAGCATCACCGGAAGGGCAACTAAGAAGATAATCACGCTTAAGATAAAGTCGATTCTTCTTTTAGTGTTTAAGTATTTTTTGTTCGTCATTGCTTACCACGTATGTTTTAAAATCTTACTATTTACACAAGCGATCAGACTAAACTTTAGCTGCCAGATGCAATACCGTCAGCATTACAACCAATGAAACTGCTAGAAGACTGATGGTAAAAAAACTTCTTACCAGTCTTTCTTTTTTTTCGAGTCTTACCAGACTTAATTCATAATGAATGTAATCGCCTTTATTAATGTCCCAATTAAAACTTTTTAAGTTGTTCATGATTTTATTTCCCAATTATTTTATTACTGACATTTTCTTTATTTGTAAAAAATTATTTGCAGTGATCTTGTAGAAATATATTCCACTTGATAAACCTGCCGCGTTAAAATCGATCGTATATATTCCGGCAGTTTGATATTCGTTAACCAACGATTTTACGAGTTCTCCCGTTATTTCATAAATTAATAATTGCACTCTGCCGTCAACAGGAATGGAGTAACTTATTCTGGTTGTTGGATTAAAAGGGTTAGGATAGTTTTGAGAAAGTTCAAACGTCTGAAGTAGTTTGAAATCTACTTCAACAACTTTTGAATATTCAAAAGCTCCGTCATTATCAAGTTGTTTTAATCTATAAAAGTATTTACCGGAAAGCATTTGTTCATCAGTAAAAGAATAATCTTTTACCGAATTGCTGTTTCCGCTTCCATTAACAAATCCAATATTTTCAAAGTCACTATTGTCTTTGCTTCTCTCAATTTCAAAACCGTAGTTATTTACTTCCGTAGCTGTGTTCCAATTTAATTCTATCGCATTGTTATTTAATGCTGCTGTAAAAGATGTTAGTTCTACCGGAAGAACAGAAGCTCCGCCTAATGTAACAGCGGTCAAACCCAATGTTCTACCGTCTATTGTAGCGCTAGCATTATTTACCGTTATGTAAGTTCCAGCCAGAATGTTTCCCTTGAAATCTCCAGCAATTGTTGCCGCACTACCGACTTGCCAATAGACATTAGACGCCAATGCCGTACCAGCCATAGTAACTATACAAGCTGTTCCCGTGATGAGAGTGGTTGTCATCTGGAAGATAAAGATGTCACTCGCTGTGCCAGTTAATGTAAGAGTTGCATTTATCCCAAAAGTTCCGGAAGAATAGATACCTCGTCCTAAGGTTGTTCCTCCGAGTTCTACAACTGGTGTGGCATCAGGCGTTCGTAATGCGAGTTCGTTCTTAACAGTGGTTAAATCGTTTATGGCTGTCGTTACAGCACCGTTATTTATGTCTGTCGTTCCGGTAACTGTTCCGCCATTCGTAACTGCGACACCCCCAACATTCCCGGTAACTGTGCAACCAGCGGCAATATTGAGCGTAGTTCCAGATAGCGCTCTGTAATTACCAGCCGTTAATAGGTCTACTGCTGCTGGGTTGGTATATACGGTTTGAGAAAAAGCAACTTTAGGTATTATTAATGCACCCACCAGCATTACACTTATGAAGTGTGAACACCGGCTGAAAACACGAATTAAAAATGTATTAGTTTTCATAAGAATCTCCTTAAGATTTATCTTGTAAAACTGAGATTAAAGTATGAAGAAAATGGGTTGAGATTCAATCGGGCAAGCGGATGAAAAAGTAGTTAATTCTTTTGGATGAGTAAATGTCTGTGGAGAGAGAACATTAATGGAGCAGCCTTGGATAGAAAAAATGTTCAATGATCTTAGAGAGTTTAAAAAGAATACAAACAAAAATCGTTACTTACTTTTCTTAATTTCGTTTACAGTAAACTTTTCTGATCCGAGTAACAATGCGATCCATCGTGTACTTTCATTGCTTTCAAATATAAATTTCAATGCCATTGTAAGTGGTATGCAAAGAATTGCTCCGATCAAACCAAGCAGACTTCCCCAAAAAATCAGGGAGAGAAATACAACTAAAGTAGAGAGACCGAATTTTCTCCCCATCAGACGCGGTTCAACCACATTGCCAATTATGAATCCAACTACAATATTACCGGCAAGCACAAGCAAAGCGCTTCCGGGTCCGAGTTGAACAAGCGCCAAAAGCGCGGCGGGAATAGCTGAAATAACCGCACCGATGTTCGGAATATAATGAAGTAGGAAAGCGAGGAAACCCCATAGAACAGGAAATTGTACGCCAAGAATGTACATCCAAACTGCAATTAATATTCCGGCAACCAAGTTGATAATGGTCTTTATAACCATATAACGTTTCATATCAATAACGAATTTCGTGAATTCGGGAAATACCTGTTTTGGATCACCCAAAATAGCACGGAGTTTTACAGGAAAACTTGAGACTTCAAGTAAGATAAAGGTTACGGTGAGAAGGATCAGTACAAGATCGGAAAGCGCAGAACTCAATCCCGAGAGTAAGTTAGCTGTAAGTTTCATTACCGCTTCGGGATTAATGTACTCCATAAATATTTTTTCGGTGCCTTCAATTCCCTTACTTGTTAATAATAAGCTAAGCGCTAAAAATTGTTCTCGAATACGTGATTGCAATAAAGGCAGTTCATTTGAAAAGCTGGCAACAGATGTCCCAATTTGTGCACCTATCAGTAGGAGAAGGATGATCATACATGACATTACTATCAACACAGCTATACCGGAGGGAACGCGTTTTTCCTTTAACCAAAGTACCGGAGGAGTACCAATTAGCGCAAGAAAAAAAGAGACGAGGAAAAGAACCACAATCGATTGTGCTAGATAGATTCCGCTGATAATTATTACCAGTGCAGCGGCAATAATGAGAAAGTGTGTTTCGTTTCGTGAATTAATAAATTTATCCAAGTATTGCCTCTAAAGGAAAATTAAAGTGCGCGTCGACCATTGATAATTCTGACTAAGACCACTATAACCGCAATTACAAGCAAAACATGAATAAAACTTCCCATCACCGGGAAAGCAATGAATCCCAAAAGCCATAGAGCTATTAGAATGACGGCAACTGTAAATAACATATGAGTATCCTTTCAAATTAAATTTTAATGTTCTAAATACCATTATAAAGTAGTATAAGGATTGAAGTAATTCAATCGGGCGAAAGGATGAAAAAAGAACTACATCTTTTGGGCGAACAAAAAATTTATGTTGAATACAATTTTAACGGAGGATTAAATAGAACTGGAACACTCTTGTCAATATTATAAAAGTGTTCCATCAGAAACTATGGCAGGAGAGTTATTTCAATTCGCCGATTTTGACTGCGGCCTGCTTGAGTTTTATTGCTCGCTACCGGATGATATTCCGACATGCCGATGGGTTGCAAAAACTCAGCTTCAAGTCCAACCTTTTCCTGTAAAAAGCGAACAACATTAGTTGCCCGTGCGGTTGAAAGCTCCCAATTGGTTGGGTATTTCTTTTGCAGCCGCGGATTTATCTGTTCGTTGTCGGTATGTCCTTCAACCCGAATAATTTTGTGTTGAGTATTTTTCAAAACGATGCCGACCCGCTCCAGAACATTCAATCCTTCAGATGTTATTTCCGATTCTCCCGATGGGAACAGAATTTTTTCATCCATAACAACAGACAGTCGATCTGACAACTGGATAATTTTTATCTCCCCCTGTTTAATTTCTTTTTTCAACTGTGCCACAAACTCATTATAAGTATCCGTCAACATCCCGATCTCTTTTTCCTTTTCGTTGGAAACAGTTACTATTTTTGTCTCAAGTTCACTTTTAGTTTTTATCTTTGCATCATAGAAATAATAAGCGATGCCGGCAAATATTAAAGCGATTATTACTAATACTGTTTTCATTGGTTTTTCTCATTCCTTAATTTTACAAAAATATTTTTCACAATATTACAATAGCGAAGCTATTGCAATGACACCGGAGATAATTATTAAAATTCCGGCAATTTTATTTACCCACCGCATTCCCACCATGTCCAATTTACTCCTAAAAAATGTTGCACCGGAACTGAGCGAAAGGAACCACAAAAACGAACCTGTAAAAACTCCTGTCACGAGAACGGAAGCTGAGACAAAACTGAGCCCATTGCCTAATCCGAGCGCTGCAAATACTGCAATAAATGCGAAGACGGTTAAAGGATTTGTGAATGTAAGAAAAATAGTAGTAAAATAAGATCGAAGCCGACCACTGCTTTGTATTTCAATTTTAGGGTCTTTGGGACGCGCGCGAAATGTACGTACACCAAGGTAAAGGAGTAAAGCACCTCCGACCAGCCTTATCCAAATTCGTTGACTGAGAAGCGTATCTGAAATAACCGTAAGCCCAAAAGCAGCAATAGAGCCGTAAAGCATATCGGCAGTTGCCGCTCCAAGTCCGATTATTAGTCCACGCATTCGTCCTTCGGTGAGTGTCTTACGAATACAGATTATTCCGATGGGTCCAATCGGCACAGCCATCGCAAAACCAATGATTATTCCTTCAACTAAAAGTTTGAAATCCATTTTAATCTTTTAATTAGGTTCTTTTGCTAAATACTATCTGGTTCAATGGTACATGATGCTAAAGATCAAACATGAACCAATCTTGCCAGAAAACTATTACTTTCTTCATTTCAAATTTAGTTAAGTTGACCGTTTTCAGCAGCGCTTTTAAGTTTATCATTTGCAAACACTGCAATCTCAACTCTTCTGTTCATTCTTTTTCCATCAACCGTGTCATTTGAAGCGACAGGTTCGCTCTCACCGAATCCGACAACCGAGAATCTTGAAGAAGAAACTCCTTGTGCAGTTGCATAATCCGATACTGCTTTGGCTCTTCTTTCAGATAGTGTTTGATTGTATTGTTCGGTGCCGTCAGAATCGGTATATCCGGTAACAAGAATATTAGTATCCGGGTATTTGTTTAGTATTGCGGCAAATTTAAGAATGTTTGTTTTTGCTTGAGGTTCAAGTGTTGAAGAATTAGTAGCAAATAAAATGCCCGAATCGAATGTAATTTTTATTCCTTCGCCGACTCTTTCAATTGTTGCGCCTGAAATATCTTTTTTCATTTCTGCGGCTTGTTTATCCATATGGTTTCCGATGAGAACACCTGCAGTACCACCGACAGCAGCGCCTAGAATCGCACCCAGAGCAGTGTTCCCTGCATAATGACCAATTACACCGCCAACAACACCACCGCTCACTCCACCGATTACTCCGCCTTTAACGGCATTGCTTGCGCTGCATCCGTAAATAAAAATTGACGCGGCAAATGTTGAAATTAAAAACAGCACTTTTATTTTTTTCACTTTGATTCTCCAAAACTCATTTAGAACATTTAATTTAATATGTTTGATAATAAAGAGAAGCGGTTTTAACTATACCGCTTCTCTCGATACTTTTGCTTCTAAAAAATCTACTTGGTTCCCTTTGAGATTAATTTTATCTCAACTCTTCTGTTCATAGATCTTCCTTCAACTGTTTCATTTGTGGCAACCGGATTAGTTTTACCATATCCAACTATTTTAAGATTGCTTTTTGAAACACCTTTGCTTACAAGGTAATCTTGAATAGCCTGTGCTCTTTGTTTGGAAAGCTTCTTATTATAATTAGCTGAACCAACACCGTCTGTATATCCACCGATTTCCCATTTATATTTTGGATGTTCCTTCATCGTAACGACAATACCTTCAAGAGCAGCGTAAGCACTAGGCAATAATTTTGATTTATTAAATTCAAAGTTAGTATCGCCGCTAAGAACTAAAGATTCTGTCTCTTTAATAACAATTACCGTTTCTTTCTTAATAGGACATCCTTCAGCGTCAACTTGAACACCTTTAGGAGTGTTTGGACATTTATCAAGATAGTCCGGAACTTTATCACCGTCTGCATCAAGCGGACAGCCATTAGCATCTACTTTTGCTGCGGGAGGAGTGTCTGAACATTTATCAAGATAATCTGCTACACCGTCACCATCAGAATCAAGCGGACAACCATTAACATCTACTTTAACTCCCGTCGGAGTGTTTGCGCATTTGTCGAAATTATCTGCAACACCATCACCATCTGCATCAAGCGGACAGCCGTCTGCATCAACAGCAACTCCGGAAGGAGTGTTCGCACACTTGTCTAAATAGTCAGCGACACCATCTTTGTCAGTATCAACCGGACAGCCGAACTCATCAACCGCAACTCCAATTGGAGTGTTAACGCAAGCATCTTCGGAGTTCGGAACGCCATCGCGGTCTGAATCTTGTTCTCTTCCAAAGTAATATGATAAACCTGCTGTAATTGTGTACAACATATCATTGTTAGAACCGGATTGAATGTCATCCAACCAATCTTTCGTTCCCACAACAATTCCACCCGTTAGATTTAAACTTATGCTTTTCGATACCATCATGCGTATGCCTGCATCGCCGCAATATGCTAACATATGCGTATAATAATTTCCCGCAACGTAATTAGGTAGCTTATTTCCGTTAGCATCCTTTGGATAAAACCAAAGGTTAGCAGCGCCGACAGCCACCCAGGGGTAAATATAATCACCCAGAGAGACGGTGTAAATCACTCCACCACCATATTTTTCAATTTTTGTTGAAAATTCTTGTGTTGGTTGTAACCAGGACGATACCCCTGTACCCGAAATAAATCCTGTCTCCCCGAAAATTCTCAATCCAAAATTTCCAGCCCCTGTGGAAGCAAAATAATATTCCAAGGAGGCTTTGCCGATATAATTCATTTTGGTGTTCCAATAATCCGTACGTCCCAGGGTAACGCCGGCTTCGCCGGTTAGAGCCCAGACGTTTGACATGGCATTTGGCTTGGGGCTATCCAAATTTGGTTTGCCCAAATCTTGCGCCAGAGTAAACTGAGCAAAACCAATGAGCATGAGCGATATGATCGTAATGAGTTTCATTTTAATGATCCTTTTATTAATTAATAAATAATGCACAATTATTTTTTCTCATTGAAAGAAATATCTTATTCCTAATCCGGCGTCAATTCCAAATCCGGTAGACGGCGTAAGTTGAAAGACCGGAACCAATTCGAGAAATACATCTATGGGTGTTGCACGAGGAAGCCATGCTATACCAAATACGCCTCTAACACCAAGTGATCCGTCATAACCACCACCACTATTATATCTGCCTCCGATTCCGTAATAAAGCGGAAATCTCTCTGATGAATTTATTGCGCTGAAGGAATGCCACAAATAATCCATATGAAAATGAAGACGGCTCTCGCCATTGTAATAATAATTGTCGCGAGAAATACGATCACCGCCGACAGCTACGCCGAGACCGAAATCAAAGGCATTGATTCTTGACGTCCAAAGTTTTGCGCTTAAGCCGGTTGGTTCTCCGAGTACTAATCCGAGACCAAATCCATGATCTTGCGCTGCGACTGGTTTCGCAAGGATTACCATTAACCCTAAAATTATTCCGATAAAAACACTTTTTTTCATAACATAACTCCTGTTTATAATTGTAAAATATTTCTTTTGCACTTTCAGATTCTCCTATCTAATTTGTTCCATAAACTATTTTGATTACGATATAAGCTATAAGAAGTATACGACTCTATCAATCGGACGAGAGGATGAAAAGGGGACTAATCCTTTTGGTTGAGAAAAGTTCTTTTGCGGAAGATTTGTATGGGTTAGTTAGTTAGTTCGAGTGCAAGAAGTTCTCTCAACGCCGCTCGTCACAGCTATTAATAAAAATAAAGGCTAACGATTTATTTGCCGAATAAAGCGTTAGCCTTTTAGATATGGTCTTTACAACTTAGCGATCAAGTCGCGTATTTGTTCTTTGGTTTTTCCAAGTTTCTGCTGAAGTCTTCCCCACAACTCTTCATCTTTCCCCTCTTTGAAGAGAAGATCGTCGTCTGTCAGTTCGGCAAATTTTTGTTTAAGTTTACCGGCGAGTTCGTTCCAGTTTCCTTTTATATTAAGCTTATCCATTTTTATTTCCTTTTGATTAATTAGTTATACGTTTATAAGTTATGAATGATCTTGATGATTATTCCACTTCAATTTTATTTTTTATGTTTCCCTTGTCCGCCATTTTTCTTGTTGTCACTTTTGTTGCTGCGGTTTTCCCCTTTATTGTTTCCGTTATTGTTCTTTTGCTGCTTGACCCAATTGTTATGTTCCGGATGATTTTTATTCACAAAATATTTTGAATCACGGCTATCGCGTATCGCTTGTTGATCATGCCGACCTTT
>JAUYAB010000029.1 GCA_030693705.1 Ignavibacteria bacterium | reverse complement strand
GAAGAGCTGAATTAAAACTGATGGGATTATAAATTTACTCTGAAGGTCTGCAACCCGCCTTTGGCGGGCGAATCCGACCGGCGCCTCAATTAAAACTCGATCTACCTTCGAGTTTTTCTTTTTTCCCCAGTGCCATTCAATGCAGAATGACACTCAAGGAAAATTCTCTTACCTGGCTTGAATAATATCTCTTACTTTTTCTGTTATCGTTTTAAAATCAATTTTTCCACTCCCTAATTTTGGCATCTCAGGCATAACGACAAACTTATAGGGCATAGCAATACTTGGAAGTTGTTCAGCCATTTTGCTCAGTGTATATTTTTCATTTATGGGTTGCGTAATCGCTGCGACAATTCTCGCTCCCCGTATTGCATCAGGAACTTCAACAACACAACATTCTGCATCAGGTGGGAGTAATTTTTCTAGAACATCCTCAACTTTGATCAATGAGACCATCTCTCCTCCGATCTTCAGAAATCTTTTCAACCTGCCAACATGCCAAAGATAACCGTCTTCATCTTTGAATCCCATATCTCCGGTGTCATACCAACCGTGACGAATACTCAATGATGTTTGTTCGAAATCGTCAAAATATCCTTTCATCACGTTATCCCCTTTTACAAGAATTTTTCCAATTTCACCAACTTTACAAGTTTCCCCAGTCTCATAATTTTCAACCATAACTTGAACACCATCTATCGGACGTCCAACACTTCCCGGACGGTTATTTTCTAAAGTATTAACCGTAATTGCAGGACTTGTTTCTGTTGCTCCATATGCCTCAAGCAAAACCTTACCATGTTTTTCCATGAAACCTTTCCGCAAGGCATCCGGACATTTGTCAGCGCCGGAAAGCATAATTCGAGCAGATTGGAAATCGCCCGGTTTTGAGCTTCGTAAATAGCCCCAGAAGAATGTGGGTGTTCCTGCCATTAAGGTCACTTTCTCATCACGCACAATATCGCAAATAGTTTTAAAATCAAGAGGGTTTGCATACGTTACAATCGACATCCCAACCGCCATTGGAACCCAAAGATTTGCTGTTTGCCCGAAGACATGAAAGTAAGGAAGATTAGCCAGGAAGATATCTTCTGGGGTAAAGGAATAGGCTTTAATTAGGCTTTCGTAATTCTGTGTAATATTTCGATGTGTTAGTTGAACTCCCTTTGGATCTTTTTCACTGCCGCTTGTAAAGAGAATAAGGAGAGTATCATCTTCATCCCCTTGATGAATTTTTTTTAATAATAACTCAACAGGAAGGCTTGCTTTGATCGCCGCTTTTAATTTATCTAAAATAGAAACAGTTTTCATGATATCTTCAAGAAAGATCATTCCATCAACCTTGCGGCAGTTGATTTTTTCACAAAGAGTTTTTGATGTAATAATTGTACGAAAGGCGCATTTTTTTTGAGCAAATTCGCTATTTGTTGCGGCGCCTGTAGAGTAGTTTATCATCACCGGAATTCGACCGCTCATAAGTGTTCCCAATATTGCTAAAACTGATCCGGCTGAGTTTGGTAACATTATTCCTAAAAAACCGGCTTCATATTTCTGAAATTTTTTTGCCATGATGAGAGCGCCGATCAAAGCTTTTTTATAAGTCAATTTTCGGTTGAGCGTCTTATCAATGATCGCAAGTTTCTTTTCATGTTTTTTTGCAACCCGCACAAATTGGTGATGAAGCAGCATTTGTAACTCCTTATTTAATTATATTATTTTAACGGAAACTAGAAACACATTTCAGAGATGAACTTTACACATATATTCTATTTTTATAACTGTAATATATTTATTTAGTTTGTATTTCAAAGCGAAAAAAATCAGAAGATGCCCATGATATTTTTTCTAAATATATTTTGCATGATTCTCCCCAATCACAAAAAAATAAAAAATTATCCATACCAAATAGAATGTTGCAGATTCATTCATTATTTTTACACTCACAATTATTAAAATAAATATTTCTCTACTATCCAGGTGTTAGTATGAAAATCAAGTTCTACCTCCTTTCTTTCTTAATCTCTTCAAATTTAATCAATGCGGGTTCATCAGATAGCGTAAGTGTCGGTCCAGGAGTAATCCATTACCATGAGGTTATTGATGCAGGTCCCTGGAATATTAATGTTCTTGTTATCGATCTCCATAATCAATGGCTGAAATTTCAATCGGTAAAATCGGGCGATAAACTTACGGCTTTTGAAAAAACATCTTCAGCAGCATCCCGTAACAACTATGAAGGACATAAAGTTGTCGGAGCAATTAACGGAGATTTTTACAATACCAGTACCGGCGAGCAAGTAGGTACTCAAATTGTAAATGGCGAACTGCTTAAAGTAACAAGCGATTGGTTGAACATCGCCTTCGACATAAATAATAATCCACTGATCGGAATGCAGAGTTTTTCCGGTTTAATCATAACGAGCGACAGCATAAAAAGTATTTCCGGTGTTAATCGTATTCGTGCAACGAATGAGATGATCTTTTACAATTCCTTTATGGGAAATTCTACATTTACAAACCAATACGGAACTGAAGCGCGATTAGTACCAATTGATAGTTGGCTTGTCAATGATACTATCCGGTGTCTTATTGATACAGTTATGGCTGGTGCCGGGAATATTCAAATCGGTAAAGGGAAAGCAGTTTTGTCAGGTCATGGAATATCGAGCGCTTTTTTAATTAACAATTTTCACAAAGGTGATACGGTAAAAATTGTTTTAAATCTCTCACCCGCGTTTCCAAAATTGGAACAATTAATCGGTGGAAATACCTGGCTTGTTACAAACGGGATTGCTAACAGTGATAATGGAGATCGTCATCCCCGAACCTCTATTGGATTTAATCATGATACTTCCAAAATCTTTCTTTTTTCGATAGATGGAAGGCAAGCTGCATTAAGTGTCGGCATGTCCTACAAAGAACTTGGTGATTATATGATTAAATGGGGCGTTTATCAAGGTTTGAATCTTGATGGAGGCGGTTCAACAACTATGGTAGTAAGAGATATTATTGTAAATAGTCCTTCGGATATCGGTGGAGAAAGATCGGTGGCAAATAGTTTATTATTGATCAGTACAGCTCCAACCGGGTCATTAGCTCATTTAAGACTCAAACCTAAAGAGGTATTTTTAATAAAAGGATCAAGCACGAATTTTTCAGCTTCCGGATTTGATGAATACTTTAATCCCGTAAGTATTAGCTCAGGCAACCTTTTGTGGAGATGCGATTCAACAATTGGAACGGTCGCTCAAAATGGACTTTTTACTGCAGCGAACGATACGATAACCGGATATATTTATGCTGAAGTTGGAGATATTAGAGATTCAGCACTAATTCATCTTACAAGAGCTTCTCAGATTATTTTAGAACCTAATCCGGTAATTCTGCAAGTAGGTCAATCACAACAAATGAAAGCAACCGCATTTGATAATTATAATAATGTCATACAACTATCGCAATTAAAATTCAATTGGTCGGTTTTAGGATCATTGGGAACAATAACATCCGGCGGATATTTTGCCGCAACGAATACCGGGATTGGTGAAATTGTTGCTGAATATGATTCTATAAAAGGTTCAGTTCCGTTAACGGTTGGAACCGCTGCAACAATGATCATAGATGATTTTTCGAATCCTTCAGGTTACACTCTAAGCGGAATAAAAATAAATTTAGCCGGATGCACATTTACTCCGGATAATTCAATTTTTGTCTCTCCTTCCTCTTCCGGTAGATTGAATTACAGTTTAACAACGGGCGGTACAAGCGCTTTGTATTTAGCCAAGACAATCCCTATTTCGGGAACGCCGGAGAAATTGAGCATTCAAATTTATGGCGATGGGAAAAAACACTGGCTGCGCGGCGAATTTGCAGATAAAGATAACGAAAAATTTATACTCAATTTTACCAGCGGTGACCCAGGGATTGATTGGATAGACACCTGGAAATATATTGAAGTTAATTTAAAAGATGCTGTTCCAAGTTGGGCTAATCCAAGCGCCGTACTCACCTTTCCAATCCAATGGACTCGCCTCTATCTTGCCGAGACAAGCGATTCAAAAAAAGATGACGGTTCCATCTGCATTGATGATTTTCGTGCTCATTTTACGTCAACAGGAGTTGACGAAGTTGCAAATGTTTTGCCGGAAGATTTCAAACTCTTCCAGAACTATCCAAATCCGTTTAACCCCAACACAATTATAAGTTTTGCTTTACCAGAAAGATCTCAAGTCGTGCTAAGTATTTATAATCAACTTGGTGAGAAAGTTGCGCTATTAATTAACGGTGAGAGATCAGCCGGCTATTACAGCGTTGAATGGAATGCGGCAAAAATGTCATCCGGAATTTATTTCTATCAACTCCAGACCGAAAAAAATAGTGCGGTCAAAAAGTTGCTTTTAATGAAGTAGTAAAATTCATGCGACCTAATACGAAGCTCGTTAATTTTTAAAAATAAAGCTCGTTACTTTTTAAAAATAAAAATCCTTACTATTATAAAGATAGTAAGGATTTTTTGTGTGATCCCAAGGGGATTTGAACCCCTGTTACAGCCGTGAAAGTGGATGGCTTAAATCTTGACCTATGGAATAATCCGACAAGTCTTTAAAACTTCGTAATTTCTAACCACAACTCTCTAAACGATAATTTTACAAACAAGGCTACTACTTACATCCCGCTAACTAATCAATACTAATTTCTACTGTTGACTTTAGCATGATTTATATGTAAAATCTGTTCAAAGAATACTTGAACTTAATAACGACTAACCATAACTACCTTTTATGAGGATCAAATTGAAAAAGATTTTTTCAACATTCATTGTAATAATAATTTCTATCCATGTAATTGCTCAGTCAGGCGCTTGGAATCCACCGGGTGCTAACGCCGACTTCCCGAGAACAATTCTCAAAAGTTCTGAAATTGAAAACGTAAGAAATTCACTCGAGAATAACAAGATAAAGAATCTTTTTGCAAATGTATACATGAATGCAGCTTTGGAAATTCCTTCTGGTACCAGCAACTCAGTAAGATTGGCGCAAAGTCATATCGCCAAGAATGCTGCTTTCGTTATACTAATGAATAAAAAGTATTCGGGAGGTTCAATCATCGATCTTCCTACAAACGAATCACAAACACTAATCGCTAAGGTTATTTTTATACTCGAATCTTTTGCCACCGATGTGGACAGAATTACAGTTACCAACCCATCAATTTATGACAGTTGGCAATGGCGAAGTAAGGAACTTATTGACTTTGCTATCGCATATGATCTTTTGCGTGGAAAAGGAGTTGCTGATTCATTATTAGTAAATGCTAAAAGCCAATTAAAGGAATTCGCCGGACATTTATATGAAGAATCAACCAGACTAATTGCCCCCCCGACCTATCCAATAAGTTTTTTTGACGTTGTGTTTAATAATCATGCGATCATGACGGCTTCGGCGCTTGGAATGGCGGCAGTAGTAATTAATGATGCGGTTAGCGCTGATGTTACTCAACAACCCATCAACTGGATAAACGTCGCAATGTGGATCATTGAAAATATTTTTTATCTCGACGTCAAACGACAGAGCGAACCAGGGACTATCGCCGGTTATGCAGAAGGTCCTGGATATTTACGTTATGGTATGCTTAATTGCTTACCCTTTATACGTGGGATGGGAAACTTTGCACCGGGAGGTTCATTACAATATATATACAAAACCGAGACACGAACTATTCCGAATCCTTCAAGTGACACCCGTTATGATCATCTATTTGACTGGATAGCTAAGATTCGTATGCCTGATGGCAGACTCCCCGCAATTGAAGATACATATGTTAGTGAATTTTTCCCGGAACTTGCCTTATTAGGAAAATCGAAATATATCTGGCAAAATTCATATAGTCATGTAAGAATCACTAATTCACTTGATAAGCAGTTGACCTCTTCAAATACGGATTTCCGTGCAAATTACATCTCGTCACTGTCGGCAATAGGAACATCCGCAGATAGTTTATTTCAATCACTGCCGTTAAGTGGAAATCTTGTTTTCAGATCAACTTCAGATTCGAATGCAATTTACATGCATGTAACTGCCAAGAATGGCGTTGCACGAAACAATTCATTCGGGCACAATCAAGCCGATGTTACAAGTTTTCTTATCTATAGTAAGGGAGAAGTTCTCGCACTTGATCCAGGTTATATACAATATGACAGGAGAGTAGAAACCGGAAATGCGCAAAATCATAACATGGTATTAGTCGATGGAGGTGGACCACAAATTGGGGATCCACAAAATTCCAATGACGCAGATGGTTTTATAGAAAACACATTTGGAAGAGAAAAATTAGATTATGGCGAAGCGAGAACAAATTATTCCGGCGCTGATATTAATCGAAAATTTTTATTCGTAAGAAAGAAATACTTTCTAAACGCCGATTTTATTTCCTCAGATTCAAACCATGATTACACTTGGCAAATGCACGGTTATGGGATTGAAAGCGGTTCCGCCAACAATGAAGGAGTTTTTATAGACAATTTTTCTAACGATGAAGGCAAATGGACCAAAGGAAGTGAGACGATTTTAGTTCATACTGCGGTGAGTGGAGGAGATGCAATTTTTTCAAAAGTTGTTAAACCTCATGAATTTGCCTACGATTCGGTGGAAAGTCATACAGCGATGTATGTAATGAAATCGAGCATAAAGAATGCGGAATTTTTATCCATGCTTTATCCGTTTACTTCGCCAACTCTCCAGACGACAACTCTTCATTCACCATTATTAACCGCATTAAAAATAAACGATGATTCGTACACAGATATAGTATTCACTCAAGAGGACACTATTTTACAGATGCTCGATAGTGTGATTACCGCACTTCCTCGCAACTTATATTCCGATGGAAAACTTACTTTCTTTTCTATGAATAATCTAACAAAGGATTTTGATCAATGGTTTATCAAAAGCGGTGAAAGAATAAAATTCGGAGAAACAGAGATATTATCCTCGGATACACGAGTTGATATGACTTTAGAAAAAAATTCCGATCTTCTTTTTACAGGTTATGTAAGTAAAGCATGCAGTGTTTCCTTATTTCTGGATAGAACAGTTTTATCTGTTACGGGGAACAATGTTGTTTCCTGGAGTCAGTTAAATCAGAACTACTTAACCCTCATTTTTTCGGGTAACTCATATTTCTCGATCAATGTTTCCACCATTGTTCCGGTGGAACTTGTATTATTCAGAGCGATTATAGATAAAAACAATATACAATTGAATTGGAGAACAGCAACTGAATTAAATAACTACGGATTTGATATTGAAAGGAAAATGTCGGGAGAGGATTGGGAAAAGATCGGATTTGTAGCTGGAGCCGGGAATAGTACTGAACTGAAAGAATACATTTTTACAGATATAAAACTCTCAGTAGGAAAAATATCTTACCGATTAAAAACTATAGATACTGACGGAAGTTATGAGTACAGCACGGAAGTAGATGCAATAATATCTCTTTCAGAATCTTACTTTCTGTTTCAAAATTTCCCAAATCCTTTCAATCCGTCTACCATTATAAAGTATACATTACCTTTTGAGAGTAATGTAAAACTTGTTGTGTATAATTTAATTGGAGAAGTTGTAAAAACATTAGTAAATGAAACAGTTTATGCCGGGTATCAAGAATTCCAATTTGATGCTTCAAATTTATCTTCTGGAATTTATTTTTATACTTTAAACGCAACCTCTGTTGATAGCAAACAAAATTATCAAAGCGTGAAGAAAATGTCTTTGATAAAATAGTACCGTGCTCCATTCTTTCTTTTATTCTTGAATAGAATGCAGCACGAGAAATAAAAAACCCTCACTATTACAAATAATAATGAGGGTTTATATCGTGACCCCAAGGGGATTTGAACCCCTGTTACAGCCGTGAAAGGGCTATGTCCTAACCACTAGACGATAGGGCCATGAATAAAAATTCTCAAATTTTCGTTGCAGAACAAATCCGGGTGAGTAATGGGGTTTGAACCCACGACCCCCAGGGCCACAACCTGGTGCTCTAACCAACTGAGCTATACTCACCATAAAGAAAAAACATATAACAAATTCCAAAAAACAAATGACAAAATCTTTGGGATTTGGTTCGCCGCGGCGAATTGGATTTTGTTATTTGCACTTGTACGCCCAAGTGGACTCGAACCACTAACCTACAGCTTAGAAGGCTGTTGCTCTATCCAATTGAGCTATGGGCGCATAGTTCAAATAACAAACAACAAAGCTCAAATAACAAAAATTAATTGGTTCGCCATAGGCGAATTGGAATTTAGCTTTTGTTATTTCATTTGTCGGGGCGGCAGGATTCGAACCTGCGACCTCCTGCTCCCAAAGCAGGCGCGATGAACCGGGCTACGCTACGCCCCGAGTTTTTCAAAACATAAAGAACTTGACATAGAAATGACTAAATCAATTATTGTAAAACTTAAAATGAATTAGGAATTTCATATATTAGGATTGTAAATATAAGCGGAAAGCTCCTAATTAGCAATTGATTCTACCAAATTTTCTATGCGATTTTACCTTCTTATTATAAATAATATACTTTTTTCTAAAAAAGAACGAAAGTTCCTAAATATTTTTATTTCGATAGCTATGGGAGGAATCGCCCTCGGAGTTGCTACACTCATAATAGCTCTTTCCGTCCTTAACGGATATGAAAAACTGGTAACAAAAAAACTCCTCCAACTTGATGCCCACATCCAAATAACAGGTTTCGGAAATAAACCACTTGACAACCCGAATAGAGTTATTAATCAAACTCATCGTTTGATAAAAAATGAGCTGATTTCGATGCAGCCTTTTGTTACAAAGGTTGGAATCCTAGGAAAGAAAAAGATGAAAGAAGGAGTCACCTTGTATGGAATTCAACAAAATTATTTTGACTCGAATAAAGGATTTCGTGTAATTAAAGGAAATCTTTTTAATCCGAATTCCAATCAGGTCGTTCTTGGAAAGTCAATTGCAAATAAACTGCTTGCCGGAGTTGGCGACACTTTAAAACTCTTTGCCATTTCAAATGAAGCCGACTTTTTCCAGAATTCGACTCCTATTGTTGAAAATGTTGTTGTCTCCGGAATTTTCGAAAGCGGAATGTCAAAATTCGATGATTCGTTTGCTTTAATTGATTTGAACAGCTTGCAAAATCTTTTCTCAATGCAGGGGACAGTATCCGGATTTGAAATTAAACTATCTTCCCTTACAAAAGTCGATAGTCTCGCAGATTTACTTCAAGAAAATCTCAGCTACCCGGCATACGTAAAAACGATTTACACAAATTATAAAGCAATTTTCACATGGATCGAACTTCAGAAAAAACCGATCCCGATTATTTTAGCTTTAATCATTCTTGTTGCGGTCTTCAATATTATAAGTACGTTGTTGATGATCGTGATAGATAAATCGGAGTTTATTGGAACGCTGAGAATTCTTGGCGCCCGGCAGGGACAAATTGTAATAGTTTTTTTGGTGCAGGGAATCATTATTGGTGTTGCCGGAATTGTTCTTGGAAATCTTTTGGCTTTATTTCTAATGAAGTTGCAGACAACTTTTAATATTATCACGCTGCCTTCAACAGTATATTTTGTTTCTGAAGTTCCTCTTTACTTTCAAGCATGGATTTCACTTTTAGTTTCAGCAGTTACCTTTGGTGTAACGATGTTGGTTTCTGTATTGCCAAGTTACATCGCGGCAAAAATTCAACCGGTAACAACCTTGCGGTTTTCATGATGAAATTTGAACATTTTATTGCGAAACGTTATTTGTTCGCAAAACACAAAATAAATTTCATTACGATAATTTCTTATTTATCAATAGCCGGAATTGCAATAGGTGTAGCAGCATTAATTGTTGTTCTCTCAGTGTTCAACGGATTTAGCAACCTTATCACTTCTTATCTTATTTCATTTGATCCGCACATACGAATTGAAGCTATGGATGAAACTTCGCAAAAACATTTACCTGAGCTTCAGGTATCGCTTAAGAATGAAAATCCGTTATACATTACTCCATTCGTTAAGGGGAAAGTGCTTGTAGTTAACGGGAATCTGAATCAAATAGTTGAATTAAAAGGAATTAATTTTTCCGATAAAAATGTTGCTGCTAATTTTACCGGCAAATTGATCCTTGGAAGCAATTTACAACAAACAAACTCGCATACACCGGATATTTTGATAGGCGCGTTTTTAGCCGATAGAATGCAGTCGACAATCGGTGATACTTTGTCAATCATTTCCCCTTCTTCCGTTGAAAAAGCTATTGCTAATTTTTCTCTTCCTCAAATTAATAGAGTAGTTATACGTGGAATATTTCTTTCAAACAATAACGAGTATGATGCGTCACTAATTTTTTGTTCTCTTCCCGAAGCGCAATTTATTTTCAACTACAAAAATATTTTCCAAGGACTTGAGATAAAATTATCCGATGAGAATGATGCATTCAAGTTTAAGGAAAAACTGCAGACACAGTTATCAAACAAATTTTCTGTTACCACGTGGTATGATTTTCATAAAGATCTTTATTCCGTTATGAATATTGAGCGATGGGTGGCATACGCGCTTTTGTTGATGATCATTGCTGTTGCCGTATTCAATATTCTTGGATCGCTCAGCATGTCTGTTATCGAAAAAAAACGGGATATCGGAATTTTAAAAGTTAAAGGAGCAACCGCCGCTTCGATTAGAAAGATTTTTTTACTCCAGGGATTTTACATTGGAATTATTGGAACACTTGCGGGCTTTGCTTTAGGTTTGTTGGTATATTACTTACAAACTGAATATAAACTTTATCCGCTGAATCCGCTGGAATATAAAATTGATGCAATCCCGATGAAATTGCAGTTGATAGATTTTTTTACTGTCGGCGGCGCTTCGATTTTATTGTCAACGTTAGCCGCTCTTTTACCATCAAAGAGAGCTTCATTAACTAATCCGGTTGAAGCGATCAAATGGGAATAACACAATTTATTTTGATAATGACTAATTACTACAAGAAGTACAAATGAACATCATTAAAGCTGAAAATATTTTTAAATCATATCCAACCGGACAGAATAATCGATTGGAAATTCTAAAAGACATTTCACTCGAAATTCCACGAAATAAAATTTCTGTTATTGTTGGCGCTTCCGGTGCCGGAAAGAGTACCTTACTCCATATTCTTGGCGGATTGGATAAACCTGATAGCGGGAAAATTTTAATCGAAGAGAATGATGTCGCTTCTCTTTCAGATAAAAAGCTCTCATCATTTAGAAATAATCACATCGGATTTGTTTTCCAATTTCATCATCTACTTCCTGAATTCACAGCATTGGAAAATATCACAATTCCTCAGTTGATAGGAAATGTTTCATATCAAAAGGCAATAGAAAAATCTGCTGAATTACTTGAGATAGTTGGATTAACCGAACGCGCTGAACATAAACCTGCTCAACTTTCCGGCGGTGAACAGCAGCGTGTAGCGGTTGCCAGAGCGCTGGCAAACGATCCGAAATTAATTTTAGCTGATGAACCAACGGGCAATCTCGATACCGTAAACAGTGAGCTCTTAAATGATCTCTTCGTTCAACTGCGTGATAAGTATGGGAAAACATTAATCATTGTAACGCATAACAAAGATTTAATGGCGCTCGCAGATGTTATTTTTGAGATGAAAGATGGGCGGTTGAAAACGTAGGATCTTCCTGAGTCGATTCAAAACTATTTAGCGCCTCTTTTATTGAAGTGTATGTTTTATATATTTTGACCACACCGTTAAAAAACATTTGATTTGAAAGTGAATTCCCCTTCTTTAGAACTAATCGTATATCACCGCCTCTATTCTTTACTCTTCTTAAAGCTGCTACTAAAACTCCGGCGAAAGATGAATCAATAAATTCGAGCGAAGTAAGATCAATAACAATTTTATCTGATCCTTCATCAATTAAATTAAATATATACCGATAAAATACTTGAGATTCACACATCACTGCACGACTTAGATTGATAACTATTAAAGTGATTCCCCTATAAATGTGTTTTTGGAAATCATATCGAATATCAATGGAGGCAAGAAACTTGTCTAAGGCTCTTTCTTGCAGACAACGAACGAAAGAACTACTTTCTATGTAGTGGGAATTCATCTAACCTATTCAGAAACTTTAGTTGACTTAAAAAAATAAAATATTTTCTACTCAAGTATATTAATTACCGACCACGGTAAAATTGTGTAACATCACTGCTGTGAAGTTGGTCACATGGTATGAGAGTGATATTTGTGGAGGCACGTAAATTTTTTTTCTTGTAAACAGTTGGATTTATTCTAATTCAAACATAATTTGCGGATAGTTATTCTTCTTTTTAGAAGAAAGGTTCTGTTGATTTGAAAAATATATTCTCATTATAAAACGAGTATAGTATGAAAATAAATAGTTTTACTCCTAATAGAACATTGATTTTCTTTTTTTTCTTGTGGATGATAATTTCACCCACTCTCACCTCTCAAACAGTTATCGTACAGCCGCCACAAGGATATATTTCCGGGAATACTTCTCCGCGACTTAAAGTATTTTTCAAGCCAACTGACAGTGTAATCGTTTCTTGGAACAAATCTTTTCCTGCATCCAAAGCAAAATTAAAAATTGGAAGCACTACCGGTAATTACAATTTATCATCACTGCCGGTCGGTGGAACAAGAATGGCTTTCATCCCAAAAACAAATCCACCTAACTTATCCGTAGGAAGATATAGAGCATTACTTACCAGCTCTACAAAAAATACTTTAAGCGAAATAAAAACAGATTATACTGCAAACCCCACAACCATAGATTATTCAAACGAGATAGAATTTATTATAGAATCTCCAAACGCACCATATGCCGAAGCGCCAAGAGGTGGTATTAAGAATTCTACACCAACATTCCAATGGAATTCTATACCGGGTGTTCGCGCTTACTGGTTAATTGTTTCGAGCACACCGTTTACCGTTGTTACTAAACCTAACGGCGATGTTTCTGTTGAAGGAGCAAATGTATTATGGAATTATTTAACGACCGGAACTTCAGTACAGTATGGAAGTATTAATCCAAGTTCTCCTTTTACCGTACAAGCTCCTCCGTTAATACCCGGGAATGAATACCATTACACGGTATTAAATGTTTACGACGAGTATGACATCACCTACTCAAGCGGTGTATTTGGCGGAGTAGTTTCATTCACTTATGATGCAACGGCTTCAATTCAACCTCCAACATTAATTGCACCGGAAAACAATGCTGTCTTTTATGCTGAAAAAAATATTAATCTGCAATGGAATTCAGTGCCGGATGCAAATGGTTATACGGTTTTTCTTTTTCAACGAGTTTCATCCTTTGCGGGAAATGAGCAGCAGATAGATATTCCGATCTGGTATTCCTCTACAACGAACACTTCGATCCAGCTTCCGGCACGAACGATGTTAACAAAGGGAAAATACATTTGGTTTGTTGTTCCAAGAGATAATTCCGGTTCAGGAAATAAAAGCGCCATAAATATTTTCGACTATATTATTGATCTCGGAAAATTTAGGGTGCAGGCAAAATCTTCTGTCGATTCTTCAAGTATTATCGGATTTAAAGTTTACGCTAACTCTCTAAGTGGCGGCGTCTCTCCTCCAAATCCATTTATCGTTACAAACTCAACAAGTTATTCCGACAGTTTAGTCCTCGGAACTTATGAGTTTAGAGGAGAAAAATCCGGTTTCTATGATTCAACATATGTTACTACTATAAATAAAAATTCAACGAGTGATTTTACAATTTTCATGCGCCCTTATCCTGCCAAACTTTCAGGCAGAGTTGTTGATGAAAAGGGAGCTCTTCTAAATAGTGCGCTCGTTAGATTGCGAAATCTTCTTAACGGGAATATTCAAACCGTCACAACATTAGTTGACGGTTCATTCAATGTAGCTCTTCCAAAAGGAACTTATTCTTTGCAGGTAAGTAAAGCCGGGTATCTCGCTTCTTCACCGACTACAATTACCTTGGATGTTGATCAGATGATAATTTCTGCCGCTATTGTTATTCATTCTGATAACGCTTCAATTACAGGGAACATCATAAACGATGAATCTCAACCGGTTCAGTTAGTAAATGTTATCGCAAAGCAAGGAGCGGTTACACAGCAGACCTCCTCGGATAACTCGGGAAATTACTATTTAAACCTTTCTTCAGGTGAATGGACACTTGAAATAAAAAAAGATGGATTCATTCCTCCCTACCCTAAAATATATACTTTAAACACCGGAGATAATTTACAAAACCAAAATTTCACAGTCATTCCAAGAGCAAACCAGGTTGTTGGCTATGTTTACAAAGTAACGAAAACCGCAACGGGTGAAACAGGCACAACTCCATTTGCAAATGTAACCGTTACCGCAACTCCAAACAGCGGAGCGACCAGAACTGCTGTGACAAATTCTGCCGGACAATATACATTCAGTTTAAGAACCGGCTCATGGATAATTAGTACTGCCACCTACGGTTACACCTCAAGTAAAAACATTCAGTTGAATTTAGGTGTTGCCGAAACTGTTTCCGGGATTAATTTGAATTTAATACCGAATGCTTGCACTATTTCCGGCACCGCAATAAATCCCACCGGCAGTGGCATAGGAAATGTTTCCATTTTAAGTTCCAGCGGTGCTTCAACGATTACAATTGCAAACGGAACATATCAATTAAGCGTTCCGGCTTCAACAGTTACGATCTCGGCACAGAAAGCCGGATACACAAAACCAAATTCTATAACAGTATCGCTGTCACCAGGACAAAATTTATCCGGAATTGATTTTCAATTAGCTGAGAATGCCGGCATAATTTCGGGAAAAGTAACTTCGTTTCAGGCGCCGGTGCCAAATGCTTCAATTAAAGTTGTTTCGGCAAACCAGTCATTTGTAAAACCAACTGATGAATTCGGTAACTATGTTTTCAATCTACAACCCGGTACATGGAATATTTCAGCAACTAAAACTGGATTTGTTAGTTCCAATCCGCTAACTATTTCTGTTGGTCCGGGTCAACAAAGTGTAAACAATGATTTTAGCCTAATCAAAAACATGGCAAAAATTGAAGGATTAATTGCGGACGCTTCTGCCCCGCTCCAAAATGCACAAATTACAATCACATCAATTGACGATCCTACAAAAAAGATCAACACGGTGTCAAACGTTGGAGGATTATATTCAGCCGCAGTTGAAGCTGGAAAAGCTTACAAAATAGATGCGAAATTAGTTGGTTATTCATCTAAGAATCAGCAAACGGCTGTGTTAAGCACTTCAAGTACTTCTACAAACAACTTCACTTTATCGGCAAATCCCTCTTCAGTAAGCGGAAGTGTTCTTAGTAACATGCAATTGCCTTTGGCAGAAGCGGAGATTATCATTTATAACAATACCAATGGATCTGCTATCGATACGATCTTTTCCGATTTAAATGGAAATTATTATATAGGGTTGCCATCAGGAAATGAAAAGTTGGTTGGGCGGTTAGATGGTTATCTTGGCGACAGTATCGATGTAAATTTGTCTCTCGGTCAAAATCTAACAAATGTAAATTTCTCACTCGATGAAAATTTCGCATTAGTGAACGGCATTGTGAAGGACAAGTCAAATAAGCCTATCGATGGAGCTACAGTAAATCTAACCGGAACAAATGGTGGTGCAACCGTTTTATCTAATAGTGATGGTAGTTTTATAATAACAAAGTTGATCGGCGGATTGTACAATGTTACAATTTCGAAAAAAGGATTTGGAGATACACTCCTCACTTCTTTTTCAATTTCGGATGGACAAACAAAAAATATTAGCGTTGCCCTTTTACCGTTGGATGGAAAAATAAAAGGCGTTGTAAAAAATAGTTCCAGCCAGCCTATCGCACAGGCAACGGTTTATGGTGTTAATACGAATAATCAATCTTTTACTGCTGCCACAAGTAGTGACGGCAGTTATGAGTTCCCGGCAGTGGCTTTCGGTCAATACACCGTTTCGGTTGTAAAAACGCAATACACGAGCCCAAGCACTAATCTTGTAAATATCACAAATCTAAGTTCAACAGTAACCGCAAATTTTAATGATTTAATTTTAAATAACGCCACACTTTCCGGTAAAGTGATTGATGATATGAGTGGACTTCCAATTTCAAATGTTAGTCTTAACTTATCAGGTATTTTGGGAAGCGGAAGTGCAATTACCAATACTTCAGGTGACTATACAATAACCGCTCTTGCACCTGGTGCTTATACAGTTAAAACGGTTAAAGCGGGATACTCTTTAAAAGATTCGGCACTTACAGTAAGTGGAACCACAAGTTTGAATCTTTTTATGATAAAGAACAAAAGTAATATTGTAGGAACAGTTAAGAATCAAAAAGGAACTGCTCTTTCTTTCGCTGTTCCGGTTGTTGCGGTTTCAAATAACGGGAATATCTATTCGACTAATTCCAATCTTTCCGGAGCGTTTACTTTTGAAGGAGTAGAAAGTAACGCAAACTTTAATCTGTACACAGATATTTTCAAACAAGGAGTTGAAAATGATACTGCTTCGGTTACCGTTCCGTTAAACACTACTCAAGTTGATGCAGGTGTTATTGTTGTGACGGAAAATTATTCCGTTATCAAAGGGAATGCAGGAGTAGGAAATGTAAACCTAAAATTTAACAGTGCGTTGAAATCATACTCAGTCCTTTCATCAGCAGACGGAAGTTTTGAACTTGGTTATTTACCCGATGCGGCTTATACAGTTAAACCGGAAAAATCAGGTTATACATTTAGCCCTTCAACACAAAATGTATCACCCGGATTTAAGGATACTGCAAAAGTAACGTTCACCGCTACTTCAAATATTGGAACCTTAAAAGTTATCGCTAAAGATCAAAGTTCCGTTAATCTTGAACAAGTAACCATTTCTTTAGTTAGCAGCGATACAACGGTTATTTCAAACGGCATAACTGCATCAACCGGTGAATTTACATTTACGAATGTTCCGGCAGGTAAAACCTATATTTTACGAGTCAGTAAAAACGATTACACCCCATCTCCCGATCAACTATCAAAAAGTTTAGCGTTAAATGAGAATGCCGTTGTCAATTTTGTACTTACTAAAAACAGCGCTAAAGTTACGGGAAAAACAGTTCAAGTTGTTTCTACGACAACCTCCCCGCTCGCAAACACCAATGTAAAATTACTTTATCCGGCAACCGGGCAATCAATTTCGGCTGTATCTGACGGCAGCGGAAATTATTCATTTACGAATGTTCCCGCCGGTAATGTAAAAGTACTTGCAATAAAAGCAGGTTATCTTTCCGATACTCTTTCTTTTTCACTTCAAGCCGGACAAACAAAAAGTAATCAGGATGTGAAATTAACTCCTTCAACAGTAACTGTAAACGGAAAGGTTCTCTATGCAGGCAGCGGGTTATCGAAGGTAGCTCTATCAGCAACATCAAACTCCTCGTTTGATGCTATTACAGATCAGAACGGAAATTTTTCGTTTAAGAATTTGCCTATCAAAGTTGGTGCAACCGATACGACTTTTTATGAAATTAAAATCACTCAAACCGGATTACCCGCGCTTAACAAAATTGTTTTGATCCCATCAAATCAGTTGGGTAAAACGGTAACGCTCCCATCATTTATTGTCCCGAGCGGTAAAATAACGCTTCGAGCAACAGACGGTATCAATCCCCTTTCAGGTGTTCAGATAGATTTTACGAAACCAGATGGCCAGACAGTAAGCACTATAACAACGATTTCAGGTTTATATGAGAGTGAAAATAAATTGTCGAAGGGCGTGTACCGATTAAGCGCTACAAAAGATAATTATTTAGTTCAAGATGAAACATCACTTCGTATTGAGTTGGCTTCAGATACCATTAAAATCTCCAAAGATTTAGCATTGCCCTATAAACATATTCCGCTAACTTCAATTCTGGCTGACAAAGAATCAGTGATCAAAGTTAACTTTACAAAAACAAATGCTAATGTTACCGGGAAATTATTTTACAAATTAGCTTCAGCAGATGTTTATACCTTTGTTGCTTTAACAAAAAAAGACAGTACCTATGAGCAGAAAATTCCGGCTCTCCGCACACTCGAAGATATTCAGTATTACGTAGAGCTAACAGACACAACTCAAAAAACCATTTATTCTTCCGAGAGCATTTCCCTTAAACCATCGGCAAGCGGAATCCTTTCTTCGGCTTCTCTATCTCCTGAGATCGATAATTCTATT
>JAUYAB010000019.1 GCA_030693705.1 Ignavibacteria bacterium | reverse complement strand
CCATCTCTTTTTATTACCGCATCTAATATTTTCTGGTGCCAGATCAGCGCAGATTCTTTAGCTTCACCGATGGTTTCATAAACGGTAGATTTTATTTCCGGAATAAGTTTATGAATCGGATCGAGCAAGAGGGGCATTATTTTGTTCCGGGACGCACGAGCCAGGTGCAGATGGAATATTGTATCCAAATTTGCCAATTCTAAATAACCACCTTCGCATTCTGTCAGCTTTTTAATATCATCTTGAAGTCTATCCACATCTTCATCATTATGATTTAATGCGGCATAAAACGCTATCGCCGGTTCAAGAATTTGTCTGGCATGCACGAGATCCATCACATAATTTCTGTCAGTCCGATGCTGTAAATATTTTTGAAGAGAATTCGTTACCGTCTCAGAAGAAAGCTTATTCACAAACATTCCTTTCCCCTTGATGATAACTATCATCCCCTGTGCTTCAAGCGTTGTTAACGCTTCCCGTACAGAAGTTCGGCTAACACCAAACTGATCACATAGTTCATTTTCAGAAGGTAATTTTGAACCAGGGAGGTATTTCTTTTCCAGGATAGCTTTTTCAATTTGATTTGAGATTAAACTACTTATTTGTTCTCTTGTCTCTAAAGGACTAAAAACTATTTCATTTGCCATTTTCCACTCGATAAACTATTTATATTTTGACTTTCAAACACTATCTATCAACTCTTCCAGAACCATCACCTTGCATTAATTTTTCAACTTCATCAATGGATACTAAATTAAAATCGCCGGGAATAGTCTGCTTTAATGCTGATGCCGCAATAGCAAATTCTAAAGCCTGACGCGTATCAGTTTTTGAGAGGAGACCATAAATCAATCCTCCGGCAAACGCGTCTCCACCACCAACTCTATCAATAATTTGAATATCATATTTTTTTGATCGATAAGGAATTGAACAATCTTTATCATCTACCAGGAGAGCACTCCATCCATTTCTTGAAGCGGAGAAACTTTCACGGAGCGTTATTGCAACGGAAGTAAAGTCATATTTATTTTTCAATCCCTTTGCAAGTTGAAAATAACCTTCTTCGTTTAACGTCGCCTCAGATACATTCGTATTCGCCGGTTTCAGACCAAGACTTTTTTCAGCATCTTCTTCATTGGCGATACAAACATCAACATATTCCATCAACGGATTCATAACTGATTGAGCTTCTTTTTCCGTCCACATTTTTTTTCTGAAGTTTAAGTCGCAACTTATTTTTACATTTGCTTTTTTTGCAGCTTTATTTGCTTCAATTAAAACTTCCCGCGCGCTTGTTCCGAGAGCGGGAGTAATCCCCGTCCAATGGAACCAATCAATTCCTTTAAAAATATTTTCCCAATCAACTTCATCTTTTGAAATTGTACTTACCGCTGAATTGGTGCGGTCGTAAATAACTTTTGAGGCACGCTGACTCGCTCCGGTTTCAAGAAAATAAATTCCTACTCTATCACCGCCGCGAATAATAAACTTGTCGTTTACTCCGTAGCGGCGCAAATGGTTTACAGCCGCTTGTCCGATTTCGTGCGATGGAAGTTTTGTTAGGAAATAACTTTCGAGCCCGTAGTTAGCAAGCGATACCGCAACGTTAGCTTCACCGCCGCCATAAGTTACTTCGAGAGATTGAGATTGAACAAACCGGCTGAATCCCGTTGTGGAAAGCCGCAACATTATTTCACCGAACGTAATTACTTTTTTATTCATTGAATTTTCCCTTATGCAATTCCGATTAACATTTCTTCACGCGCTTTTTCGATGCTCCTCATTAATACTCTTGAATTTTCTGTTAACGCTTCAAAACGATTTTCATCAATAGCTTTTTTATTTAATAATGCTGTACCAATCCCAACTGCACAAGCTCCGGCTTTAAGCCACTCACCGGCATTGGTTAAATTGACTCCTCCGGTTGGCATAAGTTTTAATTGCGGCATCGGAGCTTTAATTCCTTTGAAAAAATCCATTCCAAGTACATCTGCTGGAAAAACTTTTACAACATCAGCGCCGTATTCAAAAGCGTCAAGAATTTCTGTTGGGGAAAAAGCGCCCGGCATAACAGGTAGATTAAACCGGTGTGCGGCATCAATTATTTCTCTTTTATAAACCGGACTGACGATGTAACAAGCGCCAGCATTTGCAGCATCAATCGCCATTTGTTCATTTAAAATTGAGCCCATTCCAAAAAGCATTTCTTCTTCGAAATATTTCCTGGCTTTTGCTAATATTTCAAGCGCATGCGGTGTGGTCATCGTAAGTTCAATTGATTTGACTCCGCCGGCATAAATTGCTTCTGCAACTTTTTCAAACTTGCTGCCGTCGCTCAATCTTAAAACTGCAACAGCACCATTCTCAATTATCGTTTGTAATATTTCCTCACGTAACATTTTGTTCTCCATCTATAAATAGAATAATTAAGATAAGATGCATTTTACCTTGCCATCCATCCGCCATCAACAACCAAGACATGACCGTTTACATACTGAGATGCATCCGAAGCTAAGAATACAACCGGTCCCTTTAAATCTTCGGTTTCTCCCCATCTGCCATGAGGAATTCTTTCAAGTATAGCTTTGTTTCTAACTTCATCCGCACGCAATGCAGCAGTATTATCTGTGGCTATGTAACCGGGAGCTATAGCATTTACGGTAATTCCTTTTGAAGCCCACTCATTTGCGAACGCCATGGTTAATTGCTTTACACCACCTTTACTTGCGGCATAACCGGGAACGGTAATTCCACCCTGGAAAGAAAGAAGAGATGCGATAAAAATAATTTTTCCGTACCCACGTTCAATCATCCCTTTTCCTATTTCACGAGTTAGAATAAATTGAGCATTTAAATTCACTTCGATCACTTTGTCCCAATACTCATCAGGATGTTCAGCAGCAGGTTTGCGCATGATGGTTCCGGCATTGTTGACGAGAATATCAATTTTCCGTGAATCTTTTTTTAGGTTACTAATAAAATTGTATAGTGATGATCTATCGGAAAAATCGCTAACATAGGAACTGAATTTTCGTCCGCATTTCTTTACTGCTTCTTCGGTTTCGCGAAAATCTTCCGCATAAGAGACTCCAATAATATCAGCTCCAGCTTCTGCAAGCGCAATTGCGTATGCTTTGCCAATGCCCTGGTTTGAACCAGTTACAAGCGCGGTTTTGCCGTCAAGTTTAAAGCTATTTAGTATCATAATCGTTTTCCTGAAGTTATTTTAATAATAAATAATCTACCTTACATGAGTTAATGGGAATATCTTAATCATAATCGTTTTTTTTTAATTTTACTCGTTTTTGCGTATTAAAAGCATATTAAGAACATGATTAAGATTAAGAATAATGTTCATTTCATGCGCAATGTTAGTCAACAACATATTTATCTTTGTTGATTTGACCAGCCGTAGCATTCTTTTGCATTTTAATCGCTCATCATTGATGAAGCGAACGCAGTAAGCGGATTCTGTCTTATCTAATGTAAATTCCTTTAACGGAAGTTGGATGAACTTGTATGACAACATACATAATATACGTATATTTGTCAAGAAGGAATTGGCGAAGATTTTTTATTCTCGATGAGATTGTCTGTGCAATTTTTAAGCCGTAACAATTGATAGTTTATATAAGTAATAATCGAAATCAATTGAATTTTCGCCTTGCAATTGATGTTTTCTCTTTGATAAACGAATATATTTTACGAAATTTATATACAGGAAATTGTTCAATAATTTCTTCATCACAAAAGAATCAGTCCAAGCGTAACAGCTATTCAAAAGGCTCCGAGTGAGATTGAACTAACCTATTTAAGTATTTGAAATAACTTGAGAAGTATTATGACACTGGAAAAATATTCGATGGGAATCGGGGACAGGTTTAGCCATCAAGGGGAAGCACAATTATCAGCATTCTTAAATGCCAAAGAAAAAGGTGTCACTATTGTTCCGGTTTGGAACAAATCAAAACGTGAACATACAATAATCGGCTCTTCACCAAGTACCGTAAGATTGGAAGCCGATAAAGCGGTTACTGCGCTCAATTGGAAAGACGCTTATTACGTAGATGCCGACCATATCGGATTAAATACTGTTGATGCTTTTGTTGAATATGCTGATTTCTACACGCTTGATGTAGCTGATTTTATTGGTCAAAAGCCTACCGATGAAGATTTATATTCTTTCTTAGCATTAACTTCCAAATACATCGGTTCGCTTGTTATCTCGAATGTTTCGAAAACGTTTCTTATAACTGAAGACAAATTAATAAATATTGCGGAAAAATATTTAGTGGCTATAAAAGAAGCTTCAAAAATTTACAACCATATTAAAACTGTTAAAGGCGAAGATAACTTTGTTACGGAAGTATCTGTTGACGAAAGTAACGAAGCACAATCTCCCGAAGAATTATTTTTTATTTTATGCGGACTTGCCGCTGAAAATATTCCGGTTCAAACCATCGCTCCAAAATTTACCGGACGATTTAATAAAGGCGTTGATTATGTTGGAGACGTCAATCAATTTATTCGTGAATTTGAAGATGATGTTGCAGTAATCAACTTTACTGTAAAAGAATTTAGTCTGCCGATGAATCTTAAACTCAGCATTCATTCCGGAAGCGATAAATTTTCTCTTTACAAACCGATAAATAAAATTATAAAAAAATATGATGCCGGCTTGCATTTGAAGACAGCAGGAACAACATGGTTGGAAGAATTGATCGGATTGGCTGAAGCTGGAGGCGACGGTCTGGAAATTTCAAAAGAAATTTACCAACAGTCTTTTTTGAGAAGCAGTGAATTAATGAAACCATATGCCACCGTTGTTGATATTGACTTTGAGAAATTACCAAAACCCGAAGAAGTGTGGAAATGGTCGAGCGAAGACTTTACAAATGCGTTACGACATGACCAAACATGTGATAAATATAATATCCATTTCAGGCAATTGCTCCATCTGGGATTTAAGATCGCCGCAGAGATGGGAGATAAGTATTATGACGCTTTAAAAAAATATGATCGCGTTATTGGTAAAAATGTTTTTGAAAATATTTATGACCGCCATATAAAAATTCTTTTCCTTGGAGAATAAACAGAGAGTTTAATTTAATCTTTCGCTCTTAATTGTTTTAAATATAACATCTATCAACTGGATAAGGTATGGAAGTACGATTCACAACAGATAATCTTTCTTATAAAAAAATGACCTCCGATGAATTAAAAAAGTTATTCTTTATTGATAAACTTTTCAAGGAAGATGAAATTTATTTAGTTTATTCAGACGTCGATAGATCGATAACCGGTTCTGCTGTACCCAAGAATGAAAAATTAAAATTACTGAGCAGTAAAAAAGAAATGGCGGCAGATTATTTTTTACAAAGACGCGAAATCGGCATCATTAACATTGGTGGGAATGGATCAATCATCGCTGATGGAAAAGTATTTTCTTTAGAAAATAAAGATGCGCTTTATATTGGCAAAGGAACGAAAGAGATAGAATTTTCAAGTTTACACGCCGAACAACCTGCGAAATTTTATTTTGTTAGTTACCCCGCACATATGGAATATCCAACCACGCATAAAAAGTTTTCCGATGCGGAACCTGTTAAACTTGGAAGTCAAAAAGATGCGAACAAAAGAACCATCTACAAGTACATTCATCCGCATGGAATTAAGAGTTGCCAATTAGTTATGGGTTTAACGGAACTTGATGAAGGAAACGTCTGGAACACGATGCCGGTGCATACACATCAAAGGCGTTCGGAAGTTTATATGTATTTTAATATAAGTGAAGATGCGATAGTTCTTCATCTTTTTGGCGAGCCAAATGAAACAAGACATTTCATTTTGCGAAACGGTCAAGCGGTCATTTCACCGAGTTGGTCTGTTCATAGCGGAGTTGCTACGCAAAGCTATTCTTTTATTTGGGGAATGGGAGGCGAAAATCAAGACTTTGATGATATGGACTGGGTGCTTATGAAAGAGTTAAACTGACAAGTTTAAAACAAAGAAGCCGTTAGTAAAACCAACGGCTTTTTTATATCTTCTTCAAACTAAATTCAATTAATCTTTATTGTTAAACTCCTTTAATAATACGGCTTCCGGATCCCACTTTCCTTTGAAAACCCAAGCCGGAGTAATTTCTTTGGAAGAAGGTTTGCTTTGAATAGAATCAACATTATCTGCATGCCACGCATAATCAATCGAATCGCCGTGACAATTAGAAAAATAGATTCTCTTTTCACCCCACTGCAATGTTACCGGCGGTTCGGATATTTTGTGATATATTTCTTTGTCCGCCATGTTCTTTGAGAACATACAATCAATTAAAAAAATCTGCGCGTCTCTATGAAATCGCCCTAACGCAAAACCGGGAACACCATCGAAAGAGGAATTACGGATAATAAATTTCTGATCTTCATCTTTGCTGCCGTCATGCCAAATAGATGCATTTTTGTTATGTCCGTAAAATTTACTGTCGGTTATATAACACCAACCTCGCGGACAGACGTAATCAACGTATCCTTCAAAATAGCAATTTTTATGATAATACATCCCATCAACTTTATTCCATAAACTTAAAGCATCGCCACCATCTGAGATGATATTGCAATCAACAATAATGATTCGATTGCCGCCGCCTCTTATTGCAAATTGATGATCAGTATTGCCATAAAGACTGCCATAATTGTTATGTACGGTAAGGTTTTTGAATATTAAATCGGTCGCGCCGTTTTTTATATTAATTACTGCCGCTCCCCAATCATCGGGATGCGTTGCTTTCCAATTGCCTCTTAATTCTGCATAAACAATTTTTGTGCTGTCTCTACTTTCACCAATAAGAGTGATAAAACTTTTCTCGAAAAATATTTTCTCGTTGTAAATTCCGTTTTTAATAAGGATAGTATATCTCCGCAATGGATTTAAAGGAACAGCATCAACGGCTTGTTGGATTGAAGAATAATTTCCACTACCGTCCTGCGCAACAACAAAATCCGGAGTGTACCCTTTTGTTTCTACAAGTGAGATGAATACAGTGAATAAAAAGATCCCCCAATATTTTGAATTGAATATCATGTGCTAATTCTTATAAAATTTAGTTTTAATTAATTGTAAGAATATTTTTATCGACCGAATCGGTAAAACTAATTCCCAAAAGTTGGATTTGTTTTTAGATATTTAATGATAGGCAGAGCTATTTCTTTCATTCCTTCCACAACTAAAGAAGCTACTAAGATGGCTCCTTCGGAGGAGAAATGAGTGTTATCTATTTTACCGTTAGGTAACGATTTATATTTATTTGGAGGGATCCATAAAAAAAGTCCCTTCGTTTTCTCCGGACCTAATTCTGAAAATACTTTTTCGCTTTTCTTATGAAGATCAATTAAAGGAACATCCATCTCCGCCGCAACGCTTCTTACAACAGATGGATAATCACCGTGCTGATCAACAAATTTTCCATTTTCATCAAATTTTCTTCTATTAACAGGAGTTAACAATACAGCATTTGCTCCCTTATCTCTTGACTCATTTACATATCTGATTAAATTTTGTCTATATGCAGTATGCGCTTCTGCATATCGATTTGTATCCGCAATTTTTTGGTCATTATGTCCAAATTGAATGAAGACAAAATCACCCGGTTTTAATTTATCCAATACTTTTTGCCATAAACCTTCTTGAATAAAACTTTTGGTGCTTCGTCCATTCTTTGCATGATTCTCAATCGTTAACTCGTCGTTAAAAAATAATGGAAACATCTGCCCCCAGCCTCTTTCCGGATTATCCTCAAGCGGTTTATTTGCCATTGTGGAATCGCCGATAAGATAAATTACGGGATTGTAATCAATGTGAAAACCGAAGAGAAACAGCAATCCGAAAATCAATTTTGTCATTTCATCAAACTCTAAAATATATAATCATCAGGTAAACCATCCCTGGTTCGTTCATGGGTGATGGAGTTGCTATTTATACAATCTCGAAAACTATAATGCAATTCTTTGCGACAGGTTATCAGCAATAAAAAGTTCGGTATCAAGAACAATTTTTTGAGGATTAAAATCTTTCGGATTATTAATTTGTTCGATCATCATTTTTACAGCCTGAGTCCCAAGTTCTTTTGTTGATTGATTAACAAAATTAAAAAAAGATGGAATGTTCTTATTAAAGGTATTACTTCCGAAGCAGGTAATTTCAATATCTCCCGGAATACTAATGCCCTTTTCAGCCGCCGCATTATAGATTCCCAAAGCAACCGGATAAGTGACCGCAAGTATATACTCAGGAAGGTCACCTTTTTTATAAATTTCATGGAAAGCGTTGTAGCCATCTTCTTCGGAGAAACCACCTTCGGTAACCCATTCGGATTTAATTGGTATTTTGTATTTGCTCATCGCTTCGCGGAATCCTTGAAAACGCTCTCTACCAATGTTGATATTATGATATCCTCCGATGTGAGCAATTTTTTTATATCCTTTTTTAATTGCGTACTCTATTGCCGTAAAAGCGCCGACTCTATCATTAACAGTTACGCTAGATATGTTTGGCATGTTGGGAACGCGATCAAGGAACACCAGCCGCACACCGTGTGACATTACCTTCTCGAATATTGAGAGGTCGGTTGTCTCCTCGGTAATGGAAATAATTAGTCCATCAACACGCATTGAAAGCAAGGATAAAATATGCTTCCTTTCACGATAGGCTTGCTCTTGAGAAACCGTCAAGACAATTTCATAATTATTTTCGAACGCAGCATCATAAACTGCTTCGATGATAGACGCAAAAAAGACGTGAGCAATTTTAGGTACTACGAGCCCGATTGTATTTGATCTTCGAGAAGATAAATTGCGCGCCATGATGTTAGGCATATAGCCCAATTCTTCTGCAAGAGCTTTTACTTTTTCAGTAGTGCTGTAAGAAATATCCGGGTGCCCGCGCAAAGCTTTAGAGATCGTCACTTTCGAAACGTTTAATTGTTTTGCTAAATCTTCTAACTTAATAGGTTGAGTTTTCTTTACCATAATTCTTTTAATACGATAAGTTATTTTAAATTGAATTTACTTTTTAACCAAATGAAAAGATTTTCGGCGGCTTTATAATTTTCAAATTCTTCCGGCAGTTTTCTGTTGTCGAAATATTCATTATAAAACCAAGGATCTCCGACTGCAAAAACAAATCCCTTGCCATATTCCGAAAATGCCATGATACAATTTTTATTATTCTCTAAAATACACTTTGCATTTGTGGAAACGGTTAAAGTGCTTATCTCTTTTAAATAAATACTTTTTACACTTTCAAAAATTGGATGCTGAGGAAAAGAATCGATTTTACCCAAATCATAATTTTTCCCGACTACCCGGTTTTTGCTATCACCGTTGAAATGAATGCCAAACTTTTCTGTAAGCAAATTAAGGTTTTCAAATTCACAATTCAAACTGTCGTTAGCAAAAATTAGAAGAATTCCACCGTTGTAAACCCATTTAACTATTTCTTTTCGTGATGTTTCATCAATATAGTTTGGGTGTGGATTTTCCGAAGCGATATCGGGATCAACAAGAATATAGATTGAAACTTTCTCCAAAGCATCCTTTGTTGGCACGGTTTCAAACGCTAAAATATTCCCACCTAATTTGCCGATAAGTTTTCCTAATTCGGAAAATCCGGAATTGGTTTCATCCTCCCACGTGTAATGGAAACGTTTTCCGTTTTTTAATTCGCTATTAAAATAATAATCTAAACCTACTTTAAATTCTTTTTTCTCTTTATTTATAATGCCATTAATATAATCGGATTTTTCCAATTCAATCGCGGATAGAATGAAGGGTCCATATCCCTTAAAATCATTAACTCTGATTTTTTCATTGATGTAATATTGATAACTCCCATCGCGGTATGGTTTGCCGCCCAACCCGGCGCCTGCACAGACATTATTTAAGTAGAGAATTCCTTTATCATCAACCGTAACAAGATTTTCAATAACACCTTTAAATGATTCTTTTGCAAATTCTAAATATTTAGTATCAAGATATCCTTTATTGGCTCCCTTTGCGAAAGCATAAATGAACATCAGTGAACCGGAAGCCTCAAAATAATTTCCTTCTTGGTTTCCTTTATCAACAACTTGATGCCAGAGTCTCGTTTTTGAATCGCGGTATTTCATTAAACTCTCGGAAAGATTTTTCAGAATAGTAATTAATGAATTTCGCTTCGGATGATCTTCGGGGAAATAATCCAAAACATCTACGAGAGCCATGCAGTACCATCCGATTCCACGTCCCCAAAAATTTGGTGAAGTGCCGGTAAGTGTATCCGCCCATTTCTGATCTTTTGTTTCATTCCAAGCATGGAAAAAGAGTCCGGACGAACTGTCTCTCGTGTGACGTTCAATAAAATAAAACTGATTGAAAATATCGTCGAAAGATTCTTTCTCATTAAATTGCGAAGCAAATTTTGCATAGAAAGGTTCGCCCATATATAATCCGTCAAGCCACATTTGATTAGGATAGATTTTTTTATGCCAAAATCCCCCTTCGCTTGTCCTCGGATGATTTTTCAATTGTTTACGTAACAGCTTGGCGGCAGTTAGATATTTTTCTTCGTGTGTTACGGTGTAAAGAGTTAAGAGTTGTCTTCCCGGAGCAATATTATCAATATTGAAGTCGCTATACTTATATGTTTTAATATTTCCGGAATCATCAACATAATGATCAAGATTTTTTTTGATGTATTCAAAATATTTTTGTTGATGGGTCATCTCCCACATTTGATAAAAAGCTTCAAGCATCAATCCCTGTTCATAATTCCATTTGTAACTTTTTCCTTCATCCGGGTAAGTAATTGAATCGGGATGTAACGCAATGAAGTTTTGAATGAGTTTTTCTGCGGTAATTTCCGGTATAACTGGTTTTGTGTTTTGCTGACAAAGCAAAACTGGATTAACAAAAATTAAAAAAACAATTAGACAAGTAAAATGTTTCATGTAGAATAGTGTGAATAGTTGTGCAATGGTTTGTCTCACTTTAAAATGACCATTTTCTTCATCTGCATAAAACTACCCGCTTGCAGTTGATAGAAATAAATGCCTGAAGCAAATGTATTCTTTTCAACTGAAAATATTTTGTGATGAATTCCTTCGGATTGATATTCGTTAACAAGCCTTGTTACTTCATTTCCAAGAACATCATATATTTTTAATGTTACGTAACCGCCGACTGCCAACTGCCAACTGATCACTGTTTCCGGATTAAACGGGTTTGGATAATTCTGTAATAAATTAAAAGATAAAGATGAATTGGAATTTTGAGATTCGTTAATTGCAACCGGATCTAATTTTGCAGCGCCTGCATTTTGCATAACAATATCTTTTATACTTTGAGCATCGGTGGGAGTGTAACTGTAATATATCCTCGGATCGAAATTATAGCCCGTTAAATTCTCCACCAACACCCCTGAATGGAGTATGTAATTATCAAGCGTTTTTACAAATCCAGCCGGATCTCCGCTCAGAGTTTCACCGAAATCATTAACTGTAGATATTAAAATAGGCGTTGGCGTGTTTTCAAAATAATTTCCTTCTACCAATACCTGAGCTTGACAGGTAATCCCGACTCCATACCCACCATTAACGCCGTTGTTAGAATAAAGATTATTGAGAAGATGTGCTTTTGCAAATCTTATTCTCGGATGCCGTGAATAAGTTCCATCAAACCAATTTCTGTAATAAGTAACTTTCATTGTTGTATCGGAAACCTGATCCGGTGTATGACCAAGCAAACAAGTTTTTCTGTGATTCATAAAATGGTTATATGAAACAGTGACATTAAATGCGCCGCTTTTAATATCTAATTCTCCATCGTGACTATTACCCGAAGGATCGCTCGAAGGGCTGTCTGTAAAAGTGCAATGATCAATCCAAACGTTACTGCTTCCATCAATTGAGACGCCGTCTTTTTCATCAACCTTACAATCAGCAAATAAAATATTACGGACAATAATGTTTTTGCAATCTACAATTTTCATCCCGAATCCAAGAAATTCAGCATCATTTCCTAATCCAATAATTGAAATGTTGCTTGTTCGTTTTACAGAAATCTCTGTTGAAAAACCGCTCAGCACTCCCGATATATAAATTATTAACGGAGTATTAATTCCTTTTTCGCGTAACTTCATAATGTCGGCAATTTGCTGCGCATTGGCAGCAGTAACCGTATCACCGCCTGTTCCGCCGGTAGTACCGCCATTCAATGAGGCGAACCCAACCGGAAAGTTGGCATCTATTACCTCTTTCACTCCAACACCAAAAACCGGGATATTAACGGAAGTTCCGCCACCGGTGTTAGTAATGGTTTCGTTGTAAGTCTTTAATGCCGTAGGAATAAAACGCACATAAATTATTGAGCTGGAAAGTGAATCTCCCAAATAAGGAAGCAAAATAGTTGAAGAGAATCCGGAAGTACGAGCTAAAGAAATTTCAAATCCTTCGGGCGCTGTAATAGAAATATTTCCGCCACCTGAAGTAAGAAGAGAACCTGATAAACTATAATTTTTTACCAACGTATCTTTGTTAGCCGCTAAATTTCCGAACGCAAGTAAATCAGGATTGGTTAAAAGTGCAGCAACTGCTACTGTTGGTACACTGCCGGTTCCCGGTTTAGTGATTAGATAATTTTGTGATCCGTTGTCGGCTGAATTATATTCATAAACTGCAAAATAATATTTCATGTTGCTTGATAAACCGATTACCGCAATGCTTGTATCGGTTCCTTCATAAACGATTTTATTTCCACTTCCTTTATCTTCAGCCGAAAGAAAATTATTTGAAACACCGGAATATTGTTCACCATCATTTGGGAACCAATTAACGGGATTATCGGCTTTAATAACTAAAACTCTTTTTTCGCCATCGCCTCCGGGAAAAATTACTTGTATCGAATGACCTGTCGCTTCACCAAAAGTAATGGATGCTTGTTTTGTCGGTTCCTTCGGTAAATGTGAGCCATAGACTTGAACCAATCTTGTAAGCGCACCACCGCTTGAGTGTGTAATCTCTCCGCTATAACTACCGGGATTTGCAGCATGTAATCTAACAGCTATCGAAACCGGTTGTCCATCAATAACACCGCCGGTTTGTGTTAAGGTTATCGGTGAAGAAGAATTATTCCAGATTGTGCCGCTGTCTTTCGAAATTTCAAAATTCTCCGGAGGAGTTACTACTACATTTTCGGAGAGATTCGTTCCTGAAACGAAATAAAATTGTGTACTTGATAATGAATCGGGATACTGGAGAAATTTTTCTAAAGTATTTACAGAAGTAAAAACAGAAACCATCGAATTTGTGTTTCCGTTAATAACAACTGAATAGGCAATTAAATATTTAGTTGTTGTGCTGGTTGTGTACCATGGATAAATTCTTAAATAAAAAGTTTCGTTATCTTTTATCGAAATATTTGGCCCGGCTGTTGCATTTGGCGCAACCGGGGCAGTACTGCTTAAACTGAAAGTGCTTCCGATTTGTGTCCGGTCAGTGAAGGTGGAATCTTTTGAATAATAGACGTTCGCCCGCATTCCGCTTCCGGCGCTGGCATATAAGAATAGGGATAGTGAAGTAACATTCAAGAGATTTCCTTGTGTCGGTGAAATCCTAAACTGCATAAATCGAGTAACATTTTCTGAACTTTCAGAAGGCCATGTGCCTGCAGTACCTGTAGGACTGCTTCTCTGAACATTACTTACATATTTTACCTGCATGTTCGATAATTCTTGTTCGCTGGGTGTTACATCACCGGCGGCAATAACAGATTGATCGGCAGTAAGGTGCCACACTGCTGCAGCGGTTTGACTATAAATTTCTGTGTTGATGAAAACAAAGGTTATGAGAATTAGAGCAACTATTTTTTGATACATAGTATTGAAAAAATCCGGAATGGCTATTTGGCTTTATCGTTTAATTAAATTATGTAGATGAACATACTCTTTTCACCTTCGGCTAAAGTAGTAAATTCATACTGTTTTTTTGGAAGGTGAAAAATCTAATCCATACAACTAATTTCAGTTCGATAAACTAACAGATTGTTAGAATGTTTTTTTTGAAAAAAAAAGATTCCACCTTTTAATAAGATGGAATCTCTTTTTTAAGTGAAGAAATTATTTCGTCAACATCATCTTTTTTGTGATGGTGTACGAACCGGCAGAAAGTTTATAAATATAAACACCGCTTGTAAGATTGTTTGCTCCGAAACTCTTTTCATAAACACCCTGTTCCATGCTTTCATTAACCAATGTTGCAACTTTTTCGCCAAGAACATTGTAAACGGAAACATTAACAAATGAAGTTACCGGAATCTCAAATCTGATCTTTGTTTCAGGATTGAATGGATTTGGATAATTGTCGAGCGCATAGGTTAACGGTTTTCCCTGGAAGTCTACTTCAACGGTTTTTCCGTAAGTGGAAGTTCCATCGTTATCAACTTGTTTTAATCGATAAAGATATTTTCCACTGGTAACATTTTTATCAGTAAATGAATAGTTGTTCGGAGTTAGCGTTGTACCAACACCATTTACAAAACCAACTTTTACCCATGATTTTGAATTAGTGTTTTCGCGTTCTACATCCCAACCTCTATTGTTTAATTCTGTTGCTGTCTTCCATGAGAGAACAATATCTTTTCCAGAAACAGATGCACTAAAGGTTACCAATTCCACAGGTAAAGCATTAGCATCATCACTTACCGTCCAATCCGAAAATGAAGTAGTGTTTACTTTTATTGTTCTTGTTCTCAAAGTATCAACAACAATATTCTGTTCGGTTCCCACAGCAAACCAATGAACTCCGGCGTCATTACTCTTGTAAATAGTGGCTTTTGTCATGTCTTTACCATTATCATCATCTTTTACCCAGGTAAAAGATAAATCTCTTCCGTTGGTCGGAGGATTAGATGAAGTGACCGTCCACCTTCTGGCTATCCCGGATTTTCCGGCAATTGTAACTTCACCATTGATGCCGGAAACTCGTGTAACCGTTACATCGCCTAAATTATCAATACCGGCGCCCAAAGCAACACCAACACCACCTAAGGATGAAACTGAGTCAGCCAACACTGTTTGAGTTGTTACTAGTTTTCCAATAACATACCTCGCACTGTCTTCACCGGAGATTGATCCACCATCGCGTAATGTTAAAGTATAGGTTGAAGTTACTAAGTTTCCGTTTTTTAAGGTAAGTTTAGCAAGAGATAATGGACCCTGAAGAGTTGTTCCGAATGAATTGTTTAATTCCAGAGCATTCAACGAATTAATAAAGCCCGGGATATTAATGTTGGCAACAGTTCCCATCAATTTTAATGAAGATGTTGCATCTGCACTTAAATTTGCAGAAGTACCGGAAAAGGGTTTTCCAAGAAGAAGTGTGTTAGCTCCTAAATTTATTTTCCCTGTCCCAACAAAAGCAATATTAGTTGAATCTCCTGAAATATCAACATTTCTTCCCGTAGATAGATGATTAATCACTCCGCCATTGTTAATTGTAATATTGGCTGTCCCTCCGCCATTTGCAAGAAGGTCGCTTGCTAAATTAACTGTTCCATTTACCATAAGATTATAAACTTTTCCAACGCCAGGTCGAAGACTAAAATTGCTCCCACTTCCAGATGGAGTAAAAGTGAGTGTTCCGTTAACCGTTACGTTCATACCATTAGCGCCGTCGGAACCTGAACCGGTTCCAACAGTAAAATTTGCATTACTTCCAATGGTTATCGTTTTCCCGGCATTAATAACTAAATTAACTCCCTCCTTGCCATTAGCATAAACTGCTGACCCACCCGTGCCGGAAGAACCCGAATATTGAAAAGTAATATTAGCATCAAAGGTTACTGTTTGGCCTGCTGTTTGAGGTTGAAAACGGCAGATATAATAATTGCCTGTGCCTGTTAATACTGCATTTGTGTTGTATGGTTTAACCCCTAATCCGTCGTCCGTGGCAAGACCAAATGAGCCATTATTGATCAAGCTGTCATAAAGATTGAGATATTTTGGACTTGCAGAGCTACCGTTACAAACAATAGCGCCCCCTGCGTCAATGATCAATTTATTAACCGCTTTGGAACTTGCTTCAAATGAAATGGTATGACCGCTGCGGATAGTGACATTGGTGGTAGAACCTGGAGTGGTTGCTGCTGTAACCCAATTAGTGCCGTCGAAACTTTCCCAAGTTGCGGCTACGAACCAAACTCCCGAAGCAGCGCTTCGAAAATCACCCGTCGTCTGGCTGAATGTATTGGCTGTAATCATCAAGCCAATGATAAGAACGTTGAAAAGAAGTAAGAACTTTTTCATAAGATTCCCTTTTTGTTTGTGATCTGTTATTAAGTTATTCCTGATTAAATTTTTATGGACTCAACTGATGTGAAAGAACTTCAAGGTAATTAATACATGATAAATCTGACCAGAAATTAATTACTTAATTAATTATTAACAAGGACAGATTTAGCATCTTAAAATGAACCGAAAATTTTTTCTCCCCCATGCGTTCTATTAATTTAAACCGATTCAAAAAAAAATAGAAACAGAGCAAACCCTTCAAATTAAAAGTTTAAAGAAACCGAGATTCGATTCACAGAATCGAAAATTTCAAATCGCGAATAGGAGTAATTAAACTGAAGATCATAATCAGAGATGGATGTATTAACACCAACACCACCGGACCATGAAGCTAAATCACGGTTTGTTTGGTAACCTGCTCGGAGGAAAAGCATTTTCATTAATTTATATTCTATGCCCAAGTTTACCCTTTCCGAGTAATTATTTTGGTGAAGGAAATCAACTTCTACGTTGAGAGCAGATTCATCATTATGTTCCGGCTCAATGAAATCATATAAATCTATTGCTGCGCCTAAAGTGAATGTAATTGGAAGTTGTTCCGAAATTTCTTCTCTTTTAATATTTGAAGCAAAATTGCGGATAGCCATCCCGAACGCAAAACTTTTAAATCCCGTTTTATATTTTACTCCTGCGTCAAAAACTAATTTGGTAGCATTGTTTTGTTTAACTGTTCCAGCACCCAAAGAATTTCCACCAAGACTTTGAGATGCAAGTTTCATGTTCCCACCAATAGAGAATTGTGTGGAAATTGCTTTTGCGTATGCAACTCCAAAAGCATACGCTCCAACATTTCCCAATTCCCCATCGTCTCTATACCCGAGAGGATAAATACTTTGATCTCCATCAAGAATCAAACTTGTCCCGTTAATTGTTCCGTAATCAACCGTCAACAAATTAATTCCTACTACACCGTAATTTCCCAAATTCCAGGCAGCGCTGCCACTTAAATAATTGATATCTGCAATCCAAGTGGTCATATTCACTGAGACATCAAATTCACTTTGAATATCGGTTAAACCTGCAGGGTTATAAAACATACTTTCAGAATTATTACCAAGCACCGTATATGCTTCTCCTATTGCACTCGCTCTGGGAGATGTTCCCACGAGCAGAAAGTTCATAGTACTTTGAGCTACCTTATTTAAATTTATTTGTGCAAAACTGATTGAAGCAAACAACAAAAACGAAAGAATAAAAGCTTTTTTCATTTTATTACCTCACCACAATAAATTTCTGATACGTTATTTCACCGGAAGGTTTTTGAAATACGGCAATATATACTCCACTGCTAACTACTTGCTGGCTGGAGGATACCATGTCCCAATATTCAAGTCCATGTTTTTCAACTGGATGATGTTCAAGAGTTTGCACAAGATCACCGTTCTCGGAAAATATTTTTATTGTTACTACGGTTGGCAGATTATAAAAAGTTATACCTCGTCTGTCAGTGAGTCCGGCAGCAATAGTTAAAAGAGGATCCTTAATATTATATGGATTGGGTACAATCCTTATGCGACTCATATCATCCGTGTAGAACTTGGGGGGTTTAATGTCAGAAATATTTGGGATATAAACTCGATTGCTAAATATTACCTTTCCTCTTGTAGTAGGATCTGCATATAAATCATTATCACTTATCTTTGCTTTGGCTTGAATAAAATAATAATATTGTGCGCCGGACAAAACAGTTTTATCCATATATGTGTGTTCTGCAGCTTTATCATCACTCTCTGACGAATATACTTCCTTGTAAAAAACCGTATCAGAAATGGAAAGTTTTCTCATAATCCTATAACCGTCAAAGTTAGACATCACCTCCGCTTCTGTATCATTCCACTTGATTTCAACACCTTCAGCATAACCTGAAATTTGGAAATAACTTGGAGGTGGTGGCGCTTGAGGAATTGAGTAATTATGTTCAAAGTTCCATTTTGCCCTATAAGCTGCTAACATTACTGAGTCTAACCCCATACTTATCCATCGATCTTTTCGTTTATCCTGTTCGGAAGCGTTTTGTGGAAACGCAAAATTTGAAGGAAGCCAGCCGGTTTGAGGATTAGGCATGTTCTGAGGATCTTCTAAGGTTCCTTTTAACCATTTTTCACCAATTTCCTGAGCTTTCTCATACCCGATTCCAGTAAATCCGCAGGCAAAAACAACTCGTATTTTTTGGTTTGGTGCAAAAGTGTAAGGACCAAATGAACTGAAATTTCGTGAGTTATTACTTTGAGTTGTACCAGAGGGGAAATTGGAAAAATCGGGAGTTCCCAACTCATCGTTGTTTATGCCGTGATGTGTACCCGGAATTCTTCCTGGTAGTGAATCTCGATCCGATAAACCTCCCCGAATAGCCCAAAAGTTTTTACTTCCAAATTCATCTTCACCGGTTTCCGGGCTTGGAAATTTTGTCTCATTACCAATATAGGTTACTTTTGGCTGTAGGAAATCATCAACATCCTGAGCGGGATTTGTATAAGGCTCTTTGGAAGCATGCAGAATTGTATAAAATGTAAAATTTGCGTTAAGTAATCTGCCCCTTTGGGTAACAACCGGAGCTCCCATATTGTCACCTGATGAATTTGGATCATCCGCGCTGTAGAAATAAAAAACTCTTAGGGAATCATTTGGTCTTCCACCGTAATAATGTTGCCAGACATTGGTATAAACCGGTCCTCCCCCGGATGGAGGAGTTGGGTGTGAACCAACTGAATAATAGTTATTGCCCATCGCTTGTTGCAAAGAAATGTGAAAATTGTGTAACGTATCTAAAACTAAAGAGTCTCCCCCGCTTGCGGTTTTCTTCGTATAACCAACATTGGTAAATTCTGCATCAATGATAACATAATTATCGTTATAGTTTTGACTCCAAACCATAATTTTTCTTTTCACCTCAACACCCAAAACATTTTTATAAGTTCCTTCAACTACTTGATCGTATGTCCCGTTAGTAAATTGCGACGGATCATAGACGCCAAAATCAGTAATGCCAACCGGTTGATTATCAATTATTTGTGTGGGAAATTTATAACGAATATAGTTTGTTATTGGAACAACCACTTTCCCATTCGGGAAAAAATCATTTTTAGGACCAAAAACTGCAACTTTATAAACAGAATCTTTGAGAGTTGGAGCCAACCAATTTGTTGCAGCCAGTATAAATCCGGAACCGAAAAAATTATCGTTATTTTGCCCGCGGTATTGGAGGATATCATAGTCATTCGGAAAAAATCCGTTTCTATAATCAAATGTAGCCTTATCTCCATTTGCTGTTACCCCTCCCCAAATTCTTCCCAATTTTACTTGCTCTGTCTGTGATTCCAGATTTTGGGCAAACGTTGAAACAGCACCAGATATCATAACCATGAGAATTAGATCTCTCCTCAAATTTCTTAAAAATGTTTTTGAATTCATTCAAATCTCCTGCAGGAATAAATTTTGTATTTCATTTAAAGTATAAATTCACTTCAAGTTAATTTCTGTATCACAGAATAATATTCTGTGATACAATTTTTTATAGGATAGCCTATTTTTTAAAAGTCAATCTTTAATCCAAACCAAATATCTCGTGGATTACCATTAACCCAGTACGAATAATTTGGATCATTGATATATGGTTTATCCGCAGATCTTAAATCGCCTACTTTGTCGTCTCCACCAATGAACAATCCTTTATTTAAAGGATTATTTCTTAAAGCATCAAATTCTGAAGAGTTATACATTGGTAAATGCAATGATGCGTAATAATTATATTCATCCAAGTTAGCATCATTAAAGGCATATCCCTTGCTTAATAAACTTACTTTGATATTAAATACATTTGTTATATCGGCATAAAAAGTTGTATTGAGACCAGCGATGTTGAACGACTTGCTTAATCTAAGATCAACCATATAATAATCGGGGTACTGCATATTTGATTCAATATCGTCTTTATCAAGTGGATTCCATGTGAAATAAGTTCCAGCCGACCATTTAGTGAAGATAGTCAATTCCCAATTTGCTGTTAATTGATTTAATAAATTATCATTAAATATTTTGTCAGGGCTTCGCAAAGTAATATTTGCCGATAATTGTGGTTGGGGTAAAAATTTGGTTTCATTTCCTTTATAAAGCCCTTCATCATTACTATTTATCGTAATATCACTAAATAGTTGACGCCCGGTAAGCCCCTTTTTCTTTAACATATAATTAAAATTTACCCATCCGGTAATCCAGCTTCTATCATTTTTAGAAAAGTTTATTTCAAGTCCCTGAATATCCTCATACTCATTATTCGCCCAGCTATCGTAAGCAACAATTGCTTTTGAATTACTATATTCAACATTCCCCTGTTGACCTGTAACATCTTTTGAATAGCCGGAAATTGACAATAAAATATTTTCAAAAAAATCATAGGATAAACCTAATTCGTATGAAATAGTTTTGGGAGGTTCAAGGTTTGGATTCGACATTTCATACAAACCGGTTTTTGAGAATCGGAATTTAACTAAGTACATTGAATAATAGGGAGGGTTAGATCTAAAATGCCCGTAATTAAAATAAAATTTTGAGTTCTCGGTAACGGGGAATGCAATACCTAGTCGCGGACTGAAGGTTATGTAATTTTTAATCGGTGTTAGAAAACCTGGATGAGTTTTGTCATACTCTTCCCACCATTCCCACATCAACGATCTTCCTTCAGACAATTTCTGAAAAAAGCTGTCCGCCGCTGCACCGGCGCCAATATCTCTACTTGGTATATAGACAAAAGCTTCCTCAGAGAAAGGTTCACCGGTAGGCCACTTACCACCGCCACCATAGAAATAATCCATCCTCAACCCAATATTTGCAACAATGCCATCATAAGAAATTTGATCCTGAATATAGAGACCAGTTTGGCTCGGCTTTCTGTGATAGTTTAATTCATACGTATTGTAAGCATTGGTATTCCATTTTTCCCAAAACATATGATTTAAGTCTATCAAATTGTATTCAAATCCTGTTTTAAAATAATGGTGGTCACCAAATTGAGAAGTGAGATCAAATTTTGCTTTGTATTGTTGAGTGTGAACATTCGTGTAAAGATCACCTTCTTTACTTCTAAATCTTCTTGTAATACCTGGTAAAGCATCGTATCCGGGATATGTATATGAGATTGTATCGGTACCAAATATACCAACAAGTTTATTGTTCGGTGCAAACTGCCATTTCCCATATGGCATTTCCGAAACCGGAAATGGACCAAAGTGAGTAAGTACGGTATTATTCCGGTTATCTCCCGTAGGTGAATGATCTTTAATTGAGAGATAACTTAGCGATAACTCCCAAAATGTTTTTTCACTTAACATGTGGTTTACATTTAGTCCCCCCATCAATGTAGTTTGATCTAAAAGCGGAAACAAAGGAGGATCGTACCATTGATCAGGAGTTTTTATAAAATATTTAACGTTGTCAATCGGCATAAAGCCTCCCTGTCTACTTGCGTCGGGAGAATCTGCAAACGCGGGACGAATAGGACTAACACCCAACTGCCTTTTCCACAAAGCATTCAAAGAAATTGTTAGAGATTGTATCGGATTTGATTTCATTGTGGCTAAGGTAACATACGATTTTTCACTCCGCCTGCTTACGGGCATTATATAATATTTCTCTTTAGAATTATTCGAAATATAGAAAGTAGCGTCACCTAAATAATCACTTACAAACGGAACCGGACCGCCAAAGCCTGCATCAATATTATAATCTGAACCGGTTTCTTTCATTGCATGATCTGCAATAAGTTTTTTCTGTTCGTCCGAAACCGTATAACCCAACTCAGCTAAAGCGTCATAATCTGGTTTAGCCATGTGCATCCAGGCGGCTAATAAATAAAGATCTAAAGGTGTAGCTTGCTTTTCTACCGGCTTGCCAATATTAAAATTACTAGCTTGTTTGTTCCACCCGGAAAAAGTCTCATGCTGCTGTAATTGATAAGGATCATCTTTCCAGGCTTCTGCTGTACCTACAAACGCAACCCTTGGATCAAGAAATGGAGCTAAGGCTGGGCTATGAACATCTGTAAATTCAGGACCAAAACGTTTTAGATGCGCCAGATTCTTGGAGACGTTGATGGTTCCATGGTATTCACTTTTACTACCGGACTTTGTTGTAACATTTATTAAACCTGATCTAAAATTTCCATATTCCGCGTTAAATCCACCTGAAAGCAAGGATATCTGCTCAATAGAACTTAATGGAATTGTAGTCTCTGCATTACCAACTGCCGCATTATTATATCCCATACCGTTAACCATAGTTCCGGTTTGATCTGCAGAACCGCCACGAATTTCAAGAAATCCATTTGAAGATGATACTCCCGGTTGTTTTTCAAGAAAAGAATTTACTTCTCTTATACCTGCAGCGCTGCTTAATTGCTCATTTGTTACGACCAACTGGGTGCTTGAAACTTCTTTGTGTAATTCATTTCTCGGAGCTACTACAAGAACTTCCTGTCCCTGGAATGCGGTTGAGGATAACTCTACATCTATGGTTGTTACGCGGTCAGCGGAAACTCTAACATCAACAATTTTCTTTTTGGTATATCCTATCATGGAAACTTCCATCGTATACGTACCAACGGGAACGTTCACAATAAAATATTTTCCATTTATATCCGTTGATGCGCCTAAATAAGTAGTCTGAAGAACCACATTTACTCCAATCAAAGGTTCTTTGGTTTCTGAGTCTTTTACCGTACCAACCACTCTGCTTTTAGTTTGTCCAAAATTTATGGCAACAATAAAAAGAAGAAAAAGTAAAATTATCTTAAAGGAAATAATTTTTGAATGTAACACTAAACTCATATTCACTCCGAAATCTAATATTTGTTTTGAGCTTATCTAATTTGTTTTTTAGTAAATAGTATTCGAAATATTTTTAAAATCTCATTTCAAAAGGATAAACTTTTTTGTATCCGTAAACTTACCTGCGGATAATGTGTAGAAATATACGCCAGAGGCGTATCCGCCTTTGGAGGACATTCCGCTCGCTAATTGTTTACCATTTGTAGTAAACAGTATTGTGTAATTGCCGGCTTCCTGTTGTTCATTTACAAGAACAGCTACTTCATTCCCCAGAACATCATATACTTTTAGAGTAACAAGGTTGTTTGCCGCAAGCTGGTAATTGATTTTAGTACTTGGATTGAACGGGTTAGGATAATTTTGCTCCAGCATAAATGTATTCACGTTTTGTACCGTAACCGTTACGACATTCGAGTATTTGAATGTTCCATCGAAATCGATTTGCTTTAGCCGATACTGAAATTCCGTTCCGCCTTTAGATTTGTCGGTGAAAGAATAATCTTTCGCATTGGTAGTACTTCCGTTTCCCTCTACAAATCCGATTTTAATAAAGCCACCTTCATTTCCCCCGACGAGGGAATTAAAAGTCCCTTCCCTTTGGGAAGAGATTAGGGATGGTCTTCTTTCTATCTCAAAACCGGAATTATTTATTTCGGTAGCAGTTTGCCAATTAAGAACAACGTTTTCGTTTTTAACAGTTGCAGTGAATGCAGCTAATTCAACCGGCAAAGAAGAAAATGATGATTCACAAAATCCCAAATCCGGAGCCGAACCGTAATAAGGTATACCTATATTTGTTCCGGCATCGACAAAATCACTTCCGTCTGCCAGAAGCATAAAATTTGTGTGTGGTAAACTCCCGTCGGAATTTCGTGAGTTGGTTATTCCCGTTGTATCAACCGTTAAAAAATCTGTAGTGGAAACGGTAAAACCCTGCCAGCTATTTGTTTGAAGAGTCGAATTTTTAAAAATGTTTGCTGTTCCTTCAAAATAGGAGATGCAGTTAATAATTGAATGTTTACCGGAAGAAAGAGGATCGTTGTTAAAATAATAATTTGCTCTTTGATTCCTAAAGGCAGTACAATTATAAAGTGTCTGACCGGCTAAATTATTGTTTTCATCAAAACCCCGGCCTCCGTTACCTGCATTATCAAAGGCGAGACAGTTTTTAACTATGTGCGGAGTCGCAATATAATTTCCGCCCAATTTTATTCCATTCCCATTTCCATCAACCTGGCCGGTATGCCATGTATCAACACCGTTACGGAATGCGATGCAATTTTCGATAGTTATTGTACCTGTACACATCCACAAATCCCAGCCATCATCGGAATTATTATAAGCCCGGCATCCCCTAAAAATATTTCCACTTCCCACATTCCATTTCGCGCTGAAACCGTCTGCGTTACCTCCAATCGGTGAGTCAAAATTAAAATATGCATCGCAATTTAGAATGAGATTATCACTTGGATAGATTGAACCTGAGGAACCGCCGGAAATGTGAATTCCAGTGTTACCGCATAAATGAACGCTGCAATCTTCTACCGTATTATTATTGCCGGAAATTCTTATTCCGTTATGGGTAGCGTACACTATTTCAAGACCTTTTAAATGATAATAAGTACCACTGATACTAAACCCATCGGTATTTGCAGCGATACCTGTAAAATTAATGATCGGGTTCTCATCAGCATATGCCCATATGTTAATCGTGTTTCCCTGTGTCCCGTTTTTACTTAAACCTATTTTAGAAGTGGAGTAATGTGTGCCTCCTCTCAAATAAATTGTACCAATATTCGAGCCAAGTAAAGAAACTGCTTTACTGATCAATTTAAATGGTTGACTGATAGTACCACTGTATGTATCACTTCCATTTTTATAATCGACATAATAGGTTATCTGGGCATTAATACTAAACGTACCCATTATGAAAAAAAGAAAAATTATGTAAAGAACAAATTTCATTTTGAACAAAGAAAAAGAATGAGATAAAAAAAATTGTCTACGTGTTTTAGCACTTGATAATTTAGTAACCAAGTTAATCCCCTTCAGACCTCACCCTGTTTCCCTCTCCTTATTAAGGAGAGGGAAACAGGGTGAGCTTATTTTTACTATTTTAGTAACAACATTTTTTTGATCTGAGAAAAATCACCAGCGTGAATTTTGTATATGTACATTCCACTTGCAAATGACTTCGTAGTTGTCGTGAACTCAGCGTTATAACTTCCAGCTTCCTGCCATTCATTAACAAGCACAGCAACTTCATTCCCTAAAACATCATAGACTTTCAGGGTAACAAGACAGTTTTCTGCAAGCTGATAGCTAATTTTTGTGCTTGGATTAAAAGGGTTAGGATAATTCTGCTCCAACATAAAGGTATTTACATTTGCTATCGAAGCCTTTACAACATTAGAGTATTTGAACGTTCCGTCAAAATCGATTTGTTTTAAGCGATATTGAAATTCTGTTCCGCCTTTTGGTTTATCCGTAAACGAATAATCTTTTGCAGCCGTAGTACTTCCGTTTCCCTTTACAAATCCGATTTTCTGCCAAGTCGATCCGGCGCCTGATGAAATTAATGCGCGTTCAATTTCAAAGCCGTTATTATTTACTTCGGTTGCTGTTTGCCATGTAAGAGTAACATTTCCTTTCTGAGTTTTTGCACGAAACGAAACTAATTCTACCGGAGTTAAACTATCTTTAATAGCTATTTTCTCCGGGATCCAATTCGCGGCGTATGTAAACCCGGAACCATTATTATTCTTTGAAAAAATATTCGCTATCGTATAAGTTGCTGCTTCTTGTTCAGTTAAACTTGCCGGTTGATTAGCGCCTGGCCAAGCAACATTCATAACCGCTCTGCTTTGCGCTCCGGGACCTGTGCATCCATATTCTGAATATAATGAAGGGTTTGGTCCCATTACTGTCCATCCCGCTACATTTACTGTTGCCGGTTCATAACAATTTATATAAACGGTTTTTGGCGCAGCTTGCCATGGTCTGCCAAGATAAAAGGTCGTCATAGCTTTTTCATCAGCGCCTAATTCTCCGGCTGCCGGTGAACCAAGAGTGCTATTCAAAAATACATATCCATATGAATAACCGGCTTCGGTAGCCGCTGCTGTTAAAACACCGCCTTGTCTATTACAATAAATAGTACAACTATCAAAAAGAACAACATCACGGCCAAAAATAAAATCTACCGAACCTTCTATGTAACAGTTTTTGTTATAGATTCTATCCGGTCCGGTTATACCGCCCTGTGTATAATAAGTATCTTGAAAACCGAGCATTCTGCAATTATAATAAGATTGCCTATCGCCATTTGTACGCAATGCTACGGCTTGCGTTGCTGAACTCGAAGGTGCGTAAGCATTTGCAGTATTCCGGAAAGTGATATTTTGTGCCTGGAAATCACTGGCATCAATAGCACAAGTATATGAAGTGCTCGTTCCAACGCTTGTAATGCCATGTGTAGTACGATTATTCCCGGCATAATCATCATAAGTAATAATGGTATTAAATTTATCTTGCCCTATCAGAACTACATTGATCTTTCCCGCTGCAAGAGTAACTTTATCATAATACACTCCATTTCTTACATAAATAAACCAATGCCCGGTATAACCCGGCGTTACTGCATCGAATGCGTCTTGAATGTTTTTATAATCACAATTTACACCTACTGTTCCGTTGATATCGACAATTTTATCAACATCCGGTAACGCAACAGGCGAGTCAAACGTAACTTCAGCGCCGTATCCTATTCCTGTACTGTTTGTAGCATAGGCACGGACATAATAGGTTTTTCCATAAACAAGCCCGCCGATAAAGGTAGTAAAAGCTCCTGTACCACCTGCACCAACACTGTTAGAATTATCAGCAAGCGTAGGATTGTGAGAAAGACTCCAACAAACACCTCGATCAGTAATTGTAGAGCCGCCCCAATCCGTAATAGTGCCTCCGCTCTTAGCCGAGGTATTAACAATATTTGTAACAGTTGTTGTTGTCAAAGTAGGAACAACAAGCGATGACATTGTGGTGAAAGTAACTTCGTTACCATAAGCTGTTCCGGCGCTGTTGGTAGCATATGCCCGTACATGGTACAAAGTTCCTGCGATAAGACCGGTGAGGGAACTTGAAAATGGAGCTGACGTTGTTCCGTCTGTGGTAAAATTATCTGTAATCGTAGGTGCGGCAGAAGTACTCCAGCAAACACCTTTTGCTGTAATTGCGGCATTTCCATCATTAGAGATTACACCGCCGCCAGTTGCAGTGGTTGTAGAAATATAGGTAACGTCATTCGTTGTTAGCGTAGGTACAACAGCTACAGAAGCCGGATTAAGATGTGCGATCACAAAATCATTTGTAGTTAAAGTACCTAAGGCTGTTGATGTTCCGAATCCGTTGGATAGAATAGTTCCTGTGTTATCCGCGGTTCCACTTCCACCAAGATTTACCCATGCACCCGCGCCGTCATCTTTTGCAATTCTGACATTATCTTTCGCGCTAACATCAATACCGTCATTTGTGTCATAACTTAATTGAATAGTCGCGTTCGAAACATTCGCTCCCGCTCCTTTAACAATATGAACATATCTTGCCGAAGAAACGCCATCTAACGTAGCAGGTAATGTATTTACTGCCGGGGCGCTTTCAATTAGTTCAGCAGTATAGACTGTTGAAGTTGAAGCATCTTGAGTAAGATTCAGAACAACCGGTCGATATACGCTTTTCCCAATCGGAAATGTAACTGTTTTAGCAGTGGCAACTGCAACAGTTGCTGCAAGAGGACCATCTACATAACCGGTTCCGGTTGTAACCGTACCTAGTGCAGCTAATGTTATCAAGTTAGTAGAAGTCGTGATAAATTTACCGCTTGTAAGAACGAGGTTTCCGGCATTGGATGTACTGCCAACCGTTATCGGAGCGTTTAGTGTAACTGTCGAATTATTTTGAACTCCATAATTCAAATTAGCATTAGCAGTCGAACTTGTATTGTTAAAAGATTGTGATCCATTAGTTTTTGAAAAAATGAGAATCGTTCCAATAGTTTTATTTGAAGGAAGCACAAATGTTGAAGTTTCCGAAAAAGAAACGTCGCCTTCAACATACCAGGTTCCAAAACCACCGGAACCGGCGCACAAACTAAATTTACTATTACTTGAGACAATGATATTCCCTTTTACAGTAACATTATATTGAGCCGCGCCGCTTGAACCGCTAACTGTTAAATAACCTCCATTTACAATTACATTTCCATTAATGGTAATTGTTCTTGTAGTTGCAGCATTCGTCATTCTAAATTGATATGAATTACCGCTTGCGCCACCCGTATTTGTAATAGTAAGATTACCGCTGATTGTAACCAGATCCAACTGTACATTTAAGTTAGTTGATTGTCCGGGACAATTCCATGTAAAGTTATAAAAATTTTGGGTGTTATTCCCGGGACTTGCACCTGTTGTTCCTGTTATTAAACAGGTTGAACCCGTATTCCATGTTGACATAGGAATTGAGGAGCCTGCAAGTCCATGTTCATAAGTACTGCCGTCATTAAATGTAAAAGAAAGCGGAGCTGAAGTTGTTGCTGTAATACCTGCGGTGTTTTTTAAATAACCGTTAACAACTACATTGCAACCACTGCTTATAGTAATAGCAGAAGCAACCGTTACTGTTTGAGCGCTTTGAATTGTTATTATTTCGGTAGTACCAGCCGGAGCGCTTACTGCGTCGATCCAGGCAGAGCCATCATAAACTTGCCATGTAGTAACGTCTCCCCAATTGCCATCAGCTTTTGATTTGTAATCTCCTGAAACCTGAGCATAATTGTCCAGTTGGATTGATAGCATAATTGCCACAAAAAAACAAAGTACTCTTTTTTTCATATGACACCTTTGATGTTTAACTAAATTTATTTATTGAGAAAATGTTCATATTCTTTTATAGCAAAACAAAAATTATCCCAAAATAGAGAGTTGCTATAACTCTATATTGGATTTTTGACCTCACTCTTTCGGCAGAGTGGAGGCTTTATTTCAGAAATATAAACTTCTTTGTATCAGTAAACTTACCTGCTGTTAATTTGTAGAAATAGATGCCGCCACTCAATTGATTAGCGTTGAAGTGCACGGTGTAGGTACCGGGATTTTGAATCTCATTTACAAGAATTGCTATTTCATTTCCCAAAACATCAAAAACTTTTAAGCTAACATTACTAAAAACTGATAACTGATAACTGATAGATGTGCTTGGGTTGAATGGATTAGGATAATTCTGATCCAGCATGAATGTACTTGCATATTGCACCGTTGCTGTTACAACATTTGAGTATTGGAAGGTTCCGTCAAAATCAATTTGTTTAAGACGATATTGAAATTCCATCCCACCTTTGGGTTTGTCGGTAAAAGAATAATCTTTCGATGTGGTGCTGCTGCCGCTTCCTTTTACAAATCCTATTTTCTGCCATTCCGCGGATTCTATTCTTCGTTCTATATCAAAGCCGGAGTTGTTTGCTTCTGTTGCTGTTGCCCATACTAATTCAACAATACCTTCTTTTGCTTTAGCTGTGAATGAAGTGAGTTCGACCGGAAGAGCGTTTGTTCCGCCATTTAAATTACCGAAAGTAAAATCACCGAAAGAAATAAAATCATTTCCGGTAGCTGTTCCTAATGTAGAAGTGCCTATTGTTCCACCGGCGTTGTTTTCTATATCCCATGCACCGCCATGTGTTCCGCGAACTACTGTAACATGAGTTAAATCGCTTATGCCATCATCCAAACCCCAGGTCAAGCCAACATTACCGGTAATCGCGGTAATTCCAGCCGCAGCAGTAACAGTCCAATATCTTGCTGTAGAAATTTTATCGATTGTTGCCGGTAAAGTTGTATTCCCGGGAATCCCGTCAGTTTGAGAAACTGTAATAGTACCTGTCCCGGTTAATGTAGTAGCATTAATAGTTACAGGACGATATGCAGCAGAAGAACCTATCGGGAAAGTTTGACTGCCCGCTGCAGAATAGGTTAAAGCTAATGGTCCATCTATATAACTTGATGAACTTCCACCGCTAATTGTAGCTGTTCCGCTAAGAGTTAAAAGATTAGTAACGGTAGTAGTCAATTTTCCGTTGGTTAAGTTCAAAACGGTATTAGTATTAAATCCTCTTGGATCGGTGAGAGTAACACCGGCAGCATTATTAATGTTAACATTTATTTTGAATGTTAATGAGCTTGAGGCTGAGAAAGTACCTATCGCTCCCGACCAAGCTTGTGGGTTGGTGCCGACAAAATTAATACTTAAACCAGGTGACACACCGGCAGATACGGAATTAATGCCTATCGGACCATTCTGCACCAGATCTCCTTTAAGATTTATTATTCCTTCCGAATAGTTATCTGATGTACCTGAAGAACTTTTAAATTGAACTTGACTACCAACACCGGTTATTTCAAGATTACCACCAATATTAAAAGTTGCAGCGCCGGCATGTTCACCTGCGCTTTCCCACACAATAACTCTACAGCCGCTATTAGCTCCGGTCAGTTTAACACTACCGCCAACATTCCACACACAACTTGATGTAGACGCACCGGTAAAATTAACAGCGGATATCCTTGAAGATGTGCCGGTTAAAAGAACATCACCTAAAATAGTATGAGTACGTGAACCTGTAGCACCTGAAATTCCTCTTACAGTATTAGCGGTTATAGTTAAATTTCCGTTTACCGTCAGATCACCATTTGGAGAACCGTTAGCAGATCCGTATGTAAGATTTCCGTATGGACTATTGGTTTGAATTGTAGTTGGACCACTGTATACAACCGTACTTGTTGCATCACATGACCATGAAGCGCAAGGCATTGCACCTGCAGTAATCGTATTGGCTAATGTTAGTGTTGCATTAGGCTGTAAGGTTAAGGTTGCGCAAGTATCTCCTATCGCAGTCCTCGTCACATTATGCCCGTTAGCAATAACAGCAGCATCAACTGATGTAGGAATTACACCACCAACCCAGGTTGTGGCTGCATTCCAATTACCGGTCTGTGCAGAAGTTATTGTCGCTTGGGCAAAACTATTAAAAGGTATTGATAAAATAATTGCCGCAAAGAAATAAAGTAATCCTTTTTTCATTTGACACCTCTGATAGTTAGTTATATGTTTTTTATTGAATCGTTCTATACTTCATCTTAAAACAAGAACAAATAAATTACTAACCCGATCCTATTGCCCAACAACTTTTCCATTTACCGTGACGTTCTTGAATTTTAGGTTGTCGACATTTTCTATGAAATTTGGCAGTTCAACATTTTCAAACGAACAGTTTTTGATCTTCACGTTTTTCAACATGGAATTTTTGAAGGCTTTGATCCAGACGGCGTATTTGCTTTTTTGTGATGTAACATTCTCGATGCTAATGTTTTTTACCGTTGGAATAAAATTTCCTTTATCCGCTTCTTCATAAAAATAGTCTACTAAGATAACGGCTTCGCCAACCTGTCCAACCTTAATATCTCTAACGAAGATATTTTCAATTGTTCCGCCGCGAACCGCATTGGTTTTTATTCTTATTGCCCTATCTAAATTCGGACTATCCATCACACAGTTTTCCGCAAAAACATTTCTGACTCCACCGGAAATTTCACTCCCGACTACAACACCGCCGTGACCGTCTTTCATTTTACAATCTTGGATTATAAAATTCTCGCTTGGAGCATTAATTCTTCTTCCGTCAGCGTTCCTTCCTGATTTGATTGCGATGCAATCATCACCGGTATTAAATGAACATCCTTTAATCAAAACATCGTTACATGATTCCGGATCGCAACCGTCATTGTTCGGACCAATGCCATCAACAGTAACATTGAGAATAGTAATATTTGATGACAGAACCGGATGAATAAACCACATCGGAGAATTTTTCAGCGTCACCCCTTCAAGCAAAATATTCTTGCATTTATACGGTTGAAAAAAATTCGGTCTTAAATAATGTCCTTCACCAAAAATTCTTTGCTCCGGAGGAACATTATTTTCCGCCATTGCAAAAAGTTTTTTTCTTGCTTCGTTTTGCGTTTCACCTTTCACGGATTTTGAATTTTTCCCTTTCCAATTCCACCAATTATCTTCAGACCCTTGCCCGTCTAAAATTCCCTTGCCGGTAACTGCAATATTTTCTTGCCCGTAAGCGTAGATTAATGCCGAGTAGTTCATGCACTCAACACCTTCCCAGCGAGTAAAAACATTAGGAAGGTATTTACTTTTATCGTTGGTGAATTTCAGTACTGCATTTTCCGAAACATATAAATTGACATTACTTTTTAAATGAATAGCTCCGGTGAGGAAAGATCCTTCCGGAACCACAACCCTGCCGCCGCCACTTTTATTGCAATCATCAATGGCTGTTTTTATTGCTGAAGTACAATCGGTAGTTCCATCCCCTTTTGCGCCGTAATTTGTAATAACAAAGTCTTTCTTAGGAAATGTTGGCGGAACGATTCTTTTCAAAATAGTTTTTGCTTCTTTCCAATCTACTTTTGCTTCTGTTTGGGCTGAAGTAAATGGCAGAACAAATAAAAATAGGACTATAAAATTGTTGATGATGTTCTTTTTCATAATTAAATTCTCTTGCTCTTATTTTAGTAAAAGTAGTTTTATAGTTTGTGTTTTCGCGCCTGATTTCAATCTTGCGAAATAAACTCCGCTGTGAAGTTGACCGGATATCGAATTGGAAATATTCCAGATAACTTCATGAGTTCCGGCATTCTGCAATTCATTAACCAATTCTACAATCTTCTGCCCGAGTGGATTAAATATTTCAAGAATGGTAAGATCACTTTTCTCTAAAGTGTAAACAATTTTAGTTGATGGATTAAATGGATTAGGATAATTTTGCATGATGCTAAAATCTTTTGCAACATTAATTTCATTACTATTTACTTCCGTTACCATCTTCCCTAATTCATTGAGATAGTCTTCTATATTCGTGTAACCGGAAGATGAAACTACTTTTCCGTCAGCCGGATTGTTAGCGTCTAATCCATGTGCAAGTTCCCAATCGTCCGGCATTCCATCGTGATCGGTATCTACTGGCGGAGTTGTGGAATTTAAAACGGGCCAGCCACCGACATCCTGTTGAGAATCAATGATACCTCTTCCGGCACCATAACTTGCCCCGAAAGTTGCTGTTCCGGTTTGAGTTTCATTAATAATTCTTTCATCAAGAATATCTCTTTTAGGAATGCAAGCCCCGACATATTGAAGCACGGAAGCATACGCTTCCTCTGCTGTCTGAATGTTTATTGGTACGAAAGAAAAAGGTTCTTTCGCTTTAATTGAAGTGTCGTTAGCAAATGAACCTTGAACTCCCCCGCTCCAATTGTTCTCAGTTATTGTTGTTGAACCTGAAACAAAATTTTGATCGACAAAAAACTTACCGGGTCCTAATCCCAATGAAGGATAAGAAGAAGGTTCAACAATTCTATATTTTTTACTTGCATCGGTTGCAGGTCCGGATTTAAAATAATTTGCAACCATATTTATGGTTCCCACTTCACCACCGTATGCACTGTTAAAGCCCCAATTGTAAATCACGTTATTTCTAAAATCAACATTTACGCAAGCAGCCGTTTCACCGCCGGCAAATCGTGGATTTCTGCTGGTATTATGTACTAACAAATTATGATGGAATGATGCATTTTTGCCTCCCCAAATTCCGCCGTAACCATGTTTGCCTTTGGTATGAAAAGAATTGTATAAGCTTTCGCCAACCAGACACCATTGCATTGTAAAGTTTTCGTTGCCATAAAAACTCGCAGCTTCATCTAAAGACCAACTGAATGAACAGTGATCAAGAATGATGTTTTTATATGTTCCCATTCCATGCGCGGCATCATCTTCAACGTGCAAATAATTATTGATCGTAGCGTTCCAGTATGGAGTACCATTTGCATCCCGCACGAGTGTTGTATCACCAAGACGACTTCTAAGAAATCTTACAATTACATTATTTGCTTGAACAGAGAGTGTGTAATTGCTTAGGCAAATTCCATCACCTGGAGCCGTTTGTCCGGCAATTGTAACATCACCTTTAGAAATTTTTAAAAATGATTTTAATTTAATGTTACCGGAAACCCGGAATACAATTATCCTTGCACCTGATTTACCAATAGCATCTCTTAAACTGCCAACACCGGAATCATCAAGATTAGTAACTTCGTAAACCACGCCGCCTCTGCCGCCGGTTGTATACTTCCCCGCACCTTCCGCTTCAGGAAACGCTAACTGTTGAGCAAATAAGTTTGAACTAAAGATCAGAAAGAACAACGATGAAGCCATTAAACTTATAATCTTATAATTTCTAAGTAGTAACCATTTATTATCGATCAAAAGAATATCCTTTGTAAAATTTTTTAAGTTTAGTTGAAAATATTTACCGCTAAACTATTTAAGTATCGTTCAAGATTTGTATAGCCGGAAGCATCAAGCAAATTATTGTCGCGAGCATCCGCAGGATTAAGGTGATTTTCTTTTTCCCAATCATCCGGCATTCCATCATGGTCCGAATCAATTGGAGCCGGTAAGGATTTTAATTCGGGCCAACCGCCGACATCATTCTGCGAATCAATAATTCCTGTACCGCCGCCGCCCCACGGCTTACCAAATTTTGCTGTTCCGGTTTCTGTTTCTTTTATAATGCGGGCATCAACAATATCTCTTTTAGGAATGCATGCACCAACATTTATTAAAACAGCATTAAACGCATCTTGAGGAGATTGAATTGACAATGGCGCATTCGGAAATGGAACCGATGCGCGTTTCTTGAAAAAGAATGCTGCATACTTACCCTGCACTCCGCCATTCCAATTGTCTTTTGTAACTTCAGGAAATCCATCAACATAATTTCCTTGAACATACCAGGAGCCTGTTGTATCCCATGGATCAATAATTCTGTCTCTTATATTTTTCTTTGTTGCCGGACCCGCTTTATAATAATTGAAACGAATATTGTGTTGACCTAATTCTCCGCCGTAAGAACCGTTGTGACCCCAATTATAAATTACATTATTCACCATATCAACATTTTCAAAACGATGTGTGTTGCCATTATTAAAACGCGGGTTTCTGCTTGAGTGGTGAGATAATAAGTTATGATGAAAAGTTGAGTTAACTCCACCCCAAATTCCACCATAACCGTGAGCGCCTTTTTCATGTGTCGATTCGTTCAAGCTTTCACTGATGATACACCATTGAACGGTTAAATTTTCAATCTTCCCATAAAAACTTGCTGTTTCATCAATAGACCAACTGAACGAACAATGATCAACAATAATATTTTTACCGTGAGTACCATTCACCGCATCATCTTGAAATTTTGCAACATCCCCTAACCTTGCTCTTATAAATCTGATTATTACATCATCAGCTTTTATAGAAAGGGTGTAGTTTCTTAAACAGATTCCATCGCCGGGCGCAGTTTGACCGGCGATTGTGATATTGCCATTCAATATTTCCAAAATCGATTTTAATTCAATCGTACCGGAAACTCTGAAGACAACTGTTCTCGGTCCGGCAGCTTCAACGGCTTCTCTAAAACTTCCGGGTCCGGAATCATTGAGATTTGTTACTTCAAAAACTGCACCGCCACGTCCACCAACTGCAAACCTGCCGAACCCTTCAGCGCCGGGAAAGGCAGGTGTCTGTCCATAGGTATTTGTAAAAATAAGCAAAGTAAAAAGAAGAAAATGAACTAATAGTTTATTCACTTTGGGAGTCTTCTTTTTATTTGCTTAAAATCATTTTATTTGAAAGTACTTTATTACCCGACTTTAATCGATAAATGTAAACGCCTGAGTTCAACTTTCCTGCGTTGAAACTCACCGAATGTTCTCCTTTTGCTAAGTAACCATTCACTAATGAAGCGACGTACTGCCCTAAAATATTATAGATTTCAATTTGAGTATTGCCAGCCTCTTTTAAATTAAACTTGATTTTTGTTTCAGGGTTAAAAGGATTAGGATAATTTTGTCCGAGTGAAAAATCTGTAAGTGATAAGTTATTATCATCAACAGCATCAATATAATTCTTTCCCCAACGTGGATCGCCAATAGGTTTGCCGTCTGTTCCGAATGTTAATAGAGGTGAACCTACCGGAAGAGTGAAGTCGCCTTGTTCCGCGTTGGCAAATTGAGGATCTATCGCCAAAGTATCACGTACGGTATGAAGACGCCAAACTCTTGCACCAACATCCCACAAACAGATGTTTGTTATCGTTGCCATATTATCATTTAAAGTCTCTTTAATATTAATAACGGTTTTTGTTTTTAAAACTTGTTTTTGGAATATTGAATTCGTGACAGTCCACCTATTGAGGTGAAGGCCATAATCCGATAGAAGAATTTCTCTTCCGTCGGTTGTACCGATATTGTACCAGGTAGTATGATCGATAATAACAGTCGGTGTATTATCAGGCAACTGTGAATTCCCGGGACCGGATATTCTTACGCCATAACTGAATATGACATTAAAAGTAGAATTAGTTATTAATACAAAATTGCTTCCGTTATATTTGTAATAAAGCGGAGTTCCTGTATTTTGAAATACACAGTTATCGACAAATGTTGAATCAACAATAACTTTTAGGGCTAAATCTGAACTTCCACCATCTATAACATTCTTTGTAATATCATGAATATAACAATTTAAAACTTTTACGGTTCCAATCTTTGCAGCAGTTGGCGGAGTACCGGCACTAAATTGCATCAGGTGAATCACTGCAGCAATTCCGCTTTGTTGCCCGTCAAACTCAATCCCGTTCAAGGTTAAAGACGCGCCATCGCTTAAAAGAAAAAAATTAGGATTACTTGTCCCGTCGGTAACTTTTGTTTCTCTCACAATTGGCTTTGCCGGATTGGTTGGATCATCAGTTTGGATGATAAGGTTTTTATTGATGCTTATCGTATAACTTTGAGATTCAACGTATTCTGATCCCGGGATCAATCGTAAAATATCTCCGTCAACAGCAGTTTCAATCGCGGCTTTCAAAGTTCCGTCACCGGGTGAAACATCGATATAATTTTGTGCCGATGTTACAAAAGACAAAAGGAAGAGGATCAAACTAATTGTGTATAAAGCTTTTTTCATAATTTACTCCGTTCGTTATTTGTTAAGGTTACATGCATATTTTTATAAAAGAATAAAAATCATCAATATCGATGATCAGCTAAAAATCAAAGTAGCTTTCGGCATTTTTATAGCAAATTCCTTCGATGGTGTTTCGCAATATCTCCTCATCATCGGGGATCAAACCATTTTCAACATCTTCACCAAGAATATTGCATAATATTCTACGGAAATATTCGTGTCTAGGGTAAGAAAGAAAACTTCGCGAGTCGGTTAACATGCCTACAAACCGGCTTAAAAGCCCCATTGAAGAAAGGGCATCGATCTGTTTTTCAATTCCGCTTTTCTGATCCAAGAACCACCATGCGCTGCCAAATTGAATTTTACCGGGAACACTGCCGTCTTGAAAATTGCCCGCCATCGTTGCAACTAATTCGTTATCTGCCGGATTTAAATTGTACAAAATAGTTTTTGCGAGTTTATTTTCGGTATCCAACTTATCTAATAGTTTTGCTAATGGTTTTGCTATTTCAAAATCACCAACCGAGTCATAACCTGTATCGGCGCCAAGGTTTTTCATCATTCTAGTGTTGCAATTTCTTAAAGCGCCAAAATGAAATTGCTGTACCCATTTTTTTTCGTGATTCATTAATCCAAATTCATAAAGCATACAAGATTTGAATTTGAGAATTTCAATTTTTGTTAATTTTTCTTCTTTCAGAATTTTTTGGAATATACTTTTTATCTCATCTTCCGTATAATCTTCTGCGTAAGGATGTTCAATTCCGTGATCTGAAAGTTTGCAGCCATTCTCATTAAAGTATTCATGCTGGGCTTTAAGAGCGGTCAGGTAAGTTTCAAATTTTGTAATTTTAAAATTGGAAACAGTTTCTAATTTCTTCAACCAGACTTTGAATGATTTAATGTTTTCAACCGCCATACTTTTGTCCGGTCTAAATGTCGGCAGAACTTTAACTTCGTAATTCTCGTCTTTTAGCTGTTTATGAAATTCTAAAGAATCAGTCGGATCATCCGTAGTGCAGATGACTTTTACATTGAAGTGTTTAAGTAAACCCCTTGTCGAATATTCATCTTTCATCAATAAGTTATTGCATTTATCCCAAACCGACTTTGCGGTACTCTTGTCTAAAAGAATATCATCAATGCCAAAAGGATTTTTAAGTTCCATGTGAGTCCA
>JAUYAB010000017.1 GCA_030693705.1 Ignavibacteria bacterium | reverse complement strand
GGAGGTTAGTTGCGAAAACAGCATTTGTTAATTATAAAAATGGTCGAAACGGAGTTTCGACCTACAGGAGTTAAGATGAAAAGTTACAAAACTTACTACAAAAGACATTTACCTCATTATCAGCCTTTGGGGTACACCTACTTTATAACGTTTAGATTAGCCGGATCTTTACCTCTATCTACTATTCAGAAGTTGAAGATGGAAAAAGAAGCGTTTTTGAGACAGATTGCCGGACTTGAGAGTAAAAAGGAAAAGTTTGAAAGATATCATGAATTTCAAACAACATATTTTGAGAAGTTTGATGCTCTTCTGGATAATCCTAATTATGGTGATCATTGGTTTACTATTGATAGTGTAGCTGTTATCATTAAAGATGCAATTCATTTTTATGACGGCAAGGCTTACGAACTGGTTTGCTATTGCATTATGTCAAATCATGTTCATTTGGTAATAACTCCAATTGTAGGTCGAATCTCCGATTCGACACCGACTGTAGGGCGAATCTCCGATTCGACCAAAGAGAACGATGAGCTATTTATTGAAGAGAGTCGAAACGGAGTTTCTTCAGATGCAGAAGAATATGGTCGAAACGGAGTTTCGACCTACATAGTGACGAAGATATTGCAAGATCTTAAAAAATTTACTGCAGGAAAATGTAACAAGGCACTTAACCGAACGGGAAGTTTTTGGCAAAATGAGAGTTATGATCATGTAGTAAGAGGTGAAAATGACCTTGTGAGAATTATCAATTACATTCTGAATAATCCCGTTAAAGCAGGAGTGGCAGAAACCTGGAGGGATTGGAAATGGAGTTATTGTAAATATATGGTCGAAACGGAGTTTCTGTAGATGCAGATGAATATGGTCGAAACGGAGTTTCGACCTACAAAATAAAGATTATTAATTATGGTGAAATAAAACCAATAACAATCAATCAACAACAAAAGGAGTTCTGGTATGAATACGCGTGAAAAAAACAAACATGAAATGCTCGGGACTGTTTCCGGATTCTATGAAGAATATAAGAATTCGTTTACAGGAATAACCGGTCTGATCACGGCATTTATAGACGTCATTTCGATCAAAAAGGAGATCGAATTGAATGAAAGGATCGTAAATGAGGGAACTAAAGGGAAAGTGGTTTCCCGTGATGATTCTCAGGGCGATTTGATTACCTCGGCGCTTACTTTTGCCGGAGCGCTTTATGGTTACGCAGCTTCTAAAAATGATCTGGAACTGTTAACCATTGCAGACATAAGCAGCAGTACTTTTATGAGAATGAGGATCGCCGAGATTCCGTTGAGGGTAGAAGATATTCTTGATAAGGTTGATGAGCTTGGCGATGCGCTTATCCCCTTTGGAGTAACCGGGGAACAGCGGACTATTGGCAGAGCTATGCTTGATGATTACGTCAAAAAGTTCGGCAGTGTTAACAGCGGTAAAGGGAGCAAAAAATCTGCCTCCGAAAGCAGTAAAAAACTCCTTACCAAAGTAGATGCGAAGCTTAAAGTGCTTGATAAGCTGATGTTCAAGTTTAGCACAAGTAATTCCGATTTATACTCTAAATATGAAACGGCGCGAATGATCTATGATAAGAAAGGGACGCATAACGGAGGAAGCGACACACCTCCGCCGCCGGAAGAACCGAAATAAAAAAATAATCTCGCGGATGTACTCCCACGCCGCGATGAATAACAGCGATACCTTAAACGGTATCGCTGTACTAAAAAATCATCCCGGTAAATCGGGATGATGGAAATATTTGTAGGTCGAATCTCTGATTCGACCACGCGGTAGGTCGAATCTCCGATTCGATCGAAGTGTGAAAAGGAATTGTGTTTAGTAATAACAAAGTAGTCGAAACGGAGTTTCGACTTACTGCAATATGGAATGGGAATTAATATTTGTTTATTGGGAGTTACTTATCGGAACGGTGTTTAAAGGTAGAGTTAAAAAAAATAAGGAGAAATCGTTATGAAAAAATTCTTAGAGACATTAATATCGATCTGGTCACTTTTTTCTATTCTGAATTGTTTTTCTTTGGAAGTATATTGTCAAACAAACCATCCTCCAACTGTTACATTAAATGATCCAGTGGTCAATGAAACCCGTGTTGATTTTTCATGGAGTGGAAGTGATCAAGATGGTGACATCATTATGTATTCATATAAACTTGATAATAATAGTTGGTCGGGTTATACGAGTAATACTTCAACTTATTATACGGGTGTTACTTTAGGCTCTCACATTTTTTATGTCCGATGCAAGGATGTGCATGAACTAGCTGGAAATACAGATCAGAAATCATTTTCGATTAATCTAAATCATCCCCCCGCTATACAAAATCTGCGAGTCTCGGTTAGTGGTTCTTCTGCGACATTGACTTGGGAGAAATCTGATCCGGATGGGGATGCAGTTACTTGTTATTATTCACTTGATCCAGGTAATTACACTTCAACCGCAGGAACTTCAGTTACTTTGAATGATATACCAAATGGATATCACAATTTTTGTGTATATCCAAAAGATTCGAAAGGATTACAAGGTAACAACACTTGTATACAATTCACAATTGATGAGAATCATTCCCCCGTTATACAAAATCTGCGAGTCTCGGTTAGTGGTTCATCTGCGACATTGACTTGGGAGAAATCTGATCCTGATGGGGATGCAGTTACTTGTTATTATTCACTTGATCCGGGTAATTACACTTCAACCTCAGGAACTTCAGTTACTTTGAATCATATACCAAATGGATATCATAATTTTTGTGTATATCCAAAAGATTCAAAAGGATTACAAGGCAGCAACACTTGTATACAATTCACTATAAACGACGAAAAACCAGTTTTAGTTATACATGATATCGTTCCCGATCTCAACAATCCATCGACGAATGTGAACTTCGAGAATATTCCGGACTTCTCAAAACCTGGCGGAAGTTACGAGGTTCGAAATTCATCGGAAATTAACTCCATTGATCTGTCCAATTACAGTTGCGTCATGATTACCAACAATAAGTTCAAGGAAATTAATCAGCCAACTAAATTTGCAAACATCAATCTTCTTCTTTATGAATATCAAAACTCAAGCATTACACTACCGTTCTCGTCAAAGCCGCTCAGGTACAATCCATATTCACCTAGGACATTGTTCACTACTCCGAACCCACCTCAGTCGCCACCCGTTCCACTCTCCGTGCAACTTAATATAAACTTGAGTCAACTTTTGATAAATGGAGCGAAGATCGGAACGAATTTTGTGGAAGGTCTTGAAGGTGTCAATATCATTTTCGATTATGAGGACTTACAAAAGGGGAATTTCATAGGTCTCTTTCAATCTTTGTCTAGTACAGGCGGTATAGGACCTACCCTACTTGTTTATGGCGGATCATGTGTCTTAACAGTAGAAGCTGCTGGCGGTACCTGTTGGTTGTCTCTTGGTGTAGGAACGGCATGGGCACTCTCCACACTTCATGAACTAATAGCTAATGGAGCCGTTTCACTAGAATACCATTATATCGGCAATCAACTTACAACCCAAGAGCAGATGCTTTGGTTCGACATTTCGCAACATCGCCTGCACTATGCGGGCAGCACTATCGACTGCAACTATTATTTTACTTATGACGATCATTTGCAATACCCAGTTTGCAGGACTTCTAGTGAAAATATTTTTATAAACCCTAACAATTGGATAAGGCTAAACGCCCAAGGCCCATTCCTTTTGAATTCTCAAGGTAACCTGCTCAATAATGGCCAGATGACGATTCGAGCGGCAACACCTCAGGAAGTTGAATACATGATTCATGGGGATCATGCAAACGGTTTGCACAAATCTACTTCCGAGGTCATAGACCTCATAGACCTCGACCTCAAATCGAATACTTTTACGTATGGCAATTTTTCCTGTCAAATAAATGATAACACAATAGACTTTCAGCCTGAATTAATTATCGCTCATAATAACAGCAATGGATTAATCAACGTAAAGGCGAATATAGATTATTGTTCCACTGATTTCATGATAGACAGCTCAGATTTCATTACTACGATTGCCAGTGTTACTTTTACTCCAGCGTCACCTGCTCAAGGAACTGTTGATAATCCTTTCCATTTACAGGTCCAAGTCGGTATAAGCACAGGTCAACCAGGAATTCTTCAACTAATGATTGGCGACTCAGTTTCATATCAGTCTATCCCTGGTCGACAGTCAACTCTTGCGACCTTCAACTTCGACTTGCTTAGTTCAACCCAGAATCTGAGAACCTATCCGGTCAATGTGCAGTTTAGACCTTATGCAACTGCAGGCCCACTTCTTTCAAGTAATCTGACTGATGTTATCATGACAACCAATTATCAAATTGATTGGACGGTAACTGATATTTTCGATTTCGAACACGACAAGATTCCCACTCATTTTGATCTATACGATGCTTGTCCAAATCCCTTCAACCCAACTTCAACAATAAATTACTCGGTTCCTAAAACAAGTTTTGTTACAATAAAAGTTTATAATGTTTTAGGAAGAGAAACAGCAATCTTAGTGAATGAAGAAAAGTCGGCGGGAAACCATAAAGTAGAATTTAACGCAAGTAACTTATCAGGTGGTGTTTACTTTTATATAATGAAAGCAGAAAATTACTTTTCGACAAAGAAATTAGTTCTTATCAAATAACTTAAAGGAGTATAAAATGAAATTACAAATTTTAATATTCATAGTTTTTATTCAAGGAATTATAGTTGCGCAAAATTTTTGGCAATCATCCGGATCATTAAATGGAGCGTACAAATATGCCATGATTTATACTAAGAGCGGTGTTTTATTGGTTGGTAGCGGTGAACGAATTTATAAATATAATGGCATTAATTTCCAACAAATGAGTTTTATGGGGCATGGTGATGTTCACGCCTTAGCTGTAGACCCCAAAAACGGTTATTTATATGCCGGTATGGAAAGTTATCACGAAACATTAGGTGGTGTTTATATCTCTTATGATGATGGGAATAATTGGACTGCTGCCGGGTTATCCGGGAAAGGTATTAGCGATATAGTTGTTGACTCAGGAGGGATAGTTATTGCATCGGTTTATTCTGATAATAATACAGGATATTTATTTCGATCTACAAATAGCGGAAACACCTGGTCGACCTTATTTAATAATTCTAATTATGCAATCTTCTGTGTTGCCAAAGATGCAAAAAATAATATTTACACAGGTATCCAAAATCCTAACAATTCTACTGAGGCAATATTATTTAAATCTTCTGACAGAGGTGAAACCTGGCAGGTAGTAAAAATTTTCACCGGTTCAGAAAATAAGGTAAGAGGAATTGGAATTGATACATCTGGAAATAACATATTGGTACATACTCAATCCGGAGGGAAAGTGTATCTTTCTACAGATTCTGGAAGCGCCTGGGCGGAAATATTAAGTGGTTTGGAATATTTCGATAAAGTTCCTTTCATAGTTAATAAATTCAATTATGTATTCGTTGGATCGTATGGCGGAGGAGTTTATAGAAGTACAAACGGAGGTATTGATTGGGAACAACTAAATTCTGGTTTAAGTGATCTTTTAATACTAAGTTTTGCTGTAAAAGATAACGATATTTTTTGTGGAACACATAGTAATGTATTTTATGGTCAAATTAATCAGCCCCCATCACCGCCATATTTATTAACCCCTTCCAATGAATCAGTTATTTCAACTTTATCTCCTTCGTTTGATTGGGAGGATGTACAAAATGTAACAAGCTACAGAGTCCAAATATCGAAAGACAGTCTATTTTCCATAATTGTATTAGATACTAATTCTATTCAGCAATCGAATTTGACGTTGCCATCAAATCGGTTAGCAAATAACACAAAATATTTTTGGAGAACTAATGCTTCAAACAATGCTGGTGAAGGATCATGGTCAAAAATTTGGAGTTTTACTATTCAAGCACCAACAGATATTAATGGGAGGCCATCATCAGTACCAAATCTTTATATGCTATCTCAAAATTATCCTAATCCATTTAATCCTACAACTATGATCAATTATCAGTTGCCGATAGCTGGATATGTTACTTTGAAAGTTTATGATATGCTTGGGGTTGAAGTTGCAGTAATTGTAAACGAATACAAAACACAAGGTTATTACAACATCAAATTTGATGGATCAGGATTACCAAACGGAATCTATTTGTACAGACTGTTAAGTGGTAATTTCTCCTTAACGAAAAAATTTGTTTTGCTCAAGTGACGTTCTAAACGTCTGAAAATTCCCAAAGCAAAGTAGGAGTTTGTGAATTTGTTCATAATAATCACTGCATCTTTCAAATTCTGTTGTTGAAGGAGATAATAGATTTGAGTTGTTGCCAAATCTTAGTGCCCAATAATTCTTTAGTTATGTTAAGCGAAATATTTTTTGAGTTAATGATGATACAAATAGATGGTGTAAAGTGTGGAAGTGAATTCTTTCATTCAAATTAGACTTCCTTACAGCTTACTTAAATTGTTTGTTAATGGCATTGATGTTTTTTGCTTTTCTTACAAAATCATGAGGTTTTCAATGAAAAGGATATTCTTTTTATATATTTTTTGTTTGACTACTGTATTTGCACAAACAGCCAATGATTTCTTAAAAACAGGCAGGCAATATTCTGATTTTCAGAATTACGAGAAAGCGATTGAGTTTTACTCAAAAGCAATCGAACTAAATCCTATACTTACCGATGCTTATTTTAATAGAGGAATAGCATTCTATTTTGAGAATAAATGCGAAGATGCAATTGAAGATTATACAAAAGTATTGGAATTAGATGCTCAGTATCCGGGTGTCTATTTTCGCCGCGGAGTTGCATTTGTAGTTACAAAAATGTTTGATGAGGCAATAGAGGATCTTTCAAAAGCAATTGATGTCAACCAAAATAATGACTATGCTTTCTTTTCACGTGGGTATGCTTTTTTTAATCAAAAAAAATATGATGCAGCAATAAAAGATTATTCAAAAGCCATCGAACTTGGTTTGAAAACAGCGGACGTTTATTATTTCCAGGGAAAAGCTTTTTTTGAGGTTGAAAATTATTTTGAAGCGGTAATTGATTTCACGAAGGCAATTGAGCTTGATAATAAATATACGGCTGCTTACAAGAGTCGCGGTAATGCTTATAGCAAGTTAAATAATGGAGAACGTGCGATAGGAGATTTTACAGAAGTAATCGAAATTAGTCCAAATGATGCCGAAGCTTTTAATGATCGCGGCTTAGTATATATTAAAGATAATAGACTGAGAGAAGCAATAATTGATTTCACAAGAGCGATAGAAATTGATTCAACCGATGCTTTTGCATATCACTGCCGTGGAAATGTTTATTTTAGAAATGAGGGATATGAGAAAGCTATTTTAGATTACGGAAAATCGCTTGAACTTGAACCAAATGATAAATACAATATATGCAATATTGGTTATGCGTATTACGAATTAAAAGATTTTGACCAAGCGATAAAATATTTCAACATGGCAACTGCTATTGATAAGAGTTATGTGGACTCATACTTGGGTTTAGCGATGATACATTTTGTAAGTGGAGATTATTCAAATGCCAAATTAAAATTCAACCAAGCGAAAAAAATAATACCGGAATTAAATAATGGAATGGAGGGAATTAAAATTCTTGAAAAAGAAGGTTCTTGGTTTCCTGAGAACAAAATAGAAATTCTCAAGAAGATGTTTGAGATGTTTAATAATAATTAGCTATATCAATTTCAAATCTTTCACGGCTTCCAAGGTACACACCTTGTCAAGGATAACCTTAGTTGATGTTCAAAGTACTATAATCGTGGAGACAAAATTAAATCCACTAATTTTATGAAAATAAAAAAGAACAGAGTTGATGAATATGTTGAGGAGATCATCAACCGGAAACATATTCCTAAACATTAATAAACAAAATAAAAACTCAATATTAACATTGGAGGTTACATGGTAACTGAAAACAACAAAAAACTGATCGAGCGTATCATCAATGTATTTGAAACGGGAACGCCGGATGGTAAGTACAATCAAATATCAATTTATGCCGATGGGAAAAACGGTACGCGGCAAATTACGTATGGGCGTAGTCAAACTACAGAGCAGGGGAATCTTGCAAAGCTAATTGAATTATACATCCGCAATAGCGGTGTTTATGCTGAGCAATTCTCGAAGTACATCGATAAGATAGGGAAGGAATCTTTGGTGGATAATAAAACTTTTAAAGACCTTCTTCGCACCTCAGCTAAAGAAGATGCTATCATGCGTTCAACGCAGGATGAGTTCTTCGATCTTGCATACTATAATCCCGCGTTTGAATTTTTTAGTAAGAACGGTTTTGATCTTCCTTTGAGCATGCTTGTAATTTATGACAGTTACATTCATTCGGGAAGCATCCCCGCATTTTTAAGAAAAAGATTTGGTGAGTATCCCCCCGCAAAAGGCGGCGATGAAAAGAAGTGGATAACATCTTACGTAGATATCCGCCATCAATGGCTGAAGTATCATTCCAACCCGATACTGCAACGCACCATTTACAGAACGTTATGTTTTAAGGATCAAATGGCAGCGGAGAATTGGCAGTTGGATAAGCTGCCGGTAATGGCGAACGGAACGGAAGTAAATGTTTAACATGTGAACCGGTACAATGAAATTAATCAAAATATTTTATTACAAAAGGAGATTAAACAATGGGAACTGATAAACAAAATCAACCAAACCTGCCTGAAGGTATGACAGGTGATTCTCAAGTTCAGAGATGCAAAGAGAAGAAAAGCTGGTTCGAAAGAGCCAAGTATTGGACTGCTGATAAAAGCGCGGCTTTTTCCCGCTTTTTCACTTTTAGAAAACATTACTACCTGGAAGCTCAACAAGCATTTCGTAAAACGGAAAGTGAATACAATGTTTTGAAATCGGTTATAGAATCAAAACAGACTCAAACTTCTGAGGAAAAGGATACCATCATTGAAATTGATAAACTAATTTGCGAAGCCCGTACACAGATGACTTACGCCGAATTATGGCCGTATATTCATCTCATAGAACTGCATCTTCTCCGTTTGTACGATCTTACGTCGCTTTTATCCTACCTTTCTATAGTCCGCAATAATCTGTATGTACTTAAAGTTGAAGATAAAACTGAGTGGGAGAAAAAACTTGCTGAGTTTGATACTATTTCCGACACTTCAAAAATAGATGCGGTGTATTTGCGGAATCTATTATACACAATCACATCGGAAATTAACGAAGCGCGCCGTATTAATTTTATGACGAATGATCTGAAGCATGATCTAATGAAACGATTTATTAGAATTACCGTTATCATCGGGCTGTTTGCGTGGTTATTTACTTACATGATTGTACGCGACCCTCTTGTTCATTACGCAATAGTGATAGGTGTGTTAGGTGGTTTTTTCAGCCGCATCTTAGCGATACAAACTTTGGAATTTAAGCCTCCCGCATTTTCTTTACTTTCTCTCTACACTTATACGCAGCCTTTACTTGGAGGTATAGGCGCACTAATATTATACCTTATCCTCATCTCGCCTATAGGACCGGAAGTAATAAGCGGAAATACATTTTATTTAAATCAGGAACAGACGGCAAAGTATTTCCAAGCCATCATTACCTATAAACCGAAAGTGTTTGGTATGCCCTTACCAATGATAGTCACTGATTCAACATCGGCATCAATAGTAATTCATCAGTATCCCAAACCGGGATTGTTTTTGCTGCTCGCATTTCTCGCGGGATTTTCAGAACGGTGGCTGCTGGGCACACTTGAAACAATAGTAGGGAAGAAGCTGCAGAAAGGAGAAGCTTGAAGAATTAGGAATTAAAAATTACGAATAGGGATAGTTTGTAAAAATCCGCCGCGGCGGACTACGCAAAATAGCAAGAATATAAATTAGTAAAAGAATAACAGCATGGATGAATGAAAGTGAATGGTTGAATGTTTTTCATTCAGTCTTAGCGCGGCGTAGCCGTCAACCAAAAAATATTTATATTTAGACTAACAATTAAAAGGTCTACCAAAATGGAAAATCTTTTTGCCACCAAATATAAAAACGATATAGTAGGGATAATCGGAGGTTTCG
>JAUYAB010000015.1 GCA_030693705.1 Ignavibacteria bacterium | reverse complement strand
GAAGTTGCGATGTTGGTCAATCAGTATCAATCTGCCGGTAACCATAGCGTTAGCTTTGATGCGAGCAGCCTTGCAAGCGGGATGTACTTCTATAAATTGGAAGCAGGTTCATTCCAGAGCATCAAAAAAATGATGCTTCTTAAATAATTTCATCGTAGAGACGGGGCATGCCCCGTCTTTACTTAGTGAAACCAAGTGTTCTACGTGCCTTAGCGGTATAGGTTTTCTCACCACTAAGGCACAAAGGGCACAAAGAAACACTAAGAAAAATATTCATTCTGCAAAACATTAGTTATCCATTTTTTTAGGAAGAAATACGTATGCAAACTACATATTCACTGAAGGAAAAACTTCTCTTCGGTCTGGGAGAGACAGCAAAAAAGAGTATTCTTTTTTCTCTTTTCCTTATCGTTTTTTCAGCGACACTATATGCGGGACAAACCGGAAAGATTTCCGGGAAAGTTGTCGATGCCGAAACCGGTGAAGCGGTCATCGGGGCAAATATAGTTGTTGAAGGAACTTTTTTAGGAGCCGCCGCTGATTTTGACGGCTATTATTATATCAATAATATTCCTCCGGGCGAATATCGTGTAGTTGCAAGCGCTGTAGGGTATCAAAAGGTAGTTATTCAAAAAGTAAATGTAAAAATAGATTTGACTACAAAACTTGATATCAAACTTTCTTCGCAGTCTATCCATATTGATAAAGAAGTTGTTATTACGGCCGAACGTCCCTTAGTTCAAAAAGATTTAACTTCTTCATCCGTTACGGTTTCAGCCAGCGATATAAAAATGATGCCGGTTGAAAATATTAATCAGATTATTAATCTGCAAGCCGGAGTAGTTGATGGTCACTTCCGTGGCGGTCGTACCGGTGAAGTTGCTTATTTGGTTGATGGAGTTTCCGTTACCGACGCATTTAACGGTGGATTCGGTATCCAACTGGAAAATAGTTCGATCCGGGAAATGGAAGTTATCAGCGGAACTTTTAATGCAGAGTACGGACAAGCAATGTCGGGAATCGTTAATATTGTTACTCAAGACGGTTCATCCAAGTTTAGCATGAATGCTTCTGCTTATGTAGGTAATTCCTATACAACACACACTGATGTTTTTAGAAATTTGGACAAATTCGCCTCAATCAAGACAAGAGATTTTCAACTTAGTCTAAGCGGTCCTGCTGAAGTATTAGATAACTTATCTTACTTCGTTACCGCACGTTATTATAAAGACTCAGGTAACTTATTCGGAAAGCGGGTTTATCTCGTTACCGATGATGCTGCGATCACTATGGATAATCCGTTCGATCCGGCTCAGAAAATTGTGATAGACAGCCACTCCGGAGACGGTGCAGACGTGGCAATGAATCCCTACGATAAAAAATCTCTTAATGCAAAGCTTACTTACACCGCAAAACAATTTAAATTCAGTTACAGTTACTTTGGAGATGAGAGCAATAGCAGGGGATACGACCATTATTGGTCATGGACACCTGACGGAACCACGCATCATTATGGATTTAGCCATATGAACAGCTTTTCAATTACTCACGTTCCTTCACAGAGTACATTCCAATCGCTGAAGTTTAATTCTAATTATTTTAATTATAAAGGATACTTGTACTCAAATCCTTACGATCCCCGTTATGTTCCCGTAACGCAAGGTACGCCTAAATCAGGCTACACGTTCCAGCAAGGTGGAAACCAGGGTGGAAGATATTCGAGACAAACTCTAACGAATATCATTCAATGGTCAATCAATTCTCAAATTTCAAAAGAACATAAGATCGGCGCAGGTATTGAAGGACGGTTTCATACCATCTATAACCATAGTTCAGATCTAATTGATTATGATGAAAATGATTCTGTTTTTACTCCCTGGTATCGTAATCTAGGAACACAAGGTAACCAGGACTATACAAAATATCCGAAGGAATTTGCCGCTTACGTTCAGGACAAAATGGAATATGATATTATGATCATCAACGCCGGATTGCGTTTAGATTATTTTGATCCTAATTCGGAAGTGCCGGCTGATCTAAGAAATCCTTCTAACAATAGCGATTTCCCCGGCGCCGGACAGAGAACAAAAACTACTATTAAATATCAAGTTAGCCCAAGGCTTGGAGTTTCTTTCCCGATAACAGATCAGGGAATTATTCACTTTTCCTATGGACATTTTTTTCAGATACCAAGTTTTGAAAACCTTTTCCTCAATTCCGATTATTTAATAACACAATCATCCGGACTTTCTCAAGTGACGGGAAATCCCGATTTGAAACCTCAAAAGACGATTATGTATGAGATCGGATTACAGCAAATTCTTTTCCCGAATATTTCTTTGAATACTTCGATTTACTATCGTGATATAAGAAACTTGCTGGGTATGGAAATTCTTAACACGTACGAAGGTGTTCGTTATGCCCGTTTTGTAAACAGAGATTATGGAAATGTTCGCGGTTTTATCGTAACGCTTGAACGTAGATTTATTGATTACTTCGGTGCGAAGCTTGATTACACGTATCAAATTGCTGAAGGAAACGCTTCCGATCCTTATGCGGTTTTCAATAATAACCAAACAAATCCGCCTGTTGAAGCAAACAAAAAAGTTGTTCCATTAAATTGGGATCAACGTTCTACGCTAAATCTTTCTCTCACCTTAGGACAACCGGGGGACTGGAGTGTCGGGTTAATCCTTGGATATGGTTCGGGATTCCCTTACACCGAGAGTGAAAGAGTCTCTAATGGCGTTCGTTTTGAGAACGGCGGCATTAAACCTCCTACTTATAACGTTGACTTAAGAGCGGAAAAAACTTTTGACCTTTATGGCGTAAAACTTAATACCTTTGTCTTAATCTATAACTTACTCGATACCAAGAATGAATATGGTGTAAATTCCGCTTCGGGCCGTGCGAATGTTGATATTTACACTTATGAAGCCAGCCAGATCATCGGATTAAATACAATTCAGGAATATTTGAATAACCCAACATCCTTTTCATCGCCACGTCAGATCAGATTTGGTATGCAATTCGGAATATAGGATTTACAGGAGACACTATTATGAAAAACAGCACACTCATTCTTCTTTTGCTTCTGGTTGGCGGTCTTACTCTGTTTGCTCAGGTTGATCCCCAGGTACAATTGTACAGAGATGATCAAAGAGGAAATTTTAAATACGAAAAAGAAAGTATTATGGACGGGAACCTCGTCCGTACGCTTTTTAAGAATACTACTGAAGTAGCCCACTGGCCTTTTCAACCATCCGGAGAATGGCCGAAAGGCTCAGGGCATCCTTATATTGATGGAGTTACCGTCTTGATTGCCGGACAAGCTGTTGCAGCCAATGGACAAATTATCCATCCGGTAGAAGCAAGCTACCGGGAGGAAATGGATGTTGATCCGGTAACAGGCGAGATTTGGGGACTTGAACCGCTCCCGGGTTATGCAAACTCTTCTTCCGCAAATACAAAACCGGCAATGAGTATTGATAAAAAATCCTGGCCTACGGTTTGGCCTAAAGCTACTTTCCGCTGGGATTATCCTGCGGTTGATGCGGAAAGATGGAATGGTCATTGGTATGGTTATTTTGGGTTAGATCAAAAGAATGCCGACTTTGAAACTTTCTTTGTTGTTGATGATAACAGGGATGGTGAATTTAGAAGAGCTCCTTATAGTTATTTCCCGATTAAGTCTGATACTTCATGGGGCGGACTTGGAGTCCGTGTTGAAACAAGAGGATTCCAATGGTCGCACGTTTTAGCCGAGGATATTATTTTCTGGCATTATGATATTGTGAACGTTTCCGACACTGATTACGATAGTACTTGCTTTGGATTTTATTCCGATCCCGGTGTTGGCGGACCAAGCAGCGGGGGTGATGACGTGCGTTACGATAAATATTTAGACTTAACCTATGCTTGGGATCATCAAGGAAAAGGTGTTCCCGGAGGTTGGACTACAGGTTATTACGGATACGCTTACCTTGAAAGTCCCGGTAATGCGACCAATGGAATTGATGATGATGAAGATGGAATGATCGATGAAAAACGGGATGATGGAAAAGATAATGATAACGATTGGGTTTCTTTTCTCGATATAAATAATGACGGACACTGGGATCCACTTAGTGAACCGGTGAATAATGATGTTGGAATAGATGGGGTTGGTCCCTATGATATTCAATATACAGGTCCGGATGCAGGAGAAGGCGACGGAATTCCTACAGATGGTGAACCGAATTTTGACAAAACCGATAAAGATGAATCGGATCAGATCGGTTTGAATGCAGTCTCGTTGGTTGAACTTGCCAAGACTCCAAACAATCCATGGCCTAAGTATGATGATACAGTATGGAAGAAAATGTTGGAAGGTTTTGCAGATACTTCCATTACCAACACTAACGTGAACATCGTTTTCTCATCCGGTCCATTTCCATTGAAAAAGGCACTAAGAGAACGCTACTCAATGGCTTTGGTTTTTGGAAGCGACAAAGAAGATATGATCTTCAACAAAGTTACGGTTCAGCAAATTTATAACGCTAATTATAATTTCTCCAAACCTCCTATTACTCCAACCTTAACGGCAGTTGCGGGAGATAAAAAAGTATTTCTTTACTGGGATAAAAAAGCTGAAGAATCAAGAGACCCTTTCCTGGGTTATGAGTATGATCAATTTGGAAACAGGAATGGATTTAAAAAGGATTTCGAGGGATATCTGGTTTACAAAAGTAGAGAACCGGAATTTCAGGATATAAAAATAATCACGGACTCAAAAGGCGAACCGAAATACTGGAAACCTATTGCACAATTTGATAAAACCGACAGCATTTTTGGTCCTGATCCTATCGGTATTAACGGAGCCCGTTTTTGGAGAGGTTCTGAATCCGGCTTACAGAATTCTTATGTTGACACTGATGTGAAAAATGGAGAAACCTATTACTATGCTGTGGTTTCTTATGATATGGGAGACCCGAAATTCGGCACTACGGGCTTACAACCCTCAGAATGTACAAAAGTTATTTCGGTTGACTATGCCGGTAATTTACAATACGTTGATATCAACTGCGCTGTAGTTACACCAAACGCTCCTGCTTCCGGCTATGTACCGCCCGAAGTAATTGGAGATCTGGAAAATGTAAGTTCCGGAATCGGCACGGGATTTATCAAAGTGAATGTGTTAAATCCCGATTCAATAAAAAACGGCGCTGCTTATTCGGTAAAATTCCATTCCGACTCGCTGCTTTACAATTATACGACAAAATATTTTGATGTAATTCGTTCCTATCAAGGAGTAGACTCAACCGTGGCGAGCGGCATTGATTCTACATTCTTTGGTGATTCAAAGATGAGTCCTCCGTTTGACGGAATATCCGTAACGGTTAATAATGATACCGGTATTGCTCTTGATGTAACTAAGAGTGGCTGGGTTAAAGGGTCTAGCACCGCATTTCTTGCTCCTGCTCAAAACAATACATCGATTGGAACTAAATGGGCTGCAGATTATGAAATTGAATTTTTTGACCATATCGTTGACACTACGGACCTAAAAGGTGGCCAATATGAAATTATCGCCGTTAATTTTAAAATTAGAAATATTACTCAAGGATATTATGTTAAAATTGCAATGGCTGATCCTGATAAATCAAAAACAGTTACGGTTGGGGATGATATTAAAATCTTCGAAACGACTGCGAATAAAACAGTATGGGATATTCATTACAACCTAACGCCAAATTCCATTCCCCCGGCTGCCGGTGATGTATTTAGAATTGCAACCACCCGTCCGTTTTACAGAAACGATGCCTTTACGTTCACAACTAAAACGGCAACATCAAACGCGGATAAAGCAAAAACCGATCTCGAAAAAATATCGGTCGTTCCAAATCCTTACTTAGGTGCAGCATCATGGGAGAAGAGAAATTTGAACTTCACCGGACGTGGTGAACGTAAAATCGATTTCATCAACCTTCCGGCTAAATGTGAAATTAGGATCTACACCATGTCAGGGTATTTAGTAAAAACACTTTCAAAAGATTCAGCTCCCGGAGACGGCGCACTTTCATGGAATCTGGTCTCGGAAGATGGAATGGACATTGCTTACGGAATTTATGTCTATCACGTAAAAGCTGAAGGCATTGGCGAACATATTGGCAAATTTGCGGTAATTAAATAAGGTGGAACTAACTATGAAAACATTAATAAAACTTATACTTCTTTTATTCATTGTTGTTGGAAACACCTTTTCTCAAGCAGTTAAAGATGTTTCAAAAAAAGGAACGGTTGCCGCTCCTTTCCTATCTATCAGTCAAGGTGCAAGAGCTACGGCAATGGGAAGCGCGTTTGTATCTCTTTCTGATGACGCCAGTGCGATTTTTTGGAATCCTGCCGGATTAGCAAAACTTCAAGGTTCAGGCGCAATGTTCGATAGAACAACCTGGTTTGCAGATGTTAATTATAACTTCGTTTCCGGATATATTAATCTTGGTGATATCGGAACCTTAGGATTAAGTTTTACCTCTTCCGAATATGGCGACATGAAAGTTACTACTATCGATCAGCCTGAAGGAACCGGAGAACTTTTCTCTGCTACTGATGCGGTCTTCGCGGTTTCATACGCCATGAACTTAACTGATAATTTTGCCATTGGATTTACACCTAAAATTGTCTATCAATCAATCTGGAAAATGAACGCTTCGGCAATTGCAATGGATCTTGGCGTTCAATATGTAACCCCGTTTGATGGAATTGTTTTAGCGATGTCTATTTCTAATTTCGGTACAAAGATGAGACTCTCCGGAACATCAAACGGTGTTCTGCTTGATCTTGATCCAACAACATCGGGGAATAACGATAAAATTCCGGGCAATATCCAGACTGAAGACTGGGCGCTTCCGCTTAACTTTAGAGTTGGACTCGGTTATAGTTTCCGCATTACCGATGAAAATAAAGTAACCGTTGCGCTTGATGCTTTACATCCGAGCGACAACTTTGAAAGTATTAACGTAGGCGCAGAATATGGGTATAATGATTTTCTCTTCCTTCGCGGCGGATATAAATCATTATTCCTTGAAACTTCCGAAGAATCTTTTGCATTAGGTTTCGGCGTTAAACAAGCGCTCTTAAATAACCTTGCCATTAAATTTGATTACGCATATCAGAATTTCGGCAGACTTACAAACATTCAGAAATTTACCATCGGCGTAGTTTTTTAA
>JAUYAB010000005.1 GCA_030693705.1 Ignavibacteria bacterium | reverse complement strand
GAACCATTCAGCCACGTAACAAAACCAAAAATGAAAAATAAGACGCCAATTATCGTTATCGAAAGCAGATAATTGCTTGCTGTAGATTTACTTTTATTTGTCGTTGTTCTCATAATGGTTATTCCAGTTAACTGAGTTAATAGTTTTTTAATGCAGATATTTCTTCAAAAAAAACAAATTAAAAATATCCGAAAGCCAAGACATTGAAAAAGAATGTACTTCGATATCTAAAAAATCGATACTTAGTCGATCCTTAAAAAGTCAGTTTGAGTTTTTGGGTTGATAAATCTGATTTCAATAATTTAAAAATATATTTTTATACACCTAAAAAAAGACCCAAAATATTTTGTTAGAAAATAATGATATCTACAACCTTACCGATGGTTGTTAAACCCTTCCGAATACCTATTCCTAGAATTTGTACCAGAGCGCTTGTAAATGTTTTTTTATGCTTTCAATAAAAACCCGGCTTTTGTCCAACCACGTATTTTATGACCATGAAAAGCATAGAAAACAAGATAGATGTAGCATGGAAATAATACCCAGTATGCTTGTCTAACATCAAACGCGTCCGCAAAATAGCCATAAGTAAGAGGTAGTATTGCATTTCCACACAAACCCATAATCAATAAACCTGAACCCTCTTTTGTAAATTTACCTAATCCATCCAATGCCAATGGCCAAATTCCCGCCCATATTAAAGCGTTGGGAAGTCCAAGAGCTACAACGAACCAGATAGAAATATCTGTTTGATGCCCTAATAAGCCAATTTTGCCGTGAGTAAAAACGATCAGTAATGTAAAAATACTCCCCAATAAAGTACAGAGACGTAACATATTGGCTTGTTTAATTAGTTTTGGAATGGTAACAATTCCCAATAAATAACCGCAAATAGCCGCCGTAAGTGTATAAGAAGGAAAAGTTTTTGCTTCTAAAAAATTCATTCCCATAGACGTGGCATATCCGATAATGGTATCGATAGCAATAACTTGCGTACCCACGTGCAGGAAGATGGCAACAGCTCCCAAAATCAGATGTGGAAAATGAAAGATATTAAGTTTCCCTTTATTTTCCTTCGCCAACTCCTCACTTTCATGTTCCGTATCAATTTCCGGAAGCGGTGAGTATCTGATAAAAATTCCAATCAATAAAAGCACTATTCCAACTACAGTGTAAGGAAGAATAACTCTCGAAATTAATTCATCAAGAGCAACTGCTCTTGTTGCCTCATCCAAAAAAGGAATGCTCTTAAATAAAGCATTATCGGTAGGGCGAAGAATGACCGCTGCAAATACAAGAGGAGCTAATATGCCCGCAAATTTATTGCAAATTCCCATGATACTGATTCGTTGAGCTGCCCGTTCTTTAGGCCCTAAAATAGTGATATAAGGATTGACCGCCGTTTGTAAGATCGCCAATCCCGTTCCCAACGTAAACAATCCGGCTAGAAAGACATAGTATGTACGGGTAAAAGCTGCCGGAATAAAGAGGAAGGCGCCTGTTGCCATAATCCAAAATCCTATCATCATCCCCCGTTTGAACCCGATTGATTTTAAGATGTACGAAGAAGGAACAGACATCACAAAGTATGAAATATAAAAAGAGAAAGCCACCAGGTACGATTGAAAATTGGTGAGTTCACATGCGATTTTGAAATAGGGTATCAATATAGCATTGATCCAAGATACAAATCCGAAAATAAAGAACATCACCGCAATAATTGCGATGGATATGTACGTATCCCTTTTTGTTAGGGACTCAACACTTATTTTCTCTACAGTACCTTTTCTTTTCCCCGTGATCAAAGGAAATTTATTTGCCATATGTTTTACCTTTTCTTATAAATTTACCTGAGTTTTAAAAATATCTCAGGTATCAACACTTTCATTCGGTGAGCGATTTGCTTTAGTCAGATAACAACTGGAGCCGAATTCATACTTCTCGTATTCCTTTCCTTCAGAGATGCAACTTGCTTGTACTCTTAAATGAAGCAATTCAGAAAACAACCCGATTACTCATGTAACCGGGGTCGAAGGATGAAGTAATTTAAAAATCGGGATCAAGAAATACCTTATCTCAGTAGAATCATTTTTTTAACAGAAATAAAATCACTCCCGGCTTTTAATTGATAAAGATACATACCACTGACAAGTTTCGATGCGTTAAAGTCAACCTTATAATTTCCTGCATTTTGATCCTTATCAACTAAAGCCATTATTTCCTTACCGAGTATATCGTAAATTTTTAGAGAGACGAAACCAGGTTTTACCAATGAATAGGATATTGATGTTGTTGGATTAAACGGATTCGGATAGTTTTGCGATAATTCATATTTCTCTGGAAATTTTCCGTCATTTGTATTTTCCTCAAACCCGCTTACTAACGGAGTAATTGCATCGTACCATCCGTCTGCTATTTTTTTATTCCCCTGGCTATTTGGATGATATGCATCATCTAAGAAATCACCGCTTCCAAGATAAGAATTAATATCAATGTACGATATATTTTTACCTGCTACTTTATAAGAATTAACTATTGCAGGAATAAATGAATTAAAAGTTGTAATTCTACCGTTTGATTGCGGCAATGAGGGAGCGGGAGGAATAGAAGTGACTATTAAATGCGCCGATGTTGAATTTAATATTTTTCTTATTAAGGTATCCAATCGTGCCGGAGCTGTATCAAGGAGATAGCGCGAGATGAGATCATTTGTCCCCATCATTAATAAAATAATATCAGAATCGTAGTCAGACACCATTTTCTCAATGGTAATTTGGGGATATTCTCTTGTATTATTAGTCATATCGGTAATCTCATCAATTCTAAGCCCACCCCAGCCATCATGTTCAACGTCGCCCTCCAGTTTATTAAATAATTCCGGGTTATCAGCCCAAACCGCTAAACCATCGGCAGCGTGCGGGCAATGTCCGAGAAAATCAATTGCTATTCCGGCTTCTTTTAGTCTTGTTTTTAAATAATGTCTCCAAACATCTCCGGCTTTTCCACGAGTAATCGAATCTCCGATTGGATGAATTTTGACAGTATCAGCGTTGTTGTTAATATTATTTGAAAAACAAAGCGCCGGTAAAAGTATCAACAACACAATCAACTTTTGTAACATAGTCTTCTCCTTATATTTTCTTAATGGACCAGATCTTTTATAATTTCTTTCCAGATTAAATAACCGTTGCCGTTCAAATGCAACCCGTCATACGTATAATTTTCATCTAATTGATTATCGCTTGATTTCAAATTTGAGAACAAATCGATATAGGTCAAATTCCTTTTACTTGCGATACTCTGAATTAATTCATTTAATTTCATTACGTCTTTATTATCAATTTTATTGCCGAACAATTTGTAATTAACCGGTAACACACTTTGTAAATAGAGTAATGTTTTAGGCGATTTCTGTAAGATATTTTCAACAATCTTCTCAATAGTGTCGGCGATTTTTGGAGCTTTATATCCCGCTGAAATATCATTTATTCCGATCATAAGAAATATTTTACTTGGCCGGGATGAAACAACTTCATCAACGCGGGAGAGAACCCCCTCCGTATTGTCTCCTCCTATACCCCGGTTTTTCACCTTCGGATTTCCGAACAGTTCATGCCATTGGCAATATTCAGTTATGCTGTTACCAAGAAAAATTATCTCACCTTCTTCATCAGGCAAAACTTCAAACATTGTCTTCAGGTTGTTGTACTTTCCGCCAAACCTATCGAGTTTTTTAAAATTTTTAGTAATTGATTCTTTTTTCTCTTGTGTTAAAACCTCTTGATCGTTTTTTCTTATTTGATCAGCCCCGCTGCAAGAGACAAAAAGTAAGCTAATTACAAACAATAAGAGAACTTTCATTCTGACTATTAATACCATTGTTGTTGTCATTAGCGTTCTTTACCCTGTAATGTATTATCGACCTTTACCGTTTCAATTACTCCCCCGTTTTTCCCGCGAAGCTGAATAACAATCTCTCCTGTCGATTCTAATCCATCGGCTTTAAGGATATGTGAATCGCTTGTTGGTAAAAGAGCGACAATTTTACCTTCAGTAACATCAGCAGTTAAAACATATCCGCCTTCTACTTTCTTCAACTCGGCTTTAGTTGGAACGCTCTGTTCCTTTTTATGGGGGCGATAAAGCGTAACAAATTCAGCATTATTCCTCTTTACATCGGTTGCGGCAGTTAGATGCCATTCACGAACTTTTATCTGCTCCCAAGGATTTGGGTTATATTGATCTGTTTGATTAATTATTAAACTATTTGGGGTTAACATGTTAATATCACAAACTACATCGCCGGATTGAACCATTATTTTTTGCTGATCTTCCAACTCGAATTTATTCAGAGCGTGCAAACGATATTCAAAAGTAGACGGTTCTTTTGCTTCGAGCCTGTCAAATACGATTATTAATTCCGGCTTTACAAAAAGAACGGCTCGTGTAAACCGATTTAACAAATTTTGTTCAACACTATCTTTCTCAATTCTATAGGCTTCGCCTGCTTCCCCTATAACAATATCAATTTTCGGTGTTGTTTTAAAAGCGGTAATTTTGCCTTTGGACAAAGGTGACTGCCTTACCTGTCCTTTCCCATCAACAGTAATATTGTTCTGCGATTTTGTGTCCCAAACCCAATTTGCGTGATGAGTCCCGCCCCACATATAATAATGCCCGGTGCGAATCAGCAAGCGCTCTCCGTATGCCCATAATACAAAAGTATTATTTGATTCATTTCCATGCGACTGTGTCCCCATTTGACTGGCTTTAAAAAGTATCTGCACATCATCATTAGCATTTGTTAAATTTGAATTGAGAGCGGCTACTCCAATACCTTTAAATAAACGTGATGTCGGCAGATCAGTTGGCGCAATTGGTTTAGGTTTTTCCGGCAAAGGATGTGTAAATCCCAAATAACCCGTCTCTTCAACCGATCCTCCCATTTGATCAACATACCACTGCCAATAACCATTCCCAGACTCTGCCGCCAGGCGGCTCATATATGGTACTGCATTACCCGCCTGTGCAGTTAGGAATTCACCATCCCCAAATAACGGGACAATATTTGTTCCTTTCTCTCTGACCGACCCATCGCCAAATTCGGCGGCTTTCCTTCCGGGCGGCATTGTGTACATTGCATAATAACCTGCCGCATTTGCGAAGTAAGGCTTTTTAAATATATCAATATCAAACGCAGAGCGGACAGCATACACCCAGAAGTTGAAACGCCCAAGATAACTATGCCAGTAGCTGAAACCTTCGTGCCAGCCGCCTTCATCATCGGACCAAACCGGATATTCAGTATAAGTCATATTCATTGCGGACCAAAGCCAATCTTCAGGTCCTTTAATTTCGCCGAAGAAGGCAATAGCCATTTCACCCAGAAAATGCCAGGCTCTTAAATTGTGGCTTGCATAAGCATTCCAAAGCAGCCGCGGGTAAAGATGTTCGTACATTTCCTTACCACGGATTTGAGCGACATTGCGGCAAACTTCACGTTCTTCTTCTGAAAGCAAATCATAAGAAAACGTATAAGCTCTTGAGAAATAATGCGTATACGGCATGCCCGCTTCATCATTGTAACGATATCCTGAAGCACCTTTAGGATCCCACTTTGCACAGTCTAGTAACATCTTTTTTGCTAATTGTCCATATTCTTCCTTCCCGCCTAAAAGATGGGTAAACGCAAGTGTTGCAGCAGCATCAAGCGCTTTAATAACATAAAGCCGATTTCCCCACCATTGGATAACCCAATCATAACTATAGCGCACCATTGTAGCCGGGAACTTAAGCGGCTCAACGGTAGAAGGTGGGTTTTTAAGCAACTCCTCACAACGCTCTATTAATTTTTCATATCGGTCTTTAAACTTACCTTTTGCTTCCTGGCGCAAATCATTCAGCTCTTCCGGGCGCATAAACAAACGCGGATGTGATTTGGGAATTCGCGACATCAACTCTGCGCGCATTGGTAAGGGCATCTCAACTGCATTACCGGCAATAGTAAATGTTCGTTCTTTACTCCAATTAGTTTTATTCCCAATGGAATCAACACCTCTATACCGCCATGAAAACATGCCCGGAGAAAAGATACGGGACGGACAATGAACATTCATTTCCAAACCGCTAATATTATAATAAATCAAATTCATATTATTGCCGGACGCGCATTCCAATTCCCATGTTTTAATGCCTGCTTGCGGGCGCCAGTTAAATGCCGGAGGATTAACCTGCGAATTGAATCCTGCTTCCGGGTGGAAACCCCATTCACTTCCGCTTGCAGGAGTTTCGTCAAGTGTTATATTTTTATTTAAACTCTGTGAAAATATTACGGAGCTTAAGACAAGTGTAAGCATAATAATAATGTGATAAAATATTCCTCGTTTCACTTTTTCTCCTTCATTATTCAAAATATATTAAACGTGTTATTAATGTCTTTACTTTTTGATCTGATGATTATTTTTTTAATTTTATTTTATTCCGGTTCAAGTTCACTTTTCTGAAAATTTATTTTAGCGCTTCACCTAATAACTTTTCAATTGATTTTACTATTGCAAGCTCGGTTTCCCCCTTAGGAACCCCAGCTAGTTTTAAAGTACTCAAACGAGTGGAAATCCATAGCTCATTTGGTTTACTATTATTTTTAATCTTCTCAAGGGCTTCTAATCCGATAGCTGCACATTTTGATAAATCTTCTGAGAGTGTTTCTATTTCTTTAAGAACCGGCAAGGCGTTTATTATATCAACCAGCTTAGAGTGATTGTTTTTCCACAAATTCAACCATTTTGTGATCGCGATGGTTTTACTCTCATCTTTCTTAACATCTTTTATGAAACTATCAACTAATTGATTAAACTCTCTTGCTACCTCCGGATCAGGCGCTGAAACATCAACAACTCTTGTTAAAGGATAATAAGATTTAAAAACATGTGGGTGATCGCGCGAATACGTGTAAAGTGGTTGAATAACATCAACAAAATTCTTTAATACTTCAACATTATAGTTGTTGGTCAACCGGCGCAACATCATTTCGTAATTCTTTACATGAGTTAGACCAAGTTCCTCTAAGTGTAAATTAACTATACTGAGCCTTCTATACATATCTTGAACATCATTTACATAACCTGGTGACCATAATCGTTCAGCAATAGCGGCAGTCCGTGGCCAAATTCTTGAATCAATTGTTTCCGGATCAACAAATTCAGCCCACATTGTAGCTTCACCGCCTAATATTTTTTCTTTAACTGTATTTTCTAAGATAGAATCCGGCGGGATGGGATCATTCAAGTAATGATAATCAGTCGGTTGAACCAGGTCTATATAAAAACCATGTGATAATAAACTTCTATAACCATTACGAGATGTCTGATATAATGACGCTCTTCCTTTCCAAGCCTGGACAATATAATCCTTCGATAAATCCGGCATTTCATCTGTATACCAGCCAACCATTGTTTTGTTTAGCGGCGTTAGAATTTTCTCAACTCTTTTGTTAAAATAATTTTGAAGGTCATGGTTATTTTTCAACTTATTTTGAACCTTGAACTCTTGAATCTTTTTATTTGCATCCCATTGCTTTCCATTATTTTCATCGCCGCCGATATGCCAATACTCATCAGGAAAAAGAGCGCTCATCTCTTTGAAGAAAACCGTAAGGAAATTATACGTTTCATCATTAGTAGGATCAAATGTAGGATTAAAGATTCCCCAATTTCTTTCAATTGAATAAGGTCCGGGAGCGCTTGCAAATTCAGGATATCCGACTAACCAGCTTGTTGCGTGTCCGGGTAAATCAAACTCCGGAACAACTCTTATTCCCCTATCGGCAGCATAATCAACAATATCAATAATTTGTTCATGAGTATAATACAATCCATCAGAGCCCAATTCGTGTAATTTTGGCAATGACTTAGACTCAATTCTAAAACCATGATCATCGGTTAAATGCCAATGAAGGACATTCATTTTGACAGCCCCCATAGCATCAAGATTTCTTTTAATAACCTCGATTGGCATGAAATGACGGGAAACATCAATTAACAAACCACGCCAGGGAAAGCGGGGTTTATCTTTTATTTCAACACCTTGCAAATAATACCCGCTTTTATCGGAATTCAATAATTGCACTAAAGTTGCAAGTCCATGAATAGCCCCAATATTTGTTGCGGCATCTATTTTTACTGATTTTTCATTTACAATTAAATTATAGGATTCATCCACTCCTAATTTTACTTCTCCAACTTTACTGATATTTATAGACAGAGCATTTGTTTTTGATGAAATAGAAATTACCGGGAATTGGTCTTTGAAAAATAATCCCGTTCGCTCTGATAAAATTTTAAGCGTTCTTTGAGCAGCTTTGAATAATCTTTTATCATCATTATTGATGGAAATAGTAAAAGATTCATTTAGCAAAAATTTTCCGGCAGTAACATTCATTTTCTCCGGTACCGGCATTAAGTTTAAGTATTTGGAATCAGATTGAGCTAATAAATTGATACTTATCAGGCAAGCCATCATTAAAATATTTAATTTAGCGAATTCAGTTGTTCTCATAATTTTACTTTTGTGTAATTATTAAAATTGTTTAAGAGTTTTCTGTTTTTCAAATATTTTCGTTCTGAATATTTACAGATGAATCTTTGTCTAAGTACAATTTGGCGTTTTTATGTTTTCTTAAAATTGACGCCGGACAATCCTCTGTGATTGCACCAAATAAGGCTGATCTCACCGCGTTTGCTTTAGTTTTACCCGGCACAACAATAAATAAATACTTTGCCGATAACAATGCAGGGATTGTTAAAGTGATTGCTTCTTTAGGGACTTCTTCAAATTTTAAAAAACATCCATCATTTACTTGTTGCTGTCTTGATACCTCATCTAACGCAACAACTTTAACCCAAACATGGTCTGTAAAATTTGCAAACGGAGGATCATTAAAAGCGATATGCCCGTTCTCACCAATTCCCATACATACGATATCTATTAGTTCTTCCTGCAACAACTTAGAATAATTCTCGCAGGCTGCTGTTAAACTAATCCCATCGGTCTTTATATAATGTACCTTCGCGAATGGAACTTTGTCAAATATCCTCTCGCGCAGAAATTGACCAAAAGATTGAGGAGCATCAGACTTTAACCCGACATACTCATCCATATGAAAAGCGGTAACTTTTGTCCAATCTACATTTTCAATCTGAATGAGTTCACTAAGCAGTTCATTTTGAGATGGAGCTGCCGCAAAAATCATCCGGAGTCTCTTTTTTTCATTAATAATTTTCCGCATAACTTCTGCAATATCAGTTGCCGCTGCAAGTCCGCTCATTTGTCGCGTAGGAAAAACTTCAACCTTTAATTCCTCGATCTGAAATGCTTTAACTTCTAAATTAACTTGCATATCTCTTAAATTCCTATTCATATTATTCTTATTTCTCTATACCTTAATAAATATTTTTTTGTTATAAAAAATCCACATAACACCACACCATAAAAGACAATATAAAAGAGCATAAATTAAAGAACCGTTATAATTACCGAAAAGGGGTGTTAACAGATTATCATAGAACCATGATTTAATATTATAATTACTTCCACTTTCTTTAGTAAATTTTATCATTACTATTAGTTTTGCGAATACTATAGATAACACATATACCGTAATTGCATTCATCCCAAAAACAATAAATGGTTTTGCCCATTTTCGATAATCAAGAACATCGATCAAGAAGTAAAACATGCTAAATACTATTACTGCAAATCCTGCTGCAAAGACTGAATATGAACTTGTCCATAAATTTTTATTTATCGGCATCCACTGTGACCAAATCATCCCGGAAAGAATTCCAATAACGCCGGCAGCAAATAAGACAGCAGTTATTTTATATGGTTCTCTTTTCGATTTTAGAAAATGTCCGGTTAAGACACCGAAAAGAGTTGTTGATAGTGCCGGTAACGTGCTAATAAATCCTTCCGGCTCTCCTATCTTTTCATAATACCCCATGTGACCGCTTAAAAAAAGGCGGTCAAACCATGTGGCAATATTCGTCCCCTTTTCATAGTTACTAAATCCAATATCCGGAACCGGAAGCCACTCCATTAAAGCCCAATAGATAAACAATAATGAAATTGCTATAACTGCTTGAACGAAATACTTAGAATTTAAAAAAAGGAATGAAACAATAAAATAGCACATGGCAATTCTTTGAAGAACTCCCATTATGCGAATATCTGAGAGATTAAAATTTGGAAAGATATTGAGAAACAGCCCAAGTATAAATAGAATGAGAGAACGTTTAATAATCTTAGAGTAAAGTAATTTCTTAGGTACACTTTTATCTAAACTGTTAGTAAAGGCATAAGTAATAGATACACCGACGATGAATAAAAAAAATGGAAAGACTAAATCAGCTAAAGTCCATCCATGCCAATCTGCGTGATGAAGAGTTGGATAAATATATTTCCAGCTACCCGGATTTATAACGACTATCATTCCGGCTATAGTAGCTCCTCTAAAAGCGTCTATTGAGCTAAGTCTCTGCTGAAGAGCATTACCTTTTAGGTCTAACATGATAACATTTTCATTTAAATAAATACCATTAGTGTCTCTAAACTAAATTTCCTTTTAGAATTACCTTTTCAACTTTAAATTTGTAACCATTTTTTACTTCTTTGATATCTGCAATTATAATATCCGCACTTTTATTTTGGACTATACTCCCTGTTGCAATATTTGTATCACTATTTACATCATAAATGCCCAAAACTTTTGCAGGGTTAGCGCTGCACATTTGAGAAACAGATAAAAGCGCTTTTTCAAATTTCATTGGTGAATGAATTTCATTCCACACTCCGTTTACACTTTTTGTAAACCAATTCAAAAGATTTTCGAATGCTTTGTCCATTGTCAGCGAACTTCCAAACAGCGCGTTATCACTTTCTCTGCCGGCAATATTAACGTACTCACCATTTTTATATACTTCCCCTTTCACACCTGAAACCTGAAATTCCCTTATCTTATTCATTTTTGTAACAAACATACTATCGGTTATTGCAACGCATTTCTCCAGCCCCTTTCTCTTTATTATATCAAGCACATACGATTTATCAACATGGTAACCGTCAACAATAATTTCTACAAATACATCGTTTGATTGAAGAAAAGATTCCAACGCTCCGCCTCTGTCAAACGATTTGAATGATGCGGATGAAGGTCCATTTAAAACATGGATGGCAAGGGTCAATCCCTTTGCTACCGCTAAACGATATTGGTCTCCTGTAGCGCTCGTATGTCCGGCGGCGCATACAATATTTTTGGACGTTAAATATTTAATTAATTGCAATGCGTCTTCATCCCATTCAGGCACTACATTAACAATTTTAATATTACCGTCCGCAGCTTCTTGAAGCTCATTAAATAAATCAATAGATGGTTTAAAAAAATACATTGGATTATGAGCGCCGCGAAATTTTTTGTCTTTCATGAAAGTACCTTCCATATAAATACCATGGAAAAGTTCCTTATATAGGCTGGTACTTTCATTTTTATACTTTGCTATAAGTCGAAATATCCTTTTCATTTTACTTACAGAGGCTTCAAGTGTAGTAAATCCAACTAAAGTGGTTCCATGCCTAGAAAATTGTTTTAATGCATTATCTAAGCCCTTTAAATATGCACCTGCCTTACTAGTAAAAAGGTTTTTATCCGCATTATATAAGCCATTAGTAAGATCAAACCCGGCTATACCGTTTGTGTGTAAATCAATAAAACCCGGCAAAACATATTTTCCGGCGGCGGATATTTTAACGGCGGTTGGATCATTTTTTGTTTTATCTCCAATTGATGATATCCGCCCGTTATTAATTTCGAGCGAAACATTTTTCAAGCCGTTCGGTAGGAGTACTTTACCTTCCGTTATTTGTATTTTCATTTATGAGTTTTAAATAAATTTTTTAGGTTTTTAAAAAAGTTCTTTAATTAATATTTCTTCATTTTACAAAAAGTATTTCTTTTTGATTATAAAATTCTTTTAGTCAGTCAGATTTTGCCTAAAATAATTTTGGACGGCGTCGTAGATTAGACTCGTATTTTGTTCAGCTGAAACTGGAGTCATCCAATTCTCCGCCCAATTTTTGTATTCTTTTTTGATTAGTTCTATCAGCTTAATCATTTTATCAGCCGGTATTCCGAGTTTGCCTTTGGAAGTATTAACTATTTCATTTGCAATAATTGACTGCCAGTACTGGAAATAGCCTGCCCGTTGCCAAGAATAAATTGCACCCATTCCGCGTTTTGCACTTGGAATATATTTATTGAGTTCCGTTATTCCGTCGCTAACAATTTCCGTAGATTTTTTTATGCTCTCAACAGCGGCGTTCCATCTATTGCCGGATTTCAATTTACCAATCAATTCTTGAGTATATTTTTCCGGCGCCGGTTTGGAATCTTTCATACCTGTCCACATTATTCCGGTCGAATTTTCATTGGCAAATGGGAATGAGTAACCTATTTGATTAGCAATTTTAAAAAAATCACTGTTATTTACTCCAAAGATATGCTCCGAGGTTTTTTCCAGTAATTCTTTTTTGGAAAGAGAAGGATTTTTTAGTGTTAACGGAGCGAGATAAAGCCATGGCTCTTGTGTTTCATGATTGTGTACTCTTACCGCCCAGCTTGTAACACAATTGCCTAAAAGCCCGGTCTTAATTGTCTTTTTTGCAGCTCCTATAATATTATTTACATGTGATTCATTTTTACCGGCAAAAACGGCGTCGCCGTGTGAACGGGATGAACTGCAAAGGATAACATCGTAGCCTAATCTTTTTAAAGCATCGCTCGTATAAAAAGCATTTAGCTCTCCTGAAGCGTTTATAATTTCCGGAAAATCATAAAGAATGGAACTTGACAGTTCTCCTTTGCTTATTCTTCCTCCTTTACTCCAAACCATAACCCGATTAGGAGTTTCGTCTCCATCCCAATAATTCCAATCCCATATCACAAATTCTTTATTTAATCCTCCAATTTCATTAGGGTATTTTAGGATCATATCGCTCCAAATACCGGGACGAATTCCTTTTTCTAAAATACTCTGCGAAAGATCTTTTATATATTCAACATACAAACCATTTTTACCGATTTCATTTACACGCTGCTTGCATTTGGGGCAACTGGCAAAAGCGTATGCCTCATCCCCGCCTAAATGGAAATATCGAATATCTCCGAAGAGATCCAAATATTCATCGATCCATTTTTTAAGAAAAATTCCGACTTGTGGATTAGTAGTACAATAACAATCGTACCTTGTTGAATCCTCGCGGAATGATTTGTACTTTTCATGCTGCAGAACATATTCAGCGTGACCTATTGTTTGTAAAAGAGGGATAGACTCTAATCCTAACTCTCTCGAATATTTTAAAATATTTCTAAATGTATCTTTCGAGAATGCATCCGGGCTAGCGCTTTCCGGGCAAGTTTCCCATTTGACTTCATCTTCAATTTCCCATAAGACTGAATTGTAACCCATATCCGCAGCTTTTTTTAGCCATAAACGCACATAATTTTCACTCAGCGAAACGGAGTTAAAATCGAAATGAAAAACGATTAACGGCTCTTTAGCCGGAAAGACTTTTCCATTCATCGAATTAGAAATAAGAAGAATTGCAAAAAACAAAAACAGTATGGATTTTTTCATGATTACTTTTTCTTAAAATAATAAATCAAAGCGCTACTACTTTTCCGCTATCAATACTATGATGGATCGCTTCATTCACTTTTGCCACTTCATAACCATCCAAACCTGAGGGATATGTTCCATCGAGCGATTCAAGTGATCCACCGTTATGCATGTAACACAGATTCTCTGCAAAATGCTGAATACTTTTAATTCCGTATCCAACATATTTCTCACGGCCGCTCGCTTCTTTAATGGTATATATAAAACCGGAATTATGATTTCTTACACCATTTCCCGAAGTGAAACATGAGAGCGCTCCACGATTTTCAGAATCGGCTTCGACAATTCCTTCGGTACCGATTAATCGAAATCCCTGGTTAACAATAGAAGAAAATTGTTCCGGAAGTATCCAAGAATTATCAAATGATATTACGGCATCATTTTCGAAAGTGACCATACTTTGTATAGCATCAAATGTATCTATACCAAGTTCTTTTAATTTGATTTTTTGTCCTTTCGCATATACGCTTACTGCTCTGCTTCCCATTAACCAACTTAAAAGATCAATAAAATGACAGCCAAGAAACCAGACAGGCGAACTATGCGAAACCCAATCTTTAAACCAATCGCGGGGAACAATAATTTTATCTTCCATATGGCAATAGCCATATAAAAAACTACCGAATTTATTTTGCTCAATTAATTCTTTTATTTCAATATGGTATGGATCGTATCTTTTATGAAAATCGACTTGAAGAAGCAGGTTGTTTTTTTCTGCGAGGTTCATTATTTCGAGAGCCCCCTCCGATGTTACATCAAGCGGTTTTTCTACAAATAAATGAAGTCCGTTTTTAAGTGCATTAACAGCAATTTCCCTATGAAGGTGATCCTGAGTGGCAAGTGAAACCGCAATTAAATCTTCTTTCCTTATCATTTCATTATAATCTTCGTACACGGGAATATTAAATTCCATTTCTAAGTTTTTTCTTTTTAAAGGATCTATTTCTGAGATAGCCGCAAGTTTTATTGCGCTAATGCTTTCCATTTGCCTAAAGGCATGTAGGTGATTAACCCCAAATCTCCCGGCGCCGATAACGCCAATTCGAATACTTTTCATTTTAATTTATTATTTATGATTATAAAATTTATTTTTTAGTCAACCAATGTGTTTACTTCATTTTCAAAGAATTTTTCAATAATCGGAATAGTAGACCCAACTGTTCCGGCGTTGCTGCCCATGTTGGAAAAAACAATTTCCGTATTTCTTCGGGGAATTTCTAAAGCTCTTTTTTGAACAATATTCATGATTGGAATAATTATTAGCTTGCTCGCATCAACAATTTTTCCACCAAGAATAATTCTTTCCGGATTTAAAAGATTGATAAGGGTTACAATTCCTTCGCCAAGATTTTGCCCCATTTTATCGATGATACCAAAGGCAAGTTTATCGCTTTGAACTGCTGCATCGCATATCATTTTAAAATCAAGATTATTGATATTGTCTTTAACCATATTCGAAAGTACCGAAGAGACGCCCTGCCTCAGCCGGTCTTTAGCGTCAATAATTACCGCTTTAGTGCTTGCAATAGCTTCCAGACATCCAACGTTGCCGCACGCACACAGCGGACCATTTTCATCAACAGTGATGTGCCCGAATTCCCCTGCTGTTCCCGAAACACCCTCATATAATTTACCATTGAAAATAATTCCCATTCCAAGTCCGCTGCCAACATTCAAATACAGAGCATTCTCTATTCCTTTACCTAATCCGAAATTTCTTTCTGCTAAAGCTGCGGCGTTAGCCACGTTATTTATATAACAAGGAAGTTTAAATTTATTTGAAAGAATACTTTTAAATGACACATTTCCCCATGTTACCAAATGAGGAAAAGGCAATGTTGTTTCATCCTTGGGATTGAACAAACCGGCAATAGCTACTCCAATTCCGATAAATTTATCTTTTGGTATTCCAGAATTTTTAATCAAATTATCTATGGAATCAATCAACATATCTATAACAACTTCTTTTCCTATTGATTTATCGAAGGGTTTTATATTATTAAAGAGTATCTCTCCTTTAAGATTGCTCACGATAGTATGAATCTGGGTATGAGATAATTGGCATCCGATTGTGTATCGAAAATTCTGATTCAGTTCAAAAATAGAAGAAGGACGACCGCCATTCGATTTTTCTTTTCCCACCTCAAGTATCAGCCCAAGGTTATGTAAGAATATTATTATTGAATTTACTTTTGCAAAACTTAATCCGGTTAAGTATACAATTTCTCTTTTAGCAATAGGACCATTGCTCTTAATCGTCTCCAGTACAAGAGACACATTCCTTTGACGAAGAACAGTCTGGCTGCCTCCGTTTTGTTTTTCTAAAATTTTGGACATAATTGATTCTCCTCGAAATAATATTAAAATTTGAGCCCGGCAGTTAACTGCAATGGGTGCGAAAATCTTCCTGACGACATAATTAAATAGCTTATATCTAACCGCAGTTGCATTGTATTCGCCAAAGGGTATTTTAAGCCTGCACCTGCTGAAAAATTACCTTCATCATAATTAAAACGATAACCACTGCGTACTTGAAACATACCAAGATAGTCTAATTCCAGCCCAACATTTAGTCTCTCCGAAAAGTCGCGCGGATGAATTGCATCAATAGCCAGCATGATATTACTTTTAGAATTCTCATCGTAGAAATCCAGTAAATCCATCGACGCACCTATTTTAAATAGTAATGGCGTGCTAAACGATTCTTGTTGGTATTTGAGATCAGGCGAAAAATTTTGAACCGCCATAGAAATTGCAAGGCTCTTGAATCCGGGATAATATAGTGTGCCTATATCAAAACAAAATGCAGACATAATATTATCAGTATTTTTATCTTCTCCTGAAATCGTAACAGTTCTATTACTTCCATAGTTTTCATAGAGAAAACGGACTTGACCTCCTACAGAAAACTGTTCGGATATTTTTTTAGAATATGCTAAGCCAACAGCGATGTCTGAAGGTGAAAATGTTCCTTCGTCCACATATCCAAATTCCGAGGATTCCTCAATAGTAGTCGCAACGGATGTTTTATAAAGATTGCCATAATCCATCCATAACAAACTAACTCCAAAGGTTCCAATATTTTCTAGAGTCAATCCAAAAGCAGCAACATTCATTGAAATATCGGCGATCCAGGCATTATGGCAAAACAATATCTCTTTGTCATTCAAATCTGCCAGCCCGGCAGGATTCCAGAACATCGCCGAAACTCCTTTAACTGTAGATATTCCGGCTTCACCCTTTCCAACCATTGCGGCATCAACGCCGATTTTTAAATATTGCAGACCGCTTTGAGCAACTTTATTAAAATTATCCTGCCCATTTACAAAAGAAAATGAACAAAAGAAGAGAAGACCGGAGACTATTAAAATATTATATTTTTTCATCTGATTACCACAAATTTAATTATTTCATCTCCTAATCCAGATTCCACATGGGCTATGTATAGACCACTTGTTATAAATTGATTTGAGTCTGTTACCTGGTTCCATTCTTCTGAGCCAAGACCATTTGAATGATAGATCGTTTTAACCAAGTCACCAGAGACTGTGAATATCCTAATTGTACATTCTGCCGGCAATCCTATAAACAGTAATTTATTGTTTTCGGCATTGCTAACGTCATTCGGGTCGCCAAAATTGCGTGATCTAATATTAAACGGATTCGGCACAACTCTTAACTTGCTTTTAAAATCTTCGAGCGTTGTTTGTGCCTCTCTTGCCGCCGAAGCTCCAACGTATGCTGTAGAAGCAAGTCTCGAGCTCTCTAAAGAAACGCCCGGATTAACGTAGTTCTGCGAACCATCATCAAAAGCTGTTACCGCATAATAGTAATCAAATCCCATTACAAGATTCGAATCTACATATGAATGAGTTATAGGGTTACCTGAAGAGCCGCCCATTTCGTAAATCTTTTCCCATGTATTGTCCGGTGTGATTGCTGCTCTATAAATTCGATAGCCGGCAAAATCTTTTACCTTTGTATCAGGATCACTTGCATTCTCGGCACTTGCAGACCACTTTAACTCAATTTTCCCCACACCGGTGGTTACCAATATGGAATCAGGAGGTGGAGGCTGATCCGGTATATTTAAGCGATTCTTAAAAGCTGTCTTTGCCGCATTATAGGACTTGAAAAGTGAATCCTTACCTGTTGAAATTATCGACTCGAATTCACTTTTGGTAATTTTGCCGCTCAAATATTCGGTTCCTAATTCCTCAGCTTTTTCGCGTGAGATGCCATCAATAATTTGAACAAGCACAATACGAACATCTTCATTAAGCGGAATAGTATAAGGTCCGCAGCTAATTAGAAAATTTTCAGCGCCGTAACCGGCAAAATTTTCATTCCCGCCTTGAGAAAGTTTTTGGAGCTGTGTGCTTGCACTTGATTCCGTTCCAGAAGCATTAGTAACATTCTTAGGTTGAGAAGGATCATCAGAAGACCCGGATTCCAGATCGTCAATCGCCTGTTTGTCAACATGAAGAATCCCTACGCCATAATACCCTGGCACACGTGGTTCGCTTGTAATTGGATCCGGGTCATAATTGCCTGTTCCTAAATTTCCATCCCAAACAGCAAGCAAGCGGGCGGAATCAGCATTCAGATTTCCTTTGAGCCAATCTGCATAATCGTGGCCATAATATTTATAATTATCATCTAATTCCTTTCCGCCGAACTTTGGTTTTATATCGGTTGAAAATGAAAATCCAAACCATACATCGGTAAGTTTCTTTGTCAATTCTTTTGTAAGAGCATCTTTATCAACATTTCCGGTATTAATAAATTTGTAATCATAAATGATATAGTTCCGATGACCTTCACTTGCATAGGCATAAGTCTTCAATTGAGTTGTTAAGCCAAGAGAGGTTGTCCAAACACTTTCAATTTGTTCATCACAGACTAGTGAAGTAACAAGAATTGCCCCGTCAAAGTTTTCTGTTTTTATTTTTCCGGTGCCGTCGTTAATTCTTACGTTGGGATAAGGATAACGAACCCTTTTCTGTAAGCTTAACGGGACAATATCATTAAGATTTGAATAAAAATTGCCGGAGGCAACCATCGCATCTTTTGGAACAGTATCCTTTACTCCTAGAAAGTTTTTTGTGCCTACCCATACGCCCCATGACTCCTGGTAATTTTTTCTGGCTGAAAAATTAAAATAACGCGAATCGTATGGCCAGGTACAATAAAGCAGGGTGTTAACTCTATAAAGTAACGCTCCGTCATCACTAACTTCGGTTGCAATTCGATTTATATGATGTTCATATTTTATTTGAGATTTTGTAGTTGTCAAAATGCTTAATAATATGATAAGTAAAATTTTAGTCCAGCCTAGATATTTCATAATTTCTCCAAGTTTAATAATTTATCCTTATCCCAAAATAGATATCGCGGGGTGTATTGAATAAAAGCTGAGTGGGGAAATCGCCCGGATCAGGTAATTTAATGTAGTCGGCTTTATAATCACCCGGCATGTCACTTCCACCTTCTTCCGGCAGTTTAAGAGAAGCAAGGTACTCATCATAGAGCTTAAGACTCGGCAACAATAGCGACCGCAGATTTGGATTCAATTCTTTCCTGTTAAATAAATTATAAACCTCTATATATGCTTGAAGAGATATTCCGTTGAAACTAAATCCTTTCGAAATTCTTATGTTTGTATTTTGATGAGGTCTCCACCTCATGTTATTATTAACGCCTGGAAGACCTTTAGGGTTATACGTAAATGTTTTTCCGCTTCTATATTCTTGAGTAATATTAAATGTCCAATCTCCGAATAAATCTAAATCAAATATTTCGTTTCCCCACCCTTGCGGTGTTTTGAAAGTTATGTTAGCTAAAAATGTATATGAAGCTCCAGGCGTATATTGACTGCTGGAACTTTGTATAGGTGTTCTTAAAACATCCTCGTAATAAACCGAGTTGCCGAAATTGCCGGATGATGTTATCAAATAATCATAACTTATACTTCCTATAATAAAGCGGCCTAATTTTTTCTCAAAGATAGCTTCCAATCCTCTTGAATCTGCATAGTTCCCGTTCGTATAGGACGAAATTTTATTTCCTTTATTGGAATAATAATCTACCCACATTATTTGGTTGGTAATATTCCGGTAATACCCTGATAGATGGAATAAATATTCTTCACCAAATTGTTGCTCGAAACCTAATTCGTAAGCTATTGTTCTTTGTGGTTTTAAATTTGAATTTTCTACCCGGTCGTATGTACCCGCTTCTCTTTCTCTTTTATTATATAAATACAGAACGTCCGGCTCATCATAAAAATGTCCATAATTAAAAAACAATTTGCTCATTTCACTTATCGGATGAGAGATACCAACTCTAGGACTAAGATAGAAAAATGGTTTTATTTTGCTTGTGGGGGCAAAATTGAGACTATCTGCATTGAACCAATTCGAAAAAAGATCGGTATAATATGTTCCTCTTCTATTAGTATAATCTAATCTTATTCCTAAATTTGCTACCATTCCCAGAAATTCTATTTTGTCCTGTACATAGCATGCTGCTTTTATAGGTATTTGCCTAAACGTATCCATCTTCAAGAGCGGTGGTGATATCTGGACAAGTCCATGATTCATATTCAAATCGTTATAGTTGAACTCAATTCCTGTTTTAATCTGGTTACTCTTGTCGACTTGACTTACGAGATCGAAGCGTGTATTAATTAATATTTCACGCGAAAAGTCTCTTTCTTTCCCGTGAGCGCCTAAAATAAATGCATACCCCTTGCTTGTTATCCCTAAGGTTCCTTCTTTGCCTCCGAAATCGGGGACAGTTTGTTCGTCAACATATCCGAGAGGCGAAGAATCAAATGAAAAACCTCCGACAGAGAAAGTAGACTCACTACTCCGGTATGCTGCATGATTAACAAAAGATCTTCTTAATAAATAAGAGACCTTAAAATCATAATATGTTTTTTCTGTGGGGGCATGGGTTAAGTTTAGGGCAAACTGATTTCTATATCTATCGGCTATTGATCTCATTCCCTCATAATACTTGGTTAAGGGGTATTGCATACTAAAAATTGATTGTTCGGGAGTAGCAACCGATAATTGAGGAGTATTATAAGTTGTAGTAGATAAATTTTGCTGATAGGTGCCTTGAACGTTAATTTTCATGGCTGAACCGGGACGAACCGTCACCTTCCAGAACCAGTTCATATCTTCATAATGATTCCGGGAAAGAGGGACGGCAAACATATTATACTCATAACGGAAACTGGAAAAAAATGAAATCTTTTTTCCGATTTCGTAATCACTTAATATTGGAATTGGACCTCCCAAACTCGCATCAATAATATAATCCGGTTTATGTCCGTATTTTCTTTCGCGGTGTTGATATTTCCACACTTCTTGAGCTTGTTCAGGAGTAAAACCATATGTAGTGTCTTGAGATGACCATATTTCCCAATAACTATCCGGGCTTCCAACATTGTGTACGCCATCCGGACCAAATAAAGCATCATCATGGCCATACAAGACCCATTCCGGGGCAGTATTTTGGTCGTATATTGATTCCCCAAAATGTTTACGGGCAGGCGGGCTTAACTTAAAATCAGCGCTGAAATGATAATCTTCACCTCCGTCTTTTGTAACAACATTAATAATACCGGATCTTATATTACCGTATTCAGCGTTAAAACCACCTGAAAGAATTTCCGCCGCTTTAAGTGAACTCATATTAAAATTTGTTAAAGAGCCGCTCGAAAGCGCTTCCGTAATATTTAAACCATCAACATAAACTCCGACACCTGTTCCACCCCGTACAGAAAGTTCTGTAGTTATTTGTTCTTGAGCATCATTAGTTCTTGTTTGGAAAATAGTTCCGGGCTGCAGGTTCAACATACTGTTAAAATTTAGTAATGGTACTGCATCAACCTCTGAAATTTCAATATCACGTTTACTTGAAGATACATCCAATGCAATCGGAGGTCTTGTGGCTCTAACTACCACCTCCTTATCAAATTTGATAGATACCTCATTCATTTTAAAACTAACATCCGTGGTTCTGTCAATAACTACTTTTACATTTGTTAAAGTTATTTTCTGGTATCCAATGTATGAAGCTACCAATGAATAAGTTCCGGGTGAAATACCAAGAATTACAAATTTCCCATCAACGTCTGAAGCGGCTCCCTTATTACTTCCTTCTATAACAATACTAACGCCTATCAAAGGCTCACCGGTTGCTGCATCTTTAACAGAACCATTTATTTTACCTGTATTACCCGCAAAGAGCATTGCATTTGCAAACAGATATAGTAGTATTGTTATTTTCAAAGTTAGAATATTTTTTATAAACAAATGACCGGCCATAACAAGCGCTCTATATTTTATTAAATTTTGATATGTATCTAAAATTTCTTATCAACTTTTCACTTTAAAAGCAACATCTTCAATTTCTGAGAAGTATTACCAACGCGTAATTCATAAAAGTAAATACCGGAAGCTAAAAAAGCGGCATTGTATTCATACTGATATTTTCCGCTTACTTGCAAGGTGTCTACAAGAACTTCAATAGTTTCACCTAATAGATCAACAATAGTAAGCTTTACATGAGCAGGTTGGCATATGAAATAATTAATCATTGTCGTAGGATTGAAGGGATTCGGATAGTTTTGGAATAGTTTAAAACTGTTAGGTGTACTATACTTTTCACCTACCTTAGTAATTTTATTTCTTGTGAAATCATCAAAGTAATATTTATACTTTCCAATATCATTTCCCTTCTTGAAAGTAAATCCCAATAACTTAACTTTTGTAATATTAAATATTCCATCTCCATTCAATTCTACCTTCGTAAAATTCGACTCATCAAGACCAACGGAGTACTGTTTATAATGGGTTGTAAGCGTAATATCATTATTTACTCTCCATCGATCCCCATCTTCTTCAATAAATTCAACTGCTATTTTAGCATCATTCCCGATATTGGTCATACCAAAGAAAAATAATTCTGTTGAAGTAGACCAATCTTGAATTGATTCTTGACCATTTGTCCCAAGTTGATATCGAAGTCCGCCGAAGGTTCCAAAACTCCAATCAGCTCCATAAAAAATTGCTTGCACACCAGAATTTACAAATCCGCTTTCTTTAGTAATTCCGGCATTAGTAAGAATTGTACCATAGCGGGTCCACTCACCGGGGGTGCCGGCTGAAGGTCCGTTGTTATTATATTTATCTAATTCAATAGAAGTAATAACATTTTCGGGATAAGTCTCTAGAGCTTTGCCCACTATGATATCATCAAAATAGAATGTATTTTCTCCGATTGAAGCATCGGCTTCAATAAAAAATTCAATATATTTTATTTCTTTTAAGCTAAAATCACTTCCACCGGAATTATCAACATTCTCAAAATTTTCTTCTAGCAGGTTGATATAATTTTGGTTGTACACAGTTGAAAATCCCTGACCATTTTTCATTCGCCAATGGTCACCATCATTTTCAATGAACCCAAATTTTACTTTTGCTGAGTTTGAAACAGAAGTTTTTGACCAATAATAAAGTACCGGTGTTAAAGTCCAATCTTGAATTGGATTTTGACCGGCGGCGCCAAGTTCATAACAAAGTGTAATAGTAGTTGTAGGAGAAGACAATCCGGCAGTAACGAAGACTACTCTTGTTCCGTTATGTGCAGCTTTAATAGAATCTATAATTCCCGAATTTGTAATTTCAGTCCCAATTCTTGTCCATTCGCCGGGACTGCTGTCTGCCGGATCATCATTCTCAAAACTATCTTCTTCAATTGAAGTTATTAATCCATTAGAATATCTATTATCATATAAATCTCTAGTGGATTCGTATTTAAAAACACAGGTTGCCAGAAAACTCTCTTTTTCTCCAAAATATTGCTGAAGAAGTTTATCTCCTCTGTTATAAGCAAACCACCCTTCTTCATAGAAAGTTAAATTTGGATAATTCACATCGTATTTAGTATCTAAGGCAAGAACAATTGATTTTGCTTTTGATGCCGCATATACTTCATCATCCACAAAACTTATTAAATTTGATTCATTATCTGTGTAATCAAAAAGGGTTATAAAATCAATGTATTTTAAAAGATCATTTACGTGACCGGTGTTTAATTCTCCTGTAACAACTTTATCATGTATCCAGTATGTCTGATCTGCTGAAAGCATGAGAGTATCCGAACCACTCAAGTAAGACTCATTTAAACGTTTTCGAATTGTATCTAATAACCCAATGAAATTTTGCATAATAGTTTCATTAGTATTACTTCCGGGAAGATACCCGTTAGGAGAATCCCAGTTTGGATGCGTATGAGGTTCAACATCTAAATGGAGACCATCAAACTTTTCTGGAGCTATTGCACTATCATTAAAATTTATAATTTTATTCGTTCTGTCAATAGCCGCACCGTGCTGATCAATAAAAAGATAACTCTGTAAATACATGGCATGGACAAAAACGCCCCTCGCATGCGCATGAGAATTAAAATCTTTTATATATTTTCTGTAATTAGAATTTAGATCAGCCAATAAATCAGCATTAGTGCTAAGTATCACTGTTTTGATTCCCAAATTTTCTAATTGGGTCATAAGGCTATCGTAATTATTTATGTATTGATAAAAAGCTTCTTCGTATAAATAACATCCCCTGCTCTCAAATCTTTTATTTTGAGCAAAGGTGACATTGCATATCAATAATAATATTAAGGTATTTCTAAAAATTCTCAAGGTTAATTAAGAAGCCCAATATGGATATATTGGGCTTCTCCGATTCCAATTTATTTGAGTAATATCATTTTTTTAGCTAACATGTTCGATCCTGAACGCAGTTGATAAATATATACACCACTGGCTAAGTTCGACGCATTGAAGTTTATATAATGATATCCGGATTTTTTGTACTCATTAACTAGTGAAGCTACTTCTTGTCCAATAGTATTGTATATTTTCAACGATACAAGACCGGCTTCTTTAACACTATATTGAATTGTTGTTGACGGATTGAACGGGTTAGGATAGTTTTGCTTCAGATCATATATATCAACAATTCCTTCACCATTTTCTTGTATACCTACCGGTGGGTCAGCAAGTTTCATTATTCTTATATCATCAAATCCGTATGAAGTTTTAATACCATCCGAAGTCTGTTTCTTTACTTCAAGTACAGGTTGAATGCGAGCAGTACCTTCCGGCATTACCGCTGTTAATGAATAGTCTTTCCATTTACTGCCAACTCCTGCTTGAGGCACTTCCCATACTTCTAAGTTGTTTCCGGAAGTATCTTTTGCAGATAATTTTAGGTAAGCAAAATCACCTGTTGAATCAGCAATATTTTTAATAAATGAGTTGAGACTCCAAGTTTCACCCGCTTTTGCCGGAAAGCCTTGTTGATAAAGAACATACCAGCCATTTCCATCATCAACACTTACTTTTGAATAATAATTTCCGTAATGTGCTATGCTATCTTTTACTGTCTCCACATGTGCAGCAGCAGATGAACCGCCACCTAACCATGAATCAGCTATTCCATTGGCATCAGTGTCACCATCTTCAAAGCCGGGATTATCTTTCATTTCATGAACCATTTCTAAACTCACATCATCAAATCCGTAAGTTCCTTTGGCTGGTCCGCTTTCTCCAAGAACAACAAGAACTGCTTGAATAAAAGCGGTTCCCTCAGGCATCTTTTTAATATTTGAAAACTTCTTCCAATAGGAAGTTATACTGTCTTGGTATTCTTCATAATAAATAAAGGTTGCACCCGATTTATTCTTAGCTGATATTTTTAATGCGGCATAGTACCCACCAGGAAATGTAGTAGAGATATCTTTCATAAATGCACTAAATTTCCATACTTCACCTTCACGGGCAGGGAAAGTGTTCTGATATAACAGATAGTATTTGCCATAAGTTGTTGAGCATTTCGCCCAATATTCTCCATTATTGGCAGTTGATGCATCTTTCATAAACTCCATGGCTGCGCCTGTTTGAGCATAGCCAATCCAGCCATCAGGAACACCATTTGCATCCTGATCGCCTGCTTCAAATCCCGGATTTGCCAGCCAATTTAATTCGGCAGATTTTTGAGGACTTTCAGCAAGTAATTGAAGTCTTACATCATCAAATCCGTAAGACGCTTCCAACGCTCCATCTGCACCATGAACATTTAATACCACTTGAACAAAAGCAGTTCCTTCAGGCATCGTCTGAATGTTCGAATATTTCTTCCACTCGTTCGTCACCGTATCCTGGAAAACTTCCCATGCCTTAAATGTTCCACCGGCACTGTTCTTAGCTGAAATCTTAAGTGCGACGAAACATGCACCTGGATATGCTGGAGAAACATCTTTTATATATGAACTAAAATCCCAAACATCTCCTGGCTTTGATGGAGATGAATTCTGGTATAGTAAATAATAACCGCCGTTAGTGCTTGTGCATTTTGTCCAGTAGTTTCCACCATTAGCTGTTGTGGCATCATTTACTAATTGTAAACTTGCGCCTGTTTGAGCATAGCCAATCCAGCCGTCAGGAATTCCATTTGCGTCCACATCTCCATCTTCGAATCCCGGATTTGCAATCAAATTAGTTACATCTACAACCGGTGCATCAAAAGTCAACTCAAGTTTAACATCATCAAATCCATAAGCTGCTTCCAACGCGCCGTCTGCGCCATGGACCTCTAATACCGCTTGAATGAATGCTGTTCCTTCAGGCATTTTTTGAGTCATTGAAAATTTCTTCCAGTATGAAGGCACGCTATCCTGGAAAACTTCCCATGCTTCTATATTTCCACCTGAACTGTTTTTAGCAGTAACTTTTAGTGCGGCAAAACATGCGCCCGGGTAAGCAGGAGATACATCTTTTATAAATGAACTAAAGTTCCAAATATCATTTTGTTTTGTAGGTAATTTATCCTGATATAATAAATAGTATCCACCATTTGTACTTGTACATTTTGTCCAGTAATCACCATTTAATGCGGATAGTTTATCTTTTACTAATTCAAGTTTGGCACCTGTTTGGCCATAACCAATCCAGCCATCAGGAACACCACTTGTATCTTGATCGCCTTCTTCAAAACCTGGATTTGCATATAAATTTGCACCTGCTGTAGCTGCAGGATTTTCGTAAATTAACTCAAGTTTTGCATTGTCAAATCCATATGATGCTTCCAATGCGCCATCTGCGCCATGTACTTCTAGCACCACTTGAATGAAAGCAGTTCCTTCCGGCATTGTTTGAACGGTTGAATATTTCTTCCACTCTGAAGTTACAGTATCCTGAAAAATTTCCCAGGCTTTAAAGGTTCCACCGGTACTATTTTTTGCAGAAACCTTTAGCGCAGCAAAGCACGCACCAGGATATGCTGGAGAAACATCCTTTATAAATGAACTAAATTCCCAAACATCTCCCGGTTTTGATGGAGACGAATTCTGATAAAGTAGATAATAACCACCATTGGTGCTTGTACATTTTGTCCAATAGTTTCCAGAATAGGCAGTTGCAGCATCTTTTACTAATTGAATACTTGCGCCTGTTTGAGCATACCCAATCCATGTATCGGGAATTCCATTTACGTCAGCATCACCATCTTCAAATCCTGGATTTGTTAACTTATTTGTTAAATCGATATTTGGAGCATCATAAGTTAATTCAAGTTTAACATCATCAAATCCATAGGTAGCTTCCAATGCGCCGTCTGTACCATGAACCTCTAATACTGCTTGAATGAAAGCGGTTCCTTCAGGCATTGTTTGGATATTTGAAAATTTCTTCCAGTATGAGGGGACACTATCCTGGAAAATTTCCCATGCTTGAATATTTCCACCGGTACTATTTTTAGCGGTAATCTTCAGTGCGGCAAAACATGCGCCGGGATAGGCAGGAGAAACATCTTTGATGTATGAACTAAAGTCCCAAACATCATTTGGTTTTGTAGCCAATTTGTCCTGGTACAATAAAGTGTATCCACCATTTGTACTTGTGCATTTAGCCCAATATTCACCATTAAGAGCAGATAATTTATCTTTTATTAATTCTATTTTCGCGCCCGTTTGAGCATAACCAATCCAACCATCAGGAACACCGCTTGTATCTTGATCGCCTTCTTCAAAACCTGGATTTACGTATAAGTTTGCTCCTGCTGTATTTGCAGGATTCTCGTAAATTAATTCAAGTCTGGCGTCATCAAATCCATAGGCAGCTTCCAATGCCCCATCTGCACCATGCACTACTAATACCACTTGAATGAAAGCGGTTCCTTCGGGCATTGTTTGAACGCATGAAAATTTCTTCCACTCAGAAGTTACACCATCCTGAAAAATCTCCCATGCTTTGAATGTTCCACCCGTGCTGTTTTTTGCGGAAATCTTTAGCGCAACAAAGCTGGCGCCTGGATTAGCTGGAGAAACATCTTTTATGTATGAACTAAAGTCCCATACATCTCCCGGCTTTGATGGAGATGAATTCTGATAAAGCAAATAATAACCGCCATTTGTGCTTGTACATTTTGTCCAATAATTTCCGCTATGGGCAGTTGCAGCATCATTTACTAATTGTAAACTGGCACCTGTTTGGGCATAACCAATCCAACTGTCGGGAATTCCATTTGCATCAACATCCCCATTTTCAAAACCTGGATTTACAAGTAAATTTGATTCATCAACAATAGGTTGAAGCTCAAGTTTTACATCATCCAAGCCATAGGAGGCTTCCAGCGCTCCATCAGCCCCGTGTACTACAATTACTGCTTGGATTAAAGCCGTACCAGCCGGCATTGTTTGTGTGTTTATAAATTCTTTCCAATCAGCAGTTACACTATCCTGGAAAACTTCCCATACTTGAATATTTCCACCACTACTGTTTTTGGCGGAAATCTTCAGAGCCACAAAACTTGCACCCGGATTTGCAGGGGAAACATCTTTTATAAAAGAACTAAATTTCCAAATATCTCCTTCTTTTGCCGGAGAAGAATTCTGATAAAGTAAATAAAAACCGCCATTCGTACTTGTGCACTTTGTCCAATAATTGCCAGTGTGAGCAGTCGCGGCATCATTTATTAATGCCAGGCTTGCACCCGTCTGAGCATAACCTATCCAGGTATCAGGGATGCCATTCGCATCCAAATCGCCATCCTCAAATCCTGGATTCGTAAGCATATTTTGCCCCATAAGTAAAACAGGCACGGAACAAAGAATTAGAAACAGAAAGAAAAACTTTTTCATATAAAAGCTCCTTTGGTTGTTAATGAGTAACTATTTTAATTGGTAACATAAATGAATTAGAATACTTGAGTTTAATTTGATTTTTCGTTTTCTTCATTATTTTTTATTATAAACTTATTGCCATAAAATATTTTATTTCTCTATGATACTACTTTAGCAATATCATTTTTTTTGTGTTAACAAAAGAACCTGATTGTAACTGATATAAATACATTCCGCTTGCCAAACGGCTAGCATTGAAATTAACATGGTAATTTCCAGCTTTTTTGAAATCATTAACTAGAGAAATGACCTTTTGACCGATAATATTATATACATTAAGGGTTACAAAACCTTCTTTTTGAATACTATATTGAATTGTTGTACTAGGATTAAAAGGATTAGGATAGTTTTGTTTTAGGTCGAAAGTAACTAAATTAGCCGGTGAACCTTCATTTTCAACTGAAACAATTGCGTTCTCATCAAATCTATCAACACCTTCTATTTTATCAATAAGAAATGTTTTTACGGCATCAACACTTTGAGGATTTCTAACATAAAATCTTACTTGATCTATATTTGCAATATCTCCCAAAAGTTGACCATCGGTTCCAACGTCAGTTGACCATACTGGATTATCAGGGTTATTTCCTAAATATCTAAAGCCATTAATAGAATCAGCTTTAAAACAAACACCAAAATGCTGCCAAGCCTCTTGATTCATAGGAATCAGAGCGCTTTCCCACATTTCATTACCGCTTTGCAAACGCAATGCAATACTGCTTGTGCTACCATCACCTTTTAACCAGAATTGAATACCACCTTTCAAATCCGCAAAATTTAACCCGGGGATAATATTTCTTTTTCTTACGGCGGTATAATCGTTAATACCGTTGTAGGATATAGCCATAGCTTTTCCACCACTCATAAAATCAGTTGTAGATAATTCCAGAGCAACACTCCCTGCTCCAAACTGATTCCAGCTTTCTTTCAAATTATCGGAGTCTGTATATGTTTCAAAATCATCAACAGATAGCGGAGGCAACGCGGGTAGTTCATTAACTGCATAGAATGAATCAAATTCTAAGGTACGAATAACATCATCATGAAGCGGAGTTCTTTTATCCAAACGAATCTCAGTTAATTTGCCAAGACTTTCTCTGAACATTTCAATAGTACCAATATTTGTAGTCCAGTATGTACCATTTGGATCATTACCCAACCAGCGGAATCCCTTTAAAGAATCGACGACAAAAGGAACTGTTACCCAATGCCATGTAGTATCCTGTAATGGGATCCAATAAGATCCCCAGTAGTTATTGGCGGCATCTTGAAAACGGAAGACAAAGTTATCAGCAGTTCCATCTCCTTTCAATAAAAATTTAACTCCGCCATTCACTCCAATGGAGGATAAATCAGGCATCGGATAAGTTGCAACTCGAGAATGAAAAGCCATTCCCCATGTTGTTCTTTCCTCGGGCTGGATGATCCATGATGCGTTTTTATATCCTTCAGGTGAAGCTGAAGTTCTTTGCAATTCAATATCAAGTGTACCGTAACCGAAACCTTGCCATTGAATCAGAAAATCTTTTGAATTAATATATTCCTCAAAGTCGGCAATTCTAATATCTCCTTCTCCGTGTGGAGGCATAAAATCCACCGCGCGAAAATCATCTAAGTAAATATTATGTGAACCAACATCAGCTTTGTCAAGGGTTTCCAGTCCAATTTGGAAACGGATGATATTCCCAAGACCAGCGATCATAGCTTCTTCTGTTTGCAAAACAGCGCTATTGTTTGTATAGAAGAGGTGTAAACCGTATGTGTCTGTTGAATCCAAAATAAAAGGAATTCTTACAATATGCCATGCAGTATCTTTTAGTGAGATTGGCTGCGATCTCCATTCTGCTTTAACAGTTCCTGCTTCATCATAAAAATTGAGGTATCTTAACCTAAGAACGTTTTCCGTACCATCACCTTTTAATAAAAACTGAAGACCGGCTTTCGCCGTACTTAAATCCAAGGGGTAAAAATTCAGATCCGGATAAATTCTTTCAGCGACACCTTCCACAGTACTGGAGGTTGAATTGTAAGTAAACTGAACGTAATTACTGCCTTCAGGTTTAACTTTTTTAGTTGCATCAACAACTAATGACAAACCTGAAGAAACATCACCGAATACATGCCAGGCTTTGTTTAAAATATCGGTGCTTCCATAATATTCATAGTCTTCTATAACTACCGGTTGTGCTTTACTGCTACTGCTTGCAAAAAACACCATCGTAATAGTTAAGAATAAAAACAGAAAAAAATTGTTTTTGTTCATTTTGTCTCCTTTTGTTTTTTGAAATTGCTTTTTACTTGTATGAACATGAGTAAGATTATTATAGTTATTCTTTATTACACAACAAAAGATAAATTAGTTTTTACATTTTATATTTACGATAATTGAGATCATATATCACTTTTTGAATATGTTTTCGATATTCTAACTTTTACAATAACTCGGCTATTTAAGAAAAACATTTGCAACACTTTCTATTTTACTTAGAGAAAGATACTGTTAATATTTACCTTTGTCAAGAAGTTTTTATAAAATATTGCAAATCGCATTGCAATTATTTGTCTTTTTTCAATAATTTTATTAGTTGTTTTTTGACTTATTTGCTTTTGTTACGCATGATTATGTTTACATATAGATTAACTCGGCCATTTATGGTGGAGATAATGAGATACTCGAAAAATTGGCTTTAGCCTCAAATGATTTGATTTTAGTGGCTAAAGCTGGTGTCATTGGGTCACGTATAAACCCTGCAATAAATGGCGGGGTTAATAATTAAAAGTTTTGCGTAATGTGAATTATTTAAATAACCATAATGGAAAAGAGCCAAAGAATTACTATCTTGCTTATTATTTTACTTAGAAGAAGACGCAGTTTAATCTGACTTTTGTTTTTGTAGTGTTTTTATCAATTAGAGTTTATCTGAAATCAAAAACAAGGGTCTATGTTGTTTATTGTTGGAAAACATTGTTAGGTTTGCCTTCGATAAAATAAATCATATTGAGAAAATTGATGGTTAATAAAACCATTCCAATTACTATTATGCTTACAAAATAAGGCAAATGAGTTCGGGAAATTTTCTAACAAGAATAAACAACCTAACAACTATTCGGAAAGCAAGTATAAATGTTTTAGTAAAATTGGGTTGCTATTTTGTTTTTTGTAGCTCATACTATAGATTTAATTCTGAATTAAGCACATTTATTTGGAGGAAATATTTGATGGGGCAGTATGATTGATAAAATTTTTTTAAAAAACCAGGAGCGAAAAACGGTTATGAAAATTCGGATTTCAACTTTACTCTTTTCTGTAGTGATATTATTATCACATAACATCCTTTCACAAAAAAACATTCTCCAATTGCACAAAAACTGGTCTATCCAATCCTCGGGAAAAGTAAATGCCGGAGGTCAGCTCATTTCAACGCCGGAATTTTCATCAAATGATTGGCACACTACTGAGGTTCCCTCGACAGTATTGGGAACCTTGGTGAAAGATAACGTTTATAAAGATGTTTTTGTGGGAGAGAATTTAAAAAGTATTCCGAAAGAACAATTTCATAAATCGTGGTGGTACCGGACTGAATTTATTCTGCCAAAAGAAGCGGATGGAAAATTTATCCGACTTGAGTTTGAAGGAATAAATTATCGCGCAAATATCTGGCTTAACGGAAAACAAATCACCAATAGTAATGAAGCGGTTGGAGTTTATCGCATGTTTTGTTTTGATGTTACCGGAATTGTGAAACACAATGAAAAAAACATTCTCGCCGTTGAAGTATTCCCTGCAATTAAGGGGGAACCGACAATCGGATTTGTTGACTGGAATCAGGCGCCGCCGGATAATAGTATGGGGCTTTGGCGGGGCGTTAATGTAAAGTATTCCGGAGACGTATCAATTAAATATCCCTTTGTTAAAAGCAAGGTTAATTTGGAAACTTTAAAAAGCGCGGAGCTTACTGTTTCTGCTGAATTACAAAATCATACTACTAAAAAAGTAACCGGTGTCTTATCCGGAAAAATTGGAAAGATAAATTTTTCAAAGAAAATAACTCTTGAGCCGGATAGGAAAAACATCATCTCTTTTGCTCCGCAAGAGTTCAAGCAGCTAAAAATTACAAATCCGGAGTTATGGTGGACTTACAACCTTGGTAAACAGCCTCTTTATAAATTGGATATGGAATTCAAGATTAACGGGAAAATATCAGACCTCACCGAAAATAAATTTGGAATCCGGCAAATATCGGAATATCTAAATGAAGAAGGTCACCGCGGGTATAAATTAAACGGAAAAAAAATACTTATTATTGGCGGCGGTTGGGTTGATGATTTATTTTTGAATAATGAGTATGAAAATCTGAAAAATCAAATTGATTATATAAAACAAATGGGTTTGAATACAATCCGCCTTGAAGGAGTTTGGGGAACAAACCATGATCTGTTTGATCTCTGCGATGAACAAGGTGTATTAATGATGGTTGGCTGGAGCTGTCAATGGGAATGGGAAAATCACATAGGCAAACCCGCCGATGAGTATGGAGCTGTTTCAACGCCTGAAGAAATTGATTTGATCGCAAAATCTTTTAAAGATCAAGTTAAGTGGTTGAGGAATCATCCGGGAATTTTTGTTTGGCTCTACGGAAGCGACAAACTTCCAAGACCGGAACTCGAGAAAAAATATTATTCAATGCTAAAGGAAGAAGATCCAACCAGGCCGTTTTTAGCGGCAGCTTCGAGCCGTGAAAGTTCAATAACGGGAAAAACTTCTGTAAAGATGAGAGGACCTTACGATTTTGTGCCTCCTATTTATTGGTGGATCGATAAACGCTATGGCGGCGCTTATGGATTTAATACGGAGATTGGACCTGGCGCGCAAGTACCGCCAATAGAAAGTATAAAGAAGATGATGCCGGAGAATCATCTTTGGCCTATTGATAGCATTTGGAATTTTCATTGTGCAAAAAATGAGTTCGGAAATTTAACAACGTTCAACCGTGAAATGGCAGCCCGTTTAAGCGCCGCAACAAGTCTTGAGGATTATTGTACCAAAGCGCAGTATCTGAATTATGAAAATATCCGCGCGATGTTTGAAGCAAATCAAGCAAATAAATATAGCGCTACAGGCGTAATCCATTGGATGGTGAACGCCGCTTTACCGAAACTCTGGTGGCAGTTGTATGATTATTATTTACTGCCGGGAGGCGCTTTCTTCGGAACGAAAAAAGCGAACGAGCCGCTTCATATTCTTTACGATTACAGCAAGAATTCAATAGCGGTTGTTAATAATACCGGTCTTGTGGAAAATGAATTGACTGCAAAGATTCGTGTTCTGAATTTTGATTTGACAGAAAAATTCTCCAGAATTATTCCCGTCAAGTCTTTACCGGATCAAACTGTTGAAATAGTAAAATTACCTGAATTAGAGGGACTGAGTAAAACGTATTTTGTTGATTTAAAATTAACAAACGGCGATAATATTATCAGTTCAAATTTCTATTGTCTCTCTACAACGAAAGATGAACTTGACTTCGCAAAATCAAGCTGGTTTATTACACCAACAAAAGTGCAGAATGATTTAACCGAACTTAATAAGTTGGAAAAAGTTCATCTAACGGTTAAAGAAAAATTTAATAGTGTTAAAGAGAAAAGTTTTGTGGAATCGGAGATTACAAACGAGACCGGCAACTTAGCATTTCAAATTGTACTATCGATTCAGAAAGGAGAGAAAGGGGAATCAGTTTTACCCATATTCTGGGATGATAATTATTTTTCTCTTCTCCCGGGAGAGAAAAGAATAATTAAAGGATATTTTTATACAAAAGACTTAAGTGGCGAACGCCCGGTATTAAAAGTTTCCGGCTGGAACATCAATTAATCAAAGCTTATAATGAATAGGAATAGAATGAAAAGAAATTATTATATAGTAGCGTTAATCTTCCTTACGTTTTTTGTTATTTCTTTTATAACAAATATTCTTGGGGCGCTCAACCCGGATGTTATCATTAGTTTTAATTTAAGTTTAACGTTATCGGCGTTTTTACCCTTCGCCTTTTTTATTGCGTATGGAGTAATGTCTATTCCGGCGGGAATGCTTGTGGAAAAGTTTAAAGAAAAATCGATAATGGTTTTGTCCTTTGTTGTTGCGTTTGCCGGAGCGTTGCTGTTTTCGCTCTATCCCCATTATCTTGTATTTATAATCTCTTTATTTCTTATGGGGACAGGGATGGCGATGCTGCAAGTAGCTATTAATCCGCTATTAAGAGTTTCCGGTGGTGAAGAGCACTTCGCTTTCAATTCTGTTATGGCTCAACTAATATTTGGCGGGGCATCTTTCCTCGCGCCGATGTTTTTAACATATTTAATTACTAATCTTAATGATAAAACCGGAGCAAATGCCGTAAAAAATATTTTCTCCGGTGTTGTTCCAAGCAATCTTTCGTGGACTTCTCTGTACTGGATTTTTGCGCTAATTTCTTTACTAATGGTTGTTGTAATTTCATTTTCTAAATTTCCAACGGTTGAAAGAAAAGAAGATGAAAAAGCCGGAACCTGGGAAACGCATAAAACCTTATTCAAACAGAAAACAGTTATCCTTTACTTCATCGGGATATTTGCGTATGTAGGAACCGAGCAAGGCGTCTCCTATTGGATGTCAAAGTTTCTTTATACCTATCACAATTATGATCCACAGACGGTTGGAGCTTCCACAGTTGGATGGTTTTGGGGAATGATGTCTGTCGGTTGTTTAATAGGATTGGCACTTCTAAAACTATTTGATAGTAGAAGAATATTATTGGGTGCGGTTATTGCGGCTTCTCTATTTTTATCAATTGCATTATTCGGTAGCGGTGAGACAGCATTATATGCTTTCCCGTTGGTTGGGTTTTCTTTGTCGGTAATGTGGTCGATTGTTTTTTCATTGGCGTTAAATTCTGTTGAAAGTCACCACGGTTCATTTGCGGGAATTCTTTGTACGGCAATTATCGGCGGTGCAATAATTCAAATTGTTATCGGGTGGCTTGGTGATTTATTCGGTTTAAGAACCGGAATGTTTTTTATTTATTTAACCTTGGGATATCTTTTTAGCATTGGTATTTGGGCTAAACCAATTATTACTAATGAAACAATAAGCTTAAAGAAGAGTAAAAAAGAAATCAAATAATGAATACACTTGGCTTTATTTCGATCAGTATTAATGTGAAAGAGTAAGAATAATGGGAATATTAGGGATTGATCTTGGCGGAACAAATGTTCGGGTAGGACTTATTAAGGATAATGTCTTGGTAAGAGTTGAATCATTACCCATAACAAAAACCGATAGTGCGAGTGATGTTGTAACTGATATAGCAAAATTAATTGAACGGTTCTCCGGAGATGAAATCAAAGGCATCGGCATCGGTGTGCCCAGTGTTGTTGATGTTGAAAATGGAATTGTCTATGATGTTCAAAATATTCCTTCGTGGAAAGAAGTTCCTCTCAAAGAGTTGTTGGAAAATAAATTCAAAGTGCCGGTCTATGTAAATAATGATGCAAACTGCTTTGCGGTTGGTGAGAAATATTTTGGTAAGGGGAAAAATTACAAAAACATTGTCGGGTTAATTATCGGCACCGGGATGGGTGCAGGTATTGTGATCAATGATAAATTATATGCGGGAAAGAATTGCGGCGCAGGCGAGTTCGGAACAATTCCTTATAAAGACAAAACATACGAATATTTTTGCAGCGGACAGTTTTTTACTGCTGAGTTTAACACAAACGGTGAAGAATTGTTTTTGCGAGCAGAGAGAGATGATAAAGAAGCAATACAAATTTTTAAAACATATGGCGCTAATCTTGGCGAAGCGGTAAAACTTATTATGTATGCGCTCGATCCTGAAATTATTATTCTTGGAGGTTCGGTCAGTAGATCGTTTGCGTGGTTTAAAGAATCAATGCTTGCATCGCTCAGTACTTTTCCTTATGCTAAATCAATCAGCAATCTAAAAATTGAAGTCTCGGAGATTGAAAATGTTGCAATACTTGGCGCTGCCGCTCTTTACCACAACGGGGTGGTCAGATAAAACAAATCCTTGAAAGTTCAAACATTTTATTTATTCCATCGCATATTTTGGGCTTAATTTACACATTGCTCTTTGATGTTGGAAAAATAATTTTGGGAAACACTTTTTTAGGTGTGGGTTTAATTGCCGTTGGCATTGCTTCCGGCGTTTTCATCTATTAAAATAAGAATAAAAAAGGCTGGCAGTTTTTTTCTAATTAAATGAAGACTGAAGATTTTCAAACCCAAAAAGCCCAACTCGTTTTAGCAGCGTTGGGCTTTTTACTTTCTAAATTATCACAAACCTAGACTTGGACATCCGTTTTATCATTCTCTACTTTAACCGGTTTTCTAAAAATTACTATTGATAAAACAGTTACCATAATAATACCAACACCAACATAAATAATCCACAATGGAAATTGCGATGGTGAAACTTTCTCTTTCCACTCTTTAATTCTGCTGTCGAGAGAATCCTTATTTGCCTCAGAGATCATTTTGTCGTTCAAAAGATAAGGAAGCCATTTGGGTTCAACTTCTTTAAACCAAACTGAATCAACAAACATTGTGAAGGTTTTATCCGATTCGTCTTTTCCTTTTACGCCGTAATTCTTTATTTCATCCTGTACGAACGAAGAAATACTATTCGTGAATTCTTCACCGGATTTAAACTGGAGTAAGTGAATATTTTTCTTTTCAAAAATATTATAAACTCTCTCCCATATTTGATCGTCAATTGCCCGTGCCCAATCAGTGAAGAGATTATTTATCTGATTTACTTCGGATGCCTGTTGTTTACTCTGCAGATAAACTTTTGCAAGCGAAGGTCCGACTTTCTGCCATCTTGAAGAAAGTTCCTTTTGTTGACCGCGAATTTCGTTAAGGTCGTCTGAAGTTAAAATGGTAACGCGCATAAACTTCATGTTATCAGTAACTGAACGTTTAATGTTTTCGAAGAAGTTGGTACTGGCGATCCTTTTAAATACACCGTTACTTTCATAATCATTTACAGAAGCCGGAATAACCGTGATCTGCTGGAATAGACTGTCAACCATGCTCATAACCAATTCATCACGTTCTTTTAATTTAGCGCTAAGTCTTTTTACAAGATACTTTAATGAATCGATAGTTTTTGCATTTCGATCGGAACTTCTTCTAAGTGTCTGCACTTGATACATAAGTTCGGAGTTTTCCTGGTTTAATTTTAAAAGCTGGTCATTCAATTCAGTAACCTGCACTTTTAATTCACCAATTTGCGACACATCAGTTTGTCTGATGGATAATTTTTTATTCAGTTTTGTAAAAGCTGTGTTAAAATCATCAGGATACAAAGCATTATCGAGAAGCGTACTATGCGAAGAAAAATCTTCTTTTAATTTTTCAATCTGTCCGGCAATCGCTGCACAATCCGTCTCGTTGTTTGCATATTCGATCGAGGTTTCGATTTGTTTATACTTGGTTAAGAAATTTTGTTTGATTTCAAAATCAGTTTGAGCATAGCTGAACACGCTCATCAGGCTAATCATTAAAAGAATCGAAAAAGTTTTCATCGTTTATTTTCCTTTGATACCTTTGTTGTCAAGTAAATATTTTGAATCACCGTTCACAAGTTCAACCCATGGAGTGCGTGCATTAAAAGCCGGGTTTGCAAGTTTTTGTTCAAATGAGATTTTGTTGGTAAGCGTTAAAGCGTCATCACTTTCTTGAAAAACATAAACGGATGAAAACGATTTTGCAGTAATAAAATAAAATCCTTTTTCATTTTTAATAATATGGAGTTCTTCATCATAATAAAGAGCGCTGTCCCCTTTTTCTGCAAAGAATAATGGTTTAGCGTTAAAAGAAAATGCATAACGTTTCTCTGTTACAATTCCATTCTGGTCAACCGGAAGAACAGTTTCAATTGACCAGGCAAAATTTGCCGGAGCTAATTTTAGCGAAGAACATCCAACAAGGGAGATTATAAGAATTCCCATTACCATTAAAATGATCGATTTCATTTATACTCCATAAATAATTTGTACATCACTTTCCACTTTTTACTTACTATCTTCACATCACCAGCGCCATTACAGCTTTCTGTACATGCAGCCGATTTTCAGCTTCATCGAACACGACCGAATTTGTTGAATCGATTACTTCATTCACCACTTCATCTCCACGATGTGCAGGAAGACAATGCATAAAAAGATAATCATCTTTTGCGTGTTTAACTAATCCCGAATTGATCTGATATTTCATAAACTTTGCTTTTCTCTCTTGCGCTTCTTTCTCCTGCCCCATGCTTGCCCAAACGTCTGTGTAAATAATATCAGCGTCTTTAACGGCAGCAATTGGGTCTTCGAGAATTTCAATTTTGCTTCCCATATACTTTGCATCTTTTTGTGATTCTGCAACAACAGAATCCAGCGGAGTATAACCGGAAGGAGAAGCGATGGAAATGTTCATTCCAACTTTTGCGCAACCGTGGAGAAGACTATGCGCCATATTATTGCCGTCGCCAATATACGCAAGTTTCAATCCTTGCAAGGTTCTTTTCTTTTCAAGAATAGTAAATAAATCTGCAAGAACCTGACACGGATGATGCAGATCGGTTAAACCGTTAATGATAGGAATAGAGCCGAACCTAGCCAGGTCAACTACATCTTGATGATCGAAAGTACGGATCATAATTCCGTCTAAGTAGCGCGAGAGAACTTTGGCGGTATCGCTTACGTTTTCGCTCTTCTTCAATTGTAAATCATTTTGGTTGAAGTACAACCCGGTTCCGCCAAGTTCAAAAATTCCAACTTCAAACGAGACACGCGTCCTGGTGGATAGTTTTGAGAAGATCATTCCCAATTTCTTTCCATCAAGCATCCGATGCGGCTCGCCCGTAAGTCTTTTTTCTTTTAAAGATTTACTTAATTCAAAAATCTGCCACACTTCTTCAAGCGTCAGTTCGTGGATTGTAAGTAAACTTTTACCTTTCATGTTAACAGCCATAATTTCTCCAAATTCATAAAATAAAATAATAATTTTTCTAAGTGATTCTTTGTGTCCTTAGCGCCTTAGTGGTGAAAAGCTCTACCACTAAGACACAAAAGTCACTAAGTTTCACTAAGCGACAATTCTGGTTCCAGCAGAAGGATTTAGCAGTTGTGTAGATTCCGTAATGACCGCTTCCTTTCCGCCGTTCTTTATAAAAGAAATTGCAGCCTGAATTTTCGGTCCCATACTGCCCGAACCAAACTCACCGGCTTTTAAATATTTCGTTGCCTGCCGTACAGAAAGTTTATCGAGTTCTTTTGCATTTGGTTTTTGAAAATTGATCGAGACTTTCGCAACGTCGGTCAAAATAAAAAAAGCATCGGCTCCAATCTCGTTCGCCAGTAAGGAAGAAGCTAAATCTTTATCAATCACCGCATCAACTCCATGAAGATTCCCATTAACATCGATGACCGGTATTCCACCACCGCCTGCAGCAATAACGATGTTTCCTTTTCTTGTTAGTGCTTCAATGATTTCCTTATTCACGATCCTTATGGGTTGAGGCGAAGCAACAACTCTACGCCAGCCTCTTTTACGCGCGTCCTCTTTGAATACCCAATTATTTGCTTTAGAGAGAAGTTCGGCTTCCTCTTTTAAAAAATACTTTCCAACAGGTTTTGTCGGATTTTGAAATGCCGGATCATCCTTATCAACTAAAACTTGAGTAACAAGCGTAACGACATTTCGTTTTACTTTTTTTTCAACCAGAATATTCAGTATCTGTCGTTCGATCATGTAACCGATTCCTCCCTGGGAATCGGCTACACAAATATCAAGCGGCATTTTCGGAATTTTGTAAGAATCAAATCCCGCTTCGTTCCGCAAAAGAATATTTCCTACTTGAGGTCCGTTGCCGTGAGTAATAACAAGGTTATATTGTTTCAGCAATTCCGTTAAGAAATTGCAAGTTTTGTATGTGTTATCTTCTTGCTCGTTAATGGTTCCTATTTGACTTCCTTTTAACAAAGCATTTCCGCCGAGAGCTACTACGGCAATTTTTTTCATAAGAATCCTTTTTGCTTCAGAATTTTTTCTATGGTAATGTCCCCAATTTCTTGTAAATCATATTGAACGCGGGTTGACGGTTTATTTATTTTCAACAATCTGCCAAGGTCAATTGGTGTTCCAATGATTACGGAATCACAATCGGTCGCGTTGATGGTTTCTTCCAAATCTTTTATTTGTTCGTCACTGTAACCCATCGCCGGCAGCAGCGTTCCGATCTTTGGATATTTTTTATACGTTGCGGTAATTGAGTTTACCGTGTAAGGACGCGGGTCAACTAACTCTTTAGCGCCGTAATTCCATGCGGCAACAACACCGGCGCCGTATTCCATTTCACCATGTGTAAGCGTAGGACCATCTTCAACAACGAGTACACGCTTGCCGGTTATAAATTCCGGATGCTCAACTTTGATGGGAGAAGCCCCTTGAATTACAATGGCTTTTGGATTTACAGAACGAATATTGTCTTGAACAAGTTTAATATTTTTCGGTTCTGCCGATTCAATTTTATTAATAACCACAACATCTGCAAGACGAAGCGAGGTATTGCCGGGATAATAATTCATTTCATTCCCCGCGCGCAATGGATCGACGACTGTGAATGTTAAATCAGAATGATAGAACGGGAAATCATTATTCCCGCCATCCCAAACGATGATGTCGGCCTCTTGTTCAGCTTGACGAACAATCGCTTCATAGTCAACACCGGAATAAATAACTCCGCCGCTAACAATGTGCGGTTCGTATTCTTCAATTTCTTCAATCGTACATTTATGAAATTTCAAATCTTCAATCGATCCGAAACGCTGAACCTTTTGTTTCACCAGATCACCATAAGGCATTGGGTGGCGGATAGCGACAACTTTTTTTCCGGCTTCTCTTAACATCGTTACAATTTTTCTTGATGTTTGAGATTTCCCGCTTCCGGTTCGCACGGCAATTATCGAAATAACCGGTTTCGTGCTTTTAACCATCGTTTCTTCTGCGCCAAGCAATCTGAAAGAAACTCCGGCAGCATTCACAATTGAAGCTTTGGTCATCACATAATTGAACGGAACATCCGAGTAAGCAAAAACAACTTCGTGCACGTTAAATTTTTTAATTAAATCTACCAGTTCGGACTCGTCATATATCTTTATACCTTTTGGATATAATTTTCCGGCAAGTTCTGCGGGATATAGACGACCGTCGATGTTTGGAATTTGTGTTGCAGTAAATGCAACCACATTGTAGTCTTCGTTGTCTCTGTAAAAGACATTGAAATTGTGAAAATCACGTCCTGCTGCACCCATGATGAGGACATTTTTCTTTTCCATAAAGGAATCCTTTTTTTTGTTATTCTACTGTTACGCTTTTGGCTAAATTCCTAGGTTGGTCAACGTTTAGACCTTTTTTCATAGCTATATGGTAAGCTAATAATTGAAGAGGAATAACGGACAGAATAGGCATTAACATCCTGATGGTTTCAGGAATTTTTATTACATAATCGGCTAAGCGGTCAATGTCATCATCCCCTTCCGTGGCGATGGCAATAACTTTCCCTTTACGGGCTTTAATTTCTTCGATATTGGAAATAATTTTATCGTACGTTGAATCTTTCGGCGCAATGAATACAACCGGCATGTTCTCATCAACTAAAGCGATCGGTCCATGTTTCATTTCCGCTGCCGGATACCCTTCAGCGTGGATGTAGGAAATTTCTTTTAGTTTAAGAGCGCCTTCGAGGGCAACCGGAAAGTTGTAACCTCTGCCGAGATATAAAAAGTTTTTGGCATTTTTAAATTCTTCGGCAATCACTTCAATTTGTTTTTCAAGTTTAAGAATCTTTTCAATTTTTCCAGGAATGGTTTGAAATTCTTCTACCATTTTTTTTCCATCGATCAAACTCATATCTTTTCTGCGCGCAAGCAGTAAAGTGATCAATGCAAAAACGGAAAGCTGGGCGGTAAAAGCTTTTGTTGAAGCTACACCTATTTCCGGTCCGGCGTGAATATAAACGCCGGCATCACTATCTCGCGCGATAGAACTTCCGACAGCGTTGCAAATTCCAATTACAAGGGCGCCTTTCCGTTTAGCCTCTTTCATTGCGGCTAATGTATCAGCAGTTTCACCCGATTGCGAGATGAAGAAAATCGTATCATCCGGATGAATGATCGGATTGCGGTATCTAAATTCCGAAGCATATTCAACCTCAGTTGGAATGCGTAAGTACTGCTCAAACATATACTCACCCACCATACCGGAATGCCAGGAAGTTCCACATGCACAAATGATGAATCGTTTAGAATTTGCGATTCTATTTAAAACTGATTCCAGTCCACCAAGTTTTGAAGTACCGTCATCATGGACAAGTCTGCCTCGCATGGAATTAAGAACCGACTCAGGCTGTTCCATAATTTCTTTTAACATGAAAGTGGAATAACCGCCTTTATCGATTTGTTCGATCGACATGGTCACTTCAATAATTTCTTTTTGAATTTCTTCGTCTTCAATGTTTTTTGTGCGGAAGTGGTCTTTATAAACTTCGGCGATTTCACCGTCTTCCAGGTAAACAACTTGTTTAGTATGTGCAATTAGTGCAGAAACATCGGATGCAATAAAGTTTTCGTTTTCACCAATACCGAGTACAAGTGGAGAACCTTTTCTTGCAACAACAATTTTATCGGGTTCGCCGCATGATAGGACTGCGAGTCCGTAAGTTCCTTCAACTTGGTTAAGTGCATGGCGAACAGCGCTAAAAAGTGTAACTCCCTTTTTCAAAAAACTATCAATGAGGTGAACTAAAACTTCTGTATCCGTTTCACTTTTAAATTCATAACCATCACCAATAAGTATTTTTTTTAGCGGCTGGTAATTTTCTATAATTCCGTTGTGGATTACAAGAAGAGTTTTTTCTTTATTGAAGTGGGGATGAGCGTTCGTCTCATTCGGAATGCCGTGCGTCGCCCATCGAGTATGACCAATACCAATTTTTGATTGGTGGTTATGCCCGTTAATTTTTTCTTCAAGGAGCGCAACTTTTCCTTTATTTTTTATAATGTTTAAAGCTCCTTTAGAAAAAAAGCCTAAACCCGCTGAATCATATCCCCTATACTCTAACCTTTTAAGTCCTTCAATCAAAATCGGAATTGCATCTCTTTCACCGATATAGCCAACTATGCCGCACATTTTTTCCTCATATTTATGGTGTAAAATTAAGAATTTTCCGGTTAGGATGAAACTTCTGTCTTACTCCATTTTCACAAGTTTTTGTGTGGTAGTAATAGTTTTATCATCATACTTGGCTAACACTTTGTAGAGATATAAACCGTTTGCAATTGCATCGCCGTCTTGGTCTTTCCCATCCCACAATATTTTATTAAATCCGATTGAGAAATTTCCCGACGGAAGTTTGATCTCTTTTATCAACCTGCCCGCTATAGTAAATATCCTGATAGCAATTTCCTGCGGTTCATGCTCTCCACGAATTTCAAATGTGAAATGAGTTTGCGAAGCAAACGGATTGGGATAATTATAGACATTTTTTAAGTCATTTGCTTTGTAAGTAAAAAAAACCGTTTTCCGGCCAGAAGTATCCGCATCAAAATCAATACCAGTAGAATCTTTCGCTTTAACAACAAGAAAATGTTCACCTTCTTTAAGCGATAATTCTTTCCATTTAAGTACCGTTTCATTATTTGGGTAAGGGATAATTGAATCTCGAATGTTCGCAACTTCAAGAGGAATGTTATCGATCGAAATTGAAAAATTATTTTTGTTAATGGGTAAAGGTGAATTATCCTTTAATGAAACTTCGATCTCCGGCTCTTTCGAAACAATATCTCCGTCAATAATTTCTCTTCCGTCAATCAAAACTTTTAGCGTAGGACGCAAAGTATCATAGTTGATAAAAAATTTCTTCTCAACAAAGTTATTGAACGAGAAGTTTTCAGATTCGTTTGGCTTTAACTCAACTTTTATTTTATGTTGTTCACCAATCTTGGAGGTTTCCAATATCGAATTTAAGGTGATCGAAGAATCAGATTTTATTGCAACTTTATTGGTATAAAAAGGAAGCCTCGCGTCATCAAGATAACAAGCAACCTGGAATGTATCAGAAGCTGTGGAGCCGATGTTTTGTGGAGTTAACCGGAATTCCAGCGGAAAACCTTGCAGAAGTGTATCAGCATTAAATTCCAATCCATTTTTTGCGATGGCGAGTTCTGCAGGTTGTGTAAAATTCCATCCGATTTTCGATATTTTAAAAGCATCTCCCGAAGTAGTGGAGGTATCTTTTAAATTGATTGACAATCTGAGACGCGAGTTCACCGGAAGATTGATTGTATCGAGCGAATAGGGAGAAGAGATATTTTCTTTTAATGCATCCCACTGTTGCAAATTATTATCGTACTTCTCAAGCCGAACATTCATTGATGCTTCGGTATGATATTTACTTATGTCATACGAAACCGAGTTCCACTTCTTTGCAGGCCCAAAAGCAGAAGTAATAACATTCCCTTCTGTGTTTTTGTATTTACCAACAAATTTTCCAATTCTTGGTTGAAAACCATTACCGAAAACACTTGCGTAAAGCAGATTAGACGCAGCGTCATAAGTCCATGAAAAATAACCTTGAAAAGGAGTAAAGGCAATCCACTCTTCCTCAAACCGATTTGTGGTTAAATCAAACCTACGCATATAATTACCATCTCCATATTCGAACGCATAGAGGTAATTATCGATTACAAAAAAACTACTAAAATAATTATAACTTGTTCCGCTCAATTCTCCATCCTCACCTACTTTTGCCCAATTGTTTTTTGGATCAAGAATTCTTAAACGGTATTTATGGGCGCCGGTTGTATCCATCACGGCTAAATTATAAACATATCTTCCATCAGAGCAAAGATAAACACCACCATCTTCTTCTCTAGAATTATCATTTAACAGTCCACCGGTTACAAAAACAGAATCATAATCACCGGTTCCAGGCTCAATCCAAGATAAATAATGTGAAGACCTTGTTGGGATATAAATTTTATCATCATAATAAAGAATTGTATGAAAAACCGGAAACGTTTGTGGAGTAATTTCTCCGTAGGATTGACCTTCAACCGTACCGTTAATACCCGTACCAATTTTATAAATTTTGGAATTTTGCCCGTTATAATAATTCATTGCAGCAATATATAGGTAAGTACCATCGGTAGTAATTGTACTTAAATTATTTATCCCATCCGGGAGTGTAACAGAAAATCGCCCCAAGAATCTACTGTTTGTAGGCTTTGCAGGAAGGAAGGAAGCATTAAGTGTAAGACCCTTCAGAGAATCAGAATAATTTATATTTTCCAATTCAAAAAGTTTAAGCTGTTGAAGAGAGAATGAAAAAGCGTTTGAAGTATCTGAAGCAATTTTAAAAGTTGTAACGCTTGTCCAATTACTTGAGTCACCTCCCTCCCAACTCCGCGTTCTCCAAAAATAGGTTCCGCTCTCAAGGAATGAATGCGTCCATTTAACCTCACCGTTCAGTGGGATGATATTTTTAATATCGAGTGCCGGTTTTTCAAAAATTAAAGAAGTATCAATTTGAATCTGATAGGTCAATTTCTTCCCAATGTATTCACCGATATCGGCAAAGAGAAACTCTATACTCTTTGAGTTTGAAGTATATCCATTTTGAGGATTTAAGATATTGGGTTCATTTGTCTTATAAACATAAACCGATTTAGTTGTTTCATTATCAGAGAAGTCATCTTCAACGGCATTTCTGCTTTCATTAACATCTACTATCAGAGTGTTTTCTCCTTCATCTGATGGCATCCAAGATAAAGTTAGTGAATCAGTTAGTGCAAAAGATTTTATTTTCTGAGATACAACCAAAGTTTTAACATTTTTATTCATCACGGAAAGATCAACTGTTACGGAGTCCCCTTCTCTTAATGCCCCAAAATTTTTCACATAAATTTTAACTTGAACGGGACTTCCAACAATCGGAAATTCCGGAGAAATATTTATCAAAGAATTCGATACGGAATAATCCGGATTTTTAGGTAAAGCTAACTCAAGCAACGGATCTCCGAGCAAGGTTGCTAATGCAATCATATCGGCAAAGGGACCGACCGAAACATTGAAGTTTTTTGTGTTTAAAATTGCCTTCCCGAGTATATAATTTTTTTTGTTAAAAACTTCGCTAAAAAATCTATTGTTGAGGTCGACTCCAATACCAAAACTCGTTAATCCGGAACTTCCCCAAAATGCGATGGCTCCTTTACCGGGAACTTTTACAAACTGTTCGCCAAAAACATCTTGATTATCAAAATGCCCGGTATAACAAGTTACGCTGGAAATAAACGGAAGCCGCCCTCCGTTATTTAACATATAAATATCGTCATTAACAAAAACCAAATCCCATTGATATCCTCCTCCATGTCCATAATAATTAACAATAACAGCCCCGCTATCAATTCCCTTTCGAATCTCAACGCCTCCACCTTGAAAAGCCATATGTTCTGTGTTACTTGGATATCGAAAAACTTTTTTTGTGCTAAATCCGTTGGGGGCAATGTAATTTTTCTCTAACTCGATACTGGCATTATTAAATCCAAAAAATAATTCATCATTCAAATCCTGACCAGAGGCAACCAAAAGTGAATTTTGCCGCCAAATTTTTCCTGCATCACCAGGGTACGCAATGATTTTGTCGATAAGAATATTTGCGTCCGATAAAGACTCACAAGATAATCGACCAATCGCTGCATCGGGAGCCACATCATCTCCACTGACTGTAACAAACATATTATCACTCGCAGCTAATCCATATTCGCGGGAATGATAAGGCATGGATGGAATAAAATTCTTCCTATTCTGCGGAAAGAGTTCTCTATAATCATAACTCATATCACCCAATAGAACAACATAGGAAACCGGTGTTCCGGAATAATTTTCAAAAGCATATTTTATATAAGATTGTATTGAGTAAGGATCAAGTAACCCGAATGAAAACTCATCATAGATATCATCCACTTGTGTAATCTGTATTCGTGGTGAAGCGATGGATGAATCCGGGAAATGAGTTTCTCTAAACTGTTTCAATCTTTCGGCAGCGGGAAGAAAATTTTTATGAGTAATAATCAAATAGTCAATGCCTTGATTCTTATTTCTTAAGTTGGAAGGAGCATCAACTTTTATTGAATCAACTGATGAGATACTACCACTACTTGTACAGAAATAATCTGTTTTTGTATCGGCGCTATCCACAAAAAACACTTCTTTATCTATGTTGTTAGCAAAAAAAGGATTTTTAACAATTTCACATCTCTGTGGGATGAATATTTCCATATCCTTTTCTGCCCATTGCCACAAACAAAATCTACTTTTCCCCAACATTTCATTAGTAGAAGCAAAGTGAAAATAACTTCCGGATACTCTGTTTTCTTTCCAATAGTCGAATTCAAACCAATTAATCCTAATTTCATCAGACTGAGATTGTGTCGGGTCATATGGGTTTACCATGATTAAACCATCAACAACAACCTGAAAATTATTGTCGGGAAAAATTCCAATTTTTTTTGTATCTATTTTTTTTTCAAAATTATAAGCGTTCTGACCATCCCATTCAACCGAGTCAACGAATTGGCTAGTTAATAATATTTTTGCCCTATGATCCGGTGAGAACGAAGCATACGTAGTTAAACCGTGAAAATTTGCCCGCACGGTAACAATATTCGAATCAGGCAAATACTCCGGGAAAGCAGGGAAAGGAGTGGAAAAAGCTTCAGATTCTTTACCATTTATACCGCTTGCTTTTCCCCAATACCAAAAATCTCGTTCAATGTTTTGAGCATACCCCAGGCGCTCATAAAGCAAATCTTTTTCATAATGCAGAGTTTTTAAACTTCCGTAGAAAGTTTTCTGCCAACCAAGTCTATAACCATCTATTTCCTTATACCTTTTCCCATCTACATCGCTATTAACCGTTAACCAGTAAACACTGGAATTATTATAAATATTTAGCTTTGAATAGGGGGAAGGTGTGGCAACTTTTCCTATAAACTGAAAATAATCATCATTATTGAAAATACTATCTTTGTCAACATCGTTTAGTTCTAAAGGAATTTCTTCTCCATCATTAAACACTCTGATTTTTTTTACGTCAATATTTTGTAATGCTGGAGAATTTATGTTAGTCAAATCGGAATAAGAAACACGATAGACTCCCTCGTTCTTCAAATACAATTTCAACCAGTTCTGTTGCGGATTATACCAATATTCTTCTCCCTCTTTCAAGCTACTACGCTCAATCGTCTTTCCAATCATCCAATTTTTTGAGATCGAATAATTAAGGACGGATCCCTTGAGAAAATCATCTGTTAATTTATCAACAGTTCTACTTGTCTCTAAAAAACCCGATTGATTTTTATAAAAAAATTGGATCACCATTTTTTCATGGAATGTCAATTCTCTGGTAACGGGATTAAATTGAAACGGTGAAATAGTGATTGGTAAGATAGTAGCAAAGCGATAGATGTAAGAAGGGTTAATCGAAACTGCCTCGTGCGGGTATTCTTGGCTTCTTTGATAAATAGTACCGGCAGATTCAAAAAGTGAAGTACTGGTTCCGTCAGTTTTCTTAGCGAACGGAACAATAAATTTATTCTTAAATATTTTCTTTTGATCGGAAATTATTTTATAAGAAAGCGTTGCACCCTTTTTTATCCCGAGAGTAACAAATTCCTGCGGTAAAACCGGTTCCCCTTCTTGCTCTGCAAAGTAACTGTTCCCGGTAATTTTCTGAAAAGTATTGCCATGAAAAGTGGTATCAATTACCCGGTATTTTCCTCCAAAAGAAAATTCAATGGTGATCGATTCAGATGTTGATTCAAGAACTTTATGGCTCTGAGCAATGAGAATGCCCGACAGAAAAAGGCTGAGGAGTAATTTCATAAATACCTATTATTTTTAATCCAAACTTCTAAAGTTGTATGAGAAAATCAACACAAAAAAGAGGTTCTTTTTTTTACCCTTCGCTTTAATAAAAATTATAATTGATCTGCAACGAAGAAAAAAATGTTGTCGTCGTATTCTTCACTTTAGCAACTTGATTATAGTCTCCTTCTAACACTACATTTAAATTATACGATACTAAGTATCGCAAATTCATTTTGCACGAATTCGTTACTACTTTTTCACCGTCTAAAAAGTTTGCTACTTGCGAGTCAAAAAAACGAGTGCTTAAAAAGATTGAACCGCCAACATTCCTAATTACATTTCCATTCTTATCAAGAATATTATCACCATGAATCACATGTCTGAATAAAAAATAAGAACTTAATTTCGCAGAAAAATCATATACCAGTTTGATGCTTGTCATTGCACTATTTGGTTGAAGATTGAGTCCAAGGGGAAAACCATTATTTGTATAAGTTAATGCTTCCCCACCGTTGGGATGCGAGTATGTGTACGGTCTTATTTGAACATGATCTCCATAAACCATTAATCTTTCTGAAAGAAATGGAACGGCTGCTGCAAAACCGAGTTGCCATGCAATTCTATTTCCGGCCGAGTTCCACTTATCCTTCTTTAAGAAATTAAAATTAATATCATCAAATGTAAATGTTCCATTCATCTCTAATCCGTTCCATGGGCGGTATCTCGCATCAATGTGTAAAAAGGAGTTGTCGAGATCATTCAATGATCTTTGTGCAGATTCCCATAGTAAAAATGGATTTAAATAAGCTAATTCAACCGGGCGGTTTCCATAAATTATTGTTTGCCCAATACCTAAAGATAAATTTGCAAAAGGTTGGTAACCGAATCGGCTTGTAACAATATACTTTGGATTTTTATTCTTAACGTCATATCTCAACGAATCAACATAAACCGTTGCAGAAGGTTGAACAAGCCACCCATGTAAAAACTTATAAGAAAATTGTTTATAAGCTATATCAAATTTGATGAAATCGAATATTTGTGGAGTGCTATTTAAGATTGATTGCTCATAACTGTTAACTCCCCAAAAAACTCTTTCTCGCCCAACTTGTAATTTGAAAATATTTTTTTTTACTGTTACATAACCGGAAGTTTGATCAAAATAATTGAGTCCGGTGTGATTAAAAGAAAAACTTTGATTAACTCTTTGATCCGTTTGGGAGGCAATTCTATCACCGGTTTGGAAGCCATTCCAAGCTTCCAGATAACAAGCGAACCAATCATCATACTCAAGTGAAAAAGCTCCGCCGTAGGTTACAAGAAAAGAAGTTCGTCCCTTTTCATTTGAATCGTCAAATAGAATATTTTTAGTTGTAACAATTGGGGCAAATGTGAAGGAGAATAGCGAGTCTTGGAAGAGATAAGCAAAATTTTCATCCACAGAAAAAAAGTGCTGTTTAAGCGTCAGAGAATCCCCTCCCCAAAATGAATTATTTACTTTTCTAACGGAAGGGAAATATTGTAAAAAAAGATTTAGTTTTTCTTTATCACTTTCCGAAAATAGATGAAGAGAATCTTTCGCTTTCTGCAATTCACTATATATTTCTCCCCGTGTTAAAGGAAGAACCACGTCATCATAATTTGTAAGAATATTTTTTACACGAAGTTGATTTAAGAAATCATAGACGGGGTGGTTGGGATTGACAGAAAGATTTTGCGAAAAAGTTAATGTTGAAAACATAAGGAAGACAAACCAAATGTTTTTTGTTTCCATTAAACATTTCCTTCGTTCGTTAGAATAACGAAAGGTGTTTTCAATAAAATTAATAAATCAGAAATAAAAGTGGCATTGCGGTAATATTCAACTTCCATACGGGTTCTCTGTTCCGGTGTTAACATCTGCCTTCCATTGATTTGTGAAAAACCAGTAATCCCGGGAGTGAATTGAAAAACCTTTTTTTGTTCTTCAGTATAATTGTTTGTGATATCTAAAATTTCCGGGCGAGGTCCCACAATAGACATCGTTCCGAATAAAACATTAATAAACTGAGGAATTTCATCGATGCTCAATCTTCTTAAAAATTTACCGGTCTTGGTTAATCGAGGATCGTTTACTTGGGTAAGGTTTGGGCCTATCTCCAAAGCATTTTCCACCATCCCACGAAGCTTGAACATTTTAAAAGGATTGCCGTTTTTACCAGCTCTTAATTGAACGAAAATTGCTGAACCCGGCGATTCAATTCGGATTACAGCCATCGCAAGTAACAAAACCGGGGAAGTAACCAGAAGAACAAACAGGCTAATTATAATATCGGATGTTCGTTTAATAATACTTCCTTCTTTGCCCATGACATAAATAAATGATTAACGACTATGTTTTTTAGTCAAATGATTAACCGCCTCGATCACTTTTGTAACTTCGGCATCGGTAAGTCCGGGATAAATTGGAATTGAGATGAGGCGTTCGAACGCGTCGTTCGCTACCGGGAAATCGCTATTATTGAGAGACAATGAATCTTTGTAAAATTGATGTTGATGTACCGGCATAAAATGTACACCCGTCCCAACTCCCAGATCTTTTAACTCATTAATAAAATCATTTCTTCCAATTTTAAGAGCTTCGAGATTTAATCGAATTGGGTACAAATGCCAAGAGGTTTCCCGGTCTGACTTTATTACAGGCAATGAAATAAATTCGTTACCGCAGAGCTCTTTGGTATAAAGTGATGCAATATGTTTTCGCATTTCCAGCATCTGATCAACTTTTCTTAGTTGAACAATTCCTAATGCAGCCTGTAAGTCAGTGAAGTTATATTTAAATCCGGGAGCAACTATCTCGTAATACCAGGAACAAGCATCCGAATAACGTTTCCAAGCATCTCGGTTCATGCCGTGCATTCTCATTAATCTTGTACGTTCAGAAAACTCTTCATTATTAGAACAAATCATTCCACCTTCTCCAGTACAGAGTGTTTTTGTAGCATAAAAACTGAAGACGGTAACATCGCTTATTGAACCAATTTTTTTTCCCTTGTAATATGATGGCAGACTGTGTGCCGCATCTTCTATAACTTTCAAATTATAAGCTTTGGCTATTTGATTAATCTCATCCAAATCAGCGGGTTGCCCTGCATAATGAACAGGGATTATAACTTTGGTTTTTTTTGTTATGGCTTTTTCAATTTCACTAATAGAAAGATTTAATGTGTCTTTATCAACATCAACAATGACTGGTTTTGCGCCAAAGTAATAGACTATTTCGGCTGTAGCAGGAAAGGTCATGGTTGGAACAATTACTTCGTCACCAGGTTTCAGACCAAAAGCTTCAAGGGATAAATGTCCCCCAGCCGTCCATGAATTTACCGATACAGAATAATCAGCGCCGATATAATTTCTAAAATCATCCTCGAACTGAATTGTCCGGGGTCCCATGCTCAGCCAGCCAGATTTTAAAGTAGCGACGACTTCGTTAATTTCTTCGTCATTAATAAAGGGTCTGTGGAACTGAGTAAAATTATTTTCCATATTTTTTCTAGATTTTTCCAAATTATATTCCCAAAATAGTGAAAATCATTCTAAAACAATGAATCTATTTCTAATAAAATAAAAGAATGTTCTTAAAATAAACAAAATTTCTTGTTTTTCACTTTAGCACTTCAATATGGAGTAACTTTGTGATCTTCATGATGATTGATAAATGTGTCAGATAGAATTTTAGTTACCCGAAATAGTAGGTTTTTGTAAAACATACCTCCGAACTTGAAACAGAAACATTGTTAAAAACCAAAAAAATAAACAAAACGGCAGACTTATTGAGAAAAAAAACAGAACCCCCATCTATTTTGTAACATTTATTTTATCATTTCAAGATTACTATTCAGAAAATTTAAGACTTCCCTATTATCTTTGATGTCAGTTGGTAGATTCACAATCCTTTGGGATATGCTGCAAGCGATGGGAAAATTGTTCATATTTAGTTTCCATAAATCAAATTTTTGTTTTACAGGATGTATCGGCGAGAGAAACCAATCCCCTACGGAGATCTTTGATTTTTCCGCTAATGCTAAAAACGACTCGCGATTCTCAACAAGTACCGGATACCTTAAAAATAAATGATTCTCAAAGAAGTTCATTGCAATGTGTGTTTTTCCGTTTTCCATTAAAAAACGCGTGTAAGCTGTTGCATTTTTCTGCCTGAGATTATTAATAGAATCATTTTTCTTTAGCTCTTTTATTCCGGTAATAATTTGAATTAAGGAAATATCTTTGAAATACTTTTTAGGTATCGTTATTCCTGATAGCTCTTCTCCCTGGTTGGAGCCGATAATCAAATTTTTATTACTTAGGAATCGGTATAACTTTACCAACGACCAGTATGTAAATCTGTTAATAAAATATTTTTTTAATATTATGAGAGCCGCCAAGGCAAATTGTTCAATGATTGAAGGTTGTAACTTTTCATTTTCCAGTTGTTGCATTTTACCCAACAGCTCCAAGTTATTAATTGCTGCAAATCCACCGATTCCAGTTGAGAATGGTTTATTCCATTGCGTTGAATAAAAAGCAGCATCGCAATAAGAGCCGTTCGGTTTTCCGTTATAGACTCCTCCAAATCCGTGTGTGCAGTCTTCGATAGTGAAAAGCTTATGCTTCTTAGCAATCTCATTTATTTCCTCAATGTTAGAAGATAAGCCAAAAGTATTCTGACAAATTATTACTTTTGTTTTGGGAGTAATTGCATCTTCAATTAGATCAATCTCCATATTCAAAGTTTCAGTAGAGATATCAACATAGACTGGTTTTGCGCCCAAATATATTATTGCATTGGGAACGACAACACAAGTAAAAGCAGGCAATATCACTTCATCATCTTTTTTTATTCCCATAGCTTTCAGAATGGCATAAAGGGCAACTCTTCCTTTCCAATAAAGGAAGATCCGTTCTGCATCGCATTTTAGAATTAAGCTGATTGCTTCTTTGTACTTTCTTTCAATCATTTTTTTTTAGACTTCATTAAATGATCAATTCTTAGAAAACCCATTAATGAACCAAATCCATAAGAAAAATGTAACACTATAAATGTCCAATAAATGTAAATAAAAAACGTTTCCTTATTAGAAAGTTTTAAACTGATTGGGAGAATTACGACCAAATAAACCGCAAGTATTAGCACCGTAACCAATCCTACGATTGGAAACCATATCATACTTAATAGCGGAACCAGTAAAGATAAGAGGAACAAGAAAGGGATAAAGTGCCGCCAACTTAATGAGCCGATTTTTTTAGTTATATAAACGGTTAATATATTCCAAAATCCATTCCCAAAATTATTTTTGGCAATTCCATAAAAAGTTTCTCGTGCATAATAAGTACAAAACAGATCCGGGAGTAGAAAAATGTGTCCACCGTTTCTTGTAATTCTTTTGCTTAATTCAATATCTTGATTTCTATCTAAGAGTTCATTGAAAAGTCCTACTTTGTTAAATATTTTCTTCCTAAAACACCCAAATGGCACATGATCAACTTCTTTAACTTTATCTATTCCAATTCTAAAATATGAATTACCAACGCCATACTTGTTACTTAAAACAGCAATGATAGAATTAGTCTTAGAATTCTTGTGTTTAACGTCAGTCAAGCAGACAGCACCGATGTTGTCTGCATTTAGTTTTTTACTCCAAAAAAGCAATTTGGAGAAATAATCATTTGGAATTTCGCTGTGCGCATCTAATCTTATAATAAAATCTCCAGTAGATTCTTTTATTCCTTGATTTAATGCATAAGGAACTTTCTCATGTGAATTAATGAGTAATTTAATGAAATTAAACTTTGTACCGAATTCTTTTACTATAGCTTGAGTTGAATCTGAACTTTCGCCATCTACAACCAAAACTTCTATAGAATCAGTCGGATAATCATTATTAATAACAGAGTTCAGACAGTCACCGATGTATTTTTCTTCGTTTCTACAAGGAATTATAACAGTAATTTTACTGGTCTGATTCATTGTATTATTTACCCATCATCGTTGTTTCATACACTTTTTTCATCTTTGAGATATTTTCATGCAAAGAATAATACTTTTCAACGTGCACACGAGTTTGGGAGTGTTTTCTTTTATAATAGTATGCATTCTCTAAATAATAAATTATTCTTTCAGCGAATGCTTCTTTATCGTGACTCAAAATTAAATCACCTACATCGCCATCTTTAAATATTTCTTTAAAAGCTGGGATGTTTGAGGCGATAACAGGAATTCCGCATGCCATCGCTTCGATGAGAGCAACACCAAAACTTTCATCATACGATGGAAATACGGCTAAATCAATTTTATCATAATATTCCATAATGTCTTTTGGCTGTACAAGACCGGCAAATTCTACTGAATTTGATATTCCATATTTTGCAACGATTTGTTCGTATTCACTTCTTTTCTCACCATCACCAACAAGTAAGAGTTTCACTTTTTTTGTCTTGTATTTCTTTAGAACGATATCAAACGCATTAAGTAATATTTTGATACCATAAATGTCCTTAAACAATTTTACAATTCCAATTACAATCGTTTCTGCATCATCGATACTTCTTTGTTTGAATAAGAATTTATTTAGATCGATTCCAAAAGGTATAATAAACGGAGTTTTAGAGGAATATTTTTTCAATTCTTCTGCCAAATAATCGCTTGTAACCGTTATAACATTGGATTTTGAACATACTAATTTAGTTATATATCTATTAACAAAATTTTTCTTTGCGAAAACAAAAAGATCTGAACCCCAATACGAAACAATGTAAGGATGAAAGCCGCTAAACGCCCCGATCAATCCATAACTTGATCCATAGTGAGCATGAAGAATGTCGGGTTTTTCTTTTGCGAGAATCCTCTTTAATTCCGGCATAAGTCTAAAATATGAAACTTTTTTTAATGAACCACTTGGTTCGGCTTTTGTTTCGTCACTAATCAAAGGGGAAGAAATGACAAGTATATTTTCAAGATAATTCTTTTTATCGAAGGATGAAAATCCAAACACTATAACTTCAACTCCGCGTTCAGCAAGACCATTTGCCCACTTAATAGTATGCGCGGAAGATGGATCGGAGAATAATAAAATTTTCACTGAGTTAATGTTTCTCAACTTTCGATTTAATGATAAGTACGGAAAGGAATAAAAGCCAAAACGGTAAATCACGCGAAAGCCAACCATTTGACAGAATTCCGGTAGCTTCAAAAAAAGATCTCACCAACAATCCAATAAAAATTGAAAATATAATATTTGATAAAATATAATACTGATGAGAAACGCAACGCACGGCTTGCATCAACCGGAATGACGTTTTAAGTACATAAGCAATTAATAAGAGAGTGACCACTAATCCAACCACTCCAAGTTCCGAAGTCTGCATCAGAAAAAAATTATGCGCTTGTCCCCCGCCGGAAAATTTATAAACATAAGCAATTTGACTTTCATTCCAACTTCCTAACATTACCGGTAAATTGGGATACATATAATATTTAAACATTCCTGGACCAATACCAAAAAAAAGATTACTTGAAATAATCGAAAAAGCAATTTGCCATATAAGATAACGGGTGTTCGCAAAAATTCTTCCTGTACGAAAATATAAACTGATTACTTCGGAAGTAGTAGGCAGCAATAGAATCAAAAAGGCAAATAAGGCGATGAATATAAAAACTTTTCTAAACTTTTTAGGAGAAAGGAAATAACTAAACAAGACTAAAGATACTACTACGCTTAAAATTGCTCCCCTGGAATTGGTTGCCAAAAGCGCGATCGCTTGCAATAAAATTGATGCAAGTAAAACCAATTTAATCCATTTCTCGTTTCCTTTTTTCAAAGAGAGGAACGATACAGCCAGAGGAAGTGAAATTGCTAAAATTCCCCCGGCAGCGGAAACGTTTTTATAAAATCCCCCGCTCTTCCCAAGTCCGGCTAATTCTAAATAAATTAATTGCATTCCAGATGAAAAGACGTCATACGCAATACCGAGAGAAACTATTACACCGCTTACAACCAGCGATATCAAAACGTTAAAAACTTTCCCTCTTTCTGAAAATTCAGAATAAAACAAGTAGAATATTATAAAAAAAACTATTTGGCGCAGAACCTCCTTAACACCTACGAAAACATTTGCAGATAACAGAGTTGATAGGATTAAAGAACCAAGAATGAGTAATATTAATCGAAAGAGTACTCTATCAATTTTTACATATTGATCAAAATGAAACTGGTATTTCTTTAACAACAAAAAAACAAGTGTAAGACTTCCAACTATGTTGATCGCTGTTCGAGCGCTTTCACCGATATCCCCCGGTAAGGCAATAAAAATAATTACAAAAAAAGGATAGATCAACTTTTTCCCAATCATAAAAAGAATTCCACACAAAATTATGAGGGGAACTACCAAAAATAAATAAGAAGAAAAAATCACCGCTGAGAAAGCTATCAGAAAGGCAAACAAAACAATTTTTCTATCGAAGTCGAAAATATTATCGAAACTTTGTATCATAATTTCTACTTTGAGTGACCTGGTTTGCTATAGACATTATATCAGAATACCTTATATATGGTTTTATCGAAAATATAAGTGTAAATAAAATCAACTAAAAATTCTTTCTTTCTTCAGGAAATCAACAATCGCGTCATACACGGTTTCAACTTTCAATAATTTCATGCAGTCAAATGAGGGGCATTTTCTTCCTGCATCAGTGAAACAATAATTTTCTATCACCGGAGAACAAGAAACTTCATGCCGAATTGTTGAGTGGTAATTTCCAAAGGGTCTACAATATTTCGGATTCGTGGGACCATAAATAGCAAACGTCTGTCGTCCTAAAAAGCTTGCGATATGTACGGAACCGGAATCATTTCCAATAAATGCAGCACAATCTCTAATATTTTCAATTAACTCTTCGACAGATTTCGTTTCGGTCAATTTAAATTTCTTCTGGATTTCATTTCTTATTTCTGCCGGAAGAGAATTCGTTTCGATGATGAATTCAACATTGTATTGCGGGAGAAGCTTTTTTGCCAACTCAAAGTATTTATCTATCCCCCATTCCTTTGCTGTCCATCCAGCATGCGGATGAATCAATATTCTGGAGGAATTATTTGGCTTAAGTGGAAACTCATAATCCAAATTATCCCCTATCGGCACAACCATTCGAACAACATCCATATAAATGTCAATCAAATGTGGAGATTTTCTGATAGGAATATAATTATCATAAAGAGGTTTAAAATATTCCAGGTTCATCCCTACAATCTTTTTAGCTCTTGACGAAGCAATTAAAGTTGCAGAAGTAATTGCTCCCGTCAGATCATAAATGATTTCTGAATGTGTTTGCAGCAATACTTTTTTTGCCCTTCGGGTTGCAATTCTACTTTTCCAAAATAAATTATGCGGAATAGTCACAATTTCAATTGATGGAAATGCAATTTTAAATATTGTCTTGGTTTCTGGGAAACAAATAATAGAGATAATTTTGTCTTGATGAAATTCAATGATTTTTTTTATAGCATGAGTAGTAAATATGGAATCCCCTATTTTGTGCAGTGCAATTATACTAACATGACCAGTGTTTGACTTTGCAAAAACTCTTTTATACCGCAAAACTTTACAAATTACCCATACAAATATCTTAACAAATAATTTTGCCGGATAATATTTTTCAACCAAAGGAAGAATTTCAAACTGACTCATCTTGAAAGATGTTCCCACGATTTTGTTAACAAATTTTTCGCTATATCCATCGTTTCATCATTAATAACCAAAGCATTAAGCATGTATAAAGAGAAAAAGAATCCTATCTTCAGCAACGAAAAAAAGATTCCTGCATCAGAAAGATAATTGAATAGTAATTCAACTATGAAAAGAGAAATTCCGGCATTTACGCACGAAAGAAAAAGTGCAGTAACCGGCAAACTCATTTTTTTTAAGTGTAATTTTTTAATGACGATTGCTGTTCCAAAAATAAAATATAAACCGTAACTGAGTGAGGAGGCAGCGGCAAGACCATTTTGATGATATTTGTGAACTAAAATAAAACTTGCTATCATTTTAATAACAATTACTGCGACAGAACTTAACAACAACCATTTTACAGCCGCTATTCCAAATAAAAGTTTGTTTATTATCGCATAAGTTGCAAAAAAAACAAGACTTATCCCATAAATCTTCAAAACTTCAGCCGTCATTACAACATCGTGAGCGTTAAAAGCTCCTCGATGAAAGAGCAAATCAACTATCGGCTGCGAATAAAAAATAAATATTACTGATGTAGGAACGAAGAAGAAAAAAGTTATCCGCATTGAAGAGTAAAGCGAATTTTGAGTCTCGTCAATTTTTCCCGCGGCAAATGTTTCAGAAAATTTTGGAAATATTGCCGAAGAAAATGCCATGGACAAAATTGAGACCGGGATAAGATAAACTGTTGTAGCATAATTGAGTGCTGCAATTCCGCCCAGCTCAACTGATGAATAAAAAAGTCTATCTATGAAAACGTACAATTGCCCCATCAGTTCAATGAAAACAGTCATGAGAAATATTTGAGCCGGGAATTGTTTTAAGAAATAACTCTTTCCGCGCCACAAATCTTCAAACACAATTTTATTTCTAACAAAAATAAATAGGAAGCCAACTTGTAAGATTGTCCCTAAGAGAAAACCAATCGGTATTGAATAGATACCAAATACGGATGTAAAAAGTACTACTACCAGAATTATAGTCAAATTCAAAAAAAGATGGGAGATAAATGCATTTCTAAAATCATATTCAGCTTGAAGATATGCCAACAATATTGCCATCAATCCGTTAAGCGGAATTGTAAATAAAATAATCAGTAATATTTTTTTAGCAATGATGAACTCAGACACGGTTAGCCCGGTGGTGAATAACTTAAGAATTGCGTCCTCAGAAAGAAGAAGACCTAAAGCAGTAAAGAGACCTAAAATAAAAAAAAGTGCAAGAGCTTTATTGAAGAATACTCTCGCTTCTGTAACACCCTCCTGGATTTTGATCCTGTTATACTGAGGGATAAAAAAATTTTGACCAACGTAAACGATAAACGTGTTGATAACGGTTGGGACTACAATGCTTAATAAATAAAGTTCATAAGATTTGCTAAGACCGAAACTATCGGCAAAAATAATTTCGCGGATCATCCCCAAACCTTTGTTGATCGCGCCAAAAAAAATTATGATCAGCGAAGCACCAGTGACCGTTAAAAAGAATTTTTTTGGCATTTCAAACTAAGGTAAAACAAGATTTTTAAAGTACTCTATGGTAATTTTTAAACCTTCTTCTCGATCAATTTTGGGTTGCCATCCCAGAATGCGTTTCGCTTTTTCAATGTTTGGCTGACGAACTTTGGGATCATCTTGCGGTAAGGGTTGGTAAATTATTTTACTTTTCGAATTCATTATTCTCAATACTTCTTCGGCAAATTGTTTAATGGTAATTTCATCAGGATTGCCAATGTTTACCGGTTCAACTTCATCCGAAAGCAGCAACCGATAAATCCCTTCAACTAAGTCAGAAACGTAGCAGAAACTTCGCGTTTGTGAGCCGTCTCCAAAAACCGTAATATCTTGTCCTCGTAAAGCTTGCCCTACAAATGCCGGCAAGGCGCGTCCATCGTCCAACCGCATGCGAGGTCCATAGGTATTAAATATTCTAACGATGCGCGTTTCTACTCCGTGATACCGATGATAAGCCATTGTGATTGCTTCAGCAAATCTTTTTGCTTCATCGTAAACGCCTCGTGGTCCAATTGGATTAACATTTCCCCAATAAGTCTCTTCCTGCGGATGAATTTCAGGATCGCCGTAAACTTCGGAAGTTGAGGCTAATAGAATTCTAGCATTCTTTTCTTTTGCAAGTCCTAAAACTTTATGTGTTCCCAACGAACCAACTTTCAAAGTTTGAATTGGAAGTTTTAAATAATCAATCGGACTTGCGGGGGAAGCAAAATGTAAAATGTAATCTACGTTTCCGGGGACAAAAATAAAATTTGTAATATCATGTTTAAGAAAAGTAAAGTTTTCATTGCCAAATAAATGACTGATATTATTTAAATTTCCGGTTAAAAGATTATCTATACAAACTACTTTCATTCCTTCCGAAATCAATCGATCACAAAGATGGGAACCTAAAAATCCGGCACCACCGGTTACCACTGCCGTTTTTTGAATCATACTTTAATCCCCTTCATAAGGTAATTAAACATTTCTTTTGTTTGAAAAACTGAAACAAGCAATGAACTTAGAAAAATAAATATTGCAGCAAGTAAGGTTGAAAATATTATCCTTGGCGATGAGGCTCTTTCGGGTGGAATTGCTGGGTCAAGGATTTCAACGGTAGGAAGATCTCTGTTTTCCTGGATTTTTTCCTTAAAGTACTGTTGTTGAAGCATTAGATAAACTTCATTATATATTTTTACATCTCTTACAAGACTTGATAATTTTCCTGCTAATGACGGCGCATCAGCAAATGAAAGCAAAATATCCTGATTAAGCGATTCCAACTTTTGAAGTTGTTCTTTTAATTGCTGATGTTTCGACCGCAAGGAGATGATTGAAGGATTATTTTCATTTAAATTTTTGGAAAGAAGTCCTAAATTTATTTCCGTAGATATCATTTCACTTTTGATTCTAGCAGCCGCTTCAATACCTGCTTTCATCTGTTCCGGCAAAGAAATAGCTTTGTTCTTTTTCTGGAACTCCATCAAAGCGGTTTCCGAAGTATCAAGTTGAACTTTAATTTGCACTAATTGGTCTTCGATATAAATTCTAGCTTTTTTCGCCTTACTGGAAAGTTTTTCTCTGTTGATTTTGTCTAATGCCTCAGCATAAGCATTGGAAATATTTGCAGATAGATTTCGAATAGAATCGGTTTGAGACAAAACCCGTCCGAATAGTGAAGTAGAAACCGGTACGGAAAATTCAATAATTCCTTCTTTAGTAACTTCTATGGAGAGGAGTTTTCTAAGGCGAATTGAAGCCTCCTCGCTCGTTTCAGCTCCCAAATAGTCATACAAATTCAACTTAGAGATTACATATTCTGCAGCAGAACGGCTTTTGATAATTTCCGCATAAAGTTGTGAATTTGCACTTGCCATACTAAGGTTGCTTAAGTTAGCAATTTCTGAACTTTGCAGTAAACTTGATAAACCATTCGAATTGTTTTTCTCGGGTGGAAGAATAGAAATCATTGATGAGTAAGTAACAGGATAAATAATTATCAGAAATAGGATGTAAAAGAATGTTCCGAATAAAGTAATGGAAAAAAATTTCTTCCTATGAATAAAAGCGATCTGAAGCAACTCGTGGAATTTCATTATCTACCTTCTACTCGCAATGATGGCAACAGCCGCTGTTACGACGGTAGCCACTTGTCCAATAATAAACAAAGCATCTTTTGTAAAATCCCAAAATCTTGGCGGCGGCGGATCTTCAGGAATCCAGATTATATCGCCGGGATACAATGCTTCTACATCATCTTCATCAATCCATTCTCCGGAATTTGCTCGAACCACACGTACATCTGATTCAATTGCCCGCCAGCCAAATCCGCCGGCAAGAGCAATGTAATCTTTCACCTTAAGATTCTTAGCATAAGGAATTTTCCCGGGCTGAACTACTTGCCCAATCAGATTGATATAATCCTTTTTTTCGGGAATACTAATAAAGTCATTTTTACGAAGTACAATATCTTCTGAGGCAATTTTATTTTCGAAAACATCACGAAAATTGACAATAACTTTTCCTTTAGGTTGACGTGCTTTCGCTTTTAAATAATCATACTCATCATCGGTCATATCTTTCCGAATAAGATTTTTTAATCTTTCGAATTCAACATCGGTAGTGTCGGACATAGTTCTTCGATACAAAGTTGCATCATCCAAAGATGCTTTAGGAAGAAATCCCCCCGCCAGAGCAATTATTTCGCTCAATTTAGTTGAACCGTCTTTTATTTTGTAAACGCCGGGATATTTAACAAACCCATCCACAGTAACTATCTCATCTAACAAAAATTCCGGAATGTTTCGGACAACTAATTTATCTTTGTTTTGGAGTGGAAATTTTTTCAATTCTTCCAGAGGGATAAAAAAGCTATTTTGTGTTTTATTGTCGCCTGCAAAACGAATGATCTCTATTGTATCTTTCTTTGCATTAGTCATAAATCCGCCGGCTAAAGTAATTGCATCAAAAGCGGTTTCATCTTTTTTAAAATTGTAGGCAGCAGGAAACTTTACGCTTCCCAGTATCCAGAAACTTTTATCAGACCGATCCACATAAATAAAATCACCTTCGCTAAGGGGAGGGTTTTGTGTCTTATCATTTGTCCGTATAAAGGATATGAAATCGTAAATTGCTGAAACATTATCATCATTTACGATTTTAATATTTCTCAAGTCCGCAGAAGGATTTAATAAGTCAGTATTCATCAATAAATCGTTAAGATGAGCATTTGCCGGTAAAGTGAGTACAGCCGATCTTTTAACATCACCATACACTCCAACTTTAATTTTACGAACCTCGAGGAGTGAAACAAAAATTTCAACATCTTTGTAATATTTTCTTATAGAATTTTCGATTTTCTTTTTGGCTTCGGAAAGGGAATTTGATTTTAGATTCAGCGTACCAACTTTAGGAATGTAGATTGTTCCTTCTTGAGAGACAGCCACCTTCCAAGCTATTTCATCCATCCCTTTTATTAGAATGAGAAGACTATCCCCGGGACCTAAAATGTAAACATCAGGATCAATGTAACCGGCAGCTTTGGTTTTGATATTGAGAAAGGATTCCACTTTTTCTTCTTGAGCCGAGGATTGGAAGGAAAAAAGCATGAAGAATGTTATCCATCCAAGGAAGCAAATGAGAGACTGATTTCTCTTGCTAATTTTAAAAAATTTTTCTCTCAGAAAAGTATTCCTCATTTATTTTGAACAAATAAAAATCTCTTTACCGGATTTACGTCGTTGACTTGGAACGCGTTCCTTCTTTCTCACGGTTGTAATAATAATAATAGTATTTATAATACGAACCGTAGGAATTCTTGAACACAAAGTTATTTAAAATAGTACCTACGAAATTTACATTACTATTTTTAAGAATATCAAGCGCTTTATCCAGTAGATCAAATTCTGTGTAATTCGCTGAAACGACAAGATAAACAGCATCACAATAAGCTGCGATTATTTCCGAATCAGTTACAGAAATGATAGGAGGTGAATCGATAATGATATAATCGTAAAGCGTTTTCATATGAGCAATAAAGTCCTGCATCTTTTTGGAACCAAGCATTTCCGCCGGATTAGGAGGAATTGTTCCAACAGTGATTACATCAAGATTTGCAAGTTTAGAAGGTTTAATAATAGTTGCCAAATCAACCTGGTCAAAAAGATGTTCTACCAAACCCGGCTGCCGGGTCAGTCCAAAAAGTGCATGCACTCTTGGCTTACGAAGATCGCAATCCATAAGGAGTGTTTTGTGGTTTGCCTGAGCAAAACTTCCTGCTAAATTAGAAGCGATAAGGGTTTTTCCTTCTCCGGGCGTTGAAGAAGTAATATGAATTACCTTCATGTTTCCTTGATCAACTTTAGAGAACTGAACTCTTGTGCGCAAAGCTCTAAATGCTTCACTCGGCACTGAATCAGGCTTATTGTAAATGATAAATTCCAAATCTTTTGAGATTGATTTATCAAGTGATTGTATCTGCGGCACCCACCCGATCACGTTAATATTTCTATCTTTCAAATCCTCCGGCGATTTAACAGTATTATCAAAATAATTTCTTAGGAACGCATAGCCAAGTCCGAATCCTAAACCTAAAATTGTTCCAACCAAAACAATTAATAACCGGTTTGGTTTTGCCGGTTTGTCAGGTCTTCTCGCTACGTCAATTATAATCACGTTTCCAGGTTGAGATTGTTCATTAATAACAGCTTCCTGATATTTTTCTTCTACAAGAATATAAAGCTTTTCTAAGGACTCTCTGCTTCTTTGCAATCGTGCGTATTCAATAGCTGATTTTGGAAGTTGATTAAACTTAGTATCATATGAAGTAACTATTTCTCCCAAGTTTTTAACTTTAATATCGAGAGAGCGGCTCTTAATTTCCTCTTCAATTACATTTTTAGTTAATTCTTTCACTTCTTCCGGGCTGCTTGCAAAAATGCTTGCTTTGAATCCCTCAATTTTACTTTTGAGTTTATTTTTCAGCTCTTTTATTTTTGCATCATAGTCTCTCACAACCTGATTATCGAGATTTTTGTCTTTCGAGTTTGAGAGAGCGATGTCGCGATTAACTTCAAGTTTGGCCAACTCAGTTTGTAATGTTTTGAGGTATTCCTCGGAAGAAAAATTTTCTAAATAGGCAGTTAATTGTGGGTCTTGTTTGCGTAATTCTTCTTTGTATTGTTTCAAAGTTTTTTCAGAGATAGACGATTCCATTTTGGCCAGATTTAGATCAGCTTCAAATTTTGATAATTGTGTGATCAATTCTTTTGCTTGATCATCCAATGCGATAATACCACCTTTTTCCTGAAAAATTTTTAAAAGTTCTTCGGCATCATTTAATTGTGAAAGTTTCTCATTCTTTTGTTGTAAGAGAAAAGCCTTTACCAGCGTAAGCTGGTTCCGGTTAATTTCCAAATTCAGCGTTTTATAAGCCTGAGAATACAAATTAGCGATTAACGAAGCTTCGTATGGTGAAGGACTTTGTGCAGAAATTTCTACTACATCTAATCCCCGTTTTTGTTCGATTGTGACGTTGGTAGCGAGTAGTGTTGCAATTTGATCAACATCAAGAAGTCTGGGTTTGTTACTCATCAATTGGGAGGGTGATTGAACCAGTACCTTAAAACTATCGATTTGATTTAGAACCTTAAAACTATCGATCAATGCATTGGCGGCGATTTCGCGAACCTTATAACTCTTTAGCACTTCAATTTCATTGGCAATAAATCTATCGCTTCCAAAGTCTTGAAATTCCGGCATTAGCGGGGAATTCAAAATGTTGCCGGATGGCTTACTTATTTTTAACACTGTTGTTGATTTGTAAATATTTATTGAACTTACAGCGTAAACTATTGCAACAACTATGGCTACAACCGAAATTAGAATAAAAGGAAAAAGATTATCTATTATGATATTATAATAATGCGCTAATCCTTGCTCTCGAACATCTACAGAATTGTTATTCATATAATAAAAAACCTTTAACTATTTACGGACTATATTTAAAATTAAGATTGACAATGAAATTAACGTCGAGATGATAGAAAGTGAAATAGAAAGATAGTCTCTTGTATACCATCGTGGTTCGCCGGGAACTAAAAGAACATCTCCAGCTTTAATTTGGGGAGCCGGAATAACTTTTTTGGGTTCTTTTGACCAGAGCAGATCATTATAATTAATTGAGATAAACTCTTGTGAAGAATCTTCCTTGGTACGATAAATTCTTAAATCCTCTAGAAGCGCAGCATCCGTTGGACCACCGGCATAAGAGAGGAGGTCTTTTGCATTTGTGTACTCAGGAACTATGTACCTTCCTGGAAACTTTGCGTTTCCCCATACAGCGACTTTAATGTTTACCGATTGTGGATCCGAATAATCATAAACCGCTCCTTGCGGGTTCATTTTTAAGGAGCCGTAATCGACACCTATTTTCGTGTCATTTGATTGACCAAAGTTTTGAATTCCTAAAACGAGTATAAAGATAAAAAAGAGATATACTTTCATTTGCAATAATTTTCCCAAATTTTGAGTGTAAGATAATAAATAGCTGTTACTCGGCAAAAGTTCCCAATCACAATTTTAATGATATCTTCCAGGAGGCGAGCAAACTGCTAACCAACCCCAGCGCCGGGCCTAAAATTAATAAAACAAGGGTGGAGTTCAAAAAATGGGGAAACCCACCATAAAAATAATTTCTGATTGATATTTCAATGAGGGACACCAACCCGATGGCTAAAAACCCTGAAACCAAACCTATGAACATGCCATTTAACAGCAGAGGAAATTTGATAGTGAAAAGAGAGCCGCCAACCAACTTCATCGTTTCAATTTCATCTTTTCGACTTTCAATTATTAAACGAGTTGTTGAAAAAATAACATAGAAGGCGATAATCGAAAGAAGGATGCCGAGTCCCGCAATATATTTTTGAAAAGTATTTAAGTAAAAAAGCATCTTCTGGTAAAGGGCATTTGGGAAAATTACCTCATCAACATCTCTAAATGTTTTAATTCGGCTTAGAAGAGAAGGAAAGTTTACCGACTTATTAGCAACGGTCTTAATAATGTAACTTGCCGGCAGCGGATTATACTCAAGAATTGTCCTAAAATCTTCGCCGGTTTCTGTAACAAACTTTTCTGCTGCTTTCTCTTTTGATATAAATTCGACGGAACTCACTTCCTTCAGATTTTCCAAATCCACCTTCAGACGATCTCTTTGAGACCCGGTTATGTCTTCTTTCAAATAAACTTGCACTTCAAACTGATTCTGCAGATATGTTTCAATCGACTTGGAAATCTTTACTGAAAGAAGTGAAACCGCGATCAGAACTAACCCAACTGTAGTTGAACTTAGAGAAAAAAGAAACGATAACTTAGCTCTCCGGTTTGAGCGGAGCGCTTCTTTGAATAAAAAAAGTGTCATATTAAAAATTCGATTCGTCTATCCATCTTACAATTTTCCATTTACCGGAAGATGATTCTTTTTTCAAATTTAGATTCACTCTCCCGTCAACTCTTACAATGTCTGTTGGGTTAAAAGTAATCATTAAGTTAAAACTACGCACAATATTCGCTTCGGAGGAATCTTCAGTCGAAGCGACAATATTGTTCCAAATTAAATCGAGCCGTTCGGCGTTTTGAAAAAGACCATGCGTTACCTTCATTTCCTCTTCCCTGCCCCAGCTAACATCAAAACTCAGGTCATAATCACGGAAGCTGAACAAAAAATCAGTACCGAGAGTTTGTCCATATCTGGCTGTATCGCGGAAGGTATACGCGTACTGCAAATTCTGAAAAACTCCTTCAATTTTTGTTAAATCTCCAATGGCGGAGCCGGTGGATTCGCTTGTGTCTAATGCCGGGGCGAACGGATTTTTACAACCGGCAATCAGTATAAAGACAAATAAAGTAAAGGTCGTTTTTTTCATCTCAGTTAGGCGAATAGAAACCTTTTAACTCACTCCAACTTACAGTCATCGAACTTTTATTAATATCCTGCCAAATGTAAATACTCCAAACTTCACGTGAATCCCGCACCAAAGTAAACTGCAATTCACCTTCAAAATTTTTAGATATTTCATCATTGTGCGGAACAACTAAAAAGTAGCTTGCCGTATAAACGATGCTGTTATCACCAGAGAAGGATGACTTCTCGTTGTTTTTGGTGAATGTAATTGGTTGATCCTGCAAAATATGAGAAATTAAATTGTTGAAATATTGTTCTTCACTTTTTTTTGACCACGATTCAAATAAAACCGGGTATTTTGAATTTGCATCGGCTGAAGGAAAGTACTGAAATTCTTTTCCGGAAAAAGCAGAATCAGAAAAACAGTTTAGATAATTCTGTACATTTTTTTCTGATAACGAATTCGTAAAGTTCTCTAAAAGAATTTCCGGAGTGACAGCCAGTTGATAATTGGACCTTGGTTGATCCGGTTTTTCCGGATCCCGCGTGCTGAACAGATCACAGCCGCCAAAAAGAAATAAAAGAAATAAGAGGAATACTACTTTTTCTTTTTGCATAAAAGTATCAAGCGCGAAGAAGATCTTTCATCAAACGGATCACCGGAATAACTTCCAAATATCATTTCCACGGATAAATTATTTTTGCTCATAGCTTCAATTACATCTTGTTTAGTATATAACCGAACAGATTCACGAAAATTTTTAACGCTTCCATTCTGTGTTAGGGTAATATCTTTTACAACGTTATTCGCTTCAATTTTTCTTGATTGCTCAATTACCAAACCATCAATTTCAGTTCTGGAAATTGGGACAAGATTCTCTTTTACATTTTGGGCGTTAAGAAAATCGAAGACGAAAATTCCTTCATCTGTAAGAAGTGATTCCACATTTGTGAAGATAGAAAAATTGTCTTCATCATTTTCAAAATAGCCAAAGCTTGTAAAAACATTTAGGATTAAATTAAACTTCTCGTGAAAATGAACAGTGCGAATATCATCTCTAACGAACATTGCATGCAAACCATTTTTTTTTGCCTCATCATCAGCAACAGAAAGAAGTTTTGCGCTTTGATCAACACCGGTAACCGCAAAACCTTTTTTCGCCAATAATAATGCGTGTCTTCCGGCGCCGCATCCTAAATCTAATACTTTTGCGTCTGTGGGAAGATTTACTTTGTTGAGAATGAAAGAAACTAAAATTTCCGCTTCTTCACTATTTCTATGTCTGTAAACGGTTAGGTATTCTTCCGATTCGAACCATTCTTCAAACCAGAGTTTGGTCAAAGGAGACCTCTGTTAGAGACAGCCCTCGCGATTGTAGCTTCATCGGCAAATTCCAGATCGCCGCCAATCGGTAATCCGCGTGCTATACGCGTAACTTTAATATTCAACGGTTGAAGGAGTTTTCCAAGATAAAGAGATGTGGCGTCCCCTTCGGTATCGGGATTTAGCGCTAAAATAATTTCTGAAACCTCTTGAGTTTTTAATCTCTTCAGAAGTTCGTTAATTTTTAATGCTTCAGGTCCAATTCCGCTTAGCGGCGATAAAACTCCCGACAAAACATGATAGACACCGTTATACTCGTTAGTCCTTTCGATAGCGATAATATCACTCGGTTCTTCAACGATGCAAAGAATTGATTTATCTCTTTTCGGACTTGTACAAATTTCACAAATTTCAAATTCCGTAATGTTAAAGCACACCGAACAAAATTTTAATTTGTGTTTCAGATTGTAGATTGCGCCGATGAATTTTTCGACTTCATCAATCGGCTTTTTTAAAAGAAAAAGAGACAATCTCTGGGCGGTTTTTTTTCCGATTCCCGGGAATTTACTGAATTCTTCTATCGCAATCTGTAATGGTTCGGAAATATTCACCTAAAACCCAGGGATGTTTAAACCGGGAGGGATCATTCCTTTAGTAAGTTTGCCCATTTCATCTTCCGACATTTTTTCCGCTGCCTCTAAAGCTTTATTAACCGCGGCAACTACTAAGTCTTCTAAAAATTCTTTTTCTTCCGGATTGATAACCTGTTTATCAATCTCAATCGAAACGATTTTTTTATTTCCGCTTGCAATAGCTTTAATAATGCCGCCGCCCGCTTCAGCGGAAACAGTTTTATTGGCTAACCCGGCTTGGGTCTTCTGCATTTCTTCTTGTAATTTCTGAACCTGGCGAAGCATATCTTGCATTCCACCTTTCATTGAACCTCCGGACTAAATTTTTAAGCAATTGTATTAATTTTCGTGCAAATATAAAACAATCCCCCGACTTTTTATACTTTGATTTTATAAATTTTTGATAAATTTTTGCCAAACATGATTTATATTGTACTACCAAAATTTCTAATAATACAGGAAAAAAGAAAATCGTAACTGAATTGACGTTTGATGATTTTTTTGTGATAGACTCAAAAACACGGAAAAAAATTAAGGATTACGGCGAGTTCTCCGCCAAAGTAAACGCTTTTTTTTTCGAGTATGTTAAAGAGTACCATATTCCGGTTGCTTATGAACAGATACATGCGGCAGGAAATTTGAAGATGGTTCCAACTGAAGAATTTCCCGTTTACATTAAAATCCTTAATACTTCGAATAAAAATTTCTCTAAAATGTTCGCATTGGGAAAAAATACTCCGCTTCAGGTTCCCGTATTTGAAAACTATCTTAGCTCTGATTCTAATTATCAGCTAAATGAGCATCATATCATTTCCTTTGGCATTCTTCCTCTGGCAGATTTTAAAATGATTGGAAGAATTGCCACAAAAGTTAATGTGATCCTTAAATCTTATTTTGAAAGAAGAAATTTACTTTTGTCTGAAATGGTTTGTACGTTCGGAAAAAGCAGAGATAAAATTGTTCTGCTCGGGCGATTTTCTCCCGACTCGTTTAAGCTTATCCCCAAAGACGAACCGGAAAATGAATTTTTGTTGTCAACTCCGTCATCGATAAAAAAATACTTAGAACTTTTCCAAGAAAGCGTTCAACGTTAAATGATTACAAAATATGGTTATAGTACGATAAGTGTGGTTGTCGCCTTCTGTTTGGTACTTGTAATTGTGAGTTTTTTTATTCATTCTCTTCCGGTTAGAATAATCCTTACGGCGGTGATTATTTTTTTATTAGTTTTTACTTTAAACTTCTTCCGCGATCCAGAGCGAATCACACCCGACGGAGAAAATCTTGTAATTTCACCTGCTGACGGTACAGTTCTTTTTATCAAAGATGTAATGGAAGAAAAATTTCTTAAAGGGAAAGCTAAACAGATCTCGATCTTCATGTCTCCATTGAACGTACACGTTAACCGCATTCCGATAAGTGGTAAGGTTGAATATTTGCAATACCATAAAGGTGAGTATTTAGTTGCCTATGATGATAAAGCTTCTGAAAAGAATGAGAGAAATGAAATCGGTATTACCGGGAAAATCGGGAAAGTACTCTACACACAAATTGCGGGTTTCGTAGCCCGAAGAATTGTATCGGAATTAAAATTAGGAGACGAGGTTGAGGTTGGAAAGAGATTTGGGATGATCAAATTCGGCAGCCGGGTTGATGTTATTGTTCCTGATACTTTCACAACATCGTTAAAAAAAGGAGATAAAGTGTCTGCCGGAGAAACAATTTTGTTTGAATCTAAAATAGGTTTAAAATGACTTTACAAAACATGAAACCGACGAAACGGATTTTCCCAAATTCGTTTACTTCGCTGAATCTTTTTTGCGGCTTCTTATCCATCATCTATACAGCTCAGCAAAATTATGATTTAGCCGCATGGTTAATAGGCGCCGCCGCAATCTTTGATGCGCTTGACGGCGTTGCCGCTCGAATAACTAAATCAAGCAGTCAATTTGGAGTTGAACTCGATTCTCTTTCCGATGTGGTCAGTTTTGGAGTTGCGCCGGCGTTTTTAATTTATGAAATCGGATTAAATAGACTAGGAACTCCGGGGATTATTTTTGCCGGAATTTTTCTCCTCTGCGGCGCGTTCAGATTAGCAAGATTTAATACGCAGTTGGTAGGATTCAAGAAAGAATATTTTGTGGGACTTCCGATTCCCGCTGCAGCTTTAACGCTTGCGGCTTATGTGCTGGTTTTTGGAACAGACAATTATCTTTCCTCTTCTTATAATCTATACACAATTTCATTAGTGCTCTCTCTGGCAGTTCTGATGGTCAGCCGTTTCAGGTATGAGACTTTACCCCATTTTACCAAGCGTGGTGTAAAAGAAAAACCATTTCATTTTTCTTTTTTCGCTATTAGTTTGGTGGCGCTTTTTCTTACTGAAGGAAGAGCAATTTTCTTAATCTTTCTTTTCATCGTTCTCTTTGGTATTATTAATTCAGTTTATTTGAAGTTTAAAAAATAAGAAGGCTTCCCTTGTTCAAAGCAAAAGTTATCATAACAAGAAAAAAATCCATTTTAGACCCGCAAGGAAAAGCTGCCGAGCACGGCGCAGTTCTCCTTGGATTCAAAAATATTACAAATGTCCGAATCGATAAACAAGTTGAATTTTTAGTTAATGTTTCCGATTTAGAAATTGCAAAGCAGGAAGTTTCCGAATTTTGTTCTAAGTTATTAAGCAATCCCTCTATGGAAGATTTTGAAATTAATTTAGACAAGGTAGATGAAGCTTAAATTCGGTGTTGTTGTTTTTCCCGGTTCAAATTGCGATCACGACTCTTATCATGTTTTAAAACATATTTTGGACCAAGAAACAGTTTATTTATGGCACAAAGATACCAATCTTCAAAATTGTGATGTGATAATTCTTCCAGGCGGATTTTCCTACGGAGATTATATTCGAACCGGTGCAGTGGCGAAACTTTCGCCAATTATGAATTCGGTTATTGATTTCGCAAACAAAGGTGGAGTAGTTTTCGGTATCTGTAACGGATTTCAAATTTTAACCGAATCGGGTCTTCTCCCCGGCACACTGATCAAAAATAAAAATTTGAAATTCATTTGCAAAGATATTTACATTACAGCGGTAAATGATAGTTCTCTTTTGACAAAATCACTTGAGAAAAAAACGTTGATGACGCCAATAGCGCACGGTGAAGGAAACTATTTTACCGATGACGAAACGTTGAAATCTCTTCAACAGAATAATCAAATCTTGTTCAGATATTCTTCATCTAAAGCTGAAATATCAGATGAATATAATCCAAATGGCTCGATTAAAAATATAGCCGGAATTATGAACAAAAGTGGAAATGTTTTCGGGATGATGCCTCATCCTGAAAGAAGCAGTGATGGATTACTTGGCAAAACCGACGGGATGCAAATTTTTAATTCATTATTAAAGAATTTTATTAAATAGAAGGATCAATCATGGGTAATATTGGAACAACTGAAATAATCATCGTTATCTTTATTGTAGTGCTTTTATTTGGCGCCAAGAAAATTCCCGAACTCGCTCAGGGTATTGGCAAAGGAATAAAAGAATTCAAAAAAGGGATGAAGGATGAAGACAGCGGAAATAAAATTTCCGACAAGGATAAATCATCAGAAAAAAAAGACTAATGTATGTTTGGTAATATCGGCGCTACGGAAATTATTGTAATTGGAGTTATCGCTCTTCTTCTTTTTGGACCCAAGAAGCTTCCTGAAATGATGCAGAGTATCGGGAAAGGAATTAAAGATTTTAAACGATCTTTAAATGAAGTTGAAGAAGAAATTAAAAATTCAATTGATGATAAGAAATAATCTACAAACTCTCCATTTCTAAAATTACAAAAGGATTTCTTTGATTAGTTATAAAAATCACAGCGAAAAGTTACGACTTCTAAATGAGGAGAAATTCTCTTTGGTTGAAAATGTTCAAGAATTTCTTTCGCGAATAGAAGAAAGAAAAAAATTGAATGCCTTCAATTCTCTTTTTGTTGAAGAAGCATTGCAGCGGGCAGAAGAAGTTCAACAGAAAATTTCAAAAGGTTCTGCCGGAAAACTTGCCGGAATGGTGATTGCGATAAAGGACGTTCTTGCAATAAAAGATAAACCGCTTACCTGCTCTTCAAAAATTTTAGAAAACTTTACCTCTCTTTACACCGCTACAGCAGTACAAAAATTAATTGATGAAGATGCAATTATTATCGGTAAAACAAACTGTGATGAATTCGCCATGGGTTCATCGAATGAAAATTCTGCTTTCGGTGCGGTAAAAAATCCGGTTGATGAAACCCGTGTTACCGGCGGTTCAAGCGGCGGTTCGGCTGCGGCTGTTGCGGCAAATCTTTGCGATGTTTCTCTAGGGACTGATACCGGCGGCTCAATTCGCCAACCTGCTGCGTTTTGCGGAATTTACGGATTGAAGCCCACCTACGGACTTGTCTCCCGTTTCGGATTAACTGCGTTCGCCTCTTCATTCGATAGCATTGGTCCGTTTGCAAATTCAGTTGAAGATATTGCACTCGTCCTCGAAGTGCTTGCGGGACATGACAAAAATGATTCGACATCAATTAAAACAGAAACAAAATCGTACTCCACGCTTCTTCGAAATGATGAACAAAAATTGAGAATCGGAATTCCAAAAGAATATTTTGCCGAAGGATTATCTGCGGAGATAAAAGTCAAGATTGAATCGGTAATTCAAAAACTAAAGGAAAAGAATTTTTCAGTAGAAGAAGTTTCACTTCCTCACACAGAATTTGCAATTGCGACTTATTATATTTTAACAACTGCTGAAGCTTCTTCCAATCTTGCGCGATTTGACGGAGCGCGGTATGGTTATCGTTCAAAGCAAAGTTCTTCGTTAGCAAAAATGTATAAGTCTTCCCGTTCGGAAGGATTTGGCAGCGAAGTAAAACGACGAATCATGCTCGGCACTTACGTTTTATCTTCCGGTTATTACGATGCTTATTATAAAAAAGCGCAGCAAGTAAGGCGAAAAATAAAAGATGATTTCATCAAAGCTTTTTCCAAAGTTGATGTTTTGTTAACCCCAACAACTCCAACCACAGCCTTTAAGCTTGGTGAAAAAACCACCGATCCGCTTGAAATGTATTTGAGCGATATTTTTACTACTTCTGCAAATCTCGCAGGAATTCCGGGAATAAATATTCCGATTGGAAAAGATAAAAACAATTTGCCGATAGGTTTGCAATTGTTGGCAAATCAGTTTGAAGAAGAAAAACTTTTACTACTTGGAGTAATTTTAGAAAATGAAATTCTTACAGATTAAGTTTTTCATTCTTCTTTTGAGATTCTTCACTTAATTTTTTCTTATAAGCCAACATTTTTTTTAGAAGATTACTATCACTTATAGCCAACATTTGCACCGCTAACAAACCTGCATTCTTCGCTTGATTAATTCCAACAGTAGCAACCGGAACACCAGCCGGCATTTGCACAATTGAAAGAAGCGAATCTAATCCATCCAATGATTTTGCTTTTACCGGAATTCCAATTACCGGCAGTGGAGTAAAAGCAGCCGTGACACCTGGCAGATGTGCAGCTCCACCGGCACCGGCAATAATAACTTTCATTCCCCTTTTGTGAGCTTCTTTTCCAAAGCTTGCTAAAATATCAGGCGAGCGATGCGCCGAAATTATTTTAACTTCAAACGGAATATTGAATTGCTGTAAAATATCGGTTGCTTCTTTCATTACCGGAAGATCGGAATCGCTTCCCATAATAACGCCGACGATTGGTTTTTGAGTCTTCATCATTTTTCTCTTTTCTAATTGAATATTTTACGCAGAATGGATTCTGCGCTACGATAAATAATTTGTTAAATGTTTTTCCAATTTACCTTTTTAATTTCATCTCCATCTGATTGAAGTATCACCGCACCTTCTTCATCACTTCGTAGAAGTTGTGAGTTAAGATTTCTCAATCGATCCAAAACAACTTGCGATGGATGACCAAATTTATTTTGCTCGCCGACACTAATCAAACTGATATTTGGTTTTACAAAATTAAGAAAATTTTCGCCGGAACTTGTCTTACTTCCGTGATGTCCTGCTTTTAAAACATCAACATCTAAAAAATTATTCCACCGGGCGGTTAAGTAATTTTCCATTTTCACGTGAGCATCTCCTACAAAAAGAAACGAGTTTTTTCCGTAAACAATCTTCATTATCCCGCTTCTGTCATTTATCTTAAAATTACTTACCGGTGGTTTGTGCGTATCACATAGGAAATAAACTCTTGCCCCTTCATCCGCAATAGTAGTATCGCGGTAATAAGTAAACGGAATATTTTTTAGTGCGAGAAGCTGTTCAAAATGAAAATCGTTTTTATCTGTCGAATCGATATCAGGTTTAACGATTTTCTTCACTCGATTTTGATTTACCAATGAAACAAATCCGGCAAAATGATCGGTATCCATGTGAGAGATAAATCCATAATCTATTTTCGAAATACCGAGATAATCCAGAAGCGGGATTATCACCCGCGCACCATTATCATAATTGAACTGCGAACTTCCTCCATCAATTAACATGGTTTTCCCATCCGGAAGCTTGATAAGAAAAGCATCGCCTTGCCCCACATCTATCATTACAACCGAAAGTCTTTCATCCGGTAAAATAGATTTATTATCTAGCGAGCAAAAAACAACGGTATTAACTGAAACTAAAAATACCAAAATCAATTTTGTGACAATCCGTTTTGTATAACGAAGAGTGAGAATTAGAAAAAAGAGGAAACAATAAAAGATGACTGCATCTTGCAATGAGAAATTTGGAACGCGAATGAAAGAGAAATCTTGTGTTGCAGATATTTTTATTAAATAGTAAAGTAACGCCGTTATTCCATCACCAGCCAGAGCAAAAATAGCTGCAACTTGAATTGAAATAAGTGAAACAAATAACATCAACATTGCATTTGCAAGAATAACCGAAATCGCCGGAATCACAAACAGATTTGCAATAAGTGAAACAATTGAAATTTTTCCAAAATAAAAATTCGTAAATGGAAGCACTCCAATCTGCGCCGCCAGCGACATAAAAAACATTATCAGCAGTTCTTTAACAAATTTATTTTTCAGATTTAATTCTTTTAACCAAACTGAAAAATATGGATAGAGTCCAATGGTTGCCATAACAGCAACAAAAGAAAGTTGAAAACCGGGGTCGAAGAGTTGATTCACATCGTTCAATAAAATTATTAACGCTGCAATTGCAATAGTATTCCATGCGTTTATTTCTCTTCCGGTTAACGAAGCGGCAAAGACGACAAAAGCCATTATCGTAGCGCGCAGAACCGCCGCTTGCAATCCGGTTATCAGCAAAAAGAAAATAAGTGATATAATTGTTAAAGCTGTGCGCAAATAAATATTAACCCTTCCAAAGAGAATGATAAATATTATTGCGATAAATCCAACTTGTTGCCCTGAAACCGCCAGTACGTGCGCTACACCGGAATTAATGAATTCCATTTTCGTTTCATTATCAATTTCACTTTTATCTCCAAGTACCAACCCTTTTAATAATCCCACGGATTGTGGCTGTTGTAGTTCATCAATTTTGTTCGCAATACTTTTTCTAATTGAAAATACCCATGAAGGAAATGAGGAAACTGTGGAATTTATAACTACAATATCTTGAGGATTTTTAACTGAAAGAAAACCTGTTACTCCTTGCCTTAGTAAGTAAGCGCGATAATCGAACTCTCCCGGATTGCGAGTTCCTTTTCCTTTGTTATATGTTCCCAGCACTGATACAACATTCCCGGGATTTAGTTTATTGTAAAGTTGAAAGAATTCTTTTTGATTGGCATTTTTAACACGACAAATAATCTTAAATGAGCCGATAACTTTTTCGCTATCCGTTACAATCGAATCCGTATTAAGTTTAAAAGAAAAATCATTTTCCCTCTTCAACTCAATTACAGAAATACGCCCAACCATTTTTACATTTCTCACAAGTTGCCCGGCAAGTGGATAATGAACTTCATCTTTATTTTGAATTTGAAAAAGAAGCATTCCAAAGACGAAGACCGGAACAAGCACATAAATAAATGAAGGAATTTCCTTCTTTCGCGTTTTGCTGGTTATTTTCCAAATGATAACGACCAAAACAATTGAGAGGCAGAAAAAGATAATGAGGAGAAAAAAATCAATTTGACATACTGACTGAGAAATAATCCCCAAAACAAACCCGAAGTTTATACCGATTAATGGATAATGCTTCAGCATAAATGATTGATAATTGAATGTTTTATATCAGACAAATCGTTGATGTTTTCAGAAGCAATTTTTGCCTTCCGTCCGGCAATTATCAACAAAGAAGGATTTGTTGTATGTGTCTTCATCGATAAATCCTCAACATTGCCATGGTCGGAACAGAGAATGATAGAAAGTTTTTCTTCGTCATATTGTGTAAATATTGTGTGAAGAAATTCATCGAGAATTCTAAATGTTCCTTCGATATCTTCGTCATACCTTCCATGCCCAAGATGATCTGTTAAAAAATACTCGAAAGCAGTAAATGAATTTTTGTAAGAAATTTTAAGAAGATTTTCAGCTGCCAGCCTCGCTGAAATGATCGGGAGATCGTAGCCAAGTTTTGTGTTCCAGCGAGCGTTGGTAATTTCAGCGGTAAGCGCTTCACCTTTCACAACATCATCATATCCGTTAAGATGCATACCGTTAAGATTGCAACTCAACGTGGTCACGCTTAGCCGTTTTTTACCGGAGTTGATATAATCAAAAAATACTTGTGGATAAGCGTTAGCAAAAGTGACTTTCTCATTCTTATCCAGAAAATATTTAAAAATATTTTTCTCTTTGATTATTGGGATCAAAGTAGAATATGGAAACGGTCCAAAATGCTTATTAATAATTTGCGGAGCTTTTACTCCACAGAAAATTGATGTTTGCCCTGTTCCGCTTTGTGGCAACCCGGCAATTCCCATTGATGCATCAACTCCGGAGAGAAATATTTTTCCATTTGAAAGCGGATAGTTTTCAAGGTGCGGAATCGTTCCGAAAATATCCGTAAAAGTTTTAAAGTTGTATTTGAAAAATGGATTCCATTCAAAATTTTTTTTCCCGATACCAACACCGTCAAGAAAAAGAAGAAGAATATGATGATCCGATTTTTCCATTTGTTATTTCATTTTTGATTCGATCATAATTGTGACCGGTCCATCGTTTAGTATTTTAACTTTCATCATTGCCCCGAATATCCCGGTTTTTATTTTTACTTCACCTAAATTATGCTTCATTCTTTCAACAAATTTTTCATATAAGGGAATCGCGATCTCCGGTTTAGCCGCATCGGTAAAGCTTGGACGATTTCCTTTTTGAGCATCGCCATACAAAGTAAATTGAGAAACGATCAAAATTTCTCCATCTACATCTTTGATGGAAAGATTCATTTTCTCATGTTCATCTTCAAAGATTCGCAGATTACAGCATTTATCTGCTACAAAAGCTACGTCGTCAACAGTGTCGGTCGATCTAATCCCAAGCAGCAATACAAATCCTTTTCCAATTTCCGCATTAAATTTTTCACTCTCAATAGTAACCGAACCTTCGCTTACGCGCTGAACCAACGCTCTCATTTCATCTCCCCTTTTACAACCCGGTCAATACCGCTATAATCTTTCCGGATTTGTATCGAAGAAAAACTATTTACTTCGAAAATTGATTTTACTTGCTCTGCTTGCCCCGCACCAACCTCGAAAAATATTTTACCATTTTCGTTTAGATGAGCTTTTGATGACTCAATAATTTTTCTGTAAAAAGTTAAGCCGTCTGAAAAATCTGTCACAGCAAAATCGGGTTCATGCGCTACAATTTCTTTTTGCAGAGAAGAAAATTCTTTTTGCGAAACATACGGCGGATTAGAAACTATAAGATCAAATTTCTCATCGATATTTAAGAGTGAATTCAAGACATCGTTTTTTATAAAAGTGATTCTTTCAGCCACATTATTTTTTTCTGCGTTTTGCTTCGCAACTAAAAGCGCCTCCGGACTTTTATCCACTGCAACTATTTTTGCGTTCGGTAAATGCTTAGCCAAACATACCGCGATGATACCGCTGCCCGTACCAATGTCCATTATTTTTATAATGGCTTCTTTATCGGTTTGAGTGAGGATAGTTTCAATCAGTATTTCGGTTTCCTGGCGCGGTATCAAAACATCTTTGTTAACTAAAAAAGCTAAACCGTAGAATTCGACATAACCGAGAATATACTGCAACGGTTCACGGTTTCCCCTTCGTTTTACAAATTCCCTGTAATGGTTAACCTCTTCATCCTTTACCGGTTTATCAAAGGCAAGATAAAGATCTAATCTTTTACATTTCAATGTTTCAGCTAAGAGAAGTTCGGCATTTAAACGGGCGGAATCAATTCGCTTCTGTTCAAAGAAATTAGTTGTTAAATTTAAGAGTTCGAGGACGGTATGCATACGTAAATTTTTTATTCAATTGAATTTGAAAAATTGTAAATTGCAACAAATTTTTTTTCTGTTCAGACTCAAAATAAGAAAGTATTCCCTTTTTAAGAAGTTTAATGAATATAGACAAAAGTAAAATCAACAAAATCCTTTGCATCAAACTGCGCGGTATCGGGGATGTTATCCTTTCAACGGTTGTTTTTGATAATTTGTGGAATGAATTCCCACAGGCAAAAATCGATTATCTTACCGAACCGCCGGGCAAAGCTGCGTTGGAGAAACTTTCTTTTTTGAATGAGATTATTCTTTATAAGAAAAACGAATCTTTCGGCGGATTAAAAACCATCGCGAAAGTTTTTTTTAACAATTATGATTTGGTTTTAGACTTTTACTCGAATCCGCGGACTGCGATGATAACTTTTTTCAGCCATGCAAAATACCGTGCGGGATTTCCCTATCGCGGGAGAACTTACGCCTATAATTTATATGGTCCAAACGAACGCGACAAGTTTCATGCGGCGCAACTGCATCTTGAATATTTGAAAAAAATTGGAATAGAAGTGAACTCAAGCAATCTCCATTTTGGTTTGGACGAAAAGGATATTTCTTTTGCCGAAGATTTTTACAAAAATAATTTTAGTGAGAATGATTTTGTTGTAGTTTTAAGCCCAAGCGGTGGTTGGGAGTCCAAGAAATGCGATGCTGGAAAATTTGTTGAAATTGCCGAAGCAGTACATCAAAAATATCATTCAAAATTTCTAATTCTTTGGGGACCGGATGATTATGAAGACGCGGCAGCAATTAAAAAAGAATTGAAGGATGCTGCAATTTTAGCTCCCGACACAACGATACGCGAAGGTGCCGCTTTGATGAAGTTGGCAAAAATGGTGATTGCGAACGACAGCGGTCCAATGCATATTTCAACCGCCGTTGGCACACCAACGTTAAGTATTCATGGCCCGACGAATCCAAATTTGCAAGGACCGTTTGGTGAAAAACACGCATCAATTCGGCTTGAGGAACTTGATTGCATAGGGTGCAATTTGCTGAAATGTCCGCGCAAGCACGAATGTTTTTTAGATTTACCAATCATTAAAGTGATGGATAAAGTTGATCAACTTATACTGAAGAATAAAATAATTTTTTAATATGAAAGCATTTGAGATATATCTTAAAAATATTTTTCTCTCGTTTCTTCTTTTTCTAAATAGAAAGAACAAATTGGAGAGGTTGCTTTACTCGATCTCGCCGGGAGCCAAAATACTTTTTATTCGATTAAATAGAATTGGCGATGCACTTGTAGTTACTCCGCTTCTTTCAGAAATTAAAAACAACACAAATGTTGAGGTTCATGTTCTCGCCAGCCAGACAAACCGCATCGTTTTTGAAGATTGTCCATGTGTAACTAAAGTAATTGTTTTCGAAAAAGGATTAAAAAGTTTTAGAAATTTGCTGAGCTACATTGAACAAGAAAAATATACTGCCATAGTAGATTTGCATGATGATGTTTCAACTACTGTAAGTTTTCTGATTGCTTTGTCGAAAGTACCGCTTAAATTCGGTTTGAAGAAATCGAACGCGATAATTTATACTCACACCGTTGAGAAAACTGATCCGATCCGCACGCATGTTGTTGAAAGGAATCTTGCTTTATTAAAATTGTTCGACTTGAAGTACGATAAAGAGAAAGTGAATATCGTCTATCAGCCTAAAGCTGAATCGATCGGCAAAGCTCAAAATTTCTTGTCTTATAAATTTCCGGAGAAAAAATTCCTCGTAGGTATAAATATCTCGGCAGGTAGTGAAGCCAGATTTTGGGGAGTTGAGCGATATCGCCAATTGCTTTCTTTCTTTAAAAGTTATGATGTAAATATTTTACTTCTCTCTTCAACAAGAGATTTGAAATATGCCATACAAATTGCTGTGAACAATGAACCTCTTTTTTACTCTCCTTCTTTTGATGAGTTCGCTGCAATGATTTCCAAATTAGATTTTCTTTTTACACCGGATACATCAACTGTACACCTTGCTTCTGCATTCAACGTTCCGATGTTCGGAATTTATGTTCAGTATAATACGGATGATATGCCGTGGACTCCCTATCATTCTAAACATGAAATAGTTCTAACGAAAGAACCAAATTTTATAAATCTCTCATTTGAAGAAGTTATTACAAAACTAAAACCATTTATAGAAACGTATGTCAAAACTCTATCCAATCCCGTCCTGTAAAAATTTCAACGGTTATAAACCCTGTTTCCCGGATTATAATTGTTGGGAACATGGCTGTAAAGAAAATAGACCGGTCGGAATAAAAATTCTAATCATCAACCTTGATGCTATGGGCGATGTTTTAATGACCACCGCACAACTTAAAAGTATTAAAAAGAAATTTCCTGAATCCTCGATTTATTGGATTACACTAAAACCGGCAGATCAACTTCTATTGAATAATCCTTTTATCGATCAGGTCTTCAAATATGATTTTGAATCACTTTCAATTCTTCAACAAATGGAATTTGATTACGCTTACAACATTGATAAATCACAGCGATCGGCATCTTTGCTAAATTCGATTTCCGTGAAGCACAAACTTGGATTCGGCTTAAATACCGATGGAAAAATTATTCCTTTAAATGATGGAGCGTTTTATAATTACCAACTTGGTATGAACAATAACTTAAAGTTTAAAGTGAACCAACGAACCGGGCAGGATTATCTCGCTGAAACTCTTGAGCTTGAATATGAACGGAATGATTACGTTTACAATTTTTATGATGAAGAATTGGAATTTCAATTTAAATATAAATATGAAGTTGAGATATCAAAGAACGATTTTGTTGTTGGAATCAACACCGGTTGTTCAAATCTTTTCCCGAATAAAAAAATGACCATTGAACAACACATGCACTTAATAGATCGACTGCTAAGTTATAATAAATACAAGATCATTTTGCTTGGTGGACCCGAAGACACGCAACGGAATGAAGTTATTGCACAACCGTTTGGAGACAAGATTATCAATACTCCGAGCACCATGGGTATTAGACGCGGCGTATGTTTTGAAAATCTCGCCGACCTGATCATTACAGGCGATTCATTTGGAATGCACATTGCCATCGCTCTAAAAAAGTATGTGATCGCATGGTTTGGGCTTAGCTGCTGGACGGAAATCGATTTATATGACCGCGGAGTGAAGCTTTTCCCAAAAGATTTATTTTGTTCTCCATGCTGGAAGAAAGCTTGCCCATATAATTTAGAATGCGTTCAGCAAATCGATTTAAAACAAATTGAACAAGAAGTACTAAACTATTTTAATTTGTATGCCAAAAGAAAATAATATGAGTTTTCTTTTTTCGTTTGCAAAAAGGATTCACCGCCCTCTTTTACTCGATGGAGCGATGGGAAGTCTGCTTCAGCAAAAAGGAATAAAACCCGATCCCCAACTCTGGATGTCGTCAGCAAATCTTACCAAACCGGATGAAGTTGTAAAAACTCATAAAGCTTACATAAAAGCCGGAGCGGATATTATTACTACAAATACATTCCGCACAAATCCGGTATCGGTCAAGAGATCCAATCTTAAAATTAAAAGTCCGGAGTTTGTAAGAAAAAGTGTTGAACTTGCCAAATCAGCAAGCGAAGGTAAAAAATTATTACTCGCAGGTTCCAATCCACCAGCGGAAGATTGCTACCAAGTTGAACGAACAATTTCAAAGAAAGAAATTGAATCCAACCATGCTCAACATATCGAATCTCTGATGAATTCCGGTTGTCATTTTATTTTGAATGAGACGCAAAGCCATTTCGATGAAATACTTTTCATTGCCAAGTTTTGCGGTAAGCATTCCATCCCGTTTGTTATCAGTTTGTATTTTACAGATAAGTTGAAATTGTTAAGCGGCGAAAATCTTTTTGATATAGTGAGACTAGTTGAAGAATATGATCCTCTCGCAATCGGTTTGAATTGTGTTATGCCGAAGACATTCAATAAAGCGTTCAAACAAATTGATAATAATAAATCGTGGGGATTCTACTTAAACTGCGGAAGAAGCGCAATAAACAATGAACACATTGTATGTGGAATTTCTCCTATGGATTACTCACATGAAATGGAAAAATATTTACAGAAGAATCCGGTTTTCATCGGCTCGTGCTGTGGTTCTTCTCCCTATCACACCAAAGAATTAAAAAAGCTTTTAGATGAAAAGAATAGTAATTAAATCACCGGCAAAAATTAATTTTGGCTTAAACATTGTTTCAATACGTGACGATGGGTTCCATAATATTGAGACAATATTTTATCCTATCGAGTTGCATGATGTTATAACGTTTGAAAAAGCCGAAAAATTTTCTTTCACTTGTAATAATAATCTTATTAAAAATGACGAAAACAATTTGGTGATAAAAGCTGTTCGGATGATTGAGCAATTAGTAAAAAAAGAAATTGCTGTTTCGATTGCTTTAGAAAAGAATATTCCCCTTGGAGCCGGATTAGGCGGAGGAAGTTCTAATGCAGCGCACACACTTCTATCAATCAACGAATTGTTCGAGCTTCAAATAAAGAATGAAATTGTAAATGACTTCGCACTGCAATTAGGTTCTGACGTGCCATTTTTTCTTCATCCGGTTCCTTCGTATGCAACATCGCGGGGTGAGATACTTTCTCCAATTGAATTTGAGATTGATAAACCAATATTGTTGGTAAATCCCGGAATCCATATTTCCACGAAATGGGCATATCAAAATATTACACCTAAGATGCCGGAATTTCAATTATCAAAATTGCGCTCGAATATCGATAGTGATATTGCTTCTCTTAACGGAAAAGTAGTGAATGACTTTGAGAATATTGCGTTTGCCGCGCATCCGCAATTGGCAGAAATAAAAAAAATTATGTTCGATTTCAAAGCTGAATTTGTTTTAATGAGCGGAAGCGGTTCAACCATGTTTGGGATTTTTCCGGAAAGTAATTCCGCTCAAAAAGCCAACCAATATTTTTCAAAAACTTATTTCACCTATTTACAATGAAAAAAATATTTTTATCTGGAATACTCATCTTTTCAATCTTTCTCTCACTGAACTGTTCATCAACACAATTGCAGATTTACTCGCGTTCAGAATGGAATGCGGCAGAACCAAGAGGATACAAGTCCCAAGTTCCAGTAAGAATAACGATTCACCACGAAGGAGAAATTTTTAATCCGCAAAAAGAATCAGCCGCTGTACATATTAAAAAAGTACAAACATGGGGAATGAGCGAAGCGCGAAATTGGAGCGACATTCCATATCATTTTATAATTGATTTCGATGGAAATATTTTTGAAGGAAGAAACGTTTTTACTGCAGGTGAAACAGCCACCGAATATGATCCGGAAGGACATTTGCTCATAACTTGTCTCGGCAATTTTGAGGAACAGCAAGTAACCGAAAAGCAGTTGAACGCTTTAATTGAACTTACTGCTTACTGCTGCAAGAAATATCAGATTTCTCCTTCAACAATAAAAGCGCATAAAGATTTTGCAAAAACTCTTTGCCCCGGGAAAGATTTATACCGCTATATTGAATCAGGTTTTCTTCAAAGCGAAGTTGAAAAGAAAATTAAATAACCGCTGATTCAAGAAACTCAACATAACCTTTATCAGCATTGACTTTAGTTTTTATTCCAAACGGAATTGTGTGGTTAGCTTTTCGATGACCGTGTGGAAAATTTTTAATAACCGGAATACGCAGTTCTCCCAAATACTTTTCGAATACTTCATCCAAAGTCAAAGTTTTTTTCTCGGCATCTTTTTCAACACAATCTGTGAACTCTCCAAGTAATACACCGGATATTTTTTTCAGCATTCCGGCTATTGTTAGTTGATTCAACATTCTGTCAACCTTGTACGGAGCCTCGTCAATGTCTTCAAGAAAAAGAATTTTATCCTTGAATTTGGGAATGTATGAACTGCCGAGCAGAGAAAGAATTAAAGAAAGATTGCCGCCAATAATTTCACCCTCCGCTCTCCCTTTTTTCATTGGAAGCAGTGATTCGCCTTCAGGAAGAATTACCTTCTCGATCTTTTTTGTTGAGGTAATTGTTCTCCAAAAAATTTCTTCCGTGTAACGATTTATTTCTGAATGGAAATCAACAGCTACCATAGGACCGGCAAAAGTTACAAGATTTGTTTTTGTAAAAAAAGCGAGTTGGAGCGCGGTAATGTCTGAATAACCGACAAATATTTTTGGATTTTTCTTGATCAGTTGGTAATCAATTTTATCGAGAAGTCGTGGTGAACCATACCCGCCGCGCACACAAATGATCGCTCGAATATTTTTATTTGAGAACATATTGTGCAAATCTTCAATCCGCTCCTCATCCGTACCGGCAAGGTATCCTTCATATTTCCCGACATTTTTTCCGACTTCAACATGATAGCCAAGCCGCTCAAAGTAGTTTACGCCTTTATTTATACGGCTCAGATCATCTGGTGATGAAGCCGGAGAAATTATTCCAATAGTGTCGCCGTTACGAAGGCTTTCCGGTTTTTGCAATTTCATAGCAGTTCCTGTGTTACATGTTTTTCAGGGCTTCTTCTTCAGAAGCATAAATTGTAAACAATTTTTCAAAACCTGAAATTGAAAAGACCTCAAGAATTTGGTCATTCATTAAAGCAAGAGCGAACGTTCCGTTTTTTTGCTGTAAAAGTTTTGCCAGAACAATAAGCACACGCAAGCCGGCGCTGCTTATGAAGGACAATTCGGTAAAATTAATAAGAACTTTTTTCGCTCCATTTTCAATAAAGGCAGTAGCAGTCTCTTGAAAACTCGTCGCTTGATTGAAATCAAGATTTCCCTTTGGAGAAAGAATAAGAACATTATTTACTTCACGTTGTGACATTTCCATATGAACCTCTTTTATTAAGTTATTTTCTTTGATACTGTTAAAATATTATTTCCGTCGATTCTCTTGTATTTGAAAACATCCATCATGGTTTTCACCAAATAGATTCCAACACCGCCAGGCTTTCTTTGTTCCAATGGAATATCTTGCGGATCGGGAACGGTTAATGGATCAAATGCAATTCCATCATCAATAAACTCCATTGTCAGGTTATCTGCAGAACTATTTATTCTTATTAATAACTCATGCTGATTTTTATCTTGGAACGAATAGTTTATTATATTTACTAAAATCTCCTCCATCGCTAAACGAAGTTTGTAAATTGATGCAAGAGATATTTTTTCTTCGTTGCAAAAAGAAAGAAATTGATAGATCGCTTTCGACACTTCTTCCGGAGAATTCTTTATGACAATTTCGTAACTCTTTACCGGGTCATTACTCATAGGTTACTTACTCTCCATCGGTTTAAACCATTTAAGCGTAAATGAGGTAATATCATCGGATTGAGGAGCAGTGTCCGAAAACTTTTTAACTTCTTTTACCGAATTGAGAACCAGCTCTTTGGCGGAACTTGATTGCTGAGTTTTTAAAAAGACCTCAAGTCGTTTATCGGAATAAAGTTCGTCGGTAATGTTTTGCGCTTCCGTAATTCCATCGGTATATAAAAAGATTTTATCGTCTTCAGCAAGAGTAATCCTGGCTAACTTATACGGATAGTTATCAATTATCCCAACGGCAATGTCTCCGGTCTTTTCAATTTTCTTTATCTCGCCGTTTTGTGAAATGATGTACGGCAAATTATGACCAGCATTCACAAAATCAACTTCACCGGTTCTGATATTTATTCTTCCAAAAAATATTGTAACGAACATTGAAGAATCATTTTCTCTACAAAGATCGTTATTCACTTTACAAATTATTTCATTTAGAGGAAGATCAATTGCTGTGGAGGCTTTTATTAAAGTCTTTGTTACAGCCATGAATAACGAAGCCGGAACCCCTTTTCCTGAAACATCACCGACGGTAAAATAGAGGAAAGAATCATCGAGAAGGAAAAAGTCATAAAAATCTCCGCCAACTTCTTTCGCCGGTTCAATAACTGCATACAGATCAAATTCGGGTCGATGCGGAAATGGTGGAAATATTTTAGGCAAAATTCCCATTTGAATTTCGTGAGCAATTTTTAACTCACTTTCCATTTTCTGTTTCGCCGCAGTTGTTTCCATTAAATTATCAATGTACTGCCGCAGTGATATCTTCATAAAATTAAATGATGCTGCGAGATGACTTACTTCATCTTTTGAATGCATCTCCGGGATAGCCACGTTAAAATTTCCGGCTGCAATTTGATCGGTTGCAGTTGCAAGTTTTTTTAGCGGTCGGGTGATCCGGTTTGCAAGAAATACGATTGCGATAATAAGAAGAATTGCGCCAACCAAGTTGTACAACAGAATATATCTTGTTAATGAGTTGAGATCCGCCATCAACTCATCATCAGGAATAACAACGCCAAGAGACCAATCATTAGTAAGTAAGGGAACGTAGTAGAGCCAAATATTTTTTTTATTTAGAAATTGCTTCAGCAAAATAAAATCCGATTTACCGCGCAACGCCGCCTGCCCATATTTTCTAACTGCGGGATCGTTATCCTTTTCCGCAACGCTAAAGATCGTCTCATTCATAATAAAATCTTTTGTGGGATGCGTTACAAACGTTCCGTCGTGAGAAATAAGAAAAGCATAACCGTTCTGATATAAGGTAACACCCTTAACGATTTGTTCAAGCCAGTGAAGATCAATCTCCGCACTTACAATTCCTGCACAGACTCTCTTACCGTTTTGGTGCAAATAGAATGGAACAGAAAAGGTGGCGAGAATTTTTGAATTATCATCTACATTATAATATGGTTCACTCCACATTGCTCTTTGCAACTCTTTTGGAATTAGGTACCAATCTTTTTTAGTGTAAACATTTTCCGGCGATTTCAGATAAACTGTTTTTAATTTTCCATCATTTTTATAAACGTATGGAGCAAACTCTCCCTTAGCTCCGGCAAACAAACCTGGTTCATACGCAATAGTTACTCCGGTAATCTCATTGCTTGATTCTGTAACACTGGTAAGTAAACCAAGCATTTCTTTTTCGGATAAAGAATTGTGTTCAAGGTGATAGGCTAAGGTGTACGGAATCTTCTCAACGTTCGTGAGTATTATTTCAATTTTATTTACCGTTGCCGATGAGAGATGTTTGGCATTCAGTTTAGCATTATTTAGTAAAATTTCACGAGACCTTGAGAAGTTACTCCCGAATATAAAGATGAAAATTAAGCCGCTCACTGAAAGAATGGAAACAACCAATTTAACTGCTAACGAATTTTTAAGGTGTACCATATTCTGCCTTAAAAAAATCTTTAAACGAAATATCGTTGTTTATGTATCCGCTTTCTTTTAATGTTTTAATTACATTTTGGTAATCTCTTGCACGCAATTCTCCGGATGCAACTCCGGCATCCGGCTGTAATAATTTCTTCATCTGTCTCAGCATCCAACGTTGATGCATCTCGTTGGCGGCATATTTAGCTTTAGTTAAATATTTCTTTACATACTGGAGTGTTTCTTCTTCATGGGAGAAAGCATAATCCCAGCCTTCCAGGGTTGCATCGGAAAATTCTTTACATTCGCTTTTGTTTTTGTTGTAAAAATCTTCCAGCACATAAATACCGTCTTCCGGAAAATTTAGGTCATAATCGGAAAAAGAAAAAATTTGCAAATCGGTTGAATCGTATCCGCTATTAAGCAAGAGGTGATACTCATTATACCACATCACCGAAGTAACATCAACTACATCGCGGATAAAAATATTTTGTGTTTCTGAAAGAGGATATACTTTTACCTTTAAATTGTATTTTGTAAAGAGCGCCTCTGCTTGAATACGAAAATCCTGTTGCCAGAGTGCGACCTTTTTCCCATTCAAATCTTTAATCGAATTAATCCCTCTTCCTTTCTTTGCCACCAACATTAAAGCCGAGCGCTGAATTAACTGACAGATATTAACAAGTTTTACATTTTTATCTCGTACTTGCAAAGCAGATGAAAGCCACGCCGCACAAAAATCGGTCTTTCTTTCAACCAACCAATCTAATGAAGAGCGGTTGGGCCCACCGGTGAGCAGCTCAATATCCAAACCGTGTTTCTTATAGATTCCCTTTTCGTAAGCCATGATGAAACCTGCAAATTGCGCCTGCGGCATCCAGTGAGGTAAAAATTTAAATGAGGTTTCTTTTTTTTGCTGCGAAAAAAGAGAAAGTGAAAAGGATGAAAGTATAAGTATTATCAGGATTTTTTTCATTTGGGTGAAAAATGACTTTTTGTTTTAAGCAAAATAAGAAAATTTTTCAACGGTGTGCAACTTTAAACTTCCGAAGAGGAAGGAAAGTGAATGGAGTAATTAATTTTCGGGGAAAAGAAGCGTAAACGTTGTACCTATATCCGGAATACTTTTAACGGAAATCGAGATATTTTGAAGATTGGTTAACTTTTTAACGATGGATAGTCCTAATCCGATCCCGGATGAAAATGAATTTCTTGATTCTTCAGTTCTAAAAAATCTATTAAAAATATTTTTCAACTGATCTTCTTTAATTCCCAAGCCTGTATCGGATAATTGAATTGTGACATTTTTATCGACACGCCCGAGTGAAAAAGTTATTATTCCCCCGGATCTAGAATATTTAATGGCATTTGAAAATAAATTATCAAGAATAATTGCAAGCATGGAAGGCTCAGCTTTTACAACGATATTTTCATCAATGTTTCTTTGAAGCGTAAGATTCTTTGATGTTAAAACATCTGCATATCGCGATTTCATATCTTCGCATAAAGCCTTTATATCGATAGGCTGCATAAAAATTTTCATCGATGTGTTCTCGTGTCGCGCTAAAAACAAGAGTTGGTCAATTAGATTAGACATCCGTTTCGTCTCCTTCGTAACATCGGAGATTTTAGAAACGTATTGTTCCAGCGTTCTCGGTTTTCGAATCAGCACCTCAAGCGTTCCCTGAATGACTGAAAGAGGCGTCCGCAATTCATGCGAAGCATCTGCGGTGAATTGCTTTTCGCGAAGTAATGCTTCTTCCAACCGTGATAAAAGTTCGTTGATGTTCTTGCTTAGTAAATATATTTCATCTTTATGTTTTGGCGATGGAATTCTTTCCGACAAGTTTTCTTTCGTTATTTTTTCTGAAGTTATAATCACCTCGTTTATCGGTTCAATTGTTTTCCCTGCGATAGAACGGGAGATAGCAAATAAAGCAATGACAAAAATCGGATACGATACCAACAGAACAACGAGAAGATTATCCAATACCATCGTTGCCTCTTTTAAAGGAACCGCAAGAAGGATAGTACCCACAAACTCGCGGCGTTTGCTAAAGATTGGAGCTTGATATTGTCTTATCGGTTTACCGTTTAGCTTAGAAGAAAAAAAGAATTCAGCTTTTACCACACCTGTATAGCGAAGTGTTTCGTTTAGCAAATTTGGGGTCTTTTGAAGAATCTGTCCGGTCGTATCCATCACTTGAACAAAAATCGGGCTAACCTCAACCTGTCCGTGTCCACCGGCAGCCCAGGCAAAAGGATGTTTAAATATAAATTTCCTGTCAACTATTTTATAATCAGAGATGAATTCATAGGATTCTTCTCTTAACTGTGTATCCATTTTTTCATATACACTATTATCGACAACAAGATAAATGGCGGCAAAAAGTATTAAAATTAAAATAGCTGTGGCGATGGAATTGAATGTTGCAATCCTTGTACGGAGCGTGAAATTCATTCGCGTTCCCGTATCGTGTACCCAATCCCTCTTATCGTTTGAATAATATTTTCGCCAACCCCGGTTTCGAGTTTTTTCCTTAAAAAATTGATGTAGACGTCAAGAGAAGAACTGTCGGTTTCAAAATTAATTTCCCAGACTTCTTTGATTATATCATTTCTCGTACAAACTTTCCCTTTATTTTTCAACAGGAAATAGAGGAGAGAAAATTCTTTCTTTGTTAGATTGATCTCAACTCCATTCTTGAATACCTGGTGCGAAGTTGTATCTAGAACAAGCCCCTGGAAAGATAAAGTTGTCGGCTCTTCTTCATTAGTTCGCAGTTGCACTTTAATCCGTGCCAGCAGCTCTTCAAATTGGAAAGGTTTTTTGATGTAATCATTTGCACCGGCTTCCAAACCGTTGACCGTATCTTGCAAAGTATCCTTTGCTGTAAGAAAAACAATCGGAACTTTTTTATTTGTTTTGCGAATTTGTTTGGTGATCTCTATTCCGGAAGTGCCGGGCAGCATCCAATCAACTAAAATGAGATCATAAATTCTGTTGGTTGCAAGTTCAAGCCCTCTGCTTCCATCCAGCGCAACATCAACGGAGTAGTTCTCGTCTTCCAGCCCGTCGCGCAGAAAATTAGCAATACCTATTTCATCTTCAACAATTAATATTTTCATTTTTGTTCTCCACAACTCAGGCAGTTTATAAGCATAAAAGTGTAATTGGTTTGTATAAACTTTTCAGTTAAGTAAGTGCAACACATTGGTTTTTACTTCTAAAACCGTTTAGTTAAATCAAGAAAAAATCCGCCTTGAGTGTTTTTCTTTTCAAAAATTCCTTCGTAACTCAAAGAAGCATACATGTTGAATGGAATGCGTACCGACATTTCCAACCCGGCAATTAACTGATGCATAACGATTGGATTGTTCGCGAAGCGATATTTAACATCACGTAGTTCTCCCGTCAGCGAAAGATCGTCATTCCATAAAGATTTTGTTGCTCTTAAACCAATTTGATCTCCTTCCGAATAACTCGAAATCAACTTCAAGAGAGAAATACTGCCGTCAACCTTTGCGTAAGGAATTTGGTAATAGGAAACTGTTCCGCCAAAATTTCTTGCCGGTTTAGCATCACGTTTTTGAAAACGGTATCCTGCGTTAAGCGAAATATAAAGTTGAGAAATCGGTTTGATACTTATGCTTGCCGAATAGCCCTGACGCATTTCGTTTTCTATTAAATAATCAAGCAGAGTCTTATAAGTTTCGTAGTACACAACATTCTTTCTTGCATCGTAACTGAGTGAAGTTGAGATGATGCGGCTAGGTGAATAGCGAACCGAAAAGAAAAGGCTGGTAAGTCCTATAGTGTTTTTACTAACTCCGTTTACTTTTTTGAAGAGATCAACTTCTGAGGAGACGAAAAAAAATGTGTTTGGTAAAAGATTATTTGTATGCTGAAGATAAACATAACGTCTGTCGGTTTTAAAGCTGTTCGTTTGATTGAATGCTGCAAAAGTGTTTTCCATCGCTGAAGAATTGATCGAATCTATTCTTCCAACGTAACCGCCAAACTGGAATAATTTTAAGTTATAACCATAATCTGAAAAATTTGGACGCGATCCTAAAATTGCTCCGGTATAGTATTTCGAGAAAGTATATTCGTACTGAACTCCATCGATCGTTCCCACATTGGAAATGTGTGGATTTAAATGTCTACCAAACCAAAGCAAAGATTGAGATGAGAGTTCATAAGAAACACCTAAGTCATATACTTTTAAACTTCGCCCGATATTTCTCTTTACTTTCTGCCAGTCCCTAACATTATAAGCAAAATTGATATAGGAAGAGAAAGAAAATTTCGAGTCCGCAATTTTATCGGCAGAAAAAGAAAGCGAATATCTCCACCTCTGCAAGTCTCCGCGGCTGCTAATATTATCAAATTGGGAGACCGATTGCATCGAAAATCTTCCGTAGTAATTTTTCGGTGTAAAAGTTTTTTTAGCGAACTTGCCTCCTGTGAGCAAAGAAATTGAATCCAGCGTTTCTCCGCCGGGACGCTTTTCAGCCTTTGTTTCCGCCGTAGGAACAAAAACAAAGACAGATTCATTTTCTTTTAAAGAAACATCATTTATCCTTTCACCGGCAACAGATTTACTTGACAGAAATTTCACTTGAATTGCCGGCATTAAAACATTCAATCTTGAAATAAAAAGAGTATCGTTTACCAAAATGTTTTCAGTTGAAACAAATTTCACATAGACATTTTGCGGCGTCTGGTACGTAATTGTTCCTTCTCTTTTTTCAATCTTGATTTGTGAAAAAGAAGTGATTGAAAAAAAAATTATGAAAGAAAAAAAATATTTCAGCGTTTTATTCGTCATTTATTCTCAATAGATTTAATAAAACCCTTAATTTGTCCACCTTTTCCAGCAGGATGACATCGATAACATTCAGAGCTAACATATGAATACCCATTAACTCCTCCGTGATCACTGTCCGTTTCAGATTTGCTATGGCAGCCGCTGCTCACACACGTAAAATTGCTATAACTTGACGTATTATGACATACCGAACAACTCTCTCCACTATGTTTTCCCGATGCGATGGGGAAATATTTGGTGTGGTCAAATGTTGCAGGTGTCCATGCGGTGGTTTTATGGCAATCTGCACAAGCGGTTGTAAAACCTGCGGTGCTATGTTTCGGATTTGTCGTTGCATCATATTTTGCTTTATGACAACTGTAACAATCGGTCGGAGTATTTGTGTAACCGGTTGCATGGCAATCTACGCAAGATACAGTTGTATGTGCACCGGTTAGAGGGAATTTAGTGTTTGCATGGTTAAATATAGAAGGCGACCATGCAGTTGTAGAATGACATGTAGTGCAATCGGTTGAGAAATTTGCAGTTACATGGTTTGGATCTTTTACACCATCAAAATTTGTTTTGTGGCAGCCATAGCACTGAGTCTCTGTTCCGGTTGTTTTTCCTTTATGGCAATCAGCGCAAGCAACTGTTGTATGTTTGCCGGTAAGTTGAAAATTAGTTGTTGCATGATTAAAAGATGAAGGTATCCATGCCGATGATGTATGGCAAGATTTACAGTCAGTGCTCAACCCTAAAGTTACGTGACTTGGATTTACGGAATTGGCAAAACTTAGTTGGTGGCAATTATAACAAACTTGAGATGTTCCGGTTGTCTTTCCTTTATGACAATCGGTACAAGCTGCTTTAGTGTGTCCACCGGTAAGCTGAAAATTAGTTGCAGTATGAGAAAATGACGATGGAGTCCACCCGTTAGAAATGTGGCATGATTTACAATCATTGCTTAATCCGACACTTTGATGATTTGGATTCAATGAATTTGCAAAACTTTGCTGATGACAATCATAACAGACTTGAGATGTTCCTTTTGCAGTTGATTTGTGACAGTCAGAGCAGGCTGCCGTAGCATGTTTCCCAATCAGTTGATAAGTAGTTGAAGCATGATCGAATAAAGAAGGTTTCCATCCATCAGAAGTATGACACATTTTACAATCGGTGCTCAAACCTAAAACCTGATGATTCGGATTTGCAGAATATGCAAAACTATTTTGATGACAGCTTGAACAATCCGGCGAAAGAGCTGTGCTACTGTTTGGTAGATGGCAGCTCTCACAAGAAGTTGTTAAATGAACTCCGTTTAACGGTAGCCTCGAATTACTATGATTAAATGCTCCTTCGCCTTGACCCGTTGGATGGCATCGGTAACATTCAGAACTTACATAAGAATAGCCGTTTACCTCACCTATATGATCGCTGTCCGTACTGCTTTTCGGATGACAGCCGCTGCTAAGACATGTGAAGTTTGAATAAGGTGATGTTGGATGACAAGTTGTGCAACTTATACCGCTATGTTTTCCGGAAGTAATTGGAAAATACCGGCTGTGATCAAAAGTTGCCGGAGTCCATCCGGTAGTTTGATGACATGATTTACAATCTGTAGAAAATCCTGCCGTGCTGTGTTTCGGATTGGTGGTATTATCATAATTGGTTTTGTGGCAACTGTAACAATCAGTTGGCGTATTTGTGTAACCGCTTGCATGGCACTTTGCACAATCAACAGTTGTATGAGCCCCGGTTAACGGAAATTGTGTCAATGCATGATCGAATGAAGCTGGCTTCCAACCTGAAGTTGAATGACACTGCTTACAATCTGTCGGGAACTGAGATGTAACGTGATCAGGATTCGTCGTATTATCATAATTAGTTTTATGGCAACTGTAACAATCAGTTGGTGTGTTGGTATAACCACTTGCATGACATTTAGCGCAATCTACACTTATATGCATTCCGGTTAACGGAAAATTAGTTGATGCATGATTAAAAGTAGATGGAATCCATGCTGAAGTAGTATGACATTTTGTACAATCTGTTGGGAATTTAGAAGCAACGTGATTGGGATTCGTGGTTCCTTCAAATGTGGTTTTATGACAGCCGTAGCAATCGGTTGGAATATTCTTATATGAAACATTATGGCACTTGTTACAATCAAGTTGAACATGAGCTCCTACTAATGTGAAATATTGCGTGTGATTAAACGAAGAAGGCTTCCATCCGTTTATTGTATGGCAAGAAGTACAATCTGTAGAAAATGCTGCCGAAGTATGATTTGGGTTTGTCGTCTGTTCATAGCGAGGTTTATGGCATGAATAGCAGTCTTTCGATAACCCCGTGTAAGTTCCTACCTTAGTATTATGACATGAGACGCAAGTAGCAATTTTATGACCACCTTGTAACGGGAAAAAATCATGCGCAAATGAGGCATAACCCCAAATGGCGTCAGTAAAATTATGGCATGTTTCACAATCAGTTGAGAAACCGGACTGTGCATGGTTTGGATTTTGTGTAGAGGTATAATTCTGTTTATGGCAATCGTAACATTTTACACCAAGCGGTTCAAAATTTAATTCCGAATAAAGCGTATGACATTGTTGGCAATCAGCTTTGGCATGCTGCCCAAGCAACGGAAAGCGAGAACGTTGATGTATATCGGTAATATTTTTAATTAACCACGTGTTTGGTGTATGACAGTTACTGCAATCCTTCGAGACCGTGTTTTTGTGAATGTCTTTGTGGCAAGAAATGCATTCTTGTTTTGCTTCATTGAATCGTAAAGTTGAGTGGCACAACTTACAATCAACGTTTTTATGCTGCCCGACTAAAGCAAATTTTGTTGCTTCGTGTTTAAAATTCTTTTGTGCGGGAATTTCTTTCCAGCTTGTTGAAACATGGCAATCGGAACAATCGAATTTAATTGCGCCGTGCGGAGATGTTTGAGCCGAAATTTTCCCGACAAAAAGAAGTAAAACGATTATTTGTGACAGTCTACGCATTTGAATTCTTCCAATTTAAATTTTATGAAAGTTACTGAACCGTCAATTACTTTTTTATGACATGCATTACAAGCAACAGCCTGATGACCGCCGGCTAACGGGAATTTTGTCTTCTCATGATCAAACTTTACCGGATTCCAATTGTCCATCGTATGGCATCTTTCACAATCGTTTATCTCTGCAACTTTGAATTGTGCAAAATGTACATCACGGTGGCAGCTTTCGCACTTTAAAGAAACAGAAGCAAATTTAATAATTATATTTTCTTGAACTACACTTCTTTGATGACAAGCCGTACACGCTGCAGAATTATGTTTTCCTAACAACGGAAATTCTGTTTTAGAATGATCGAACGTAACTTTTTGCCATTTGTCGGTGTTGTGACAATTACTGCATTCATTATTTCCCATGAACTTGGCTTTGATCTCATCGCTATGAATATTCTTATGGCAATCGTTGCATCGTTGTCCAAGTTTAAGAAAATGCCACTCTTTTTCTATTTCTTTGAAATGACATGTTTTACACGGAACTGCCAAATGGCTGCCGATCAATTGAAACTTGCCTTGATTATGAGCATCAATAGTAAACAGAGATGGAGAGAATCCTTGTTCCGTATGACATTCAGCGCAGTCTTTCACAGCACCATTTTTAACGAACGCACCTTTGTGGAAATCTTTGTGGCAATCAATGCACAATGCATGTTTTGGTTTCGATGTTAAACTATTTCCGTGACACCCTGCGCATTTCACTTCAATGTGTTTACCAATTAATTTGAAGTTTGTTTTGTCATGATCGAATTGTCCGGTTTTTAACAGTGAAAATCCGGCAACTAAATGACATTTCTGGCAGTCTTTACCAAATTTACCTTGATGGACATCTTTGTGACAATTTTCGCACGAATTAAATTGAAGCCCTTTAAACTTTTGAAAATCTTTACCGTTCCGTTTTTCAATCTTGTGGCACTTGTCGCACTTCACTTCAACGTGTTTTCCTGTTAAATGAAATGCTGTTTTATCGTGATCGAAAGATTTTACCGGTTTAAACCCTTCGGTTGAATGGCAGCTTGAACACTGAGTTCCAAGCCCACCTTGATGAATATCGGTATGGCAATTTTTGCAATCATTTGATAAACCAAGAAAGGTGTTTTTTCTTTTGGCGAATGATTTTTTATCTGCAATAAATTTTGTTTGATGGCATTGATCACATTTTAAGTCTTTATGTTTTCCATCAATTTTGAAGGTTGTTTTTTGATGATCAAAACTTTTCTGATTGAACCGGATGATCTCGAAAGTTCTTCCGTTATGATCGCTGTGGCATTTGAAACAATCTTTACCGGAAACATCGGAGGCAGCATGATACCCGCGCGTCGCCTTAATTAACGATTGTATTTCAGTATGGCACGCCAAACATTTTGAATTGAGAACTTTGTCACCAAGTTCGTGACATTTGCTGCAATTAGAAAGTCCTTCCAGATTTTGATGTGCTTGCACAAGTTTTCCCGGAGAGATTTGAGCCGGGACGGCAGCCGTAAGAGCCAATAAAATAAAGCCTAAAATGAGATTTCTATTCATCATTATTTCTTATGTGATAAAATTGCTTCGCCGAATTTTTTAGTTATTCCAATGCCGATTTTTTCCAAAAACTTGGTCGGTAACTCACCGCCGGCAAAAACATAAACCAGGTCATTTTTTAAAATTTGCACTTCATCATACCCTTCCACCGTAAGCAAAACTTCTTTGTCTGTTATCCGTTGTACATTTGACTTAAACAGAACACTGATTTTGTCAGCCTTGCTGTACTCTTGAATTCTTTCCATGTTTCTCGGTTTTATTCGGGAAAAACTATCCGAGCGATAAGAGAGAGTAACTTCGTTCCCTTCGTCTGCTAAAAGAATTGCGGATTCAATCGCAGAATCTCCACCGCCAACCACAAGAATTTTTTGATCTTTAATGTGTTCAGGTTCCAACAGTCGGTAATAAACTTTTTCTTTTTCTTCCCCCGGAACGTTTAATTTCCGTGGTGAACCTCTTCTTCCAATGGCAAGAACTACACCGTTTGTTTTGTATCTCCCTTTTGAAGAGATAACTTCAAAATAGTCTTCCCTTCTTTCAATCGATTCAACTTTTTCTTGTTGATTGATGGTGATATTATTTTTTGTTAATACATCCATCCAGATAGAGATCAACTCATCTTTAGAAGTTTCAAAAAGTTTTACTTTTCCGTATAAAGGAAGTTCAAGAGGAACCGTCATTACAATTTTTGAACGCGGAAAATGGTAAACCGTACCGCCAAGTGTTTCTTGTTCAACCGTAAGGAATCGGAGATTATTTTTTTTAGCTGTTAATGTTGCAGCAATACCCGCCGGACCCGCACCAATGATAACTACATCGTAATCAGCTTTGGAAGATTTTGTTAATTTCTTAGAAAGATTTTCAACTGCCTGCTTGCCTTGCTCAACCGCATTTTTGATCAATCCCATACCGCCAAGTTCTCCGGCAATAAATATCGAAGGAATGTTCGTCTCAAACTCTTGACTGATATGCGGCAGTTCAACTCCTCTTTTTTCCGTACCAATGCATAAACTGATAGCAAGCACCGGGCATGCATGAAAACAAGCGCCATGACCAACACATCGCGAAGTATTTATAGTTTTTGATTTCCCGTGCACCCAGCCGAGAATATCTTTCTCGGGGCATGCTTCAATACACGCTCCGCTGCCGATACAATTCTCTGCACTAATTACCGGGTGCAGAGAAACCGGCTCGTGAAAACCAAATTCTTTTGCTCTTGCAATTTTTTCTTCAGTTTTCTGAGATCGTTTCTTTGTCTTTTTCAGATAGAAGAACATTATTAGAAAAACTATTCCAAAAGTAAAACCGTAGATGATGATATTTTCAATGAGTACTTCCATATCAAAAAATCCACTTATATCCGAACACAATAGTTACAATTACATGAATCACCATTATCACGAACATCGCAACAGCAAACGGTAAATGCACAATATGCCAATAATTGAAAAGGCGTTGCATCGTTCTTAGCAAACCAATTCTTCTGGTGAGTGTGATTTTCGCTTTAAATAGTTTGATAATTTCCTTTATAGAATGAGAGTTTGTTATTCCCGATTCCCTTAAAGATTTTTTCAACTGAGGAATTAATTTTCTCAAAGCGAAATAGTCGGACATCATCACGCTCAAACTTTTCGAGAACGATAACCCTGCATATTTTTCAATTTTGAAATGGTGTTCGAACGTATCGATAAGTGATGAAGAAAGTTTGAACTCATTACTTAGTCTTACTGATAAAGCTTGATCCATTTCTTGAATTCCTTTAAAATCCAATTCTTGCCCCTGAATTGATCTTGGTATTTGAATGTAGATAAATCTACCGATAACGCCGCTTGCTACAACTGCAACCATACTCCAAAAACTAACAGCTACAATTCCTCCGAATTTAAAAGCAGTATGGAAAAGGACGAAAATTGGACCTAAAGTGCAAAGAAAAATGTGAAATTCAAGCCAATTCTTTAAATAACCAAGTTGAAATAATTTCCGCGTCCGCTTTCTCACCATGTATAAAGCCACACCAAAGATCATCATCAATGTACCAAGAATTCCAAGTCCGTGCCCGATTTCGCCGCTCGGTTTGAAAAGTCCGTGGTGATTCGAAAATACCCGTTCGGTTAGAGGTAAAGAATAGTAGGAATAGCTGTTATAGAGTAGTAATCCAACAGAAGTTATTCCGATGAGAAAAAAGAGTCCAATGTAGAGTTTATGAAGCGTTTTATTCATTTTTACCGATATTTTTCAACTGAATTTATAATAAGTAAGAATCAATTTAACATGTTCAAATTAATTACGACCTTAAAATATTCATAAAAAATTTCAATAAAAAGAACCTATGACCTGAACAACACCAATCCGGTTTATTTACTCGCTTTCGCGCATATAAAATCCGAACAGTTGTTTTCAATAGAAAATAAAAAAGGTTATCCGGCGTTTTACCGTGCTAGACGTTAAAACATCGAATAACCTAATTTAAGATCAGAAAAATTTATTTAAAATCTTTTTCTTGGTCCGCCGAAACCACCGCTTCCGCCGCCACGGTTTCCACCGCCGCCGCTGCTTCCGCCACGGAATCCGCCGCGACTTCCGCCGCCGCCGCCGCCTCTTCTGTCGTCAGTTTTTGGGCGAGCTTCGTTTACAACCAATTTTTTGCCTTTGACTTCTTTGGTATTCAATTCGTCAATAGCTTTTTGAGCTTCTGTAGCAACAACCATCTCGACAAAACCGAAACCTTTTGAGTCGCCGCTAAAAAGATCTCTGATTACTTTTACTGATTTGACTTTTCCGTAAGCTGAAAACTCCGTCATTAAGTCTTCATCAGATACTTCACGCGATAAATTACCAACGTAAATATTCATATAGAACTCCGTTCAATTTGTTTTAAAAAAAATATAAAAGCGAGAACTGTTTCTTTAATGAGGTAAACAAATCAGAGGAGAAGAAAAGCACATGCTCTTGTTTATCAACGATCAATAAAAGAATCCCGTAACTACGGGATGAAAGTAACGGTGTCGAATGTGTTTGAGTTTTTTGCTTCCGATTTAGCGGAAGTTTCGATCCTAAACTTTACAGATACCCATCTTTTCAAAAAACACAGTTAAATATATGGTGAATAACTTATATATCCTATTAAAAAAAATTATTTCAACAGCAGCATACTTTTCGTTTGCAGCCGGTTTCCTACCTTTAATTGATAAAACAAAACTCCGCTTGAGAGTAGTTGGTGGTTGCTTGTTAGTTGATTGTTGAACAAAACTTGATATTCACCTGCCGGTTTTTCCTCATTAACCAATGTTGCAACTTCTCTACCCAAAACATCAAATACCTTTAAACTCACCTTACTGCTCACTGATAACTGGAAACTGATCACTGTTTCGGGATTAAATGGATTTGGATAATTCTGATAAAGCGTAAAATCTTGCGGAGAAGTTTCATCTTCAATTCCACCAATGGTGTATGAACCGGATGAGCCGAATAACTGAACCGTGCCTTCTTCGCAACTATCTTCCCATACTGAATAAACCCAATACCAATGATTGTAATAATTTACATATTCGGTTGTGATTTTGGGTTCATCTATTTTTATTGCAATTAGTGAATCACTCGTTCTGTCAATATTATTAAAATAACCCGGCAGCAAGAAGTTTTTGTTCTCTTTCCTAATTTGGTAAATACTGTGTCCGTACCCAAAGAATGATTTCGCAAAGGATTTTGTTAATTGTGGAACCGGTTTCATAGAAAAGTTAAAAGTTTCATAGCTTGAATCCGAAATTAACTTTGCAGATTCAGAATTTGTTAAGTCCCACATAACATATAATCTTCTTTTCCCCAACTCCTTAGTTTCAAACGTGAAATAGTTTCCACTGTGTGAACCTGAAATAAATTGAGGTAAAGTTGTTATTGTTGTTGAATCATATAAATAGATTTCCTCTGTCCAATTTTGAGAAAAGTAGTCTTTCGTTACGTAAACAATTCTCTTTTCACCATTTGAATATTTTTTTTCTGCTGCAATAGTCCCTAAACATCGTTTATTTTGATTATCATAATCAAGTTTCGCAGTCGCATGTTCATACCTAAAAGAATCAGAAGCAGCAAATATTTTTTCAGTTATTTTTAGCGTATCATATTCAAAATATAAGTAAATAGAACCTCCCTTTTCATAAGTAATTCCATTAAAATAAACATCTAGGGGATTCACAATTTGCGGGTTGATCTCATCAAGACTGTCGACTGCCAAGTACCTAATATTTTTCAAGGTATCTCCAAAGAGATCGCCACATGCTATATCCCAATTTCCATTTTCGTTCGTCTGCCAGATAATGTGCTCCATCGCCTCCATGCTTACTGTTAGAAAGAACATTCCACATGGATTAATACAGCTTCCTTTAGAAAATGTTATTTGTGTCGGAGTAGGGAAAGTATCTTTTTCAAGATCATATTTTAATGTAAAGATTTGGGGATGAACTGGATCGTTGTAACCCTCAAATAAAATCACATTCCGTAAAGGGTATGATGATAAGGAAAAATCACTTCCCGCTGTAATAATAAACGAAGGATTTCTCGCATCGAAATCGAGAAATGAAATTTGCTTCTTAAATACCGGTTGAGCAATAAGTGAACAAGAAAAAACAAAAACTGAAAAAAGCACAAACACATTTTTCATAGAACCTCCCAGTGAAATTTACAATTTTGGATTTTTAGCAACCCAATCTTTTATGTAATCTATCGTTGCGGTGGTTGTCGCTCCTGGTGTGAACAACTCACCTACACCAAGTTCTTTTAATTTCTTAATATCTTCTTCGGGAATAATTCCGCCGCCGGTTAAAAGGACGTCGTCCATTCCTTTTTCTTTCATCAAGGTAAGAATTTTCGGAAAGATCGTCATGTGTGCGCCGGAAAGGATCGAGATGCCGATAGCATCAACATCTTCTTGCAATGCGGCTTCAACTATCATTTCGGGAGTTTGCCGCAAACCGGTGTAAATAACTTCCATTCCGGCATCGCGCAACGCGGCGGCAATAACTTTTGCGCCGCGGTCGTGACCGTCAAGTCCGGCTTTTGCAATTAACACTCTTATCTTTCTTTCCATAGAATAAACTCCGATTAAAAAGGGATAGCTGATTTAATTTTTTCCGCGATCATGTTCATTTCACCGTTACCATATTTTTTCAAATCCATTTTAAACTTGTACCCATCGGTTGTGAAGCGTGGAATAATATGAAAATGACAATGAAAAACCGATTGCCCCGCTGCCCTTCCGTTGTTTGATAAAATGTTGTATCCGTCGGCATTAAGTCCGGTAACCACTCCCTTAGTAAGTTGTTGAACTACCACAAACATCTCTCCAAATATATCACTGGGCACTTCAAGAAAATTTTCATAATGAGTTTTTGGAATTACAAGTGAGTGCCCAACGTTGAAAGGATTAATATCAAGGAAGGAAATAATTTTTTCGTCTTCAAACAGAATTTCTGCTTTGGCTGTTTTTTGGACGATATCACAGAAGACACACTTCATAAATAATTATCTTTGCTCTCTATAATTTAATAAATATTTCTTCCTTTTAGAAAAAACTCCGTACAAACCACCGGTGTGAATGAATAAAGTTTTTGACATTTTACCGGATAAGAAATTATCGTGATACGCTTTAAATGCTTTTCCGGTATAGGCTGGGTCAAAAATAATTCCGGTTTTGCTTGCAAACTTTTTAATTAGAGAAAGTTTATCATCGCTGATGTGTTTGTATCCCTCTTGCGAATAACCTTCCAAAATTTCCAATCGATTTTCGTCAAGTTTTATTGGTAAACGATAATCTTTTATTGTTTGTTCAGCGAGAGAGAGAATTTTATTTCTAATTTCATCTTTTGTATAAAGCACATTTACTGCGATTATTTTCAGATTCTGATTAATCAAAAGCGAGCCGATCAATAAACCGGCTGTAGTTCCACCGGAACCGGAGGCTGTTAATATTGAATTACACTGCTTAAAAACATTTTGCCTTTGCATTTCTTCAACAGCATGAATGTATCCCCAAATTCCAAGCGGTGAAGAACCACCTTCCGGAATCAGAAAAACTTTCTTTCCTTTTTTCTCAAAAGATATTTTTTCTTCTTCCATAATTTCATTTGAAATTGCGAATTCTTTTTTCGAAAGAAAACGAAGTTCACTTCCAACAATTTTATCCAGGAATAAATTCCCATCGGAATTGGAAGAATTTTTTCCCCAAAGGAATAATTTGCTTTTCAATCCCAAAAATGCTGCGGCAAAAGCAGTTGCGCGCGCGTGGTTTGACTGATCCCCACCGCAAGTGAAAACGTAATCAGCTTTTTCTTTTTTCGCTTGATAAAGGAGATACTCAAGTTTGCGGATTTTATTTCCGGAGGTTTCCAATCCGGTAAAATCATCACGCTTCAAATAAAATGATTTTCCTTCAAAACTAATTTTTTGAATTGGGGTAGGAATGTTCGCCAACGAAATTCGGTTGGGAATAATTTGCGTTTTCACTTTTCTTTTTTCTTTAAATATTTTTTATAAAATGCTTTTGCGTGTTCCAGATCTTCCTGCGTGTCAACCGAATAACTATCATACTCGGTTTCAACAACTTTAATTTTAATTCCGTTCTCCAGCATACGTAATTGTTCAAGCTTTTCAGTTTGTTCCAAATCAGTTGGTTGCAGCGAAGTGAATTTTAACAAAGCGCCTCTGCGGTAAACATACAAACCAACATGTTTGAACATATTCACCATCTTTAAGCCTTCAGCTAAAGTGGATGCATCGCGTACAAAAGGAATTGGTGATCTGGAAAAATATAAAGCGAAGCTTTGATAGTCGAAAACAACTTTAACTACCGACGAAGATTTTAATTCGGCGAGGGAAGTAATTCTTTTAGCTAAAGTTGAGACCAAAATATTATGATCAAATAACAATGGTTCTATTGCTTCATCAATCATTCTTCCGGGAATAAATGGTTCGTCTCCTTGGATATTCACAATAATTTCTGCTGATGGAATTTTCTTCGCTACAAAAGCAATCCGGTCTGAGCCGGTAGCTATGTCTTTGGGAGTCATTAAAACTTCAGCGCCGAAAGATTTTGCAGCGTCGGCAACTCTTTCATCATCAACGGCAATAATAATTTTATGAAGTAAATTTGATTTTGAAGCAGACTCAAACGTATGTTGGATCAGCGGTTTATCGCCGATCATGGCAAGGGGTTTGCCGTATAACCTCGTTGAAGAAAACCGCGCCGGAATAATTCCTACTATCATCTTATCCGATTACTTTCGGGACTTTGAAAAATTCTTCATCTTTGTCCGGAGCGTTTTTCAACGCATCTTCTCTTTTAGTTGAAGGCTTTAATTCATCATCACGAAAAACATTTTTAACTTCAATCGGATGAGAAAGCGGTTCAACATTTGATGTATCGAGTTCGTTCAACTTATCCATGTGATGGAGTATCTGGTTCATATCTTTTGTTAAATGCTCAATTTCACTTTCGCTAAATTCAAGCCGCGCTAACTCCGCAATTTTTTCTACTTCTGCTTTTGTAACAGCCATCGTTTAATCCTTTTTATTTGCAATAACAATTTGTCTAACTTTTTCCATTAAATCTTTTTCGTCCTGTCTGCCGTTCATATTTTCAGTGTCGATCGGTTTATCATAATGAACATGAATAGTTCCATGATTTATCCTAAGTTTCCCTTTTGGCATTATCGCCGCTGTTCCGCTGATAGAAACCGGCACAATCGGATAACCAACTCGCGAAGCTAAATAAAATGCGCCGCGTTTAAAAGGCTGCACTTCTCCCGTTTTACTTCTCGTCCCTTCCGCAAATACAAGCACAGAAATGCCTCTATCAACAATAGTTTTTCTTGCACGATCTAAACTCTCCATCGCTTTGTCGGCTTTTTGCCTGTTGATAACAATGTAAGGACCCAACTGCAGCGCCCAGCCAAAGATTGGAATTCTTGCAAGTTCTTTTTTAAAAATCATTACTGCATCGTCCGGGAAAGATGCTTGCATGGCTAAAATGTCATACATACTTGAATGATTTGAAACATAGACGTGCGGTTTAGACTTGTCAAAGTTTTCCAATCCGCTTGTGGTAAGTTTTATTCCACTTAAGAAAAGACCTCCGTTGGACAAAATCCGGGAAATCCAAAAATAAGTTCTGTTACTTCTGTCGAAGATCGCACTTATTAATGCAAGCGTAGAACAAATGAAAAGATGCAGAGTAACCAGGAAGAGTTTAATGTATGTGATCATATTTTCTCAGCGTAATTATTTACAAATGTAAGGATCGCGTTTTTTCTTTTGTTGATCGAAGGATGACTGTAGAAAAACCATTCGACAAAAGGATGCGGTTCTTTATCACCCAGATTTTGTTCGGTCAGTTTATCAAGCGTTTGCAGAAATGCCTCGTGTTTACCGGTGGTTGCAATTGCAAATTCGTCGGCTTCGTATTCAAATTTCCTCGAAATCACATTTGAGAGAGGTTGAATCAACAATGAAATCAACATTCCCCAAAGCGCAAGAACGGGTAAAGCATAAATTTGAGTTAGCTTTTCAGCATTAAAGAAAGAAAGTGATAAAGAATAAAGTTTTGCTATCAAAAACAAAGTCAGAAAGCTGAAGAAAGTGCCGAGCAAAATATTCTTTACGATATGTTTCTTTTTGTAATGCCCAAATTCATGCGCCAATACGGTTTCAACTTCATCAAGAGAATAATTTTCAAGTAACGTATCGGCAAGCAGAACGCGTTTCGATTTTCCAAGTCCGGTAAATGCAGCGTTTGCCTTTTTTGTAGTTTTGCTCATGTTAAATGAAAAAACATTTTCGATTTTCATTTTGGCAATTTCCGCCAGTCGAATAATCCGTTCCTTCAATTCCACATTTTCAAGCGGAACGATCTTGTAAAAAAGAGGAAGAATAAAAACCGGAACGATCCGCGCCAAAACTACAGAAACGATAAAAAGAAAAACTGCGAAAGGCAGCCACCAATTATTGCCGAACGTTTGCATCACATAATAGAAAAAAAGTAAAACTGGAAGTCCAATAACAAGCGAAACCAGAATTCCCTTTGTTCCTTCCCAAATCCACTGCAAAAAAGATTGATTTGAAAGCTTGTATTTATGCTCCAAAATAAATCCACCATAAAAAGAGAAGGGCGAAAAAATCAGTGCAAAACATACTCCCGTTGAAATAACAAAAATTAGAAATAAAAGATAGTCGTTTTGAGTATATCCTTTTAGATAATTTTCTAAGGAATGACTTATTCCGGTTTTAACAAAAACAAAGAGCAAAATGAAAGTTAAAATGGTTTCGCTGATGTTTAAAACCAGTTTTGTATTATTATATTTTTTCGAATTCATAGTTGAAAGATAAAGAGAGGAGGAAAGGATTGCAAAAAGAAAAAGGGAAGGTTCCACCTGTTAGGGTGGAACCTAAATTAGAACTTAATTTTTATCAGCACAGCCGGCTTCAGCTTCGCCGCCGCAGCCTTTTTCTTTTGCATCGGTGCAAGATTTTTTTGTTGATTTCTTTTCTGTTTTAGCTTTTTGGGTTTTTGATTTCTCGGTAGTGGTGGTAGTGGTTGCAGGTTTATCTTTCTTCTGAGGAGTTGATTGAGCCTGAACACCTAATGAAACCACAAATAAGAACACAAGACTTAATACAATGTTTTTCACGCGAACACCTTTCTTTTTGATATGATAATGAAACTTTAATTATTGAATAATTTTGGGTGAACCAATTTAAGGAACAAATTCAAAAGAACAAGAACAAAAATTGGGCTCTAAATTATCCCGATCGTCGAAGATTCAAGCCAGCCGATCTTCCCATCCGACAGACGTATCTTGTTCCATCCTTCTAATTTGTCTTCAACTTTAACTTTAATTCCTTCGTGCAGAATAAATGCATCGGAACTTTTTGCATCGGGGGAAGATTTTACATTTACAACTTGCTCAAGGACAATTCCGTATTTATAATTTTCCAGTTGATGCTGTTTGGTTTGAAATATCACCACACTAAGTAAAAAAACAAACAGGATCGAGACTCCGCCGAAAAACGAATATTTTTTAACTGAAGCTTTCTTAGCGGTAAAAAATATTCCAACCGTAAAAATGAAGAGCAGGTAAACCACGAACATAAAGACCTTCCATCCATGCGGGTGAAAGAGATTTTCAAGCGCCTCCCACCAACTAAATAAAAAGAATTTCGGCACAACGTCAACCTTATCAACAATTTTAGAATTGGAGATTGCCAAATTATGTTGAACATCTTCATCGTCAGGCGTAATCTGGGAAGCTTTTTCAAAACATAAAATTGCCATCCCGAATTGACCGGAACGGTAATAGGCATTTCCTAAATTATAATAAAGTGAAGTCCCGTGATAACCTTGTTGAATCACCGTTTCGTACACAGTTATCGCTTCTTGATAATTCCCCGATTTATACAATTGATTTGCGCGGACTAATTCTTTTTGAAAAGGTTGAGAAAAACCAACCGAGGCAAAAGCTACCAGAAGGAGGAAAATATATTTTCTCATTTTTTACTTCCCTTCATAGAAATTTTTTCTTCAAGGGATGCGATGAGTGAAGCAGTGCGTTGGAATAGCTGATTCATATCTTCCAAAATATTTTGTGATGGAGCGAAACGAATGAACTCACATTTATCAAGAATTTGTTTCAGTTCGCTAATCAAATTTTCATCCACTCCGTTTACTTGGAGTTTGGCAATTGCTGATTCAACCGTAAAGTCGGCTTTGTTAATTGAGAGTTTATCCTCCAGATAACCAAAAAATGCTTGGGAAATTTCAGTAAAGAAAAGTGAGTCGTTTTTCTCTTTCAAATATTTGGCGGCAGTTTTCAAACGAGTTTTGGCGATTTTTTCAGCGCGGAGATTTCTCAATAACATCACGTTGCCTGAAAGTTTTTCCTCTTTTTGTTTCCAGAAGAGGAAACCAAGTAATCCAAATAATGGCAAGGAATAGAGAGTTAAAATAAGCAGTAAAGAATCTTCTGACGAATTTTTCTCATTCGTTACATCACTAAAATTAGTTTTTACAAAACGAATATCCTGTCCCAGCAATTTAATTTCTTCTTTTGATAAACCGCTTCCGCCGCCGGTGTATTCAGCGCTTCCCTGCTCAACCGTAATGTTATATGATGGTGAAGAAGCCGTTTGATATGTTTTCTTTTTCGGATTAAAAAATGTAAAGTGCATCGGTGGAATTTCAAACGATCCTGAAACCCGCGGAATGATCAACATCTCAAAACTTTTTTTTCCGTTTATCAATCCTCCTCTTGAAACATTGGCTGAAATCTTCGGCTCATATTTTTCAAATCCGTTTGGGATCTGCAATTCCGGCATATCAAGCAAGTTGATATTTCCTTCACCGCTTAACATCACTTTAAAGGTTATGGGCTCATTCTGTTTTACATTTTTTTTATCGATTGAAGTTTGCAGCGAATAATCTCCAACCGCACCGGTGAATGAAGTTAGCGAGGTCTGCGGCAGCGGTAAAACTTTTACTTTTACTGTATTTGATTTTGCCGTGTACTCAACAGATTCAGTTCTTCCGAAAAACGGATCATCAAAAAAATCATCAAAGGGATTATTCGATTTCCGCTTCCGCTGGATTAGTACTGGAATTTTCAATTCAAAAGGTGTTACCGATAATTCACCGGTTTGTGTGGGAAATAATGCAGCTTTTTTCAAAACGGCTACGCTAAACAATTTCCCTTCGTAATTTTCTCTCGAAAAAGAAATCTGATTTGAGGTTTCAATTTCTTCCGACCAGAAACCTTGATACGATGGAAGCTTAGAAATTTGAGGCGATTGAATATTCAAACGGGTATATAGTTTATAAGTAACTGTTACTTGTTCACCTTGATAGACGGAGTTTCGATCAACAATTGCACGGATGAAAACATTATCTCCTATTTCTTTTGTAGAAACATCTTGATTGTTTGATTCCTTTTTCGCTTGCTGATTATTGCTTCCTTTTACAACTTCAATAGTAAGCGGTGCAGATTTTAGAGTTTGCCCTTTAACAGAAACTGCAGCGCTGCCAATTGTAAATTTACCCATAGAACGAGGCTGTAAATAATAGGTGAATACGCGCGAACCTGAAACCGCTCCGTTAATTATCTGCATACTTGATGATTGATTTGGTCCCGAAAGCACAAGAAAATCTTTGAAGTTAGGAGCTTGGAAATTTCCTACTGCATTTATATCTGCCCCTGAATAAGTAAACGAAACTTCAAACTGTTCCCCATCTCCAACTTTCGTGCTGCTGGCAGCAGCCGTAAAAGACTGACTGATAATATTCGCGGGAAAGAGTAATACAGCAAAAAATATTGCTAGTAAAGCTATATTCATCTTAACTGCTTTTATATTTCTGCTTTCTACTTTCAACTTTCCACTTTCAACCTGTAACTTCTTCATTACCAATCTTTTTCAACTTTAACATGCTCACCGACTTTCTTTCGTAATTTCTTCTGCATGTTTTTTTCATTGTCTTTTAGCGCGTTCAAGATTTGCTCAGCCTGCTCCTTAGAGATTTTCGGTTTCTGATTCTGCTGCTGTTGTTGCTGTTTTTTATCTTGATCTTTTTTATCATCTTTATTTTGATTTTGCTGATCCTGTTTATCCTTATTCTTATCGTCTTTGTTCTGCTGATCGTCCTTCTTGTTCTTATCCTGATCTTTTTTATTCTTATCGTCTTTCTTATCCTGCTTCTTTTGATTTTCTTCTTCTCTCAACTTTTTCAGAGCATAAGACAAATTGTATTTTGCATCTTCGTCTTTTGGATTCATCTTAAGCGAATTTTTATATGCCTCAATACTTTCTTTCAGTTTATTGTCGTCGAGCATACTGTTCCCGATGTTGTATAGCGCCTTTCCTTTCAACTCTTTATCTTTTGTTTTTGAAAGAGCAGTCTGATAAGCTTTCATCGCTTCTTCATATTTCTTTTGTTTATAATAAGCGTCTCCCAAATTGAAATAGGGAATCGATGCTGATGAATCCATCTCAATTCCCTTCCGGAAATTTATTTCCGAATCACCATATTTTTTTTGATTAAACTGCTCAACGCCATCGTTATTTAAAGAACGAAGCGATTGGCTGTATCCGTTTCCGAATAATAAAACCAAAAGAACAACTACAAAATAATATTTTAAAGCAGCGAAGTTCATCTATACATTTCGTTTTAAAATTTGCATTAATAATTTCGATTTCCGTTCCGTAAGGAATAATTCAAAAGCCAGAAGCAACAGCGCCGGAATAAGGAAGTAAAAATATTTGTCATCATAATCTGTTATTCTCTTTGAACCGTATTCGGATTTTTCAAGGGAAGAAAGATCTTTATAAATTAAATCCAACTCATTCTGATAACTCGAAGACAAATAATACTTGCCGCCTCCTTTGGATGCAATTTGCTGAAGGGTTGTCTCATCAAGTTTGGTTAAAACTGTTGAGCCGTTTGCGTCCTGTTTAAATCCAACTTGATTATTGTTGCTATCATAAACCGGAATCGGTGCGCCGGAAGGAGAACCCATACCAATTGTATAAACTAAAATCTCTTTATCGGCGGCATCTTTAACTGCGCTGTCAATATCACCTTCATGGTCTTCGCCGTCGGTGATGATAACCATAACTTTTTTTGTCGCCGCTTTGGGATCAAAAGATTTGGCTGCCAGATTAATCGCTGACGCAATCGCTGTTCCCTGCTGGGGAATTGAGTTCACATCAACAGTTGAAAGAAAAAGATTCGCCGCTGAGTAATCAGTAGTAAGTGGAAATTGTACGTATGCATCGCCCGCAAAAATAATCAAGCCGATTCTGTCACCTTGCAATTTTCTAATTAATGTGGCGATTTCATTTTTAGCTTTTTCCAATCTGCTCGGTTTCAAATCTTCCGCTTTCATGCTCGCTGAAACATCAAGGAGAATGAAAACATCGATGCCAATTTGCTTCACTTCTTCTACACGGTTCCCTATTTGCGGACGAGCTAAGGAAAGGATGAGCAGCGCAATTGCAAAAACTACAAATCCAAATTTGATCGATTCTTTGTAAAAACTTTTTATTCCGAATAAAACTTCATGGATTCGTTCATCGGCAAATTTCTTCAAAAGCGATTTCTTCTTCTTCAAATAAAAGAAATAGAACACCGCTAATACCGGTAAAAGGTAGAGCATGTGCAAATATTCCGGATGAGCAAATCGAAACATAAAAATTTTCTTTTCCTTTAAGGCAATTTTCTAAAAATTGTTTTTGATAAACTCAGCTCAACAAACAACAAGATTAACCCGATCCAAAGCCACGGGAAGTAGAGTTCTTTTTTATTTTTATATGAAGTCACTTCAAATTTTGTTTTTTCAAGTTTATCAATTGCTTGATAAATTTCTTCTAATTTTTTATTTCCGGTTGCACGATAATATTTACCGTCCGTTGTTTGCGCAATCGAGCGAAGTACCGCTTCATCAATTTCTACCGGAACCATTTGATAACGAATCCCGAATGGCGTTTGGAACGGATAAGGCGCTTGTCCCATAGTTCCAATGCCGATTGTGTAAACTCTTATTCCATATTTTTTTGCAATATCCGCCGCTGTTAAAGGATCAACTTCACCGGCATTACTTACGCCGTCTGTAAGAAGGATCATCACTTTGCTTTTTGCTTTGGAATCTTTTAATCGATTTACACCGTTTGCAATCGCGTTACCAATGGCAGTTCCGTCTTCAATCATTCCGCTCTTCACTTCTTGAAGAAGATTTTTGAGTACGGCATAATCAATTGTTAATGGGCATTGAGTAAAAGCGTCGCGGGAAAAAATTACCAGTCCAATTTGATCCGATGTTCTGCCGGAGATAAAATCCTGTGTAATTTTTTTTGCAGCTTCCATCCTGTTCGGTCGAAAATCTTCTGCAAGCATACTTCCCGAAATATCAAGCACAAGAACAACATCAATTCCTTCGGTGTAAACATTTTCTCCGCTGGAAAAACTTTGCGGACGTGCAAGGGCAATTATTAAAACAATGAATACGATCAGCCGTAAAAAAAGCGGTGTATCGGATAATTTTTCTTTCCAGCTTCTTTTTCTCTTTTCAAAAAGATTTAGGTTCGAATATACGATCGCCGGTTCAACATTTTTAAACTTCTTATAGTAAAGAAACACAAACAGCGGCAACAGCAGTAATAGCCAAAGCACAATGGGATATGCGAAAGTAATTCCGCTATTAAACATGCTGCTCTTCCCCATTTTGTTCCGGTTTCGAAATAGGAATTGTTACAGTAACAATTTGTCGCGCCTGTTTGATCATCGCTTCATTTATTTCATTCAGTGGAACAAACTTTGCGAATTTCACCATATCTGCGTTCTGCAAAAATTCTTTTGTAAGAGGAATTATCCCGGCAGTTTCACTTTTGTGTTTCAAAACTTCGAGAGTTTCATCCGTTGTTAATTCCAAAGCCGGAAGAGAAAATCGCTTTTCAAAATAGGTGCGGATAATCTCTGTTATTTCCGTATGATATTCTTTTACTTTACCACTCTGCCAGAGTTTTTTCGCTTCCAATTCACCGAGTGCATTTAATGCAATGTCGTATGGCGGAACTTGAATTTCAATTATCTGTTCATCATGTTCTTTTCGTTTGAAATATTTTTTGTAAACGAAATAAAACAATGCCACAACCAAAGCGATGCCCAATATCCACAGTAACAATTGCAGCCAATTAAATGGAATAACAATCGGCTCTTTAATATCTCTTGCTTCTTTAGTCGTATCAACCGGAAGAGTATGAATAACAAGATTGATTGAGTCGGTCGCAATTGTTGAAAAGGCAGTATCATTTTTAGTTTTGTAAGGAATTAAGTATGATGGAATCGTCGCAGCACCGGAATCGAATCCGGCTAAAATAAAATGATAAAGAAAAATATTCTTTCCATTCTCTTCTTTCTTTTGAAGAGGAAGTTGTTCAACTAAATCGAGTTTGTTCAGTGAATCTTTAATTGCCGGGAAAAAGAATTCCACATTCTTCGGAGCTGAAAGTTCAACTAAATAGTTGATATAATCGCCGACCAAATAATTTGTTGAATCAACCGAAACCTTGCTTTTTACCTGTGAAAAAGTAAATGAAGCAAAAAAGAGAAAGATAAAAATTAAACTAACCCGCTTTACCATCGTTTCTCACGCATTCTGAAAAAATTTACCAACGGTTTAATATATGATTCTTTTGTGTTAATTGTGATGCCGTCAAGTTTGCTTGAAACAAAAAGGGCATTCTGCTCTGCCCGGAATTTTTCTCTTTGATGATGCAGCCAAAATTGAAACGACGCATCACCTGTATCCAATGTTTTTTCTTTCCCGGATTCAGGATCAATAAAACGAACTAATCCCATCGGTGGAATTTTTTGTTCACGCTCGTCTATTAAAGTTATTCCGATAAAATCATGTTTCTTACCAACGATGCGCAAAATTTTATCGTAACCCTTGTCTTGAAAATCCGAAATGAGAAATGCGATGCTTCTTTTCTTTATTGCTTTATTAAAATATTCCAAAGCTCCGCTAATATTTGTTCCTTTGCCGGAAGGTGAAAATGAAAGAAGTTCACTTATTATCCGCAGCGTGTGCGATTTTGATTTTTTCGGCGGAATAAATTTTTCAATTTTGTCTGTGAACAAAATAAGCCCGACTTTATCGTTATTCTTCAATGCAGAAAAAGCGAGAATGGCGCTTATTTCTGCAGCTATTTGCTGTTTGGTTGAAGCAGAGCTTCCGAAGTATTGAGATCCGCTTAAATCAACAATCAATATTACGGTAAGTTCGCGTTCTTCTTCAAATATTTTAATAAACGGGTGACCGAATCGAGCTGAGACGTTCCAATCAATATTGCGAACGTCATCGCCAATTTGGTATTCGCGGACTTCCGAAAACTCCATTCCCATTCCCTTAAATACCGAATGGTATTCGCCGGAAAAAACCTGGTTCACCAAACCCCTGGTGCGGATTTCAATTTGTCTTACTTTTTTAAGAAGTTCTTTTGTTAACATGTTTTGTTAGTTGATTGTTGATTGCAGATCATTTTATTTAAGGAACTTCAACTTTGTTTAAGATTTCACTAATAATATTTTCCGAAGTAATTTCTTCTGCCTCGGCTTCATAGGTTACAGCGATTCTGTGGCGTAAAACATCGTAAGCGATTGTTCGAACATCTTCGGGAATTACGTAACCGCGTCTTTTAATAAATGCCATCGCGCGGCTTGCAATTGCCAGATTGATAGAAGCTCGCGGAGATGCGCCGTAGCTGATCAAATCGGTGAGTTTATCAAGATTAAAATCTTTTGGAGTTCGAGTCGCAAAAACAATATCAAGAATATATTTCTCAATTTTTTCATCCATGTAAATTTGCTGCAAAAGATCTCTTCCTTTTAGAATATCCTGGGAAGAAACTACCGGATTAATTTTGTTCTCAACAGCCGAAACATTTTGCCGCATGATCTTGATTTCTTCGTCTCTCTGCGGATAAGTTATTTTTACTTTCAACATAAATCTATCAACTTGAGCTTCAGGTAAAGGATAGGTTCCTTCCTGCTCAATCGGATTTTGAGTTGCAAGAACTAAAAACGGTTCTTCAAGTTTAAAAGTTGTTTCTCCAATCGTTACTTGTCGTTCCTGCATCGCTTCGAGTAAAGCGCTTTGAACTTTGGCGGGAGCGCGGTTAATTTCATCTGCTAAAATAAAATTTGAAAAAATTGGTCCTTTGCGGATGAAAAAATTCCCATCCTTCTGATTATAGATTTGCGTACCGATAATATCAGCCGGAAGCAGATCAGGCGTAAACTGAATGCGTTGAAATTTTGCTTTCATCGCGGAGGCAAGTGATTTGATCGCTAGCGTTTTTGCCAATCCGGGAACACCTTCGAGCAAAATGTGCCCGTTCCCGAGCAATCCGATCACCAATCGTTCGACCATCGCTTTTTGACCAACGATGACCTTGCCGATCTCCACCATTAATAAATCAACAAAAGCGCTTTCTTCTTTAATTTTTTCGTTTAAGACCGTTATATCCAATTCGATACCTCATTAGTTGAAATTCTGATTTATTTTAAGATTAGACGAACACTAAATTAAAAATGTTGCAAGAAATATTAAAAATTTTTTTACCCGATAATTCTAAAAACCGCAAATTTTAAGTAAGACGTTTCTTCCATCGATGGAAGTTTCGGGTGATCGAGCGAAGCTTCGTTAAAATGAATGAGCTGAATTGTTTTATTCGCTTTTAACGCCGCTCTTGTAATCACCGAGATAAAATCACTTTTCTTCAGATGAAATGAACATGAAGAAGTAACAAGATAACCTCCATCGGAAATTAATTGAAGAGCTAATCTGTTCAGTTTTTCATATCCCTTTTCAGCCGTTTTCAGAGTCTTTTTGTTTTTGGCGAATGCGGGAGGATCAACACAAACAGCGTCATATTGTTTTTTGTCGGCGACTTCCTTTTCTAAAAAATCGAAAACATCGCAGGTAACATATTCTGTTTTTCCGCTCAACTTATTCAAGTCGTAATTTCTTTTTGTTTTTTCAATTTCGTTAGCAGAAGAATCGACAAACGTAACATCGTTTGCGCCCGCTTGTAAAGCGTGCAAACCGAATCCGCCGGAATTACAAAAGGCGTCTAAAACAGTTTTGCCGGAAGCGATTTTTTCAATAAAAAATCTATTATCCGATTGATCAAAGTAAAAACCGGTTTTTTGCCCTTGCGCAAAATCAATCTCATATTGAAGCGAACCATCTGAAATAATTTGATTTTCAGCATTTCCAAAAAGAATGCTGTTCTCTTCACTTAACCCTTCTAAATTTCTGAAGTAAGGTTCGTGCTTTGTTAGAATATTTTCTGCTCCAAAATCTTCTTTTAAAATTTTAACAATAGTTCCAACATTTTTCTCCATCCCGGCAGAATAAATTTGCAGAACAAAAGTGTTGTTATACTTATCAATTATCAATCCGGGAAGAAAATCGCTTTCGCTAAAAACCATTCTGAAAGAGTTACGATTCGGATAGAAAGTTTTTCTCAATTCGTAGGCTGATTTTATTTTGTCACGGAGAAACATTTCTAAATCACCAACAATTCCGTGCGAGAGTAACCTAACTGCTATAAGTGAGTTCTTGTTAAAAAATCCGGCACCGAGCAAATTATTTTTAGCGTCGTAAATCTCAACAATATCGCCGGAATCCGGTTCTCCTTCAATTTTAAAGATTTCGTTACTAAAAATCCACAAATGCCCATTTACAATTCTACGTTCTTCGTTTTTCTTCAGAAATATTTTTTTCAACTCGTTTTGACCAATCAAATAATTTAAATTAAAAATGCCGTAGCAAACCTATGAAGATTTTCTGCTACGGCAAAGAATTAGACTTAATTCTTACAGATTTTCAAGCACTTTGGTAATGCGTGCCGCAACTTCTCCGGCAATTGATCCGAGCGCTTCGTTTTCAACAGCTTTCATCGATTCGAGCGGATTTACAGCGGATATTTGCACTCCGCCATCAACTTTTTCCTGCACAATAAAATTGCAAGGAAGCAATACGCCAATATTCTCCTCAGCCTGCAGAGCTTTGTAGGCAAACGCCGGATTGCATGCGCCGAGAATTTTGTATTTGCGGAAATCAACATCCAATTTTTTCTTTAAAGTCGCTTGAACATCAATCTCTGTTAGAACTCCAAATCCTTCTTTTTTCAATTCTTCGGTAACTTTTTCAATCGCATCCTCAAAAGAAAGATCAACTGATTTTGAATTATAGTAAGCCATATTTTCTCCTATTTTTTAGTTGATAAGATGAAAAAAACAATTTTACGATTCATAACCTTCGAGAACCTCTAACAATTTTCCTTCGCGTATGGAATAATCAGATAAGTGAAGTTCCGAAAGTTTCAGTTCGTGGAAAATTATTTGCAAGATTAACGCTCCAGCCGGTAAAACATCAGCTCTATCCAATTCAATCCCCGGCAAAGATTTTCTCTCCTCGATGCTCTTTTTCGTCAGCAGCAGTTCAACAACTTTATCAAGTTCTTCTCTTGTTAAAACAATAGGGTTGGGGGTGCCGATGGCTAACGAAACTGCATTAGCTATCGCAAGATTTTTAACCGCGTGTATTGTTCCCGAATTGCCGGTAACGAAATCAACTTTGTGCGAGACAAGTTTTCCACTTGCCGCACTCACCTCTTTTGTTATTGCATCGCGGCACAGATTAATTTTGACGTCATCCAATTCTCCGGAGGGGAAAAAACTCGATGACAAACGAACTGCGCCAAGTTTAAGACTTTCTATAAAGACAATCTTTCCTTTACTTCCGACAATGAATTCCGTGCTGCCGCCACCGATATCGAAACAAAGAATATTTTTGAAAAGTGCATCCGCATCTGAATATAAAATTGCTTTATAAATCAGCATGGCTTCCCTCTCCCCAGAAATAACTTCGACTTGAAGTCCCGTATTTTGCTTAATGTACGATAAAAATTCTTTTACATTTGTTGATTCGCGAACCGCACTGGTGGCGGTCGCCGTTATCGTACATGAAAAAGATTTTGCAATTTCATTTAGTTCAAGAATGATCTTTTCTGCTTGAATATAATCTTCTTCGGATAAAAAAGATTTGCCATTTTTCTTTTGAAGAGCCAACCGGTAAACAATTCTTTTTCTCAGAACGACAGAAAATGATTTATCTTTTTCGATTTGATAAACTACAAAGTGGAAGGAATTCGATCCGATATCGAGAATAGCTTGGTGGTGTGTGGAATTATTTTCCAAGACCATTACTCTTTTGACAGCAGTGTTTTGCACAAAGAAAAAACTTCATCGACGGTAACATCGTTAATAAGATCCGAATGCCGGATGAAATGTTTTTGCTTCCCGATCGGCGCCCAGTTAAACGGATTGGTTGGACCAAAGATCGATATCTGCGGAGTGCTGGTTGTTCCGGCAACGTGCATAATTCCGGTATCGTTCGTAATAAAAAGATCACTTTGGGCGATGAGCGCTGCCACTTCCGGAATCTCCTTATTTAAAAAGAGTTTTGTTTCGGGGATAATTCCGCGCAGGATTGCATCTATCAACTCAACATCATCTGAACTGCCGGTAAGATAAATAAGCGGTTGATACCCGGCTTCAAGCAAATTTATTAACGAAATAAAATTTTCGTACGACCAACGGTTTGGCGGTTTACCTGCGCCTACATGAAGTCCGATTACTTTTCCTTGCTTTCGTTCGAATGATTGAATAAATTCTTTCGCTTCCAATTCATCTTTTTCATCGTAAGATATGTCCGAACTAAAATTATCCGTTGTAATTCCGAATGGTCTCAGAATATCAAGACTAAAATCAGAAACGTTGGCATCGGGATATTTTCTCCAATCTAAATTTATTCTTCTATCAAATAAAAAAGCTGAAACGTTCATCTTTCCGTTTAAGGAATTTGGACCAATTCTGATTTTAGCATTCGCAATTCTGCAAAGCAAATTACTTGTGAAAGAAATTGAAACGGTAACGGGAACTACGGCAAGGTCATAATTCTTTCTTAAAAAGCGAAGCAAACTTTTCAGATAGCTAAAAGAAAGTAATTTATTTTTGTCAAATACAAAAAGTTCATCGATAAATTTATTCTTGTGCAGAGCATTTTTGTTCGCGGGACTAACAATAACCGAGACCTCCGTGGAAGGATATTTTTCTTTTATCGCCCGGAAAATCGAGACACAAGCAAGTAAATCCCCAAGTTGATTATGCTGCCGAACCACGAGGATTCTTTCGGGCTTACCTATTTCGCGATCGGAATTTTCTTCCAATCCCCAAAACAGATTTAGAAAAGAGTAAAGTAAATTTTTCATGCTTTGTTACTGCTGATCTTTTCCAGCAGTATTTTCATTGTTCTTAATTTCTTTGAAATCAACGTCAATAATATCTCTTTCGTTATAAGATTTAGGCGGAGGAACATTCTCTCTTTTTTTTGAAGCGTTTAAAGCTGAAACTGCTCGAACAAAACGAATGATCTTTAAAGCGAAATAAATAAGAAATGCATAAATGATAAGTTTAATGAACATTATAAAATCCTTTTAGCTTCAGGTTGAAAATACTCTGTAAAACCTCTGTCTGTTCTGAATATCGCCTGAAATAATTCTTCAAAATCTTTTTGATTATTTACAAAATCCATCTCGGTGGTATTTACAATAAGTAAAGGAGTTGTAGCGTACCGGAAAAAGAAATCGTTATAAGCTTCGCTCAATTCCTCAATATAACTTCTCGTAAGGTTACGCTCAATCTGACGGCTTCGTTTTTTGATGTTATACATTAGCCTGTCAACGCTCGACTGCAAGTAAACAACTAAGTCCGGTTGGCGGAGATTTTTAAATAAAAGCGGAAAGACCGACTCGTACAATTTTAATTCTTCTCCGCTAAGATTGAGGTAGGCAAAAATTTTATCTTTCTCAAAAATGTAGTCGGCAACAATATATTCTGAAAATAAATTCTCCTGGTGTAACGCCTGCTGTTGTTTGTAGCGGTTCACTAAAAAAAACATCTGAGTCTGAAATGCGTACCGGTTTCTTTCATTGTAAAATTTTTCAAGAAACGGATTTACTTCAAACTGTTCAACGACAAGCTGAGCGTTAAGCCGCTCTTTTAATTTTACTGCAAGGGAAGTTTTCCCCGCGCCAATAGCTCCTTCAACCGCGATGTACCGAATATCGTTTTCACTCTGCAATGCCATAAGATTCCTTTAAACTAATTGGGGAACAAAAAACATTAACCACATAATGCTCGTTTTCAGGTAACACAATATCACAAATACTTTTCTGCAATGCCGGATGAAAAAATCCCGGGGCAATTTCGCAAAGCGGAACGAGCACAAAATCTCTCACCGGAATATAAGGATGCGGAACGGTTACTCTTCCATCAGAATAAACTAAATCATCAAAAAATAAGATGTCAAGATCAATTTCACGGCATTCCCATTTTTCTCTTTTTCTTCTTCCGAGTTGTTGTTCAATTCCCTTTAGAAAATCCAACAACGGATGCAGTTCAAGTTCAGTTTTAACTGCCATTACGCCGTTTAGAAAATTCCCTTGATCTTTAATGCCGAAAGGTCTGGTTTCGTAAATTGAAGATATTTTTAGCACATTGCAAAAAGGTGAATCTTCAACAAGTTCTACCGCTCTTTTTATGTAAGAAAACCTGTCGTCAAGATTAGAGCCTAAGCCAATGTAGCAAATATGTTTTTTCAATTCACTCACTATAATTTCTCGATCATCTCATTCCATTCATCGCGCGTTTTTACAACTTCCACTTCAACTGAATCTACCACACCGCCTATCGGAGGATTATTTTTTCTGACACGCAAAGCAATTTTATATACTGTAGGAAACTTTCGAAATAATTCATCAATCATCGCGTTGGTCAGCGCTTCGATCAAATAAAATTTTTTCCGTAGAGCAAGATCGCTCATAACATTATAGACCTGTTCATAGTTTATTGTCTCATGCAATTTATCCGTCGTTGCTGCGTGAGCAAAATTGGTGTAGAGATCAACATCCGCTTCGAATTTACCGCCGATGTTTTGCTCCTGTTGAAAAACTCCGTGGTATCCGTAGAAGGATGCTTTTTTAATTCTGATAATGTTTAACATAGTTTAAGTATTTCTCATGATTTTTTGTTTCAAACTCGATAAGTTCGCGATCAACAATCCGGTTAGAACAAAAGCACTGCCATAAACTTGATTCGGCAGAAGCGTTTCGTCTAAAAAAATCCAACCGATTAACAACGCTATGATCGGAGTAATAAAAGCCGTCAGTGAAAGCAAAATAATATTTATTCTTTTCAACAGCCAATAATAGGCGGTGAATGTTACTACACTTCCGATAATTCCAAGATACAAAACCGAAGAAACTGCTTTCACATCAAACTTCAAGCGGCTTGTGTCTTCCAAAAGAATTCCCATCAAGAGCATCCCAACTCCGGCGATTGCCATAGGAATCAAGTTCATCGAAAGTGCATGTAAGTGCTGTCCATATTTTTTAATTGAAACTGCGATTGTGGACTGTAAAAATCCGCTCAGCAAAACCGCTGTCATTCCCAAAATATAGTTCATACCAATAGTTAAAAGGTTTTGCGAAAAAATTATAATAATTCCGGAAAAGCCGATGATCATTCCAATAATTCTAATTAATCCAATTTTTTCTTCGGGAATAAAAATCCGTGTAAAGAGCGCCACGAAGAAAGGATAAACTGCAAACAAAACCGCAGCTAATCCCGAAGGAATATATTGTTCGCCCCAATAAACCAATCCAAAAGGAAGAATGAATGAAAAAATTCCCATGAAGTAATACAACCGCATCGAAATTTTATCTTTCTGGATCGAAATGGAACGAATCCGCATAATGATATAAATAACAAGAGCAGCTACTGAGAATCGCAATCCCGCCGATACTAAAGGGGTAAGCGAGTCCAAACCAAGTCTAATCGCAAACCAGGTTGAGCCCCAGATCAAACAAATTAAAATATAGTTTGAAGCTACTTTAAAATTAGAATTCAAGAATTTCCTTTCATGGCAAGTACACCGAGTGATCGACCGGATAAACTGCCGTCTCTTCTGTAAGAATGGAATAATGACTTCCAGTCATAACTGCATAATGAGGAAATCTGAATATTTTCTTTCCTCACTTCAAATTTACGCAAAATGTCATAATTAATTTTAGCAACATCAAGTAAGAATTTAGCTCCTTTAGGAGACAAATACTTTTCATCAAAATATTTTGCTACATCCTCGCCCACCTCATAATTTTTTTGACTGATTGAAGGACCGATATAACATATAATTTCTTTCAGATTCGCGTGAAATTCTTCTTCAAGTTTGATTATAGTTTTCTCCAAAATTTTGAGTGATGTTCCCTTCCAGCCAGAATGAACTCCGGCGATGATTTTTCGTTTCGGTTCGTAAAGAAATATTGAAACACAATCGGCAGTGCTTATCGCCAAACCTAAACCCGGCTTGTCGGTTATCATTGCATCACTTTCCCCTTGATCGCCCGGACAATCGACAAAGACAATTTTATCGCTATGAATTTGATGTTGTGTCGCAACATTATTCTCTAAACGGAGTTCTCGGAAAAATCTTTGCCTGTCCCTTTCAACTCTTTTATTATCATCCCCCGCGGTTAATGAAAGATTAAAACCGAAAGGTGAATCTGTCTGCGTGTCAATTTTTGTCGTTAATCCGAAGGAGAGATTCGTGCAGCCATTAAATAAGAGCGATTTGAGTATTACCATAAAAGTTAGTTAGAGTAAAAGAAATACTTTATTTTAGAGTAGAAAATTAAGACGGTTTATTTTTTCTTTTCCAAAGATATTAAAATATTTCCTTGTCAATCATGTTAATTAAAGAAAAGGATAGTTTTTTTGAAGATTCTTATTTCAAACGATGATGGAATTGATTCTCTCGGAATTTTTCATTTATACAATGCTCTAAAAGAGGTCGGCGAGGTTACGGTTGTTGCTCCGTTAAGTGAACAAAGCGCAGTTGGACATGCGATAACGATGAAACATCCTTTGCGTGTAATAAAATTTTATAAAGACGGGAATTTTTTTGGCTACGCCGTTGACGGAACTCCCGCCGACTGTGTAAAAATGGGTGTAAGAAATATTCTCGGCTTTCTTCCCGATATTGTTGTCTCCGGTATTAACCACGGTTCAAATACAGCAACAAGCGTAATTTATTCGGGAACTGTTTCAGCCGCAAGAGAAGCGGCGATAATGGATATTCCGGCTATTGCTATTTCAGTTACCAGTCACAGTGTTTCTCATTTTGCCACTGCGTGCGAAACTGCAAAAAAACTTGTTTTGTTAATCGGTGAAAAAGGATTAAAAAAAGGAACGCTTCTCAACGTAAACGTTCCTGATCTTCCGGCAAATGAAATTAAAGGTATGCGCTTAACTAAACAGGGGAAATCCAAATGGGATGATGTGTACGAAAAACGGGTTGATCCTTACGGCAAAGAATATTTTTGGCTCACCGGCGATTTTATTGAAACAGATGACGATCTTTCGTTGGATCAGTTTGCTGTGAAGCAAAAATATGTCTCTGTAACACCCATTCATTTCGATTTAACAGATCACGAAACGTACGACCAAATGAGCGGGTGGAAAATTGATTCGCTGCTTTAACCAACTTTCCAATTTTACACGTTGACCGTCTGATGAGTATTTCATTCCAGATCGATTGGGTATTATTAATTGCCGCCTCCCTTTTGCTTGGCGGCTATGCAATATTTGTGTACCGAACTACCATTCCGGAAATTTCTTTACCGAAAAAAATCTTTCTTTCCGTAATCAGAATAATAGCTCTAATCTTGCTCTTCCTTTTGATCTTTGAGCCGCTAATCAAAATTGAAAAGAAAAAAGTAATCCAGCCGATACATTATTTTTTTATCGATAATTCTAAATCGTTAAAACAGTTCGAAGAAAAATCACCATTCATCTCGAATATTCTTTTAAATGAGATAAAGAAACTTTCCGCCAACTCCTACAAATTATTTTCTTTTGGAAGTAATGTTTCTGAAGAGTTGAAATCTGATTCAGCCAAATTTTTGTTTAACGAATCCTCGACAAATTTTTCAAAAATATTCCCGGTGTTACAGAAAGAAGAAAATATAGCTTCGGTTACCATCATCAGCGACGGCATTTTTACAGAAGGGACAAGTCCGTTATATCAAGTTGAAAAACTGAATGTTCCGGTTTTTACCATTGGCGTTGGGGATTCGACCACAAAGAAAGATGTTGCAATCCAAAATATTCTTCACAACGAATATCTTTACGCCGGAACAAACACACAGTTTATTGTTTCGGTGCTTCAACATGGATTCTCCGGTTCCAAAACCACCCTTTCCTTATTTGAAGATAATTCACTCCTGCAAGCGAAAGAGATTTCATTCTCTGAAAGTGAGCAGCAAAATATTGAGTTTTCTTATAAACCAAGTTCACCCGGTGAGAAAAAAATATCGTTCATTCTTTCCCCGTTGCCAAATGAATATTCAAAAGAGAACAATAGGCAATCGCTATTTGTTAAAGTACTGGACAACAAACTCTCTGTGGTACTGTTAGCGGGGGCTCCTTCGGCGGATGTAACCTTTATTAAAAATTCGTTGCAAGCTGATACAAATAATTTCGTCCAATCTTTTACACAAATAACACAAGCGCAATTTCTCGAAAAAAGTTTGCCTGATAAAAATCTCGAAAAAGCAGATGTACTTTATTTGATAAATTTTCCATCTTCACAAACATCAAATCAATTAACAGATAAAGTTGCAAGACTCATCCGCGAAAAAAATCTTCCCTACTTTTTCTTATTAACTTCATCGGTTGATCCGGTTAAGCTGCGCATTCTGCAGAACGAACTTCCTTTCAGCTTTAATCGAACTGATAAATCGGTAGTTGAAGTTCAACCGGTTATTGCGGACGAACTGTTGCGAAATCCTTTGTTGCAATTTGGCGGAAAAGATATTCTTGAGCAGTGGAATAATCTTCCGCCGGTTTTCAAACCAAATTGGGACGTTACGGCGAAGCCGGAAAGCGAAGTTCTTGCTAAAACAAAAATCAACAAGATTACTTTGAACTCGCCTTTAATAATAACCAAAAGGTTAGGCGGCAAGCGTTCTATTGCTGTCTTAGCAAGCGATGTGTGGAAATGGAAACTTCAAAAGGCGACTTCGCAACTCGATCTTTTTGATCGTTTTATTTCGAATGGAACAAAATGGCTTCATGCAGTTGAGCAAAAGAAACAGGTTACCATTTCAACTAATAAAAAGTTCTATTCCGTTGGAGAAATAATTTATTTCACCGCTGAGGTTTATGATGAAGCTTTTAACGCTGTGAATGATGCGGAAGTTAAAGCATCTATTAAATATTACGAGAGTGAATTCCCAATTACATTTTCAAGCATCGGCAACGGTTTATACGAAACCACGATTGATAATCTTGGTAAAGGCGATCTCACATTTGAAGGAGAAGCAAAACTGGGAAATCAATCTCTTGGTAAAGACAACGGGCGATTTTCTGTAGGCGAAATAGACTATGAACTCCAAAACACAACGATGAATAGTGATCTGTTAAAACTTTTAGCCAAAGAAACCAAAGGAAAATTCTTTTATAATTCGTATGGTAATCTTTTTGACAAACTTAAAGAGATTACTAAAAATACCAGTAAAAATAAAATTGAAGTAAGCGAATACCGGATCTGGTCGAATGAATTTATGTTGGTGTTTATAATCCTCTTGTTCGCTGTTGAATGGTTCCTAAGGAAAAGAGAAGGTCTTTTGTAAGAAGTGATGAAAGCGCTCCTCGCCATATTTGATTTCATTCTTCCCCGATTCTGCCCGTCCTGTAAAAAGAAACTCACGATTGAAGAAAAATTTATTTGCGAAAGTTGCAGAAATACTTTTATCTACTCCGATGAGAAACTACTCCAAGCAGAGTACGAAAGAAAATTTTCCGGTTCAAAAATTATTGCTGATTTCTTTCCGCTATTGATATTTGAAAAAGACTCACCGCTGCAAAGCATAATTCATCAAGTAAAGTATCAGAAAAAATTCTTATTAGCCGTTGAACTTGGAAGAATGTTAGGAGTTTCACTTAAAGAAAAGAAAACAGATTGGACGATCGATTTAATTTTTCCGGTTCCACTTCACTCGCTTAAGAAAGCTGAGAGAGGATTTAATCAATCATTTTACATCGCTAAAGGAATCGGTAAGGTAACGGGATTTCCGGTATCTCAATCAATTTTAAAAAGGAAAAGGTATACCGAATCTCAAACAAAGAAAAATATGATTGAACGTGCAGAAAATATGGCGGAAGCATTTTCGGTTTGGAAGCCAAATAAAATTAACGGGAAAAACATTTTGTTGGTTGACGATGTTCTAACAACCGGAGCTACAATCCGTGAGTGCGGAAAAGTTCTTAAAGCATACGGAGCAGCTAATATTTATGCGGCTTCCATCGCTCTTGCCGAATAAATTATCTTCCTCGGTTTTCGTTATCGTAATCTTTTTCATAATCTTAATCCTTCTACATTTAATTTTAGAGTCGATTAAGAATACGATTACGATTTTCTTTTATCGTAGTGTCTAAACGAACAACTCACATTCTTTCCGGAGCGGAAACTCCGAGGATGCTCAATCCGTTTTTTATAACAATTTTAGTCGCCAGAGCCAAAGCGATGCGCGCTTCCGCAAGATTTTTTTCCGTTCCCAATATTCGGCAGAACGTATAAAATTTATGGAACGATGCAGCCAACTCTTCCAGATAAGTTGCAATTCTATTTGGTTCAAAATATTCTGCCGCAAGTAAAACTTCTTCTTCAAACTGATGGAGTTTTCTTATCAGTTTTTGTTCTTCATCTGCAATTAGAAGATCAAGATGATCTGTGGAAGCTGTTAAATTTTCATTTTCGATCGTTCGAATAATAGAACAAATTCTGGCATGGGCATACTGTAAATAGAAAACAGGATTTTCATCGGAATGTTTTTTTGCTAAAGCTAAATCGAAATTCATGTGCGTAGAAATGTTTCGCATATTAAAAAAGTAGCGCACTACGTCGGCTCCAACTTCATCAGTCAACTCATCAAGGGTAACGTAATTTGCTTTACGGGTTGACATTTTTACGATCTCACCGTTTTGCGTAATGGTTACAAACTGATGGATGAGAACCTTAACTTTGCTCGAATCATATCCTAAAGCTTGCAAAGCCGCCATCACATCCGGGTAAGTTGCGTTATGATCCGAACCAAATAAATCAACCATCAAATCATAATTCCTCTCAAACTTGGTAATATGATATGCAACGTCCGGCAGGCGATAAGTTGGTTCCCCGGTTGATTTAACAATTACTTTATCCTGTTGATTTCCAAGTTCAGAAAGTTTTAGCCAGATCGCTCCTTCTTTTTCGTAAGAAAGATTTTTATCGGCAAAAGTTTTTAAGAGGCTTTCAATTTTTTTTTCTTCGTATAAACTGTTTTCGTTAAAGAAATTTTTATGGTTAATCTTTAGCCGCTGCAATGTTTTTTCGATATCAAGAAAAATTTCCTTCTCAGCTTTTTCTTTGAATTTTCCTTCAGCAGATTCATTCCTCAACGAATCCCCAAATTCACTTTTCAAACTTTCGGCGATAGATTTAATATAATCGCCTTGATAGTAATCTTCCGGGAATTCGATAACATCACCAAGCAGTTCTAAATAGCGGAGGCGGACAGAATCGCCAAGCACGCGCATTTGCCTGCCGGCGTTGTTAAAATAATATTCGCGGTCAACTTCGTAACCGGTCCATTCTAAAAGATTTGCGATGGTGTCTCCGCAGACTGCGTTTCGTCCGTGTCCAACCGTTAAAGGACCGGTAGGATTTGCAGAAACAAATTCAACGTTTGCCCGTTTGCCTGCATGTTTTTTCGATTTGCCAAATGCATCCTGTTCATCGAGAATATTTTTTATTTTCTCAATAAGAAAGACCGGTTGAAAAAAGAAGTTGATAAATCCGGGACCTGCGATTTCAACTTTACTGATTATGGTTGAATCGATGTTTAACCCTGCGATAATTTCATTTGCAATTTCGCGCGGATTTTTCTTCAGCATTTTTGTAAGCAGCATTGCGGCATTTGAAGAAACATCGCCGTGAGTTTCAACTTTCGGGCGGTCGAAAGTAATTTGAATTTCTTTTAAGTATGATAATTTTTGAGCCGTTTCAGCAAAAAGCGAAGTCAAATAGTTTTTCAACCGTTCTCTCCTTCACCTTTAGCTTTTTTAACTCTTGGTTTAGTAACTCGTACTTTTTTCGATTTGTCTTCAGCTTTTTCTGATTTTGGTTTTACTGTACTAACTTTCTTCGGAGTTGCTTCAGCTTTTTCTGCTTTTGGTTTTACTGTACTAACTTTCTTCGGTCTTGCTTCAACTTTTTCCGTTTTTGGTTTTACCACTCGAACTTTTTTAGGTTTGTCCTCAAATGTCTTAATTGGTGCATCGCCCCAAAGTTTTTCTAAATTATAAAATGCGCGGATATCTTTTTGGAAAACGTGCACAACAACATCAACATAATCTAGGAGAACCCATTGGAGAGCAGTCGTGCCTTCTTTATGCCATAATCTGATTCCCTTCTCACGCAGCGATTTATCAATATTATCGGCTATCGCTTGAACTTGTGTGTTGGAATCAGCCGAACATAAAATAAAATAATCTGCAACCGCAGAAACGGTTTTTAATTCGATTACTTTTACATCGCTCCCCTTTTTTTCAAAAATAAGTTGAGTGATTTTTTCTACTAGTTTGTTTGTTGTCAAAGTTTCTCCTTTGAATATTTATAATTTGAATAATCTTTTCCAGTTAACACGGTAACATCTAAAAACAAAGCCGGATTTAGCTGCGTTATTATTTGGTCTTCCGGAATACCAAGCACATCAGCAACTTTTTTTGCTTTTTCCGAATTCCCCGATCTATCAATAATTAGGGTGTTATCAACATTGAATTGATAATAATTTCCCGATTGAATGACATCGATTTTATTCACACGCAAGGTATCTGTCAATCTATCTCCTAAGCCTTCAATGCCGCATGCGTTTACTATTTCCGCTTTGATGGGACCAATAATGACATTACTCTTTTGTGATGAATCTGCCGGAATTATTTTTTTTAATTTAACGAATGCAGAATAACCGAGGTATCCATTGATTGACAGAAGAAGGAGAGTAACAAGGGAAACAACCAGAAACGAGGCGGTAACAGTTTGATCCTTATATTTTTTTTGCGTTGTATCTCTCAAAAGCGACGTTCTTAATTATCTACCAAATAAAAAGTTTTCAGAAAATCCACCGCTGAACCGGTTGAATCCGTAAAAATCATTATAAAATCCGCCCGGAATATTTCTGTACTGCAGGCTAATATTAACATCTTTCCAGGGTTGATAATTCAATGCGGCGCCGCTTAAATAAATTCCGTTAATCTGATTTTGATAATTTTTGCCGAATGAACTGTAAGGTGAATGAACAAGACTTGCATCGACTTCCATATTAAAATTTTCTGCAAATTTATATCGCATCGTGTTCGTGTACACCCCAAGCGCAAGTCCGTTGCTGCCGGAAGTTGTGTAAGACATACTGTAAGAATGAGTCATGGAAAAACTCTCCGGATTAATAAATCCTAACATCAAAGCCGGGGTATTATCGTTTACCATCCCTTCTTTAACCGAAGGTTTGAAAATATTTTTATCCTTAAACTGGGAAAAACAGTTTACTGAAGCTAAAATTATTACGAATATGAGAATTTTTTTCATAATGATCCTGTGTCTAATTAAAAAAATGATCACGAAACCGGAAATGTTAGAGTTCCATCATTCTTCTCTGCAAATATAACCAGAAAAGAAGCGGTTATGCAACACTAATTAGTCGCTTTTTACAGAAGAAAGTTTCTTTCCGATGAATATTCTTTAAAAGAAGAAAAGCCGCATTTCGGCGGCTTTTCCCAAAAGAACAGAGCGCATGAATTGCTTCATCAAGACCTGTCCGCCAACGTTTTAACGAAGGAGGATCATTTTCTTGGTTGAAGTGAAATCATTTGCTTTAATTGTGTAGAAGTAAATACCACTGGTCAAGTTTTTCGCATTAAACGATACATTGTACGTTCCGGCAGTTTTAACTTCATTCAACAAGGTTGCAACGTCTTCGCCTAAAGTATTAAATACTTTTACGGTTACGAAGCTTTCTTGCGGTACACTGAAACGAATTGAAGTCTCAGGATTGAACGGATTTGGATAGTTCTGCGCCAATTCGTAAACAGATGGGATAGTGTTACCAAGTTGTTCAACTGACGAGGCATCAACAATATATTTTCTAACTGCGCCGGCAGAGAATGTTCCAAGATAAGCAATCTTTCCATCAGGACTAAAACCAATAGCACGAGGTCTTTCGGCAGAATTTTTATCTACATAAAAATTCCATGCGATTTTTTCACCAGATAAGGTGTTTGTTTTAGTGTCGTAAGCGTACCAGGTGGCAACATCATAATTAGTTACTTCACCGAGATGGCGGTTAGGTAAATCATTGTAGGAACCTGAACTTAACCAAAGTTGATCTGGTTTTACCGGATCCCAAACTAATGATTCACAATCAAATCCTCTGAGAACAGTATCTGAAACAAATGGTGAAAATTCGTCGGCTCTTTTCAAAGTTTGAACATAATGAACCGAATATGCCGGATGATAAACAGTTAGTCCATTCTTTGTGACATCAATTGATCGGCAATAACCGGTAGTAATATCAAGAGCATTTCCTAAAAAAACACCAGATTTGTCAAACATTTTGATCGGTCCACCAGGACCAACAGCTCTAACGTAGAAGTTACCGGCTGCATCGATGCCTGGTTTTACTACTCCACCGACTCCGCATACAAGACGATCCATCAAACCAGCGCCGGTTTTATAATCGAATTTGAATAAATAATCCCAATACCCGGCAACAACATTTCCATTTTCATCGAGGGTTAGTCCTCTACCGGTATTAGGGGACCAAGATGCAACGTTAATCATTACAGTTGTGTCAAGCGGGTTTTTAATGCTCTTGAAAGCCGTTTCCCCACCGAGAGTATCTTTTACAACTCCTCCAACCTTATTAAAAAGAATTGGTGAGAAACTTGCTTGTGTACCGTCTGGATTAAAAACGTATAAGGCTCTTACCGTTGCTTTAACATTTTTAGGAGCTCCAGTGGCGGCATCATAACCGGGAACTTGAAGTGAATCCCGTCCATAAGCATAATAACATTGTATCCAGACTTTTCCATCTGGATCAACTGCTAATCCGTGAGTACCAGCACCCTGGCTGCTATCAACCGGGAAGACAGAGTCCATCTTCCAGGATTGAGCTTGAGAATTGAAGGCTATCGCAATAAACAACGATAGCACTAAAAAGAACTTCTTGAACATAGTAGTCTCCTTTTTTTTTATGAATTAATTATCTACAAATTTTTTAGAACAAATGAACGAATACCAAAAATAGTTTCCTACTTTGGGTTGATTAAAAACGAAAAAGTCTGATTTATAATCTTTAAATCGTTTCCCAGACAAAGTTAAGGAACATGTCCAACAATACCTATTGATAGAAATCACTGTATTCCGTAATAAGGGGCACCTCCTAAATTATTTAAAGTATTTACTTTTATAATTGCTTCAGGGGGTGTCGAGGCATCGTTCAAGTTTACTGCATGTCTTAATAAATACAAGTACACGTCACCAGTCCGCCAGAAAAATGAATTGAACTTACATTTATTAGACGGATTCAGAACTCCGCTAAATAAAACTTGAGAACTTTTATCAGGTCTCACTTTAACTATCATCTCAACGCCATCAGTGCCAATATACAAATCACCGTCGGCAGAAAAAGTAATTCCGCGGATAGTACCGACTGGATAAGTAGCATTAAAATCATAGTAAGGTTCTCCGGCGAGTAGACTATCTGAATTGACAATCTGGAAGCGCCACACACTTTCTAATCCATCTTTTAAACCTGCAACATATAAGTAATTATTAAAAACTCGGACAGAACGAACAGTAGCTTTAAATGAAAATGCTTTAACATTTTTATTTTGAGTGATTCTATAAACAGAATTGTTTGGTCCACCAGCCCAAATATTTCCATTCTGATCAAAATCAAAATCTGCGATATTTTCAACTAACCCATTTGATGGACCTACCCAGGGTGAATTAGGGGGGGGGGTTGTCCCTTCAGGAATTTTCCAAATACCTCTTAAATTTTTTGCGGCATAAATATCCCCTGATTGACCAAATTTCATACTACTCCAGGATATTTCAGTTCCTTTAGGCGCAAAATCAGTTATAGTGCCGTCAGGCGCAATTTTCTTAACTCCCGCTCCAGCACTATCAACAGTATAAGAAACATAAGCATTGCCAAGTTTGTCATAGGTTAGCGAAAATGGAGTGTCATTAAATTTGAATGCTGCAAAAACAATCGTCGCGGAGATCAATTTATACTGAAAAGAATTACTTAATTTATCTGCATTAAACTTGCTTATTTTAATACTGATTGTATCCTTAACCAGGTTTGGAGCTTTAACTACAATCTTGTTCGCTTCAACAGAAAGAATAGTTGCCTTAACATTATTAAAATAGACTGCCATTGAATCAGCAGAAACAGCGAAATTACTTCCGGTAATAGTAAGTTCATCAACTCCCGCAAAAGCGCTGTCTGCCGGAGAGATTGAAGTAATTACCGGAGCTAAGACATTTGAGAATGTGGGATTATAAAGCGGTTCAATATTATTTTTTTCGTTGCAACCGGAAAGAACAAGTACCAAAACAAACACCGAAACTGCCAAAACTGTTGAAGTTACTGAGTATTGCAAATATTTTTTTTTCATAAGTATTACCAAAATTTTATTAGCTGTTAAATTCCAAAATGGATAGAAAATTTGTGAACATCAGCAAAAACAGTCCACGGGATATATGCATAATCAACGCCAATGCTATAACCTGCGTACGATTGAGTAAATCCGATACCGCCGGTGACACTGTACTCGTCTTTACCGGATAAGTACCCGCCACGAATTGCCAACGAATTCATAAACTTAAATTCAACTCCAAGATCAACTTCTTCAACATTATCGCGTGGCACAACAGAATCAAATGCAAGTTGAATTGAATAATCATTTTTATCAAGCTCTAACATATCGCTTAAGTTATAAGCAAATCCAACTCTGAATGTTAACGGGAGTTGAAATTTTTCCTGAGATCTTTCAAGTTGGATATCTTTTGAGAAATTTTTAACATAGGCAGCAAAATCGAGACTTTGAATACCGGTATGGTAAAGTACACCGAAATCAAAAACAAGTGAGTTGGGTTTGTAATTAGTTTTTGTAATATCTACGTCGCTAATGTTCACAATCCCGGCTGTTAAATTTTGTAAAGCATACTTTACAGAACCGCCGATCGAGAATTTATCGTTTAACGCTTTTGCATAGGTAATACCAAAAGCATAAGCGTTAGGATTGAATATTCCGGTCTCAACATATCCTTGATTATTTCGAATTGTTCCTATAAAATCGCCATAGTTTACAAACATGAAAGACAAACCAATCACTCCATAATTTCCATTTTCCGGAGCTATGGTAATTCCACCGGCATAATAATTAATATCAGCTATCCAACGAATTTGTCCGGTAGTTGCTTCAATAAAATTAGTCTGTCTCGCAATAGAAGCGGGATTAGAAAAAAGTCCGCTGACTCCAAGATTATCAAGCGCTGTAGTAGCGTCACCCATGCCAGCCATTTTGGCATCCAAAGAAACTTGAAGAAATTTCATTCCGGTTTGCGCTAATTTTTTTGCGTCTCCCGCGGTAGCAGAGGAGTTAACAAGAAAGGCAATCAAAGAAAGTAGTGTTATAATTTTCATTTTCATAAAGCTTCTCGTGCGTTTATCGGATAATTACAAATTTTTGGATTTTCGTTTCACCGGAATCACCATCGTGTAAAACAGCAATATAAATCCCGCTAACAATGATCTGGTTAGCGTCGGTGTTTAATTGGTTCCAGTCAATTTTTTTAGAACCTTTTGTAAACGTTGGATCTTTATCTGTAAAAGTTTTTATTAATTCACCATATTCTGTGTAAATTTTTAGTGCATGATGATCCGGAATACCATAAAAAGAGAGCCGTTTATCAGAACCGCTCGTCCCTAAATTGGTAGAATTAGCGGCTGAAATAAACGGATTAGGAACAACTCTAAAATCATTAAACACTACTACAGGTCCCGGAAGAGCCGGATTGTAAAGTTGAGAATAAAATCTATTACTTTGAAGTTTTCCGGCAGGAATATTTAATGCAACATCCCCGGTAAAACTTTTACCAATTGTAACAATATAATAATAAGAATCAATGCTCGAAGGAGCTGAATAATCATTATAAGATCGAATGCTTTTATCTAAATCGGCAATTTTATAATAATTACTATCAACCTTACCGATTGCACGGTAAAGTTCAAATCCTGTAATATCGGGGTCGTTTTCATTGAACAATGTCCATTTCAAACCAATACTTCGCGGGGCGGCATCTGAAGAAAAAGAACTAACTGGAGCCGGAGTGTTAAGAATTTCAGGACTTTGCCAGTTTGCATCATAGTTGGCTTTTGCGCGTTTGAAGGTTTGAAATAAAGAATCTTTCCCGGTAAAAAACGCTGTATTTTTTACTGAAGCATTTCTATCAGCCTTATATTGTCTTCCAACTTCAATTGCTTTTTCGTTACTAATTCCGGCAACGGCTTCAACAAAAACAATATGAACACTATCACCAAAGTTTAAAGTGTAAGGACCATATCCATTCCCAATAGAATAGCCGCCACCGGCTCCAACAGCAGGATCCTTTGTCGGTAAAATGGGATTTGTTTCACCAATTTTATCAAGATGACGGCTGTCATGCCCTGAAGTCATAAAAGTATATTCTGCTGTCATTTTTGCAAGGCTGTACGCATCATTTCCTGATTGGAGATTTCCGTCAGAATCAAAAGTTTTTGTTGTTGCAGGTTGACTAATATCATCACTTTTATCTGAAGCAGATTTATCAGCGTGCAATGTTGCTACTCCGGCAAATTGCGGTGCGCCAAGGCGACCTGTTGTATCTCCAGCAGAAATTAAAGCAGCCGTTTTCCAAATCGGTCCGCCGAGATTATCGTAACCACCGGTAAAACCAGGGAATAAGCCGTGCCAGGCAAATTGAGCGCGGAATTGTTTTTCATCCTCTTTTTCCCATCCTACTATTGCACTTGTGTTTCCGTCACCGCGTGCATCACAGGTTGTGTTCATCCCCCAACCTGTTCCATTACCGATGGCATCTCTCGTTAATCTACAAGGAGCTAACCGGTATTGCAAAAAAACGACAAGGTCTTTTATAACACTGTCTTTTCTTTCAATAGTTTTCAAGTCGCCGTCTGTATCCCCGGTATTTTTAAAAACAAGATCGTTTACGATATAATTTTCGTGGAACTGATTTTGAAATTGAAAAATTCTGCGGGTCATAGTTACACCAATTTGTGTTCCGACGATATTAACAATTTCTCTATCCCACGGCATTGTTGGATCAACTTCATCAACGGTGTATGGCTTGCCTTCAGTAACAGCGCCTTTAACTTGAAGAACCGGTTTTTCATATTTACTTTTCATATAAAAAGATATAGGAAAAACTTCTCCTTTTCCAAAAACACGGGGACCAACATGGACAACTTTTTCCGTTACAAAAGCTCCACCAAGTTTGGCGTCCCAATAATCCTTGGTTCCAATCCACATACCTTTCCATGCTTGAATATCCTGATAATTATAAATTGCAGGCCACTGCATACCATCCTGTTGCTGTTTTGTAGGTCCGGCAACTTCAATTTCAGATCCAATATCAGAATACCAATTATGAAGGGAACCGACAGACATATATTTGAGTTCTTGTGAGAAGGCAAGTGCATTTACCAAAATCATAAGTATGAAGGTTTTTCCAAGAACGTTTTGAACGCGTTTATAATTCATATTTTTTCCTTCTACTTTAATTCTACAGAAATTTTGAGACCCCAATAAATATTCCGGGGATTTAAGAACGAAAGCCATGTTTGATTAGGCATATCGATATAGAGTTTCTTATCTAGAACCTCTTTCAATCTATCATCAGGAACAGGCGTCCAGGTGTCACCATCAAATTGCAAATAATGTCCGTTCTCCACCAAATAATAAATTGCGTTTTTATTCGGAGAAGTTACTGTGGAGAAATTTGTTACTGTAACAATCGGCACAAAAGGTCCTTGCCGGTAATCGCCCAATTTGTCGTCTCCATTAATATTCGTGTATCCGAAACTTTCTTTTGATACATCAAATGTTGAGGATGAAAGATGAAGCGATTTCACGTAATCATAATAATCGTTCGCATCAATAAAGCCATACGAACTTAAGGACTTAATATTCAACGCATTATTAATATCGGCAAAAACTTGAACGTTAACTGGACCGAATTTAATATTTTTGCTAATTCTTAAATCTAATCCGTAAGAATCTTTCCACTGAACATTATTTGAAATTCCGGGGACAGTACCTGAGCCGCCCGTCCAAGTTGCGTAAGAACCTGAACGCCAACTTCCGATAACACTGAGTCTCCAATCAGTTAATAAACCGATTCCTTCGAACTCAGGCCCAAAATCTTGAACTGGTGTAAAGATGTCAAGATTTACTCTGGCAAAAGGTCGGGGAACAGGTTTTGTTTGTTCAGCTTCTTGGGTTGTATTAAGATAATTTAACATCAATTGAGAATTTTCATATTGAGTTTTATAATTGAAATAACCATACGTTGAAATAGAATAGGTATAATTAGCAAATCCTTGAATCCAATTTCCTCTATTTTTAGTAAGTGTAACTTCAACTCCACGGATATCTTCATACGAATCATTTGTCGGGATATAGTAATCAACTGAATTATCTTTACTTATATAATGGAGTTGATTCGTACCTGATCTTTGCTGCTCAGTAATGTTTTTATAATAACCGGCAACTCTGAGGAGGTACTCTTCAAGTAAACCTTGTTCGTATCCCAATTCATAGGCAATTGTTTTTTGCAAAGGAAGATTTGGATCAGAAAGTCTGTCGATTCTACCTGTATATTGATCAACTCTTACTCTATAAAGGTCTTCGGGAGAAGGCATTTGACGGAAGAATCCATAGTTAAAATATAGCTTACTATTTTCCGAAATCGGAAAAGCGACACCAAGTCTTGGACTTACGTTTACTCTTGGTTTGGCGGGTTCTTTTGTTACAAGTTGGTCAAGTGAAGAAGCATTTTTTGCAGATAAAGCTTTATCATATGGATTTGAGATCACATACCAATCTGCATTTGGATCTGAATAGTCAAGTCGTACACCAAGGTTGGCAATCATCCCTTCATATTCAATTTTATCTTGAAAATAAACCGAACCGCGCATAGGTTGAGTATGCCACTTGGTAGTGGAATTATTCGAAGGCAAGTATTTATCATAAGAACCATAGTTAATAAAGTTATCAGTTAAGCTAAATTCAACACCGGTTTTAATATTGTTATATTTATCAAGTTGATTTGTATAATCAATGCGAAGGTTATAAGCGGTTACTTTGCTCGTATCGCGGGCGTTACTCATACCAACACCCATTCTCATAAGGCTGCCGATGCCAGGGGCATCACTGTCTTCGAATCCGAATGGTGCTTCATCGGTAAACATTCCCGGAGCGTACTCATAAACCAGAGCATTATTCCGGGATCTTCCGGGATAAGTAAAGTATTGAGATTGGAAGATACTCAACACACCTTCTATAAATGAATTGTTCGATAATACATTTGTATATTTTGATCCCAACATTCTTCTTTTAATAATACTTGGTGCCCAATAGTCGGATGAAAATATTCTTGTGTCGCCATAGGAAGTCCGCGAATAGTAAAGACCATCAGCAATACCAGAGGCTGATGTAAATAACCCCGGAGAACCATCACGGTTAGCTGCTGTTCCGTCTGATTCACTCATCAATCCTTCAACGGTTAGTTTTTGTGTATTAGTCAAGTCCGTAGTTAATTTAAGATTTCCGGTAAAGTCCATATACGAATCAGTTGCAAGCGGGATAATATACATGGAACGAGAAGCTCTAAACGATAACAAAAAGCGTAGATTTCCTAATTCTTGTCCATACGGAATAGGACCAGCAACAGACATGTCCAGATCGTAATCTGGTTTTAAAATTCTTAAATCTTTTCGATGTTGGAAGAGAAAAAGTCTTTGAGCTGCTTCTGGTGTTAAGTCATTCGAAGGATTATTATCACTTAACAATTTTTGTGAAATAGAATTCCAGCCTTCAAAACTTGGATATTGTTTTAGTGTGTACGGATCCCAGGCTCCGTTGTTTGTTCCCGTCCAGGCAACTGCATCGTCAAGATAAGGACGGATCCAATAAGCATCTTTAGAAGAAGCTCCATCTCCAAAATATTTATTTCCGGCAGGACGCATTCTTGTAAAAAAATTAATTGAATATCTGTCATTCTTCCCTTCTTTAGTTACTATGTTCACTAAACCGGAACGGATATTGCCATACTCTGCATTAAAACCACCCGTTTGAATTTGAATTTCTTCAACCGAAGTAAAACTGATGCCCGTGAAAGGAGTATTATCTCTTTCATCTCTCATAACCATTCCGTTAAGCAAATAAGCTGTTTGACTCGCATAAGATGTAGCTGAAGATGAACCACCACGAAACGCACCGCCTACAATTCCGGCTTGTAACCCGACAACGGTAGTTACGTTGGCAACCGGCATATTTTCAAATTGTTCTGCATTAATGTTAACAACGCTGTTTGATACATCTTTCTGCACTACCGGTGGAGTAGCAACTACAACAACTTCCTGCGCTTGGATCGATTCTTCTTTTAAAGAAATATTTAATTCGAATGTTTGATTAATGTTAACGCGGATATTACGCAATATTGATGAAGTGTATCCGATCATTGAGGCTTTAACAGTGTAGGTACCCGGGGGTACGTTAAGGATGGCGTAATAGCCATCTAAATTCGTAGCGGCGCCGGCGTTTGATCCTTGAATCATAACACTGGCGGAGATTAGCGGTTCACCTGTGGAAGCATCTTTTACAATACCGGAAATTTTTCCCGTTTGCGCTTTCAACAAAAAAATTGGAATGAATATGAAAAGAAAAAGAACTTTGTAGCGAGATTGCATATTTCAGCTCCTATTTTTACTTGCATACTTTTATAGCATGCGTAGGACATAATTTCAATTTGAAAAATTTTTTCATTGAAAATTATAACATCTGCCAATTAAATCAAAAATTATTTCAAAAATAATAATGAAATATTTCTTGAATATTGTGGAAAGATGAACTAAGTTTTAAAAAGGAATAAAAATTACTTAGGAAAACAAACCATGAAGAAGATACTTTTTTTTCTTGTCCCGATAGTGTTCATCCTCATATCATGTAAAGATACAAAATCAACTGAAACGGTAACAAGCCCTAACGGAACGTTTACTTTGCAATTATCTAATCTCCCGGCTTTAGATGATTCGTTAGTTTTAGCAGCATGGATATTAGACGATGCAGGAAAGATCATCCATAAATTCGGGAAACTTTCTTATCCATTAGGTTCAACTTCGTTTGTCGGTTCATTCCCTTTAACGCTAAGTGATTTCCAAGCAAATACGAAGAACCAATTCGTCTGTATAAGTATTGAAGATCGAGATTCAACTTTGAATGATACTACCTCCTCGAACGTCTTTTTATTAATCAGTAAAATAAGAACGAATGAAGCCCAACTTAGTGTTGTGCCGAAAAATCCGGTTGGAATAGCATTCGGCAGCGACTTCGACGATCAAAAATATTTAGGTGATGATACTTCCGCAGCAGTGCCTCCGTCGTTCAAAACCGCAAAAGGGTTGTACACCGTTTTCTCTCCTACAGATTCAAACGCAAACCCGAATTCCGGTATTTGGTTTTTGAATTATAAAAGCGCCGGAACTTATGAAACCGGATTACGCTTACCCGAACTTCCTTCAGGATGGACGTACAAGGGTTGGGTAAAAGTTAACGGCAAATATCTTTCAATAGGAGAATTCAAATTAGCCGTAGGAAATGACGGACAAAATCCTTTTGTTGGAGTTAATGCGATGCCGGCATATCCTGGAGAAGATTTCTTACAAAACGCTCCTTCCGGATTTACTTTTCCTTTAGACTTAGCCGGTCAGGAAGTGATAATCACTGTTGAACCTAACGGATTTAACGGATATAACAAAAGTAAACCATTTCCTCTTATTCTGTTAAAAGGAATTATTCCTTCTCCAGTTTCAAACACAACCTCACCGTCGTTGGAAAACAATTTTAGTAATTTCCCTTCGGGAAGCGCTGTCTATAAAATAAACCTTTATTAAACTTATAACATTATAAAAAAAGGATGTCGAGTTGACATCCTTTTTTTATTTTAAAATAATTCGCCAAAAGAATTTTTCAGATGATAAGCTTTCCCTTTTTCATCAACAATACATCGTCTAAATAAACAGTGGGTTTTTTAACTACACCATCTAAATGCAATCCAACTCCTATGCTTCCTCCCATCGATTTATTATTACCAAGTGCGATATGGATTGTTCCTAAAACTTTTTCATCTTCCAATAACACGCCGCTGAGTCTTGTTTTATGATTTGTCCCAATACCAAATTCAGCAATGTTTCTTGCTTCGGGTCCAACAGCATCAAGCATTTTAACTAATTTCTTCGCCATCTTTCCGCCGGCTATTTCGGTTGCGTATCCTTTCTCAACTTTTATTTTGATGTTTGTATTTTTTACAAGTCCTAATCCAGCCATGGAGCCATCAACAATAAAAACGCCTTCGGCGGTTCCTTCAACCGGGGCGAGAAAAGTTTCACCGGTCGGTAAGTTTCCGCTTTCTCCTTTTGCATGGAATAATCCTTTTGAAGCAAACGAAGCTCTTCCTTCAATCGAAAAAGAAATATCTGTCCCAAGTTTTGTAGTTACTCGAACATGTTTTCCTTTTTCTAATATTTCTTTCAAATGTAATGAGAGTTCTGAGATTTTGTTATAATCTGCATTCAATCCGCGGATCATCACTTCTCTGGTAATTCCGGGAAAGGTTGCAACACGTACACCCAATGCTGAAGCGCTTCTTCTTGCATCCGTATGCGTTAATGAAGTTGAAGTAGGACAAAGAACCACATCAAATTTCTTCATCAATTCCGCTATTTCGTTTGAAGGTTCTTCGCCGTTCACTTTACCGGGAATGATTTCAACATATAAAGATTGATGACCGAGCCGTTTTGCGTTTTCGAATAGCGAGAGACCGATTTCTCTTTTGTGTTTGTCGCTAATAATTAAAACTCTTTCTTCAACCTTTGTTCCCATGCAATTTTTAATTGCAATAATAGATGCCTTATCAAGTTTTGAAAGTTTCATAAAACCTCATAATGGAAAATTAAAGTTTAATTGAATTGATCCTGCAAGTCCCCCATTATCAATGGCTACGGGCATTTGTAGACTAGATTGCTCGTCAACCGTTAAGACGGTCCCATCATCTTTTTGCAACTGCTGAAAATGGAATAAATTATACCCCGCGCTTCCTTCAAGGCTTATATAATTACCGATAAGATAAACAACAAATCCCGTGGAAAGCGAATAACCGATATTAGCTTTTTTTGATTTGTAATCGTCTTTTTTTGTTAATTCGCCCGGGCGATCTTCCGATTCAATGAAATCAGCTTGCGAATAAGTAATTGCTACTTTTAATATTTTCCAGTTTAATATTTCCGTGATATGTGTACCGAAATCAACCCCTAAACCGAAAGTGGTTATTTTCATTTCAAAAGTTTTAGCAATTTCGATGTGTACCGAATCGCGGATCGCTTTATTTTGTTCAGAAAGTTTTTGGTAGAATCCATTAAAGGAAAGATTAAAACCGGAAAAACGTTGCTCGAAAAAATTTATTCCGAAACGAAATCCCGCAGCCTGCCCAAAATTTTTCATGCTGGAGTTGAGAGAGGTTTTATATTTTGTGTTAAAAAAATCGACTCTATCGTTAATGCCTTTAGTCTGATACGTCTGGATACCATAACCGGCAAAACCGCCGACAAGTCCAAGGCATCCAAAACCAAAATCCTGTGCATGAAGATTGGCTGAGACAAATAATAATATGAAAAAATATTTTTTCATTACATGGTTAAGAAGCTTTTCTAATATCCGCAAAGTTTTGAATAGGGACTCTTATTTCGAGAAATGGTTTCTTTCCTCCCGAATAAATATCATTGAACTCTTGTTCAATTCCCTTTAGAATATCAGCATGAAAATATTGCTCTCCGCAATATTCACATTGTTCACACGGAACATTTTTTACCATTAAAAGTTGATCGTTTTTTTTGTAAGTGTATTCAACATTCACACTTTTAAAATTTTTATTTCCACAAAACTGACAAATTTTTGCCATATCAACCTCTTTCGAAAACATTTTTAAATTTTGGTGGAGTTGGGATATATACTGTGATAATCACTAGATTAGCCTCAAATGTTCCACAAACAGCATGAATCGGTTTTCCTTTTTGCGAAAAACCTACCAATAAACAACTTTCTCCTCTACCAGTATCATCATAATTTTCAATTATAATTCCATTTGTTATTGCTTCTTCAATTTCTTGAATTGTTAAATTATCATTTTGTCTTTCATCATCTGCATGCTTTGAAAAAAAATAATCATTCTCAATTACCTTTGTTTTGATCCAAGCAATATCAATCATAGACTATTTCATCCCTTGTTCAAGCCCGTGTTTATTTGGTCCCATTTCATTCATCCGCAACATGAAAGAGAAAAATAATCCGAAGAAACCGAGCAGAGAGAAAATCCACATTCCTAAATTGTAGCCGCCGGGATTCGCCACACTTGCTTTGGAAATGTCATTTGCAAAACCGATCAACAAATTAAATCCGAACAAACCGATATTTTGAATCATCGTCATTAATCCGTAAGCTGTACCAAGTTTAGATGAATCAACAACAAGCGAAACAGAGGGCCACAGCACAGCAGGAACAAGCGAAAAAGCAATTCCCATTAACGACATTGGGATTAAAAGATAAATAGGGATTTGCGAATGGATATCAAAAAAATCAAGATTGATTGAGAGCATCCCGTGCAAACCGAGCGGCGAAGCAAGATCAACTTTGTATGCCATGATTAAATAGACGGGAACAATTAAAAACGAACCGAACATCATCAGCAAAGAGCGTTTGCCGATCTTATCTGCAAGCAATCCGAATAGCGGAGTGAAAAACATTGCCGCCAGCGTTAGCATACTTGAAAGATTGCCGCCAACTTCACGTGTTGTTCCGTGTGCATCCTGAAAAAATTTAATTGCGAATGTTTGGAACGGAAACATCGCCGAGTAAAAAGTAACACACAACGCAGTGATAAACCAGAATGATTTCCCAAAATTAAAAAGTTCTTTCAAAACGATCTTATCTTGTTCCCCATCTTTAGGCATTGTGAATTTTTTTGTTGCTGTTAAATCAAGAACAAAATAAATTAGAATAAAAACAACTGCCGAAACTCCGGCAAATACTGAAATCCAAAGAGGTGTTTGCCAATGTTCGTAAAAACTTTTCCCCCATGAAGGAGAATTTAATGCAAGGAACGACCCAAGTCTTGCAACTGTTAAATTTAATCCGAAGGCGAAAGACAATTCTTTTCCCTTAAACCAACGTGCAATAATTGTCGTAATTGCAACGATCATTGATTCAGCGCCCAACCCGAAGATCAACCTTCCGCCAGCCATAAAATAAAGACTACTGCTCATCGCCGTTACAACCGCACCGATAAAAATCAGCAGCGTGAAAAGAACAACTGAAATTCTTGTTCCGATCTTATCAATTATTAAACCGCCGACCAATACCATAATGATATTCGGGAAGCTGTAAATGGCTTGCAGCAAACCTATGTCCGAATCTGAAAAATGTAATTGTTTGGAAAGAAGATCGGCAAGTGGACTTATACAATCATAAATGTAATAGTTACCGAACATCGCAAGACTGACAAAGAGAAGGACAGTCCAGCGGAAAAATTTAGTTGGTTCGGGCTTCAATACAAGTGTTTCTTCCAAGCGAGTTCCTTAATCTTTTACTAACAAAATTGTAGAGACATGCCATGGCAAGTCTCTACGGAAAGTGATTTCTTTATTTAGTAGGAATATTATTCAAAACATTCGCGAGCAACTCATAAAACGGTTGAACTGACGGGATGTTCAATCTTTCATCAGGTGAATGAACACCAAACATTGTTGGACCAAAAGAGATCATATCCATATTCGGATATTTTTCGCTGATGATTCCGCATTCCAAACCCGCATGGATAGCCGCTACTTCCGGTTCTTTGCCGTTCATGTTCTGGTAAACAGTTTTAAATACTTTCAGAATTTCAGAGTGAACATTCGGTTTCCAGCCCGGATAACCGTCACCGTGAGAAACTTCAGCACCGGCTAAAACAAATACCGAATGAACCATATCAACAACATCTTGATTTTCTGTTGCAACCGAACTACGTTGGCTCGTTACAATATTTACATTATTTCCTTCAGTAATAATTGTTGCAAGATTTGTAGAAGTTTCAACTAATCCCGCGATATCCGGAGACATGGTAATAACACCATGAGGAACTGCATAAAGCGCGTTGAGTAAATTTGCTGTTGTTTTTGCATCCATCACGTTTGTAGGAATCGCAAAAGTTTCTGCGGAGACTTTCAAGTTTGGTTCGTTTGTAGCTAACTCTTCTTTGATAGTCTTATTGTAATTTGTTAATGAAGAAAGAAATTCAGCTTCGTTTGCTTTGGAAACGGTAACAACAGCAAAAGTTTCGCGCGGAATTGCATTGTGTTTATTTCCACCTTCAATTTGAGCTAAACGAATTCCCAATTTGCTTGTAACATTCCAGAGAAAACGGTTGAGAATTTTTATCGCGTTTCCTCTACCGGTGTGAATTTCAAGACCGGAGTGACCGCCTTGTAAACCGGCAACTTTAACTTCGTAAGCAACTGAATCTGCCGGAACGTTTTCTGGAGTGAAAGTAAATTTAGCAGCAGTATTTTTTCCGCCGGAACAACCGATGAAGAATGTGCCGAGTTCTTCCGAATCAAGATTAAGAAGAATATCCGCCTTCAAAATCGTTGGGTCAAGACTTGCAGCGCCCGTTAAACCGGTTTCTTCATCTAAAGTGAAGAGACATTCAATTGGTCCGTGTTGAATGGCGCTGTCTTCCAACACTGCTAATGCCGCCGCAACACCGATACCGTTGTCGGCTCCGAGTGTTGTTCCTTTAGCTTTTACAAAATCTCCATCAATATAAACTTGAATAGGATCGTTGTCGAAATCGTGTTCAACGCCGCGGTTTTTTTCGCAGACCATATCGATATGTCCCTGCAGAACAACCGTTTTCAAATTTTCTTTCCCGGCAGTTGCAGGTTTGCGAATAACAATATTTCCAAAAGCATCTTTTACAGTTTCGAGATTTAATTTTTTCCCGACAGAAAAAATATACTCGGCAACTTTTTCTTCATGTTTTGAAGGGCGCGGATGCTGACAAATTTCTTCGAAATATTTCCAGACTAAAGCCGGTTTAAGTTCTCCTAATACAGTGCCCATAACTAATTTCCTTTTTCTTGAATTTCTAAAAATGTAATTAATCTTTGTTCATAAATTCCGGTGAAATATCTCGTCAATCTTTCTTCAACCGGTTGAATCTTTTCCCCAAACTTTTTAACCAACTCACTCGCTATCTCACTTACGTTTCTTTTATTATCTATTAACAGCCAGGCTGCAGAACCAAATTCATCAAGTTTAATTTTGAAAAATTTATGCTGTATATACGGCAAAACTAATCTAACGGCAAAACGATTCTTAAACTTGGGGATCAACACCGTTACCAAATTATTTTCATCAACGGTTTCGCCGTAATTTCTAATTGGACGCACTTCGAGATAGTTAATATCTTTTAATACTGCGCGTCTCTGAAAAAAATTCATTCAATCACTCTCTAAAAAAATTGTCCCGGTATTTTACTCCGGGACATTAAAAAACAATGATTACATCGATACATGTGGCGGAAGCGGATCGTCCGGTTTTCCGGCATTTTTTACGGGAATACTAATTAACAAATAAGCAATAAATGCAAGCACAAAACCGCTGATCCAAATTGAGTAAGAAGAAGATAGATCGGCAATTGCCGTTTCATAGAAAGCAAAGCCTGCAAAGAGTAGTCCGATCAAGGCTTCGCCGGCTATTAGTCCAGCCGCTATAAGCACACCGTTATTCTCCACTCTCGATTTTTGTCCTTCATTGAATTTTCTTTTCTCATTGATCCTTTCAACCGCACCTTTGATTAACCCTCCTACAAAAATTGCAAAAGTAGTTCCCAAAGGGAGATACATTCCAACGCTAACAAGCATCGGACTTTTAACATTCATCATAATGAAACCGACGCCCATCAACATGCCGGTAAAGATAAGAATCCATTCCATTTCTCCGGCAACAATTCCTTTAGATAAAATAGCCATCAAACTTGCCTGCGGCGCAGGTAGTTGATCACCGCCAAATCCTGTTCCGCCGGCTTTAATATTTCCTTCATGCAAAATTAAAAGAGGAATGAACATAACTGCTGCGGAAAGAAGTACACCAATCAAATCGCCAACCTGCATTTTCCAGGGAGTTCCGCCAAGAATATGACCTGCTTTTAAATCTTGTAACATTTCGCCTGCAACTGCTGCGGCAACGCAAACGACTGCTGCTACACCAAGAACCGCCGCAACTCCTTGAGTTCCTTTCATTCCAAGTGCAACCATTAATAATGCGGCGATAACAAGTGTAGAGAGAGTTAATCCACTTATCGGATTATTGCTTGAACCGATAATTCCGACTAAATAACCGGAAACGGCGGCGAAGAAAAATCCTGCTACGATCATCACTAACGTTGCAACCAATGCGGCAACAACATCTTGAGCAAAATAATTGTAAATAAAAAAAGTAGCAAACGAGGCAAAGCCGATGCCAAGCATTACATAGGTAAAAGGAATATCTTTTTCGATCCTTTCGGTTGTTGATTCACCCGAAGCGGCTTTTTTAACATCACTAACTGAACGCGAAATTCCGGTAATAAGATTTTTTCTCATTTTCCATAAAGTGAAGGCTGCGCCAACCAACATTCCACCAATTGCAATTGGTCTAACGTAACTTTTCCAAACTGTGGTAATTTCTTTTGCCCAATCCAAAGTTGAAGGATCAACATTACCAAATTTGAAATAAGCGATGATCGGGGCTAATAATCCCCATGCAAGAACACCACCGCTGAAGTTTAAAGCGGCTAAACGGGGACCGATGATATAGCCAACGCCCATATAAGCCGGGCTTACATCGGGAGATTTGAAAAGAATATTTCCTTTTCCGAAGGAAACCAATTTATCAGCGCTGGTAGCAAATAATTTAAACTGCCCTAACGCTTGGATCAAAGCACCAACGCCCATCGCGCCAAATAAAAACTTAGAGCCTGAACCGCCGTGTCTGCCGGCTTTGTGAATTTCTGCCGCAGCAACTGACTCAGGAAAAGGAAGATCAACATCTTCCACCATTACGCGCCTTAGTAAAGCGACGAACATAATTCCGAGTACGCCACCGGCAAACATGATCGCCGAAGAAATGGCATAATTTCCGGGAGTAAAAAATGGATCCCAAATCCCGGCGATAAAAAAAGCGGGTAAAGTAAAAATGGCGCCGGCTGCAATTGACTCGCCAATTGAACCGACAGTACGCGCAAAATTTTCTTCGAGGATTGTCCCCTTAAATAATTTGATGATCGCCATACCGATGACGGCGGCTGGATACGTAGCGGCGATCGTCATACCGGCTTTAAGCCCTAAGTAGGCGTTTGCCGCGCCAAGAACAACTGCTAATACAAGACCAATGATAAGCGCGCGAACGGTAAATTCGGCGATGTTGGTTTCTGAAGAGACAAAAGGGACAAATTTTCTTTGTTCGGACATTTCAACCTCTTATAATCATTATGAACTAAATTAATTAATTTGAAAATGTTAGTTCAAATATAAGAATGATTTCTTAGCACTTCCAAGGAAAGTTTTGAGAAATATTTTCCCCGGATAATTTTTACTAAACGATAATCTCTATTCTTCTCTGGTTTTGTTGCCGATAAAAAGTAAATTTAGAACAGCAGAAAAAATATATTTTGTTGAAACTCATATAATTAGAGAATTACTAAAAATACTTTATCGGGAAACCGGAATGTTCGTGTAATAAAACTTGCAGAATGAATGGAGATGAATGGATGAATGTTTTTCATTCAACCATGCAATCATTTATTTAATGATCATAAATTACTGAAGTCATGCGTGAGTTGAATTTTATGATTTTTCCTTAGTGAAACTTGGTGACTTAATGCCTTTGTGGTTCAATTTCTTTTTGTTTCTGTTGCCACCAAGTCACAAAGACACTATGAAGACACAACGTGAGTAACTACAATTGGATTATAAAATATCGGAGCAGTTAAGCCATGAGATACAAGATCATAACAATTTTAAGTCCAATATTTTTTATCACTCTTCTTTTTGCTTTTGTAACAAATGGGCAGAGCAAAGTGAAAAGAATTAATCTCCCCAACGGTTGGTCGGTTTCGCCGGTTGGGAAAAGTTTACCTCTCGGAGATTTACCATTGCAGATCGCTGTCTCCCCTTCCCAAAAATATTTAACCGTAACCAACAACGGGCAAAGCGAGCAATCCATTCAATTAATTTCAACCAAAGATTTTAAAATCCTTGATGAAGTTCCCGTTGCAAAAGCTTGGTTCGGTTTGGTTTTCAGCGGAGATGAAAAATTTCTTTATGCTTCCGGCGGAAATGATAATTGGATTCTTCGATATGCAATTAAAAAAAATAAATTGATCGTTCAAGACACTTTAATGCTCGGGAAGAAATGGCCTGAAAAAATTTCACCCGCAGGCTTAGCGATTGACGATCAGAAAAATGTTTTGTACGTGGTAACAAAAGAAAACAATTCCCTCTATCTAATGGATACAAAAACAAAATCAATTATCGGAACTTATCCTTTAGGCGGAGAAGGTTACCAATGCCGTTTATCTCCCGACAAAAAAGAGTTGTACATTTCCTGCTGGGGATGCGATAAAGTTTTAGTATTCGATACTGAAAAAAAATCACTTACATCCGAAATAAAAGTTGGCGACAATCCAAATGATTTATGTTTAACTAAAAATGGGGAGTTTCTCTTTGTTGCGAACGCAAACGACAATTCCGTTTCGGTTATCGATATAAAAGAACGCAAAGTAATTGAAACGCTTAACACTGCCCTTTATCCACAATCCCCCATTGGCTCAACACCAAATAGCGTTGCATTAAGCGGCGATGATAAAACACTTTTTATAGCAAACGCCGATAACAATTGTCTAACGGTTTTTGATGTAACAAATCCCGGTTCAAGCAAAGCGAAAGGATTTATTCCTGCCGGGTGGTATCCTACAAGTGTGCGCGTTGTAAAGAATTCCATTTATGTTGCAAATGGAAAAGGCTTTTCATCACTCGCAAATCCGCAAGGACCAAATCCAACAAGAAAAGGACGCAACACCCTTTATCAAAAAGGTGATACTTCCAAAGTTGTAAAAGAGCAATACATCGGCGGACTGTTTAAAGGAACGCTTAGTTCAATTAAAATTCCCGATGAAAAAACGTTAGCACGTTATTCAAAACTTGTTTATGAAAACACTCCCTATCAAAAAGAAAAAGAATTAGCCGCGCATGGAGAAAAAGGAAATCCGATCCCGCAAAAAGTCGGCGCACCTTCTCCGATCAAATATGTTTTTTATGTGATAAAAGAAAACCGTACGTACGACCAAGTGCTTGGAGATTTACCGCAAGGCAACGGCGATACAAGTTTAACGTTGTTCGGAGAATTTTACACGCCGAATCAACATGCGCTTGCAAAGGAGTTTGTTCTGCTCGATAATTTTTACGCCAATGCCGAAGTGAGCGCAGACGGACACAATTGGAGTATGGGCGCTTACGCAACCGATTATCTTGAAAAAACCTGGCCCACAAGTTACGGCAGCCGCGGAGGCGATTACGATGCTGAAGGAAACCGCGCGGTTGCAAACAACAAAGAATTTATCTGGGATGTTTGCAGCAGACATAATGTTTCTTTCCGTTCCTACGCTGAGTTTACAAACGAAGGAAAAGCTACAATTCCCGTTTTAGAAAATCATTTTTGCAAATCTTTTACCGAATGGGATATGAAAGTAAGAGATACAACCCGCTTCTATCAATGGAAAAATGATTTTGATTCTCTTCTTGCAATTGGCAAAGTTCCTCAGTTTAGCACGCTGCGATTTATTAACGACCACACCGAAGGATTACGCAAAGGAAGACCGACCCCTTACGCGCATGTTGCCGATAATGATCTTGCGGTCGGATTGTTTGTCGATTATCTAAGCCGCTCACCAATCTGGAAAGAGACCGCTATTTTTATAATTGAAGACGATGCGCAAGATGGACCCGACCATGTTGACGCGCATAGAACAACCGCGTATGTTGCGGGTGGATTTGTTAAACGCAATTTTGTTGATCACACCATGTATTCAACTTCTTCGATGTTAAGAACGATGGAATTAATTCTCGGACTTCCGCCGATGAGCCAATACGATGCCGCCGCCGAACCGATGTGGAGATGTTTTTCTACCGTTCCGAACATTGCACCGTTTACCGTGCGCCCCATTAATGTTGATCTCGATGCAAAAAACACAGCGGAGAATTATTGGCAGAGACAAAGTGAAACGTTGGATTTTACCGAAGCCGATAGAATTCCCGACGGCGAGTTTAATAAAATTATCTGGTATGCGGTTAAAGGATTGGACGCCGAATATCCAGGCACAAGAAGAGCAGCGTTTTTGAAAGTGATTGAGGATGAGGATTAGAGCATGAAATTTCAATAAACAAAATTCAAATAACCAAAATCTTTTGATAAAGAACTATAATGAAAAAGACTAAAGCTATAATCAATTTAATTGTTTTACAATTTACTTTTGCATTTCTTTTTATTTCTGGTTGTAAAGATAATAACCCCGTCGTTCCTCCAACACAGAATGACAATACTTTCGCAATCTACTTCCTTAAGGACACTACTTTAACCAATAAAGATATACTAAACACAAATTTAGCAGACCTCGTACTTGACGACAAACCATGGATTTCACAAGAGGATATTTACTTTTATGATTGGTCGAGCCATTGTATTTATTTGAAGAAAGATAAAAGCTACTTCTTCCCGAACTATTATGAAGGATATTATTCGCTGCCAAAATCTTGGACAGATAGACCCTGGATAGTTGTCGCAAATAGTATCCCTTGTTATAAAGGTTATTTTGTAACAGATGCATCTATGGATTTTTTTCCGTTTCCCGAGATAAGTGCATTACAAGTTGGAACATGGGGATATCCGAAAGATATAATTACATCAGAGTGGCCTTATTGGTCATTTAATGCAGATCCAAGAGAAAATGAATCGGTTAAGAGTTCTTTAAAGCAAAACAATTTATATCATGGTGGAATAGAGGTATTTCTCGATACAATTAATTCGCCCATAAAAATATTTAATGGCGATACGACAACGATTGAATATACTATCCAGATTAAAAACAACGAGACCGACAACCTCTATGTATTTGATCCGGACAAAGTAGACAATGAAATTTATCACCATTACAATAATGGCCCTGATTTTTTTAATAATAACACGTATGTAAGTTATGAATCAAGATATAAAAAAGAAAAGAAACCAACTGCGTGGACAAGTGGTTGGTATACACTTCTAAAAAGTGGAGAAGTAATAAAACGGATTATTAAACTTAAAGGATATCCGATAATTCCCATAGGAAAATATCTTGTTGAATTGCGCTACTTTTGTCCAACAGAAGGACTTAATAAAAATATAAGAGAAGATTTAAATGGCAGATATTGGATTGGGCAGACTCGATCTAATCTGATACTTTTAACATTAACAAATAGTAATTCTAATAAATAACTACGGAACTGGCGTTGCGCTATTGTGCACTTCCCCACATCAAAACAAATAAAAGTGTAGGGAGCGGTCGAGACCGCTCCGCTTTAGATTTTACAGAAGCCGATAGAATTCCCGACGGTGAGTTTAACAAAACTATCTAGTACGCGGTTAAAGGCTTAGACGCCGAATATCCCGGGACAAGAAGAGCAGCATTTTTGAAAGTGATTGAGGATGAGGATTAGGGGATGAAATTCAAATAACGAAATGGTAACAATAATACATTTTGTATTTCTGGATTCGTCTTGTATTTTAAGATTGTTTTTAATTTACAAATAGGAATATTGAGTGGCTCAAAAAGACTTGATAGAGTATTGTACTATAAATAAAGGGATTTAAATGGATTATTTGATATATGCACTTATAGGAATACCTGCGGTTGTTGGAATATTCTATTTTAATAAGGCGCGGCAATGCTTGATAGAACCGTATAATATAGAATCGTCTTTCAATAGAACTTTTTTAATGAGTAAAAAGCCTGAATTATTAACACCACAGGGGTTACATTATAGAAATCTGGGTAACTTATTCAATGGTTTATCGTTTATAATGGTTTTTATTATCGTAATTATTATTTCTGTGTTTGGGAAATGATACTGAGTTTTAATCATTGCAAAACGACCTAAATAAACATCGTTATTGATTTAATCTACAAAACTAGAAATAAGATTTTTCGAAGCCGATAGAATTCCCGATGTTGAGTTTAATAAAATTATCTGGTACGTCGTTAAAGGATTGGACGCTGAATATCCTGAAACAAGAAGAGCGGCGTTTTTAAAAGTAATTGAGGATGAAGAGTAACTATCGGAATAAATTTTTACTAAATCATTTTAAGAATATTAATGATACAAATAAAACGATGGAATGACTGGATGAAAATGAATGGATGAATGTTTTTCATTAAATCTTAGCGCGGCGTAGCCGTCAACCAAAGTTTATTTGCCCACAGAAAAGATTCTTTGAAGATAAGAAATATACATTCCCGAAGGGAATGTTAGTTGTTGGTGGGTTTATTTGTTACAAAGATTCAACCCGCCAAGGCGGGTTGTAAAAGAAATCCCGTAGGGATTTAATATTTGTAACAAAAGAACAAAACTCAAATAAAGAATCCCATCGGGATTCAATGTTTTTTGATATTGTATTAAAAAAAAATAAAGTAGAAATTCTAGAAATATTTCTTGACAAAAAAAACAATCCGCCGCGGCGGATAACTGAGGATACTATTCTAATGTGATGATTTGGTTCTGGCTCAAAACTGATTACCTCCGCCACAGGCGGATCAGCCTCTGGCTGAGATAACTGACAACTGAGAACTCTTTGGTTCCGGTTTATCCGTGTTAGGTATTAAAAGTAATAGTCATCAACCTGGCTCGTAAGAATACATATCCTTCGTGTAACTTAGTGCCTTCTTCGTGCAACTTCGTGTAACCAAATTCTTTCACGAAGTACCGCGAAGGTTTTCGCGAAGGGATATGAAGTGAGATTCATTAGCGGTTACTAATAAGCTATCAACAAAACTAAATCTATAAAAATATATGAAAACCTATCTTATTTATTTCTTGTGCGTCCTTTCGGTTTCTCTGTTTGGACAGGATCAATCAACCGATCAAAATTATTGCAAGCAGAGTAAAGAGGAATCTTTGATCCCAATTCGTCCGGGAATTCCGGGTAAACAACCATTCTGGAATGAAAAGGCAACGATGTTTAAATACGTTCCTTCATTTCAAAACGACAACACAAACTGGATAATCCCTAATCCAAAGCAGTATAGATATTCTGCCTTTTCATTTGCAGATAAACAATATTACACCTTTACGGCAGCAACACCTTACGAGACGTTAACTCCAATTTGGGATAAGCTCCCCGATGGAGAAGTCTATCTTAAAGTAGAAGCCGTAAGTGATGACGGGTTGGATTTTATCCTGGCTGGAAGCCGCATGTTTTATAAAGCCGCACCATTTAGTCCTCCTTATCCCGAAGCAAAATATTCTTACAAAGATGCTTTCCTAAAAGGAATGCAATTCATGTACAATCAAAAACATATAAAAAACTGGTACGCTGCCGGTACGCCGGATCATACGGAATATAATTTATATTGCTATTCTTCAAAGGAAGTCGGAAGTGTGGTGGACGCAATGTTACTGTATAATAGTTACTTCCCGCAAAATGATACGGCAATGGTTATCGCCTGCAAAGCTGCCGATTATCTTCTTGCAAATGCCGAATCTGCCGGAGCCTTATTAGCGTATTTTCCTCAGGCTTATGAAGGGAACAACTTAGCCGCCGGTTCTTACGGTAAAGAAATGATTATGATGCAGGCTGCCGAAACAGGAAAAACCTTTCTTGAATTATACGATAAAACAAAAAACAAAAAATACCTTGATGCCGCTGTTAATATTGCGAACACCTATGTTAAAAATCAATTACCTTCGGGGACGTGGTATATCAGAATATTTAAAGAGACCGGAAAACCTGTAACCGATGAACTTTGTATCCCGATTGGAATTGCTAATTTCCTTTCGGAGCTTGTTAATCAATACCGGCAGCCTCAATACCAAAAAGCTGTTGATGCAGCTATTAAGTGGATATGGGAAAATCCGGTGAAAACATTTAACTGGACAGGTCAGTTTGAAGATGTTGCCGCCGCCAAACCTTATCATAATCTTACAAAATACGAAGCTTCATGGTTCGCTCAATATTTACTTAACAATAAAGAGAAAGACACTTCATACGTTCCGTTAGCTAAAGAACTAATTGCATTTTGTGAAGATCAATTTGTTGTTTGGGAAAAACCCGGTATATATGATAACTGGAAAACTTCTTCCGGCAGGTGGCTTGTTCCTTCGGTGCTGGAGCAGTACATGTGTTATGTTCCTATTGATGCAAGCGCCGTTCAAATGATAAATACATTTTATTTGGCTTATGAAAAAACCGGCGATGCAATCTATCGTGAAAAAGCATTTGCATTAACCAATAGTATAGTAAATAGTCAAAAAGAAAATGGAATGATCCTCACATTTTGGGTTCCTGGTTTTCAAGAGTTTTGGAATAATTGCATGGTGAGCAGTTTAACCGTACTTGAAAAGATGCGCGCGGTTAAATAAAAAAGTGTGGCTTTCTCAAGAAGATCACAACTGTCAAAAAATCAAATTTGGTCTTTAGATTTGATTGACATTAGAATTTGTTTTTTGTTGTTTGGAATTTAACCATTGAGATTTATCCATAAAATTGACTATGCCATTACAAGACCGGTCTATTGATTTATCTCATTTATCTCTTATTTTTGCTGTTAGGATTGAGTCGTTCTTATAAAATGATTTTCTCATTAAGACAAATAACTTTATACACGCGAAAATCATAATGAATTTATTTTTAGAACTGTCATTTAGATTAGTTTGAACTGATGAAATGAGACAAATCTTATTTAAAGTTTACATCTTCATTTTTATTATCTTATCAAACCTCAACGGTCAATACTCTTCTATAGATGAGCCGATAACGATAAATCAAGGCTTGTCTCAAAATTTAGTTTACTGCATTTACCAGGATCATGACGGATATATTTGGTTTGGAACTAAAGATGGGCTAAATAAATTTGATGGCTACGAGTTTAAAATTTATCGTCACGAGCCGGACGATAAATTTAGTTTAAGTAACAATGAAATACGCGCCATTACTCAAGACGACGTAGGGAATTTTTGGATTGGAACTTTCGGCGGCGGATTAAATAAGTTCAACCCTCTTACAGAAAAATTTACATCATATCGAAGCGATCTAAACGACCCCACTACTTTAACCGGCAATTTAATAACCGATATTGTTTTCGATAACACTAATAATGAATCCATAATATGGATTGCAACTACTAACGGTTTCAACCGGTTTCGAACCAATTCTAGCATAAATGAAAGATTTTTTCCTGACTCGCTTCTCGGAATAGGAAATAAAAATAAATTTGTAAGAGCCATCGCAAAAGATAAAAAAGGCGGAATCCGGATCGGTTTAATGGATGGCGGATTATACTATTTTGATTATGATGACAAACAGCTTAAAAAAGCAAAGTGTGAAAACACTTTTTCAGAACCTATAATTACTTGTTTAACTGTTGATGACAAGGGTACGCTTTGGACCGGAACGAATGACGGTATTTTTCATTTTGATGAAGCAAATCAATCATTAGTTAGAATAAATGGAAGCGATAAGTACTTTGGACTTATCAAGGCAATATTAGCCGACGGGAATAAAATTTATTATTCCAATTTTTTAACGCCTGCATTACTATATGTATATAACTTGAGCAACGATTCATTATCTGTTTTTTGTGATGTAACCTCACTCTTTGCCAGCACAAACTCGGGTAGAATTATCAGTTTACTTAATGATAATTCGGGTAATATATGGATAGGAACGAACGGAAACGGAGTGATTAAAAAAAATGCAGGAACTAAAAAATTTGAAAATTATCTTTGCGATTCGAATGATAAAAATAAATTAAGTTTTAGCAGCACCCGTTCAATTTATGAGGATCAAGAAGGAAACATCTGGATTGGCGGATACGGCGGGTTAGATAAATTAAATGTTCGAACAGGTAAAATTACCACAGCAAAATTTGCAAGAGCTAAAAATCAATTCGAAAAGCGGCTTCCCTTTTTAGCTGTTTTTTCAATCAATCACGATCCGAAAAACAAAAATGTTTTATGGCTTAGCGATTTAACCGACGGATTGATTGTCTATAATACTCTAAACTCATCCTATAAAAAAATCTACGGTTCGGATGATTATAGAGATAATACATTTTATGGTAAAGAAGTTTATGATATGAAGTATGATGAAGATGGAAATTTATGGCTTGGTACAAATAAAGGTTTGAGCAAATATGATATATCGTCAGGCAAGTTTGTTCATTATTATTCTAATGCTGATAAAATGACGAATTTTCCTTTAGGGCAGATTAGAGATATTTTAATTGATTTTCCGCATGGGGTTTGGATCGGAACTGATACAGGAGGTTTTTCTTTAGTTGATCCATCCTCAAATTATACAATCCGTTATCTTCATAATCCGGACCTTACCAATAGCGTAAGCAGCAATAAAGTTTTATGTATTCAAAAAGATAGAAAGGGTAATCTCTGGATCGGGACGGACGGCAGCGGACTAAATAAATTTAATGTTGTCGAAAACCGGTTCAAACGATTTACTACAAAATCCGGTCTTCCAAACAATGTTGTTTATAGTATACTTGAAGATAGCGAAGGATATCTTTGGCTAAGCACAAATAATGGATTATCTAAATTCGATCCGGTTAACGAAACTTTCAAGAATTACGATTACGATAACGGGCTTCAAAGCAACGAATTCAACTTTGGCGCATTTCTTAAAACACGCAACGGGAAATTATTTTTTGGCGGAATAAAAGGTGTAACATCCTTCTTCCCCGGCGAAATTAAAGACAGTAAATTTAATCCTCCGGTTGTTATCACAAAATTACTTTTATCTAATAAGCCTGTACCGCTCAATCAATTTTTAACAATTGATGGAAAGCTTGAACTTTCTTACAAAGATAATATTTTCTCTTTCCAATTTGCATCGTTGGACTACAGCAACCCGGTGAAAAATAAATATTCCTATCGATTGAAAGGATTTAAAGACGAATGGTTATACACCGATGCAAGCCGGCGGCAAGCAACGTTCACAAACATCGACCCCGGTTTATATACTCTGGAAGTAAAAGCTACAAATGCAGATGGGGTTTGGAGTGATAAAATTTTGTCGCTCAGTATAGTTATCATTCCTCCATTTTGGGATACAATTTGGTTTAAGTTATCATTTGTTTTTTTGTTTCTGCTTTTAACCTATCTGCTTTATCGTAAAAGAATAAACTATCTTGAAACTCAGAAAGCACAAAAAGAAAAGTTCACCCAGCAATTAATTGAATCCCAGGAAAACGAGAGAAAAAGAATTGCAAAAGAATTACATGATGCAGTTGGACAGGATTTATTGATTATCAAAAATCTAAGCTCATTAGCTTTACAAAAGAAAGATGATTCGGCAAAGAATGGTTATTTAAATGATATTTCCGATAAATCACAAAAAGCGATAGACGATGTTCGACAAATTTCCCGGAACCTTCGCCCATATTTAATTGACCGGTTAGGATTGACAAAAGCAATTGAAGCGATGATTGACGATCTCGGGAAAGTCTGCGATATTGTTTTCCATTTTCATTCAAATAATATTGATAACATTTTTTCCAGCTATGATGAAATTCATATCTATAGGATTATTCAAGAATCCGTCAATAATATTATAAAACACTCTAAAGCTGCTGAAGCGGTTATTACTCTTATTTTAGAACACGATTCTCTCCTAATTACAATTAAAGACGACGGTGTTGGTATTCAAAGTGATAGTGATGAAAAATCAATAGAACAAAAATATGGGTTTGGTCTATCCGGTATACTCGAAAGAATAAGAATAATGAATGGTAAAATTGAGATTAAGTCGCCTCAAAATAACGGCACAAATATTTTTATCACTTTCCCAATTTGCAATAAAAAACCATACACAAAACCCGATAATTAATTGATCCTAAATTTGGCTAATGATGAACGATAAAATAAAAATACTGATCGCTGATGATCACCCGATTTTTAGAAAAGGATTAAGAGATTTTATTAAAGAATTCGGGATTGATTATTCTGTTGATGAAGCTGAAGACGGAAAACAGGCAGTGGAGTTTATAAAACATAACCGCTATGACGTTGCTATTTTCGATATTGATATGCCGGTTCGAAACGGTCTGAAAGCAGCAGAAGAATGCATGAAACTTCAGGAAAGTATCAAAATAATTATTCTCACCATGTATAAAGATGAACACATTTTCAACCAGGCTATTGACCTTGGCATTAGGGGTTATGTGTTAAAAGAAAATGCAACCGTGGAAGTAAAGAACGCAATTGATTCGGTTCTGAACGGTCATTACTACATTAGTCCGGTGATATCTGAATTTTTACTTAATAGAAAAAACAAACTTGATAAGACAGAAAAAGAGTTGTCGGATTTGTCGGCACTTACCGAAGCCGAGCGGCAGATTTTGAAGCTGATTTCCGAAAGCAAAACGAGTAAGGAAATTGCCGATAATTTATTCGTCAGTGTAAAAACGGTAGAAAAACACAGGTATAATATTTGCGCCAAATTAAACATTCACGGAACGCACGCTCTAATAAAATATGCGTTCGATAACAAAGATAATATATAACTTCTGCGTTTTGTAAAACGAACTTCAGTTCGTTAAAATAATCTATAAGCCAAATCGTTCTTTTACCCATCAAAAACATTTCACACATACTCAACAATATCAGGGTGTTTACCCCTCATTTTTAGTAAACCCACGTATTTATTCCCATCACAATTAAAAATACCTTTACACAAAAATTTGTGAATAATAATGACCCTCTTATTAGCCGACGATAATTATGCCGTTAGAAAAATGATAAAAGATGTTTTGGCGTCTCCAAATAATAATTTTATTGAATGCTCAAACGGAGAAGAAGCCGTTAAGACTTACGCAAAATACCTTCCGGATTGGGTTTTGATGGATATTGAAATGGACGTTATGGATGGAATTACAGCTTCAAAAAAAATAATAGAAAAATACCCGCGAGCTAAAATTGTTATGCTCACTCAATATAACGACAAACATTTAGTGAGAGCCGCTCTTAATGCAGGCGCAAAGGATTTCATCTTAAAAGAAAATATTATTCAACTAATTGATTTTCTGAAAACCAAAACGGAAATGACAACCAATTAAAATAGTTACGTGAAATTAATAATGAAGTGCAGAGTTAATTCAAAAATAAATTAAAGGAGCTTATTATGAGATCATCACTTTTTTTATTTGTGTTTATTTTTATCTTTATTGGCATTCTTCAGATTTCTGCTCAAACTGCAGATCTGCCGTCAGGCTCCGGCACTGCCGAAGCCCCTTACCAGGTTAACACTTTGAACAACCTCTACTGGGTTACCCAAAACAGCGCCTCGTGGGATAAGTATTTTGTGCAGACAGCAAATATTGATGCCTCTACAACTTCAGGCTGGAACGGCAGCGCGGGCTTTTCACCCATCGGGAATATAACTACACCGTTCACCGGTTCGTATAACGGGCAGGGCAGTACCATCAGCAGCCTGACCATCAGCCGGTCTTCAACTTCTTATATCGGGTTGTTTGGCGTTGTGGATGGCGGCGAAGTGAAAAATATCGGCGTCACCGGTGTATCTATTACAGGAAGTAGCTTTGTTAGCGGAATTGCCGGTTTAGTGCGTTTCTCTGCCGGTCTCACAAGCTGCTATTCTTCAGGTACCATTACCGGAGTAGATTATGTGGGCGGCATTGCAGGTTCCCACGAAGATGGGGCTGTTCTTGATAAGAGTAGTTCGGTTGCTTCGGTAAATGGTAACCATTATATCGGCGGTATTGTTGGAAGGAATTTAGCCACGGTAACCGACTGCTACAGTGCAGGAATTGTGAACGGCTTGGTAAGCAATGAAGGCGGATTGGTGGGCGGCACTACATCTACACCTTCTGTTGCAAATTCGTTTTGGGATACACAGGTTTCTACACAAGCAAGCAGCAGCGGCGGTACAGGTAAAACCACTGCTGAAATGAAAAGCATAGCTACCTTTACTACTACCGGTACAAGCGGGCTGACCACACCTTGGGATTTTATCGGTTTACCTAATAACGACGCCGGAACCAATGACTACTGGAACATTGACGGATTGGGTACGGTTAACAGCGGCTACCCTTTTCTTTCGTCGCAAATTTTAACGGTAGCTCCTTCGGGTTCGGGAACATCCGGCGCTCCTTACCAGATCGCTTCGCTTGAAAATCTCTACTGGCTTTCCGCCAATACTGCTGCATGGGCTTCTGATAAATATATTGTTCAAACCGCTGACATCCACGCCAAAAGCACAGCGTACATCAATTTCGGCAAAGGCTTCCAGCAGATAGGCGTTAGCAGCGAAGCGCGTTTTTTAGGTTCTTACGATGGGCATGACTTTACAATTGATGGGTTGACCATTAATCGTCCAACTGAATCTAATATCGGCTTGTTTGGATATCCATCTGGTGCAAGTATCAGCAATCTTGGATTAACAGATGCAAATGTTACCGGATATATATCTGTTGGTATCCTGGTAGGATATGCAACTGCTTCAGCAACAATCAGCGGATGTTTCGGCTCCGGCAATGTAACGGGATACAGTAGCACAGGGGGGCTCGTTGGTGATCTCTGGAATTATAGTACATTAACTGATTGTTACTCCACGGGAAATGTTAATGGTGATGCTAGTAACAGTGGTGGATTGGTGGGGAAAGCACGAGGTGGTCAGATACACAACTCTTACAGCGCTGCAAATGTTTTTGGTGATAATAGTGCGGGTGGTTTAGTTGGGTCGATTGAAGTGGAAAGCCAGGTTAGTAATTCCTATAGCACGGGATCTGTATCTGGAACGGATCGGGTCGGCGGACTGGCGGGGAGGATTGTTACAACTTCCAACGTAAGCAATTGCTATAGCGTGGGGTTTGTATTAGGAACGACTAATGTCGGCGGTTTCCTTGGTTATAATGAAGATGGAAGCACCGTTACTGCCAGCTTCTGGGATACACAGACTTCCGGCACTTCCAATGGTATCGGCAATACCGATCCCGACCCGGGTGTAACCGGCAAAACCACGACAGAGATGAAAACTCAAACTACATTTACCGCTGCCAACTGGGATTTTGTTACTATCTGGCAAATGATAGGCGTTAACTACCCGGATTTACGAAGCAATACAAATTCTGCTTTACCCGTTGAACTTGTTTCTTTCTCAGCAAACGTTGTTGAAGATAGGGTAGTACTAAAGTGGCATACAGCAACGGAAGTAAATAACTATGGGTTTGAAGTTGAAAGAACAGCCGGCAGTCAACAGTATTCAGTCGGCAGTCAACAGTATTCAATCGGTAGTCAATCACAAAACACGTGGGAGAAAATCAGTTTTGTAGCAGGAGCGGGCAACAGTAATTCATCGAAAGAATATACATTTGTTGATGAAACTGCATCAAACGGAAAATATTCATATCGCTTAAAACAAATTGATGCGGACGGGAGGTTTGACTATTCAAATATAATTGAGATTGAAATAAAAAATATTCCAAATAAATTTGAGCTGTACCAGGGTTATCCAAACCCATTCAACCCAAGCACAACAATAAAATTTTCTTTGCCGGTAGATTCAAAAGTTGTGCTTGAAGTTTTCAACTCAATCGGAGAAAAGGTCGCTGTACTTGTTAATCAAGAAATGACGGCGGGTTATCATACTGTTAACTTTTCCGCCCAAGGCGGAGCAAGTTCACTTTCAAGCGGCGTTTACATATATAGATTGGTTACAAAGAATTTCAGCGCTGAGAAGAAAATTATATTGATGAAGTAATTTAACTCGCAGCGGCTCTTTGTGTAAAAAAATAAATGTTCCCCGGAGAGCCGCTTAGCGGATAAGAATTGAATATGATGAAAATTAGCATAAAAGGAATAAAGTTTATAAAATAAATTTAAGGAGTTAATAAATTGAAAAGAATGCTCATTTCTTTAATTTTTTTTAGCGTGCAAATTATTTCAGCGCAATCTTATTCTCTCCAATTTGACGGAGATAATGATTATGTAACAGCCAATGGAGTGTGTCTAACGCTTGGCAGTTCTTCAACTTTAACTTTAGAATGCTGGATAAACACCACATTTGGAAGCGAGACGTATCCGTACTTTCTTGCATTTAATACCAGCGATGGAGGCAATAATATTCAGTTAGGAACGAGTTCGGATCATGAACTCAAATTCTATGACGGAGTTAATAATCATTATGGAAGCGTCTTAGAATCAAATACCTGGTATCATGTAGCTCTAACGGTTGATGCATTGAATAATGCGATTGTTTACCTTAATGGAACAAGCGACATAGCCGCAACCACAACTGTAAGACCGCAGGCAACAGGTAAATTTTCTATAGCCCAGGAATGGGACGGAAGTTCTGCATCCGGTTTTTTTAAAGGATACATAGATGAAGTGCGAATCTGGAATACTGCACGTTCTATAACACAAATACAAACATTTAAGGATACTCAACTCGCTGGTACTGAATCGGGACTTATGGCTTATTATAAAATGACCGATGGCAGTGGAACAACTGTAACTGATAACAGCAGTAATTTGAATAACGGTACATTATATAATGGAACTTCAGTTGCAAACGGTCCAACATGGCAAGCTGACGCATTTACACCGGCAGGCGTCGGTTCTTCGAGTTCACCTTATCAGATCGCGGGATTAAAAAATTTATTTTGGTTGAGTAAAACAACAAACGTTTGGGGCGCAGTATATTTTGAACAAACCGCCGATATCGATGCCTCGGCAACCTCAGAATGGGATGGCGGTAATGGCTTTTCTCCAATTGGCGACTACTACACAACAGTATTCACCGGTCACTACGATGGAAAGGGAAATGCCATCAACGGGTTGACAATTAACCGCACTGCTGCCAATGATATCGGGCTGTTTGGATGCACCTTTAATGCCGTTTTAAGTAATCTGGGCGTAACCGGTTTAAATATTACCGGGTATGCAGATGTAGGCGGTTTGGCTGGGTTTAGTATAACTTCCATTGTTAGCAACTGCAATAGTGCAGGGTCTGTAAGTGGATATGAGAATATTGGAGGACTCATAGGACGCTCTGTCTCAAACGCCGAAGTAAGCAACTGCTATTCTATCGCTTCAGTATCGGGGTCTAATTCTGTCGGTGGGTTGGTAGGGTACACTTATGATAGTGCAACTGTAACCAACAGCTATGCCAACGGATCTGTTACAGCAACCGGTGTATATAGTGGCGGGCTTGTAGGGTTCAATTTTAGTTCAGCCCAAATAAACAACTGTTACAGTACCGGGGCTGTAAGCGGCAATACTGAAGTCGGCGGATTGGTAGGAAAAAATATAAGAAATTCCTCAATTACTTACTGTTATAGTATCGGGGCTGTTTCCGGCGTAACGAATACGGGTGGTCTGGTTGGGGAAAATTCTGATTATGCTACTGTGTACAATTCCTTTTGGAATGTTGAAACTTCCAATCAAAGCAGCAGCGCAGGTGGGTTACCAAGTACAACTTCTGAGATGAAAGATATATACATATATCTTTATTCTGGCTGGGATTTGGAGGTCGAGACTTCTAACGGATCAAACAGCCATTGGGATATTGATTATGCTAACGTCTCATATAATAGCGGATATCCATTTTTAAGCTGGCAGAACGGAGCCGAGATGTTTCTGCCGTTAACTCCCACAGGTTCGGGTTCTGCAGAAACTCCCTACCAAATTTCCAACGCGGCAGATTTATTCTGGATAAGTCTTTCTGTTTTGTCGTTGGATAAGTATTTTGTGCAAACCAACAATATTAATGCTTCGGTTACTTCCGGATGGAACGGTGGAGGGGGCTTTCTCCCTATAGGCAAATTCGAATCAGAATTTACCGGCTCTTACGATGGACAAGGTTTTACCATAGACGGACTAACCATCAAACGCAGTTCAATTGATTATGTAGGACTATTCGGAATAACTAAGAATGCAACAATTCAGAATCTGGGAGTAACTAATGTAGATATATCAGGTGACGATTACTCAGGCTGTCTGGTTGGCTCTCAGTTCTACGGTGTTATGAATAACTGTTACAGCACCGGAGCGGTTACAGGAACCTCTTATGTTGGCGGCCTTATAGGGTATAATTATTACACCAATGTTAATAACTGTTTTAGTACCGGGACTGTTTCGGGGTATGATTACCTTGGCGGTTTAACAGGAAATAATTGCTTTCATGCAGAAATTAATAATTGCTACAGCCGGTGTGATGTGACACGCAGTGGTGGATCTAATGTTCGTATTGGCGGTTTTTGCGGGTATAACTCTGCGATAATTGAATATTGCTACTCCACCGGATCAGTAACTTATGAAAGTGCAATCAATCCTATCGATAAGGGTTTCGTTGGCAGTGATTATATCGGCAGTTATGTTAATAATCTTTGGGACAGTGAGGCATCAAATCAAACAACAGCAACCGGCGCAACGGCAAAAACTACTGCACAAATGAAAACCCGGAGTACTTTTACGAGTGCAGGCTGGGATGCAAATACTTGGTATATGGATGCAGGTATTAATGATGGATATCCCTATTTATCCTGGCAAAATCCGGGAGGTTCTCCATTACCCGTTGAACTTGTCTCTTTTTCAGTAAACGTTGTTGAAGATAAGGTAGTACTAAAGTGGCAAACAGAAACGGAAGTTAATAACTATGGGTTTGAAATAGAAAGAAGCCCATCCCCAACCCCTTCCCAAAGCGAAGGGGCTTCTGAAACCCCCCTTCGGGGGGATTGGGGGGCTGTTGGGTTTGTTCAAGGGCGTGGTAATAGTAATTCGCCAAAACAGTATTCATTTATTGATCCAAATCCGCAAAGTGGAAAAGTACAATACAGATTAAAACAAATAGATTTTGATGGAAAGTTTGAATACAGCAATACATTTGATGTAAATGTGGAAATCCCGGAACGGTTTTCACTAGCTCAGAATTTTCCCAATCCATTTAATCCGGTGACAACAATAAATTATCAGTTACCGAAAAGCGGAAGCGTTACATTAAAGATATTCGACATTCTCGGCAACGAAGTTAAAACGCTTGTAAACGAACAGAAAGAAAAAGGGAGATATACCGTCCAATTTGATGCCTCTTCCCTTGCAAGCGGAATGTATGTTTACCAATTACGCGCAAATGATTATACTTCCACTAAAAAAATGATCCTTATAAAATAAAACTACATAAAATCTCTATTTACTACTAAACGATCTCATCCCGTCAGGGATTAAATATTGGTAGAAACAAAACCAATTTACCAACCAAAGTTCCATAGGAACGTAATGTTCTCTTCTCCTCCCAAAGTCCTCGTCCCACAGTCTCCCCCTTTCCCAAATTCCCCTCGTCCCAAATTCCCCTCGTCCCAATTCCCCCGTCCCAAATTTCCCCCATCACCCATCATCCCTCAACCATAAACCATCTTCAGCACTTTTTCTTCGTTTTTCCCGTATAATCGTAGCTTTTCCCAACATTCACCTCACTTTTCTTCGCTGTAACTATAAAATGTTTCACTGCAACGTGACTCTGAACAACTGTAACTGTGATCCGAATCAATGTAACACCTCTCTGAACGACAGCGAGGTGATTTTGAACAACTGTAATTGTTCTCTGAATCAATGCAACTGTGATCCGAATCAATGTAACATCTCTCTGAACGACTGCGAGGTGATTTTGAACAACTGTAATTGCTCTCTGAATCAATGTAACGCTTCTCTGAACGACTGCAAGCAGAGAATGTTTCAGTGCAACTTCTCTCTGAACGACTGCAACTTCTCTCTGAATCGATGTAAGTTTTAGATGTTTCGCTGCGAAGAGAGTCCGAAGTATTGTAATGTTAGGTTGTTAAAATGTTACACGGTTTTGCCTGAGTGCAATTTTAGTTTGCGTGGGAGTAAGTTACAATTGTTCCGGTGCAGGGAGAGTTTGTTTGATGTGAACATTTCTTTGCTTACAGCATACTTCTCTTCTTTTTCTCGTTAGGCGTACTTTCTTTGCACGTGTACTTAAAAAAACTCAGTCACTGTGTAAAAATGTTACGGTCGAAACGGAGTTTCGACCTACTATTTTGCCTGCTCTAACTGCATTTTCATTTGTGCGGCGCCGGGGAAATTTCTTTCTACTGCTAAACATTTATTTATAAACAAAAGAGCGTTGGCGTAATCTTTCTTTTTAACAAACACACCGGAGAGGTTCCAGAGTAATTGCGCATCTCCCGGATTAAACGAGAAACTTTCTTTTAAGTAGCGCAAAGCTAGATCATCATTATTGTTAAAGAGATTAATTGTTCCCAACCACTTGGTACAAAAAGCATCCGGCTGCAGGCGGTAATACTTCTCCAAATATGTATAGGCTTCGGAATACTTTTGCGCTGCCAATAGGACTTGAATAACTTTATCGTAAAGCCCGATGGTGAAAGGAAATTGCCCTATCAATGCCGAATACTCACGCATAAATCCGGGGTAGTTTTTCTGTTCAAGATAGTAGGTTGCAAGTTTTTTATGCGCTAATTCCCAGTAATAATTTTCTTCAACAACCTTATAGGCAAGCGAATCGTTATAATCGGTGAGTCTTACAAAATCGAGCAGCGTTTTACTCTTGCCGTCTTTGTTAAAAGGGAAATCTCCTTTAAGTGAAAGAAGCCGGTAGTTGGCTATTGTAGAATCTAAACGCGAGAAAGGGAAATTTTTAACAACGATCGAATGCTGTTCTTCATCGGAAATATTTATTCTCTCCGCGCTTGGCAGAAAATTATTCTTCTCCATCGCCTCAAAAAATAGTTTACCGAATATCTGGTATCCGTTAAGTGTTGGGTGGAGATGGTCAACCATCAGATTGCTGCCGACGATATTATTCTCGCTTAGGTTGTTGAATGCAGTTTCAAAATCAATAAGAGGAATTTGATTACTCCCGGCGATTTTTTTAATAATACCGTTCATCTCTTCAGGCGCGCGGAAGCGTAAAGCATCCAATTCTTTTGCCTTAATGAATAGTTTTTTCGCTTCGGCAGCATTTCCTTTTTGCAGAGTCTCTTGTGCCAATTTATAAAAATGGTCGGCAGATTCATTTTCTTTTTCATTAATCGAAATGAACGGCGGTTGATCTTTTAAATTCGAGGTGAGAGTTCCCATGATCAGCGGAACATTTTTCTCTTTTATCATTCCGACTATATCGGCAAGTTCACCTTCAAACTGAGTTAATCCTGTTTTATACAAAGATGAGTGATACAGAACCAAATTATTTTTTGCCATCCGCGCCATTAACGTTGAACCGGTCGGTTTTTCTTTTCCTTTAAACCAAAAAGAAATCGTATTCATCATGTTCCGTAAAAGCTGAACCGTTTTATATTCGTTCAGATAAAGCATTAAGCTTAACATCGTTTTGTTTCCGGCAAACAACGACTGTGAAGCCGCACCGAAAACACCATAATATTCGTTATGTCCAACATAAAGCAAAATCAGATCGGGCTCTTGTTTCAATATTTCCGGCAGCATATCTTTTATTACGATTGAGTTGATTGCAGCCATGCTAACGTTCACAACTTCAATATTTTGTTTTGGATAAACCAACTGCAGGCGGTCGCGAATGTAACGTGAATATGAACCGGTCGGCTCATACGGAAATCCCGCGGCGCTGCTTTCTCCAAGAACAAAAACACGGAATGTTCCCGGCTTTTTTACCGCATCAAAAGGATCGAAGATAGAAGAAGGAATTCCCTTTGTAGTAAGAAAATATTTTGAAGCTATCTCTGTGTTTAACACAATTTTCCCCGGAAGTTCGGGATGATACGGAATCCAAGTCTCAATATTTTTTCCGTAATGAAACATGCGGAGAGAAAATTCCAGTAATATTATAAAGATAACCGGAAGAAGGAACGGAACTGTATAGAACCACTTAGGCGGTTTCCGCTTGTTATCTACTTTGGGAGTTTTTACTTCCGGTTTCTTCTCATTTACTTTTAGATTTTTATTAACATTTTTTTTCAATCGAACCTCAAATATTTTGCATCGGTATTAAAAACAGCTTTAATTTGGTAAAGAATTATTTGTAACTTTAGGCAGTTAATCACGAAAGTTAGTACATGATCAAATATGTTTTTCTCCTTCTAAGTCTCAGTTTCATCATGCAAACAAAAGCGCAAACTGATGATGAAGTTATCGCAAAAATAGGAAATATTTCGGTTACCAGGAAAGAATTCATCCAACGTTATGAAATGATGCCGCAGCTTGACCGGCAGATGAAAGGAATTACTCCCCAATTAAAAGAGGAATTTCTTTACGGGATTATTTTTGAAAAATTGTTTGCCCAGGCGGCGCTTGAACATCGGTTAGACACAGTTGAAATAACTTCATACAGCATCCACGAATTTGAAAAAATGTTTGTGCGCGATGCGCTGTACAACAAAGAAGTTGCCGAAAAAGCAAAAGGAAAAGCGCAGCAGCTTCTTGCGGATTATCTTTCCAACGCAACAAAAGTATTCGCCCGTGTTTTATATTCTCCAAATGAAAAAGAGATAAAAAACTATTCAACTCTCTTATCCAAAGGTTTGCCGTTCGATAGTTTGATGGTAGAACTGCCGGAACAATCAAATGATACGCTGACGTTTGAGATCGGGATGGAAGATGAGAAATTGGAACGGCAAATTTTTGCAATGCCCGAAAACGCAAACACACTTCCGATCCGTTTTGAAAACGGCTGGTATATTTATCATATCATAAAAAGATATGAACCGATTTTGGAAAAATCGCAAGGATGGGAAAGCGAATATCAGCAAATAAAGAAAGTTGCCCGCCAACGGGCTGAACGAGAATATTTCATCCGCTACATGAAGCAGATGTTCTTGAACAAAAAAGTTGATGCAAATGGTCCGCTTTTGAAACTTTCTGCCGAAAAAATTGTTCTCTTATTAAAGGGAAAAGAAGCAAAAAGAAAGGATGAGAAGGATAAACTGTATTTAAGTGAAGAAGATTTTTACGCACTTGAACATACAGCGCTTACTGATTCGATTACAAAGGTATTCGTAAAGTTAGGCAAAAGGAATATTCCCCTTAAATCGTTCATCCGTTTTTTGAATTTTGAAAATCCAGGATTTACCTCTGCGGAAACAAAACATGTTCTTTCGGTGCTGAATGGGAAGACAAGAGAGTTTATTGAGCGGGAAGTTCTTGCAGAAGAAGGATACAAACAAAAGCTTGATCAAACGAAAGAAGTAAAAGAATCGTTTGGCATCTGGAGAGATTTTCTTCTTCATCAGGCAATGCAAGGCGCTTTTCTTGATTCGGCAAAAGTTAGCGATGATGAAGTAGCTTCATATTATGCAAAACGAAATTTGAAAAAAGAATCGGTCACGCTTGTAGATATTGTTGAAGTCTTAACAAACAGTCTTGAAACCGTTGATACCGTTCTTCAAAAACTTAAAGAAGGCGTCGATCTAAAAATACTGGCTAAGCAATATTCGCAGAGAGAAATGACGAAAGAAAGTTCGGGAGAATTTGGTTTATTTCCCACAACTTCTTTTGGTGAAATTGGAAGAATTGCCGGTACATTAAAGATTGGTGATGTGTACGGTCCGTTAAAAGTTCCGGAAGGATATTCAATATTTAAACTGATCGATAAAAAAAATCCCGCGGCTGCGGTTGATGAAGATTTTGCTGTGATGAAAGAGAAGTATAGACGCGATCTGGCTTTTAACAAACTGAGGAATTCGATTATTAATTATTCCGTTGATCTGGCGCGAAAATACGGAATCACCATTAATGAAGATATTTTAAAAGCTACTCCTGTTACGAATTTAAATTCGGTGATTTATCGTTATATTGGCTTCGGTGGAAAAATAACCGCCGTACCGATGACGACTCCCTTTACCGATTGGGTTGAAAAATGGAAGAAAAACAGTAATACACCGTAGAAGTTTTTAGTTTTTAGTTGTCAGTGGTCAGTAGGTCGTGTGAGTAATTTAATCTATAACCATTTTTCTAAGATGTTTTTTCTACAAGTAATGAAATTAACCTTAATATAAAATAAAAATTTATGAAGACACAAATTGAACTTGCACTACTTCCCGAAAACGCTTTTTCGGATTCGGCAATTCGTTCAGAAATAGCGAATCAGTTACAAATCCCGGTTGAAGAAATAAAAGCCGTCCGACTTGTACGCCGTTCCATCGATGCTCGAAAATATCCTGTTTACAAATTGCTTTTGGATGTATTTGTAAATGAAACTCCTTCTGAGGAAGTTAAAACGGTTGATTACAAGCTGGTAAATGGAAATAAAAAAGTTGCCGTAATAGGATTTGGTCCGGCCGGAATGTTTGCTGCGCTCCGTTTAATTGAACTCGGTATCAAGCCAATAGTAGTTGAACGGGGAAAAGAAGTTCGTGCAAGAAGACGCGATATTAAACAGCTTATGGTGGATCGTCTCGTTAATCCTAATTCAAACTATTGTTTTGGAGAAGGAGGAGCGGGAACTTTTAGCGACGGAAAACTTTATACCCGCGCTACCAAAAGGGGAGACGTAAAGAAAATCCTGCGCATTTTTGTTCAGCATGGAGCCACTGAAGATATTTTGGTTGATACGCATCCCCATCTCGGTTCAAATAAATTACCGGAAATTGTTTCCGAAATTAGAAATACTGTTTTACGGTGCGGTGGAGAAATTCATTTCGAATCTCGCGTAACTGATTTTATTCTAAAAGATAAAAAAATGCTTGGGGTTGTTTTGAATGATAACGAAGAGTTGCTTGCTGATTCCGTCTTGTTGGCAACGGGACACTCCGCTCGGGATATTTTTTATCTTTTGCATGGTAAGAACATTTTACTCGAACAAAAATCCTTTGCAATGGGTGTGCGAATAGAACATCCGCAGGCGATAATAAACGAGATGCAGTATCACACAAAAGAAAAAAGTGAATATTTACCGTCGGCAACTTATAGTCTGGCTTGCCAAATTAAAGAGCGTGGAGTATTCTCTTTTTGCATGTGCCCGGGAGGAATTATTGTTCCTGCTTCAACTGCTCCCGATGAATTAGTTGTAAACGGAATGTCGATCTCAAAAAGAAATTCCCCGTACGCAAATTCCGGTTTCGTAGTTTCGGTAGAGCCTGAGGATTTTAAGCAGTATGAAAAATTCGGTCCGTTTGCAGGAATGATGTATCAGAAAGAAATTGAGCATTTGGCTTTTGAAGCCGGTGGAAGTAATCAAACAGCGCCGGCACAAAGAGTAACTGATTTTATAAATAATAAAATTTCATCTTCACTGCCAAAATCATCATACTTTCCGGGAACAGTTTCTTCTCCGCTCCATTCTATCCTGCCGCAACCAATTGTGCAGAGATTAAAAGATGGTCTGCAGCAATTCAACAACAAGATGAAAGGTTTTGTTACAGAAGAAGCGCAAATGCTTGCGGCAGAAACGAGGACAAGTTCACCGGTGCGCATTCCGCGTGACAGAGAAACGTATATGCACAAAGAAATTGCCGGACTATTTCCCGCCGGTGAAGGCGCCGGCTACGCAGGAGGAATTATGTCGTCTGCAATGGATGGAGAGAATTGTGCTGATGCGGTAGCGAGGTTTTTAAAGTAGAAAGTTTCAGTTGAAAGAAGAATGTCGAATTAAGAAAAAAATAATCTTTCATTCCTAATTCAACATTCCTGAATCCCAACTAAAAAGCTAAGCTTTTACTCTTTCAACATAACTTCCGGTGCGTGTATCGATCTTAAGTAATTCACCTTCGTTTACAAACAAAGGAACGTTTACGGTTGCGCCGGTTTCTAATGTCGCCGGTTTGGTTACGTTGGAAACGGTATCGCCCTTTGCACCTGGTTCAACGGAAACTACTTTAAGATTTATAAAAATCGGAATATCGACGCTGATAATCTCTTCCCCGTTAAACAGTATTTCAACTTCTTCGTTTTCTTTCAAGTAATTAATTCCGTCACCAATGTGAGCCGAAGGTACATTGATCTGTTCATACGTGCCGTTATCCATGCATACCAAATGCTCTCCATCGCGGTAGAGATACTGATATTTTCTTCTTTCAACGCGTACAATATCAAGCGTTTCACCGGAACGGAATGTATTGTCTAAGACTTTTCCACTGCGAAGATTTTTTAACATTGTACGGACGAAAGCTCCACCCTTGCCTGGTTTTACGTGTTGAAATTCAATGACGGTGTAAAGGTCATTTTTAAATTTGATAATTAATCCATTTCTGAAATCGGCTGTTGTTGCCATGAAGGAATTTCTCCTTTAGTTATAAAAAATTTGTTTTCTTTAGCTTTTAAATTGTAGGGATAAAAACAGTGACTGATCAATCCGCTAAAACTGAAAAATGTTTACGCAAAATTAAGGAATTACTGCAATTTTGCGAAATGACGATTATCTTGTTCTGAAACCGATACTCTCAATGAGTGATTTCGCCTCTGTTGCAATTGCATCGGAATCAAATGAGAGCCGGATCGTTCCACCGGTTCCTTCGCGCATTTTCAGTAATTCAATGTCTTTTATGCTTATGTTATTTTGAAAGAGAACGGTGGTCATTCTATTCAATACTCCGGGCTCATCCTTCACATAAATAAAAATATCGGAAAGCTGGTTGATAAATCCTTTTGAATTTTTTGGAATTTCATCCCGCTTTTCTTTTGCATGTTCAAAAGCATTTTGAAGTGCAGCGAAATCTTCCTTTTCAATTGAAGAGTACAACTCTGCAACGGTTTTCTGAAATCTTGAAAGAGCCGAAAGAATTTGCTTCCGGTTATTACGGATAATTTGATCCCAAATTAAATAATCACTTGAGGCTACACGTGTTAAATCCCTAAAACCTCCTGCGGCAAAATCCTTAAACGCATGTTGATCTCCGTTTAACGCAGCATTAACAAGCGAAACAGCCACAAGCTGCGGAAGATGACTAACGTTCGCAACGATAGTATCATGCAGCGACGCATCTAAAAATTTTATTTTCGCTCCAATCGCGGAAAGCAGATCAATTAATGCTTGAGAGGAAGGAAGTTCTGCATCTTTTCCGGTTAAAATATAAATAGCATTTTCAAAAAGGATCGGATCGGAATTTTCATATCCACCTTTCTCTTTTCCCGTCATTGGATGTCCTCCGATGTACTTTCCATCGCTTTGCAGGAGATCCCATTTTTTTTCGAGAACTCTTTTCACACTGCAAACATCGGTAATAATGGAGTTGGATTTAACTATCGGCGCAAGCTTTTCAATTTCCCGGATTGAGAGTTCCGTTGGAAGGCAGAGAAAAACAATGTCCGAGTCTTTCACATCAGTTGAAGAGAGGAGTTGTTCATCAATTACTTTTTCTGCAAACGCCTGTGATGTTATTGCCGGAAGATCAAAACCGGTAATAAAAATATCAGGGCGGACATTTTTTATCGCCTTTGCAAGCGAACCGCCGATCAGTCCGAGACCGAGAATAGCAATCTTCATTTATGCGATTTTTCTTCCGATAACTTCTGCAATAAGACGAATTTGTTTCATCAACTCCATGAACTGTTCCGGCAGTAACGCTTGCGGTCCATCGCTCAAAGCTTTTTCCGGTTGATGATGAACTTCGACCATCAAAGCATCTGCACCGGCGGCAACCGCTGCGCGTGCCATCGGTAAAACTTTATCTCGCAAACCTGTGGCATGAGAAGGATCGGCTGCCACAGGTAAATGGCTTTTCTTCTGTAACACGGGAATAGATGAAAGATCAAATGTGTTTCTTGTCGCCGTTTCAAAAGTTCGGATACCCCGTTCACACATAATAACCTGGCGGTTTCCGCTCGATAAAATATACTCGGCGGACATTAACCATTCTTCAATTGTTGCGGAAAGTCCCCGTTTTAACATGATTGGAATATTTGTTTTGCCAAGTTCTTTCAACAAAGAAAAGTTTTGCATGTTCCGCGCACCAATTTGGTAGATGTCAGTATATTTTCCGATCAAATCTATTTGTGCAATTTCCATCACTTCGGTGATCACCAAGAGATTATAAGCATCAGCGGCTTTACGGATAAGTTTCAAACCTTCTTCGCCCATTCCTTGAAATGCGTAAGGAGAAGTGCGCGGTTTGAAAGCCCCGCCGCGTAAAATTTTTGCGCCGGATTTTGCTACGATTTCCGCAAGCGTAAAAATTTGTTCTTCACTTTCGATGGAACAAGGACCCGCCATCATCATCACTTCGTTTCCGCCAATTGGAATTCCTTTAATCGTTATGACCGTATTCTCTTTTTGGAAACTTCTGCTTGCAAGTTTGTAAGGCTCGGTTATGCGGTAAACCTCGGCAACGCCGTCAATAATTTTTACGTTGCGCGTATCGAAATCCGGTTTAACGCCGATTGCGCCGAGAACAATTTGTTCAACTCCGGTAGATTTATGAACGGCGAATCCGAAATCTTCCAAATGCTTTATAATATTTTCTATCTGCTTATCTGCAACATTTTTTTCTAATACAATAACCATGTTTCACCAATTACTTTTTTTATTTCTGAAATTCACTTCCATTTTCAAAGTGATGCTGTTAATTATGAAATTTTTTCTCGCCGGCTTTTATCTCAATATCAAGATAATCATCTTTTGTCGGTACGGCGCAGGAATATTTTGGGCTATATGAACAATACGGGCTGTACGCAAGATTAAAATCAATCGTGTAAAGAAAATCTTTATCTGCGTTTAATTCAAAATCCAAATATCTTCCAACGCCATAGGTTTCTTCGCCGGTAGTTTTATCCGTAAACCAGATGCTGTAATAATTTTCTCCACTTCGCGATGTTCCGTTGTAAACATTCATTTTATAATTTTTGTTTTGAAAAGAAATAGAAACATAACCGAAGCGAACAACTTTTCTTTCTTCACCTTTCGTTCCGTAAATAGAAATAGTATCTTTCGTTTCAAATTCAGTCAGCTTGCTTTTAAAAACAAAATCGGGATCGATATCGTAATATTTCAACGGCTCAAAATGCTGTTTAGGCTCTTGATTAAAGGGGGAATCAGCATCGTTCTTCATCGATTCGTCTTTCTTTTTCCTCTGCTCTTCAATTGAAGCAATATACTTCTGCTGTTCCGGGGAGTACTGCTTTCCGCAAGAAACAAGAAACAAAACGAGCAGCAATAAAACGATGTTACTTTTCATCTTCAACTTTCTTCTTCATATCATGTAAGTAAGTTAATGCTTGTAGCGGAGTTAAATTATCAACTTCCAAATCCTTTATCTCATCGCGGAATTTATCATCTTTAAACTCAAACATGTTGATTTGAGTATCGTCTTTCTGTTTCAGTTTTGCGAGACGTTCTTTTTTAATTTCGTACGGAGTTAATTCTTTTCCTTCCAGGTTGAACAAAATTTCTTTTGCACGGTCGGTAACAAATTTTGGCAAGCCAGCCATTTGCGCAACTTGAATTCCGTAGCTATGGTCGGCTCTGCCCGGATTTACTTTGTGCAGAAAAATAACTTTGTCGTCATATTCGCGTACTTCAACTTTATAATTTTTTATTCGCGGAAAAAGATCGGACATCTCATTCAACTCGTGATAGTGAGTTGCAAAGAGTGTCTTTGCAGCGATATCGGAGTTCTCGTGCAGAAATTCTGTGATCGCCCAGGCGATTGAAATTCCGTCAAACGTTGAAGTTCCTCTTCCAATCTCGTCGAGCAGAATTAAACTTTTTTCTGTAGCGTTATTTATAATGTTTGCTGCTTCTTGCATCTCAACAAGGAAAGTGCTTTCACCCGCGGAAATATTATCGCTTGCGCCGACGCGGGTAAAAATTCTATCCACCAATCCAATGGTTGCTTCTTTTGCCGGGACGAACGAACCGATTTGCGCCAACAAAACCAGCAGTCCGATTTGCCGGAGATAAACAGATTTACCAGCCATATTTGGTCCGGTTAATAAAATAATCTGTTGTTCTTCGTTATTCATCTTGCAATTGTTTGGAGTAAATTTTTCGCCCGGAGGTAAAATGCGTTCAACAACCGGATGGCGTCCTTCTTTAATTTCTAAAATTGTTGAAGTATCAACTACTGGTTTTACGTAATTGTATTGTTCAGCAACTTCAGCAAACGAAAGAAAACAATCGAGCGTTGCAATAAGCCGCGCGTTGTTCTGAATGGTCTCGGCAAATGATGAAACGTACAACCGAAGTTCATTGAAAAGCTGGGATTCCAACTCGTAAATTTTATCTTCGGCGTTTAAAACTTTTTCTTCGTATTCTTTTAAATCGGGAGTGATGTATCGTTCTGAATTTACAAGCGTTTGTTTACGGATATAATCAGCCGGAATTTTGTCTTTGTGCGTGTTGCTTATTTCAATGTAATAACCGAACACACGGTTGTAATTTATTTTAAGCGATGAAATCCCCGATTTTTCCCGCTCGGTCTTTTGTAAGTTCGCGATCCAATCTTTTCCGTTCAGAGAAATATCACGCAGTTCATCAAGCTCCGCGCTGTAATTGCTGTGGATAACACCGCCATCCACAAGAGAAAGAGGAGGTGAATCAACTAAAGCGATTTGAATTTTTTCCGCCAATTTTTCAAGCGGTTCTATCTGCTGAAAAATTTGAGAGAGCGTTTTTGATTCTGCACCGGACAATAATTCTTTTAGATTAGGAATTTTTTTAAGCGAAGTTTTTAAGAAAACAAGTTCGCGCGGATTTGCTCTGCCCGTACAAATTTTTGAAACCAATCTTTCAAGATCGCCGATCTCTTTTAATTCAAGTAAAAGTTTTTTTCTAATTTCTTTTTTATTTACAAACTCATCAACCGCATTTTGCCGCGCCAGAATTGGTTCCAATTTTTTAAGCGGAGCGGAAACCCATCTCTTTAATAATCTTCCCCCCATCGCGGTTTCGGTTTTATCAAGAATTGAAATGAGGGAACCTTCGCGTCCACCATCCTGCATTGAAAAAATGATTTCAAGATTCCGCTTTGTTGAGTGATCCAAAAGCATATAATCGGATGGATTGTAAAGCGAAACTTTATTTAAATGAGACAGATTTGCCTTTTGAGTTTCCTGCAAGTAATTGAGAATTCCACCCGCAGCAATTACTCCGGCGTTTAATTTTTCAATTCCGAAACCTTTTAAATTTACCGTTTTGAATTGCATCAGCAAAAGTTCTTTGGCGTATTCAAAATTGAAAATCCAGTCGTCAAGTTTTGTAATTCGGATAGAAGAGTTGATGGAAGAAATTACCGGCGCAAATTCTTCTTTTAATCTTTTAGAAAGAAGAATTTCAACCGGAGAGATCAACTCTATTTGTTGTTTCAAATGATCAGCGGGAACTTCATAAACTTGAAACTCACCGGTAGAAATATCACAAAAAGAAATTCCGGCAATTTCATCTCGTATTACAAATGAAAAGAGATAATTGTTTCTTTTATGATCAAGCAATTTGTCGGTAAAAGCAACTCCGGGAGTAACGACTTCTACAACCTCGCGTTTAACAATTCCTTTTGCAAATTTTGGATTTTCTGTCTGCTCACAAACCGCAACACGGTAACCGGCTCTAACAAGTTTTGGCAAATAGGTATCAATTGCATGGTGCGGGAATCCTGCCAGCGGTACATCTCCCGCAGCGCCGTTTGCACGCCGGGTTAGAGTTATTCCAAGTACTTTCGAGGCAATTTTAGCATCTTCGTTAAAAGTTTCAAAAAAATCACCCATACGGAAAAGAAGAATCGTATCCGGATGCGCTTCTTTAATTTTAAGATATTGAGCCATTAAGGGGGTTTGCATTGCACTTCATTTCGTTCAAAATAGTGAAACAAATTTACCGTAAACTTAACGGATTTGCAATTTTGAGAGAAGATTTAACACAATTTCAACGAAAAATAACAAGGTAAGTGAAGGAATCGGCAATCAGTGATTATTTCTGTCCTTAATCCTTTTGAAACGATGAGATACGATGAGATATGATGAACCAAGTTTAATTATGATTATTTATAATTAAGGGAAAGACCTTATCTTTAATTATAAATATTTGTTGGTTAAGAAAAACGGCTGAAATCGACGAAAATTAATACAAATTCCACTAAATAACGGCTCAAAATATTTTCTTCTATTAAAATTGACTTCTATATGGTTTTTCCTTAATTTTGTGCACTTAGAAAAGTAAAAAAGGTAAAAAATATGTATGCAGTAGTAGAAATTGCCGGTCAGCAATTTAAAGTGTCCGAAAAAAACAAAGTGTATGTTCCGCTTTTAGCTCAAGAACCAAACAGCGAACTTACATTTGATTCTGTTTTGATGGCAGGTGATGAAAACGAAACAAAAATTGGAACCCCGTTTTTAGATTCTCCAAAAGTTTATGCAAAAGTTCTTGAACACGTTCAAGACGAAAAAGTTTTTGTTTTCAAAAAGAAAAGAAGAACCGGGCATGAGAAGTTTAACGGACATCGTCAACAGTTGACAAGAATTGAAATTACTAAAATTGGTTAAAAGGTAAGGAGTTTTAAGATGGCTCATAAAAAAGGTCAAGGTTCTTCAAGGAACGGTAGAGATAGTAATGCGCAACGCTTAGGTGTTAAAAGATTCGGCGGACAAAAAGTTAATGCCGGAGAAATTCTCGTGCGTCAAAGAGGAACTAAGTTTCATCCGGGAACAAACGTGCAAATTGGCGGAGATGATACTCTTTTTGCAGTTGCTGCCGGACTTGTAAAGTTTGAAATTGGAAGAGGAGATAGACAGAAAGTTTCTGTTTACCGTGTCGTTTAACAAACTTAAATCAGAGGAGATCATGAAAAAAATAACGGTTATTGGCGGCGGAAATGTTGGTTCTACTGCGGCACAAAGAATTGCTGAAAAGCAATTAGCGCAAGAAGTTGTACTTGTTGATATTCTTGAAGGAGTACCGCAAGGCAAAGCGCTTGATATGTGGGAGAGCGCTCCCGTCGAGGGTTTTGATTCGGCTGTTGTTGGGGCAAACGATTATGCAGCTACTGCAAACTCAGATATCGTTGTAATTACTGCGGGATTAGCAAGAAAACCTGGTATGAGTCGTGATGATCTTTTGTTGGCTAATACAAAAATTGTAAAATCAGTTACCGAACAAGTTGTAACTCACTCCCCGAATTCAATTCTTATTGTTGTTTCTAATCCATTGGATGTTATGGCTTATGTTGCTAAAAAAGTTAGCGGTTTTGCTAAACAGCGTGTTATTGGTATGGCTGGAATTCTCGATTCTGCCCGCTTTAGACTTTTTATTGCACAAGAATTAAACGTATCTGTTAGAGACGTTCAAGCAATGGTTTTGGGCGGACACGGAGATTCAATGGTTCCTTTAGTTCGCTACTCCACTGTTGCAGGCATTCCTATTACAGAATTAATTTCTGCCGAAAGAATTGAAGCTTTGGTTACCCGCGCACGTAACGGCGGAATTGAAATTGTCAATTTTCTTAAAACCGGAAGCGCTTATTATGCACCATCATCCGCAGCGGTTGAAATGGTTGAAGCGATTGCAAGAAACAGCAATAGAGTTTTACCATGCTCGGCTTGGCTTGAAGGTGAATACGGTTTGAATGATGTTTATTGCGGTGTTCCGGTAAAATTAAATGCAAATGGAATTGAACAGATTCTTGAGCTAAAATTAACTGATGAAGAAATTGCCGGATTGAAGAAATCTGCAGATGATGTAACCGCAAATATTAAAAAATTAGATATTTAACTTTTACCTCTCTTTATATAAATGAAAAAGGCATCCGGTTCGGATGCCTTTTTTATTTTATACTTAATAGGTCACATTACTCAAAAGAGATAATGGATTTCTTAATCGTAATCCTAATCTTTTTCTCAACTGTATTAATTATCTAAAAAGGAGTAAGATTAAGATGATTTTTATTAGCAACTGCGTAACAAAAGTTAATAAGATATTTTGAGTATCGTTTCCGTTCCGGTGGGTGTTATGTTGTGGTAGACTTCATCGCAATAAACTTTCATCAAATAAACGCCGCGTCCGGAATCTCTAAAAATGTTCTCGGGCTGAGTTGGATCCGGGATAGATTTGGGATCAAATCCATTCCCTTCGTCTTTCACTTTTATTGTTAACATCTTTTCTTCAACAATAAAATCTATGTAAACCATTTTTGCCGGATCTTTTTTATTGGCATGTATGATAGCGTTGGTAATAGCTTCCGTTAAAGCTACCATCAACTCCGGGAAACGCTTTTCCGGCAATTTAATTTCTACCGCAATTTGATTGAAGAATTCTTCCACAACAATCAAATTGTTCGGATCGCTGGTTATTTCGAGATGATAATTTTGTGTTTCCAAATGATGCTATTTTTTTTTAATGAAAAATAAGGAAAATAATTGTATCTGCAATTTAAATATTCAACAATACTGCAAAATCGAGGTTGGGAATTTCGTTCACCTTTTGGTTATTTACGGTAACAAACTCATACCAGGCTTTTAATTGAAGCTGCACTTTGCCGACAACCGAGTAATAAATCTCCGTAATCGGACCACGACTCAAGTATGATGACTCGAGGACTTTTGATGTTTGGTTGTAAGAATAGGTTTTTAGTGAGAACTGTCTAAAGCCTATTACGAATTGAGCATTCATAAAAAAATAAGCTATCTGAGGAAGTAAAAACGATTCCTCTAAAAACCGCGTTGGTTTCATAGAAAACTCTTTCCATTTTAATTCGCCCTGTTCCGAGAGCCGTAAATAGCCGGTAAACTTTGCATCGATATTCCTCACTACACGGAGAGAAGTAGAATCAAACATTCCAAATTGTCTAAATGAGTAACTTTTGTAATTTGGATTTAAATCTTCATAATCGTAAACCGTATAATTTGCGGAGACATCAAAGGCATTGTAAGATCGCAGCCTCGAACTTGTAAATTTTCCGCCGGATTGGAGCTTGAGCACGCGATTCACATTATTATTTGAACTGCGCTGTGAAGAGATATAAACTAATTTATTTATCGTTCCTTCCGATGAAGTGAAAAATTCAAAATAAGGATTTAGCATGCGCGAATACCTTAGTTTGATTATCGAAAGGAGTTCATCACGGTCGTCATAATTTTCTTTGCTCGGGGTATCGTAAGTGAGTTTATTATGAAAAAGACTTAACGAAATATTATCCTTACTTGAAATTTTATAATCGGTTGAGATTGTCAAACTCGTTAGTTGTGTAAAATTATTTTTTTGCGATTCGGAAGTACTTCTTACTTCAAAATCAATTGGATCAGCGCCGTCAAAATTCTTTGCCGAATGTTTTTCATCTCTCTCAGTAAACGCAGTTTTCACCAGAAAATGAAAATCATCTTTATAATACTCCGCTTCTCCTTCAAGATCAAGTTTAAGTTCATGAATTTCGGTATCGAAAACGGTTTTGGAAGAAACGTTGGTTGATTTATACTTCGTGTCTCTAAAAATCTTTCGCCATAGAACCGAGCTATGTAATGTGAGATTTGTATTCGGGAGAAATTGAAGATACCGGAGGGAATCATCAAACTGAAAATTATTTTCTTTCCGGGATTGAATATTATTTATTACCGAATATTCTCTCCTGATTAAAGAATCAGCTTCGTAATAAAAATCCTTTCTAGATTCAATGTAAGATACATGAAGGATGTTCCCTACAAATTCAGAAAATCTATTTACCGCTGAAAGATTGAAATCATGAATATTATTTTTCCTCGGCAAAATATCCTCTTCGCTAATTTTTACTGAAGAGACAAATTCAAAACCATCACCGGAATTCGATCGGAAACCACCTTCTCCGCCATATAAAATACCGTCATCGTGAACTCCAATTTGACGATTGCTTGAATAACCGGCGAACGGCGCCAAAAATATTTCAGGTGCAAAAGTATAACGTGGAATAAAAACAATATTTGATTGAACCGCTGAATTGAGCCCGATCTTTCGTGAGTCTGAGAGGATTGAATGGTTTACTGCAAACCCTCCTGAAAAATTTTCAGAGAAATTGTAAGCTGTTCTCATAGAAAAAAAATGTTCATCTTTAATACTTTTATCGGATGATTTTATCAACGTTGATCCATAATCTTCTTTTACGGAAAAAGAGAAATCTGAGAACGTTTTATTGAAAAGAAAATTTGCTTCAAGCCGATAAGTGGAAAGGAGTTTGTTCAGTTTGGTTTGAACAAAATTTATTGAATCCGGATTGACGAGAATAGAAAGGGAATCCCGGGTTAATTCATGCTGAGCAAAAATTTTTGGAATTCCCAATGCAATAAGAATAATGAAAAATATTTTTTTCATGGTTTACAAGCTGAAGACATCTCCACGGGAAGGGATGGTTACTTTACCAAATCCGGCAGCAAGCAATCTATCTCTGAACTTTATTTGTTGGTCTTCGTCTCCGTGTACCAAAAAGAAGTTTTTCATTTTTTCTTTATCAAACTTGCTGCAATAATCAATCAGTTCATTCGCATCTGCGTGCGCACTTAAGGAGTTGAAGACAATAACTTCGGCATTTAAAGGAAAAACTTCTCCGAAGATTTTTACTTCCGGCTGCCGTTCAACTATTCTTCTTCCTAATGTATGTTCGGCACAATATCCAACTATCAATATGATGTTATTTGGATTGCTGATATTGTTTGCAAGGTGATGTTGGATTCTTCCGGCTTCCGCCATTCCAGAAGCAGAAAGGATCATTACCGGTCCTTCAATTTCATTTAACTTTTTTGAATCTTCTACATCGGTTATATACTTTAACTTTTCAAATCCGAATGGATCGTGATGCTGGTTCATAAAGTTTATTGTTTCATTATCGAAACATTCGGGATGAAGTCTAAAAATTGCCGTGGTGTTTACAGATAGCGGACTATCAACAAAAATCGGGATAGGCGGTACCAATTTTTTTTCAAAGATTTGATTAAGCACATAAACCAGTTCCTGCGTTCTTCCAACGCTGAAAGAAGGGACGATAATTTTCGCTTTTCGTTGAATCGCTTTCTTCAAAACTTCAGTAAGGTTTTCTTCTGATTTATCAAAGGTCTGGTGAAATCTACCACCGTACGTACTCTCGCAAATAAAATAATCGACATCAGGAATTTTCTCCGGATCTTTAAGGATTGGCAAATTTGGTCTCCCAAGATCACCGGAAAATCCGAAAGTAAACTCTCTGCCATTTTCTTTTATGTTTAAATAAACGATGGCTGAACCCAAAATATGTCCGGCATCGTAAAAAGTTACTGAAATGTTATCATCAATTTTGTAGGTGCGGCGATAATTTAATCCTACAAACAGCGACATGGTTTCGTGCACGTCCTGTGTGGTATAAAGAGGTTCAAAGAGATTTTTGTTCTGCTTTTTTCTTTTCTTATTTACGTACTCAACGTCTTTCTCTTGAATGTGCGCGCTATCCAAAAGCATCACCGAGCAAAGATCGCGTGTGGCTAAAGTGGTATAAATATTTCCGTGGAAACCTTTTCTTACAAGGTTAGGGAGATTCCCTGCATGGTCGATGTGAGCGTGTGAAAGGATGACAAAGTCAAGTTCCTCCGGATCGAAAAACTCAAATGTGCGGTTCAGTTCAAACGCTTCCTTTCGTTTACCTTGGATCAATCCGCAGTCGATAATGAATTTTTTTTCATTTACTTTGAAATAGTGGAGTGATCCGGTTACAGTTTTTGCCGCGCCGATAAATTGAAGTTCCATAGGTTTCCTTCTATTTGAATTATTCTTATGTCAAAATAAAATTTTTTTCTTGAATTGACTAAGCAATTTTCTGTATGAATTGCAAAAATATTAAGCCATAAGCTCTGAACTAAATTGACATTCAAGCGTATTTATGATAAATTTGAATCCAAAATAATTATAAGAAAAAATGTTAATTGAATATCTTCCCATATTTTTAGTTTTTGGCTTCGCGATAATTTTTGCGATCGCTACGGTTTTTTCCTCCACCATTTTCGGTCCAAAACGACCGACTTCGGAAAAACTTTCAACTTACGAAAGCGGTATGAAACCAATCGGAACCACGCATGATCGGGTTTCTGTTAAATATTATATAGTTGCCATGTTGTTTATTATCTTCGATTTAGAAGTGATCTTTGTTTACCCATGGGCGGTGCAATTTAAAAGACTTTATGCAGAACTTGGAATTTCTATCTTCTTTTCGATGTTACTCTTTTTGGTGGTATTTGAAATAGGGTTTCTTTATGCTTATAAAAAAGGCGGTTTCAAATGGGATTAGAAAGTAAATTAATTAATGACGGTTTTTTTACAACTACCGTTGATGCGTTAGCCGCCTGGGCAAGAGAAAGTTCAGTTTGGCCAATGCCGATGGGAATTTCCTGCTGTGCAATCGAAATGATGGCTTCAGGCGATCCGAAATATGATATTTCCAGGTTCGGTTCTGAAGTAATGCGTTTTACTCCGCGTCAATGCGATTTGATGATCGTTGCGGGAACCGTTACGTATAAAATGGCTCACGTGGTTAAAAAGATTTTTGATCAGATGCCGGAACCCAAATGGGTAATTGCGATGGGCGCATGTACTTCCACTGGCGGAATGTATAGAAGCTACAACGTTGTGCAAGGCATTGACCAATTTTTACCGGTTGATATTTATGCTGCCGGATGCCCGCCAAGACCCGAAAATCTTTTAAACGCCCTTATTCAGATACAAGAAAAAATCGGAAAAACCCGTGTAAAAGATTTTCCTGATTCACCGCAAGTCGGCTTTGATACAAAGCAGACCGAGCTATCTCTCTCAAAAAATTAAAGCTGTATGAAAGAATTACTAAAAGAAAAATTAGCAAAACAATTCACCACAGTTCAATTTGAATTTATTGAACAATATGATGAATTGACTGTGAAGTTAGATAAATCGGTTCTTCTAAACGTTTGTGCCTTTCTAAAAGATGAGGAAGGTTTGGAGTTCAATTTATGCGAAGACGTTACGGCAATAGATTGGGCGACGCGGAAAAATAGATTTACCGTTGTGTATCATATTTTTTCTATGGAAAATAAATTCCGCCTTTGCTTAAAAGTTGATGTTGACGAAAGCGAATGTTCTGTTGAATCTGTTTCTTCAATTTGGAAAGCAGCTAACTGGGCTGAGCGCGAAGCTTATGATATGTACGGAATTATTTTCCTCAATCATCCTGATTTACGCAGAATGTATATGCCGGAAGATTTTGAATATCATCCGTTAAGAAAAGAATTTCCGCTGATGGGAATACCAGGCACACTTCCACTACCGAAAAAATAATGAGTTTATGTCTATGCAAAAATTAACAAAAGATAGTGTGCATCCAAAGATAGTACAAGCGTTGCTTGGCGCTGATTCACATATTACAATTGATGATGCCTTAGAAAACGAAATGATCCTGAACATGGGTCCGCAGCATCCTGCAACACACGGTGTTTTGCGGCTTCTCCTTCGGTTGGATGGCGAGACAGTTATTGCTTGCGTTCCTGAGTTGGGTTATCTCCATCGTGGATACGAGAAGATGGCTGAGAATATGTCTTATCTCGAATTTATTCCTCACACCGATCGTTTGGATTATATTTCCCCTCCGGCAAATAACGTCGCATACGCGTTGGCAGTGGAAAAACTTGCCGGAATAACGGCTCCGCCACGTGCACAATATATCCGCATGCTTCTTGCAGAACTTGCAAGAATGTGCTCGCATCTAGTAGCTATCGGTGCACTTGCAATGGATGTTGGTGCGTTAACTGTTTTTCTTTGGGGACTGCGCGAACGTGAAAAAATTCTTGACTTTTTCGACGTCATTTGCGGCGCCCGTTTTACAACAAGCTACACAAGAATCGGCGGCGTTGCTTCCGATGTTACTTCCGACACGATGAAAAATATTATTGCGTTCATCGATCAGTTTGAAGAAAAATTTGATGAGATGGAACGCCTGCTTAACGGAAACAGAATTTTTGTAGAACGATTGGAAGGCGTTGGTGTTATATCCAAAGAAGACGCAATCGATATTGGTTTCACCGGTCCAAATTTACGCGCTAGTGGTGTTGAGTTTGATTTAAGGAGAGCGACTCCTTATCTCTTTTATAATGAGATGGATTTTAAAATTCCAACTTATACTGAAGGAGATTGCCTGGCAAGATATTTTGTCCGTGCAGATGAATTGCGTGAGAGTGCAAAAATAGTCCGCCAGATAATTGATAAAATTCCAAATGGCGAAGTAATGCTGAACAGTCCGAAAAAAGTTCTCCCGAGAAAAACAGAGATTTATACGAAGATGGAAGAATTGATCCACGATTTTATGATCGTGAATTTTGGAATCAATCCTCCGGTAGGAGAAGTTTATAGTGCGGTTGAAAATCCGAAAGGCGAACTTGGATTTTACATTGTAAGTAAAGGCGAAGGACATCCTTGGAAGATGAAGATCAGATCACCTTCGTTTGCGAATATTCAGGCGATCCCTCACTTAGTTAAAGGACAAATGATCTCGGATGTTGTTGCAATTGTCGGCTCTATCGATCCGATTATGGGCGAAGCTGATAAGTAAATTAGATAGTTAGCAAAAATATTCTTCGCAAAATGGCCTGCCCGCCGCAGGGAGGTAAGAATATTTTCTTGAAATCAAATACCGAACATCGAACAAGGAATAACGAATGATGAAGTTTTACATTTCGATATTCTACATTCCTTGTTCATTATTCATTATTATTTTTTTAGTTCTGGTATACCAGGTTATATAGTTAGTAAAAATATTCTGCGCTAGATGGCAAGAATAGTTATCGAAAATTTCTCGCAACGTTCGCAAAGGGAAAATTCGTGGCGGTTCGTGGCGAGCTTAGCGAGAAAAAAGATGAAACAAATACTTCATTCAAGAACAATATGGTTCTGGCTTTGCCAGGTTATGAATTAGGAACGAATGGCAATTCGGAATTGCAGAAATGAAATTGATTCTAATCCCGTTAGGGATTAAATATTGGTAGAATAAAATTCCCTTTGGAAAATAAAATCCCGTAGGGATGATATATGGTTCACGAATAAAAAAGTAGAAGAAAAATGGAATTCAAATTTTCAGAAGAGAATCTTCAAAAGATTGAGCTAGTATTAAAAAAGTACCCGACTAAGCAAGCTGCTGTTATGCCGGTGCTTTATATCGCTCAAGAACAAAACGGCTGGATTTCTAAAGAAGTGATGGTTGAAACCGCATCCATTTTGGAAATGAATGAAGAAGATGTTTTTGGCGTTGTCACGTTTTATACGATGTACCATAAAAAGGAAATGGGAAAATATCACATTCAAGTTTGTACAAACGTTTCCTGCATGCTTCGCGGAGGCTATCAAATTTATGATGCCGTTAAAGAGAAATTGGGATTAGACAATGGCGATGTTTCAAACGATAAAAAATTCTCTCTTGAAGAAGTTGAATGTATGGGTTCTTGCGGCACAGCGCCTATGATCGCAGTGAACGAAGATTACTTTGAAAATTTAGATAAAGAAAAAGCTCTGCAAATATTAGACTCATTAAATTGATTTTATAAATGGAAAAAATAGTTTTACCGGAAATAGAAAATTTTCATCAGCTTGATGTTTATATTCAGAACGCCGGATACGAAGCCGCTAAATCGGCATTTACGCAAACGACCAATCAGATAATTGATACGGTTAAAAAATCCGGGTTGCGCGGAAGAGGCGGCGCCGCTTTCTCTGCCGGATTAAAATGGAGCTTCATGCCGAAGAATAACGACAAGCCAAAATATCTTTGCGTTAACGGTGATGAAAGCGAACCGGGTTCATTTAAAGACAGACAAATTTTAGAACGCAATCCTCATCAATTGATTGAAGGCACCATCATTGCGTGTTATGCGATTGGAGCGAAGAGCGCGTATATTTATGTCCGCGGCGAATATCATAAATGGATAAAACTTCTTCAAAAAGCTCTTGATGATGCCTACGAAAAAGGTTTCGTTGGCGAAAAGATGAAAGAAACTTTCGGAACAGATTTTTCATGTAACATTTACGTGCATAAAGGAGCCGGTGCATATATTTGTGGGGAAGAATCTTCATTGATGAATTCGATTGAAGGACAGCGTGGATATCCGCGCGTAAAGCCGCCATTCCCGGCGCAAAATGGTCTTTGGGGAAATCCAACCACAATTAACAATGTTGAAACGATTACTAATATTCCTCCGATCATAAAAAAAGGATGGGAATGGTTTTCTGCAATCGGCGAACCGAAGCATCCCGGAACAATTTTATTTGGTGTAAGCGGACACGTGAATAATCCCGGTGTGTTTGAATTACCTTCAGGCACTTTACTAACAGATATTATTTACAAATACGCCGGTGGAGTTATCGGCGGCAAAAAAATTAAATGTGTTATTCCCGGCGGTTCTTCAATGCCTCCATTACGCGGCGATAAGCTTGAAGGGGTTAAGATGGATGCAGAATCACTTAAAGCTGTTGGCTCTGCAATTGGTACCGGCGGAATTATGGTGATGGATGAAGATACCGACTTAGTAAGAGTTTTAGCGCGTATCGCAAAATTCTATTATCATGAAAGCTGCGGACAATGTACCCCTTGCCGTGAAGGGACCGGCTGGATGTTGAAAATTTTAAATAGATTAGTCCGTGGTGAAGGGACGAGTAAAGACCTTGATCTTCTTATAACAATTGCAAAAAATATTGAAGGCAATACTATTTGCGCTTTAGGTGATGCGGCGGCTTGGCCCGTTAAATTTATGATCGCAAGATTTAGAGAAGAATTTGAAGCCGTAGTAAAAGATGAAGTTAGTTTGGAACCGAAAAATAAAGTTCATTCAATGCGACATACAGCAAACCCGATTGCGCCGGTACAAGTTTAAAAGATTTGTGTAGAGTTATTCCGTTAAAAGTCAAGAAGAAATACTTGGGCTAAGTTATCCCAAGTATTTCTTCTGAGAAGTTATATTCACAAAAAGTTCATTGACATATTGAATACATTTCCTTAAGTTTGAGATGAAGCAAACGGAAAGGAGCGAGAGTCTGATCCCGCAAAAACAGAAACAATCTGTTCCGCGTTCAGCGGTTTAAGATTTTGGGACTTCTCTTACTC